>NZ_JBKEBW010000075.1:0-36635 GCF_047973365.1 Vibrio sp. | reverse complement strand
GGTTGTAATCGATTCATCTCTAAGTTCCAGCCTGATTTGTTAGTGCAGGTCGCTCAGGAAAGGCTAAGAGAAGTATTATAATCATATAAGGCGCTGAATATCATAGGCTGATAGGGTATGAGGATCTGGAAAAATTTCAGATCCTTTTTAATACCTAAAATCGATAGCTTAAAACTTTAAATGCTGATATGAAGCTTTGTGACATCTCATCTGCTTTTACTTGCCTGATTACTCCGTTTCAATTGTTAAATATCTATCGATAAGATAGTGAGGAATGCTTAGTAAGCGACAAGTATATACTCGGCTTTCGTCTATATCGCCAGCTTTGTTTCTGGGTTCAATACTAATATCTTCAAATGCAACATTCTCGGAGTAGACTCTTACAGCCTGTGGGTACTTCTTAGACTCAAGCATTACTCTGAGTGATTTCATCTTTCCAGATTTGCCAGACTTACATTCAATAGGAATAATCATGCCATTTCTTTCAATTAGAAAATCAACTTCCGCTTTACCTGTTCGTGATGGATTTTCCCAGTGGTGCAGCGAAGCTGTTTTATATGGCAACGAGTTCGCCTGTATCGATTGAGCAATATACTGCTCTGCGATTTCTCCGTTGCAGTCAGCATTTATATCTTCAGATGAATAAACTTGAGATAATGGAACACCCATGAAGGTATAACATAAACCAATATCGAGCCCAAAAAGTTTATACGATTTTGGATTTACAGCTGTGGATAGTGGTGGTGTATTTTCACCAGAGTGAAGGCTCATACGTATTATCTTAGCATCACTCAAAACATCTATATGTTGCCTTACGACCTCAGCCCGAAACCCTTCTGCAATTTTGTTGTATGAAAGTGAATTACTCGGCTTGCCATAAACTGACCTCATCACTCGCTCTAGTAACTTAGGGTTGAACTTCACCCCTGCAAATTCCGAATATTTAGGCAGATCCTCAATGTAACCTCTCAATATGTCGGACTTAATTTGATCAATTCTTCTTGGACCTTCTTTATTAACAGCGGCTTGAACCACTTCTGGTAAACCTCCAGAAACGAGATACTCCTTAAACAATTTTGAATATACGGAGTGAAGAGATTCGGGAAGTGGTTCATCAAAGCCGATCTGCTGATACTTGTTGTACGCAACAGGATTTGCAGCCTCTAGGAATTCACTAAATGTCATCGGCTCAAGATATGCGTACTCAACTCGGCCAGTTGGTCCCTGCGCCCGTTCAGAGCGATAAATCTCCAACTCAAATAGGCTTCCTGCTGCAATAATCTTGTATTCGGGTGCTAACTCGTAGAAATAGCGAAGATATGGATATAAATCTACTGACTCCTGAGCTTCGTCGAAAAAGAAAATTACATTTTCAGGTAGTTCAGAGATGCCGCGTTCTAGCAAGATTAATTCAAGGATATCACGAGCCTTAGATCTATCCTTTAACATCGACTCAAAGCTATGGTCATCTTCTAGGTTTATCTCCACAAGTGTAAGACCAAGCTCTCTGGCGAGCATCCGTACGACAGTGGTTTTACCGACTTGACGAGCTCCTCGAAGAACTAACGGTTTTCGATTGATTCTATTAGCCCATTCGACCAAATGATTCATTATCATTCTTTTCACGTTACACTCACATTTCAATCTTTGAGTTGTTATGTATCTTTATGTTTTACAATAAAATATCTGATGGTTAATAAAAATAACAGATAAAATATTAGGGTGTTTTTACACTAATTGTGATTTTTTACTATGTTAAATTGCATGGTTGAATGACAAATTACTATCATAATATAGTGTTATAAATGGTTTTTTACTAGAGTACTTTGACTCAGTGCCTAGTTTGTTCCATATAAATTGGACACGTTGAGTTATTTCAGATGGCAGATTATTGTTATGGTGAGATTAGCTGACAATCACCTGTTCAATGAAAATCTCGGGAGCGGCTTTGGAGCTGTGTTAAATGTTCGGTGATATCCACGAGCTTTCCTGCGATGACATGCACCACATTATCTTCTTTCTCGACAATCCCTTTTACCATCAAAACCTTGGCACTGATATAAGCACTTTTCTGAGCTCTGGCTGTGGCTTGCCAAACTACGGTATTAATATTTCCAGTATCATCTTCTAAGGTGAAAAACGTAACGCCAGCCGCCGTGCCCGGAGCTTGACGTCCGGTAACAATTCCGGCGACGGTGACGAGCGACTTATGGGGAAGGTTGATAAGATCTTTTTGGCGCGTGAACTTTCCAAGTATTCCGGCTTTGTCTAATAAGGTTATCGGATGCTGGTTGAGGGACAATCCTAACGATGCATAATCTTCAATCAGATCTTCCATCGCAGAGGGTGGGGTTTGAATCCGATGTTCTTCTTCCTGATAGTCTTCAAACAGGGGGAGATCAGAAAGAGAGTCCATGATAGCCCAACGGGTGTCGTAGCGGTTATTGGTTAAACGATGCAAGGCATTGGCAGAGGCCAATGATTCCATATCTTTCTGGTTAATTCCTGCATTTTTTAGCTGGTTAACATGTTGAAACCCACAAGTAGGGCGAGCTCGCAGTAGTTGCTCGCTTCCTGAGTTGCTTAACCCTTTCACCAGTCGTAGTCCGAGTTGAATTGCATAACCTTGCTGGTGGCATACCACTTGATGCTCAATATTTGACTGATTCACACACACTGGTAAAACAATGATGCCATGGCGTTGAGCATCCTGAATGAGTTGTGATGGGCTATAAAATCCCATAGGTAAACTATTGAGTAACGAGGTATAAAATGCCTCTGGGTAGTAGTATTTTAGCCACGCAGAGCAATAAGCCAGAACTGCAAAGGATGCGGAATGACTCTCGGGAAAACCGTATTCACCAAAACCACAGATCTGCTCGTAGATACGTTCTGCAAATGCTTTCTCATAACCACGAGCCAGCATGCCCTCAATCAGTTTGGGTCTAAATTTATCCAACTCTCCGCTCTTTTTCCATGACGCCATCGCGCGGCGAAGCTGATCGGCTTCGCCGCCACTAAAGCCTGCTGCAACCATCGCAATTTTAATCACTTGTTCTTGAAAGATAGGAACACCCATTGTCCGTTCCAAAACCGCTTTCACCTCTTGAGATGGGTAAGTCGTCTCTTCAATGCCACTACGACGTTTAAGGAATGGGTGAACCATATCTCCCTGAATAGGACCGGGACGGACAATGGCAATTTGGATGACCAGATCATAATAAGTGCGAGGCTTTAAGCGCGGTAACATACTCATTTGGGCTCGAGATTCTATTTGAAACACGCCGACAGTATCTGCGCGTTGTATCATCCCATAGACGTTGTCGTCGTCTTTTAAACGTGTAATGTCGGCAATACTGAGTTTTCGTTGATGGTGATGCTCAATCATAGCGAAGCATTTGCGAATGGCGGTTAACATACCTAACGCCAATACATCGACTTTCATTAGCCCCAGGCTCTCCAAATCATCTTTATCCCACTGGATAATGGTCCGTTCAGGCATAGCCGCGTTTTCTACCGCGATAAGTTCGTATAATGGACCCGCGGAAATAACAAAACCGCCCACATGCTGTGAGAGATGGCGTGGAAATGACAGGAGCTCGTTGACTAATTCGATAAACAGTTGTCCTTTATGTGATTGTGGCTGCAATCCAAGTTCAATGATCTGAGCTTGCCAGCCAAGATTGCTGTCTCTGCGATTAATATTCTTAATAAAAAAATCGAGTTGGGCTTCGTGAATACCTAACGCTTTGCCTACGTCTCGAATAGCGCTTTTGAAACGATAAGTGATGACAGTCGCCGCTAATGCTGCTCGCTCTCTGCCGTATTTCTGATACAGATATTGAATGACTTCTTCACGCCTCTCGTGTTCAAAATCGACATCAATATCTGGCGGCTCTTGGCGCTCTTTACTAATAAAACGTTCAAATAGCACCGCCACCTGACGAGGATCTACGGCGGTAATTTCTAGGCAGTAACAGACTATCGAGTTTGCTGCCGAGCCTCGCCCCTGATAGAGAATACCTCTGCTTTTAGCGAACATGACGATGTCGTGAATAGTAAGAAAATAGAACGGATAGTTAAGTTCTTCAATCAGCGTAAGCTCTTTATCTATGGTGGTTTGAATGTCAGGAGGTATGCCTTCTGGAAAGCGAAATTGTTTGCCTTTTTCAACCAACAGACGCAGATGTTCCATCGGTTTCACTCCATTGGGGATTAATTCACTCGGATATTCGTATTGCAGATCACTCAGTTTGAAATGGCATTGCTGCGCAATTCGCACACTCTCTTCTAACCACTCATTTGGAAATATTTTGGCGAGCTTTGTTTTGCTACGCAAGGCTCGTTCAGTGTTGCAAATAAGATGAGCCTGAATGTTTTCGACACTCTGGTTATATTTGATAGCCGTTAGGACATGTTGCAGTGGCAAGCGTGTTGCCGTGTGCATTAACACACCACCACAAGCGGTGATGGGTAAACTTAATTGTCGAGCCAGTTCTTGACAGTGCGCAACATATTGATGGTCGTTAGCCCCTAGATGGCGTTGTACCGCTAGCCATAACCGATCTTGATGATATTGCTTGAGCCAGTTTCCCCAATAGGCATTTTTGTCTTCATCAGCAGGAAGCCAAAGAACAAAGCAATGTTTAGCAGACATCAAGTCCCATTCGGAAAGCTGATAGCTGCCTTTTTCACTGCGCCTTCGAGCATTGGTGATGATACGACATAGCTCTGCGTATGCTTGACGGTTTGGACACAGCAGCACTACTTGGCATTCTTGATTGAGCCAAAACATGCTACCAATGATCTGCTTGATTCCGAGCTTGCGTTCTTTAATCGCGGTATGGGCTCTTACTACGCCTGCAACCGAGCACTCATCGGTAATCGCCAGAGCCTGATAGCGCAGAAAATCCGCGTGCTGGATAAGCTCTTCAGCATGGGAAGCACCGGTAAGAAATGAAAAATTGCTCTGGCAAAATAGTTCAGCGTAAGCCATATCATTACTCTTATAACCATAGGATTTTAATAAAAAAGTGGCATTAAAAAAGCTGGAGTTTTAACTAAACTGACCATGCAAAAACCACTGTCTATCTTGGTTGCGAAATACCCATAACCATCGGCCTTGTTCGCTGTGAGCAATAAAGTAGTCACGGGTGATGGGGTGGTTATCCCACCATCCTGTGACTATTCTTTCAGGGCCGTGGATAAGCGAGACCATTTCACATAAAGGCTCTGGTGTTGGAAGCAGTAGACTAGGACGCAGTTCTGCTTTACGTAATATAGGCACGGTAGCTTCTGTAGCCGAGACGTATTGGCAGCGCTTTTCTGGACGTGGGTCATCACTGAGTCTAGGTTTATGGACTTGTGATTGCCCCAGCTTCGCCTGTAGCAGCGAGATCAGCTCAAGAGCGTTTGTCTGACCTTTTTCACCGTCAAAAATATCGCTCATGTTTGGATTCGTTTCACCAGCACGAATCACTTTTAGGGTCATCTCTAATACCGGTTGTGAGAGCTGTACTGATTCTAGAGTGAGCTGACAAAGCTTCGCCCATTTTGCACAAGCATATTCTCCCTGTGCTGAAGTAAAATGCAGACTATTTTTAATGTTATCTCGCTGAGTCAGTATCAGTTCAAGCTCAAAGGCAACCTGATTTCGCAGCGTTAAAAATTGCTCTAAGCGATTTAGCAGCCGTGACAAAGGCTTTTCAAGCCATTGCACATTCTCAATTTCATACAGCAATTCTAGGTGGCTACAAAAGGCTTCTGGTGGGTGATAGAAGTTCACAGGGTGCTTAAATTGTCCTAAGAGCAGGCCTACGTAGTTAACTAAATCGATATCAAACCGTCTTGCCAGATCTTGTATTGGTACGGCAAGGAGGGCCTTGATGTCTCGAATTCCGACTCTGGCAAGTTTTTCTACCTGCTTAAAATCCAGTTCTGTGGCACTGAGTGGGTAACCGTTAATGGCAGCAAGAATCTTGTCTTTATCATCAATGATGATATTTGAAGCGCTTTTTCCAAGCAAAATAGCCGAAAGTGGCGAAAAACCAGCACCATAGCAGTAACGTGTTTTACGTGAACCAAGATGAGCGCTCAATGTGTGCCAGTAGTTATCCAGACCCGAATACAGAGACAGCATGTTAGTGACTCTTAATAATATACCTTTTGGTGGCAACAACACTATGTCGGAGGTTACCAGATACAACCATTGTGCAATCTCTTCAATGGTTTGATTTTCAATATTTTCATCATAGGGATGAACTTGTAAATCACTGCACATAGATGCCGCACTGCCTAGCCCCATACCAACTCTTATGCCTTGTTTTAATGCACAAGTACTGGCTTGAACAACATGGTTATCACGACCTTCGATGATCACCAGAGGATATTCTTGTTCGGCGTATAAGGTATCCAGTTGTAGTGCTGGAAAATGAAGATAGATCCAAAGCGTCATCGTTAGCCCCGCAGACGTTGGGGGAAGGCGATAACTTGCGAAGATTGCTCTGAAGACGATGACGGTAGCACCAAATTTGGCCAGCGTTCATACATAGGTAACTTAAATGCGCTCAAAGGCCAGCCTCCTTTGCGTTTGGGTACGCTAATCTGCAGACCTTGTGGATGGGCTTGTAGCGATAAACTGAGTGATACAGGTAGTGAAAATACGCTTTCTTGTGGCGAACGGAAAAGAAATTGCAAACAACTACCCGTTTCACTGGCAACATTTAGGCGACGAATCTGATGGACTTCGAGTTTATCTTGCCAAAGCAATACTTGACTACATGCACCACTTTTTAAGCATTGTTCGGCAGCCCATAAGGCTTCCTTATGGTTTTTGGGCGTTAAAATCAACACGTGCTCAAGGTCTATACCTTCACACTTCAGACTTTCAGCCTGCACTATGCCCGGTGGATTAATAAATACCGTTAATCGCTTATCGTGTTGTTTCAGATAAGGATAGATAAGACGTAATTCACCAATACCTGACAGAGACTGAATTTCAACCACGCCATGAGGAGGAAAGCCTCCGGCAAGTTTGTCATCCAGTATCTTGAATCCGGTAGAATTGGTGTTCAGCTCATGTTTTGTCTCAGAGCCTTGCCATAGCCAGTGTTTGTTTTTGAGGTGTTCTATCAGTTCATACATAATAATTTACCTGTATATTTGTACAGTATATTTTGTTAATCAGAACATTCAAGAAAAAAGTAAGATTGAGAAACAACAAAGCCTCGCAAATTTAGCAAGGCTTTGAATCATTTGATGAAAGTTAAAAACTGTTTTTGAGGATAGTTAGTAACTATTTTTGAGGAGAGCTAATAACTATTTTTTCGGCTGAGCATCAATGCACTGACCATTGACAGCTTTGCCTTCTGGCGCCATCAAATACAGGTATAACGGCATAATGTCTTTTGGCGTCTTTAGCCGTTCGGCATCTTCTGCAGGGAAAGCTTTAGCTCGCATACCAGTACGAGTACCACCTGGGTTGATCGCATTGACGCGAATATTAGTATCACTGAGCTCGTCTGCGAGCACTTGCATCATGCCTTCCGTCGCAAATTTGGATATTGCATAAGTCCCCCAGAACGCGCGACCAGAATGGCCTACCGTTGAGCTGGTGAAAATGATGCGAGCATCTTCGGATTTGTGCAACAGAGGAAGAAGTGCTTGAGTCATCAGAAACTGAGCTTTGACGTTGACCTGCATTACATCGTCGTAAGAATCTTCGCCAATTTGATCAAATGGGCTTAGCACACCCAAAATGCCGGCGTTGTGTAATACACCATCCAAACGGCCGAACTGACCTTCAATGGTATCCACCATATCCAGATAGTTCTGTTTTGTTGCTCCTTTCATATCTAAAGGAACAATAGCAGGCTGAGCATAGCCTGCAGCTTCAATCTCATCGTAGGTTTGTTCTAATTTCTTCACCGTGCGCCCAAGCAAAATCACTGTCGCACCATGTGCCGCATAAGTGATAGCTGCTTGTTTACCAATGCCGTCACCAGCACCTGTAACTAAAATTACTTTATCTTTTAGGGCGTTTGCAGACACTGAATAATCCACGTTACGTATCCTTATTGTTATGATTTACTTTAAGTCATGATGACAAGGTGGTTACAATACACCAATTCGCATTGAAGAGGATGAGTACATTGGAATTTTTGTTGGACTATGGCTTATTTTTAGCCAAGATCGCGACCGTTGTGATTGCGATCGTTGTGTTGTTAGTCATTGTTAAATCCGTCGGCGGAAAAGGTGCGGCTAAAGGTGAGTTGGAAGTGACTGACTTAACTAAGCAGAACAGAGAAAACGCTGAACATTTAGAAGCGCACTTACACGATGAATCTTTTTTGAAAGCTCGCCATAAAGCAGAAGCGAAAAGCGAGAAAGAGAAACATAAACAACGCGAAAAAGCAGTTAAGAAAGCAGCAAAAGCGGGTGAGTTAAAAGAAGAACGTGAATCTCACCTATTTGTGTTGGATTTCCACGGCAGTATCGATGCCAAAGAAGTGTCTTCACTGCGCCAAGAAGTTACTGCGATTCTGGCTGTCGCACAGCAAGGTGACGAAGTATTACTGCGCCTTGAAACCGGTGGCGGTATGGTTCACGGTTATGGCTTGGCGTCTTCACAACTTGACCGCATTAAAGCTGCGGGCTTACCACTGACCATTGCGGTAGATAAAGTGGCAGCAAGCGGTGGCTACATGATGGCCTGTATTGCGGATAAAATTGTTTCAGCACCTTTTGCCATCGTCGGATCAATCGGTGTGGTTGCACAGCTACCAAATTTCAATAAGCTACTGAAAAAGCATGATATTGAATTTGAACAACTCACCGCTGGCGAATACAAACGGACATTGACTATGTTCGGTGAAAATACAGATAAGGCGCGTGAAAAATTCAAGCTAGAGCTGGAAGAAACGCATGTTTTGTTTAAAAATTTCATCCATCAACGCCGTCCTGAGTTAGATCTCGAAAAAGTCGCCACAGGGGAACACTGGTTTGGTACCCAAGCAAAAGAGTTAGGTTTGGTTGACGAAATCAAAACCTCAGATGACTTGATTGTTGAAGCGTGCAAAGAGAAGACAGTTCTGTCTATCCGCTACGTTCAGAAGAAAAAGCTGACTGATAAACTGGCTGGCGTCGCCGGTGAGGCTGCTGACAATGTGCTATTAAAACTGATCAGCCGAGGACAACGTCCAATCGTTTAAGTTGAGAAATCAACGGTTAAAAACCTGCTTCGGCAGGTTTTTTATTTCTCAGCAGTTTTTTTATACATGGTAGCACTTAGCAGTAGGCCAATGATTAACCCAGAGAGGTGTGCTTCTGTTGCCACCCGCGCACCAATCAATTCTGCTGTGCTGGTGGAGGCCCCGAATAACTGTTCACCAACGACTTTTAACATCACACCAATAACCAATAGCCAACTGCTCTTTCGTCCCTCTAATGCCTCTTTTAAAGCATAAAAAGCAAATAAACCATGCAGTGTTCCTGATAGACCGACATAACTACTCATATTAGTCAATAACAGGCTCAAGCCTATCCAAGTGCTGATAAGTAAAGTAAGCCGGGCAAAATAACGAGGTTTAGGGCGGAATAGGTAACCAATGGCCCACAAACCTAACAAATTCATCAGCAAATGAGCAAAGTTGGTATGCGTGAAGTTTCCTGTTACGATCCGCCACCATTGACCATTTGTTATAGCGTCAGCTTGCCATATCATAAAATGACTGACAGGCTCAAATTGTAGCCCAAAGCAAAGCGCTGTGACTAAAGATAAAAACAGGTAAGTATTCACAAATGTCTCGTTATTGTTCTCAGTGTGGTAAAGCTCATAAAGCGTGTATCTGCGGTAGCATCGTTGCGCTTGATTCGCAGATCGAGCTTATCATTCTTCAACATCCAACTGAAGAACACCGTCCGATGGGGACGGCACGAATTCTAAGTCTGTCACTGACAAACAGCCGTTTGTTGGTCGGAGAGGATTTTCGAGAGCATGAGGAACTAAATCAATTGCTAGCTGAAGCTGATGCTCAACACTTTGTTTTGTATCCGAATGATGTGTCTCGCTCTGTGCGCGAAATCACTTTATCAGAAGCGCAAAAAATACGAATCATTTTACTGGATGGAACATGGAAAAAAGCGTTCAAAATGTGGCAGTTGAATACACAATTACACTCATTACCGTGTTTACATTTGCCTGAAGGTTTAACGGGTAATTATCGCATTCGCAAAGCACCGAGTGAAAATTCATTGTCAACGGTAGAAGCCGGTTTTCATGCGCTTAATATCTTGCAGACAGAAAATGATTTTTCACCACTTTTGGCCGCATTTGAAGCTATGATCGACTACCAAATACAGCAAATGCCTGCTGGTGTATTTGAGCGCAACTATCGTTCTTAAGTGGCGTGCTAATAATGAGTGTGAGCAGAGAATAGCTGCTGATGTAGTCGCTGTGCATAGGCATCGGTCATCGCTGAAATGTAATCACAAATGACCCTCAACCCATCACCTGACGTTTGCTCTGCATAAAGCCATTTTTCTTTTGTTGCCGATGGCAGCAATCGCTCAGGGTCCGCAGCAAGGGCTTCAAATAGATCCATAATGATTTGCTGACCTTTGTACTCAAAACGCTGCACTTCTGGGATCTGGATGACATATTGACTGACAAAGTGTTTGAGGATTTCCAACACATTTGCCATATGAGGCTCTAGATAAGCATTGAGTGCCAACAGTTCACTATGGAAAGGTGCGTCTACGGGTTGAATACTGATACTGGTAAGTAACGCATTTACAATGCCACCAATCGCGTCTTTGCGTATATGGTGTTTGCCGGAAAACAGCATATCACTGAGCTTCGTCGTGTTTTCACCAAACCATGGGTCGCCGCAGGTTCCCAATTGAATGGCTGCTTGTTCCCACTGTTGACGTGTGACCATACCAAGTACAATCGCATCCTCTAAATCGTGAACCCCATAAGCAATATCATCGGCAAGTTCCATGATTGAACAATCGAGAGATTTGAAGCGAGTTTTCTGATGTTGATAAGGTGATTTTGCACTGTCGCGCATTTGACTGATTAATGCCCGGTCATGTGAGTCGAGAGGCTCTAATACCCAATCGAAGACAAAACTGTCGCAATTATAGATACCTTTAGCTGGCGACCAGTCTTTCGCTTTGAGTTGACGTTGATGAGGAACGGACTCGGGTAGCTTTTCGGCGCGGGTATCACTGAACAGTGCAGGGTATTTTAGTAGCCCGAGTAAGGTACGTCGCGAAAGGTTCATTCCGTGATGCTCGGTATAGGGTTCCAGACATGTCACAATACGAAACGTTTGAGCATTGCCTTCAAAGCCACCATGTTCTCGCATCATGTAGTTTAAGGCGACTTCGCCACCGTGCCCGTAAGGCGGGTGGCCAATATCATGCGCTAAGCAAAGGGAATCGATTAAGGTATCGCTGCCCAACAGTTCGCTAAACTCGGGTTGTTTTAGTTTGAGTTGAGCGACAATACCGGTACCAATCTGCGCCGCTTCTAACGAGTGGGTTAGACGAGTACGATGAAAGTCGTTGAGGCTGGTTCCGTGAACCTGAGTTTTGGCTTGCAGGCGGCGAAAAGCAGCAGAATGGAGTATGCGTGCTCTGTCTCGTTGGAAAGGGCTGCGGTGATCATTACGGCGAATTTTATGTTCGTCGTTTTTACGCTCTTGCCATTGCAAAGCAGATTGCTGGCAGTTTTCATTCTGACTTTCTTTTGGCTCTGATGCTTGCATTGCGAATTCCTACTATTTTTCTATAAGAACCGTTTCTATAAGAACCGTTTCTATAAAACTTACAGCGAGTTAACTGATTTCGTCTAGTGTTAATTCAAAGCTTGGCGCAAAGGTTTGCAGGAAATATTCCATCTCTTGCGAATAACGTTCTTTTAGCGTCACATCTAAGCGTTTTTTGGCCAGAGCGTACTCGTGATTACCTGCACTGAGCTCTTCCAGACACTTCAAATAAGCACAAATACAATCTGCTTGTTTAACAATGGCAGCATCGTCAGGATGAGATGCGTCTGAGAGCAAAAACGGAGCAAAATCTTCGTGAAATTCTTCCGGCAACATCGAGAGCAAACGTTTTTCTGCGGAGGCTTCTATCTTCTTGTATTCTTTCGCGATATCAGGGTTGTAGTACTTGATGGGTGTTGGTAAATCCCCCGTTAATACTTCGCTACTATCGTGATACATAGCAAGAATCGCAATGCGCTCAGGATTGAGATGACCGCCAAATTTTTTGTTTTTGATCACCGCTAACGCATGGGCAACGAAGGCCACTTGCAGACTGTGCTCTGAGATATTTTCTTTAGAAATTGAACGCATTAATGGCCAACGTTGAATCAGCTTCATACGAGCGAGGTGGGCAAAAAAATGACTCTCTAGCATAATCTCTTGCATAACATTCCAACTTGTTCAGCATAAAAAATGGGCTCTCTTCAGTTTACACAAAGAGAGCCCATTTCATACTCTTTACTTACGCGTATTGGACGCGTTTTGAGTATTCATTGTCACAGTTTACTGACTGTAAGTGCTGAGGAAGCGCTCAAAGCGACCGATGGCCGTTTCCAGATCTTCAACGTGTGGCAAGGTGACGATACGGAAGTGGTCTGGTTTTGGCCAGTTAAAGCCAGTACCTTGAACCAGCAATACTTTTTCCTGAACTAAGAAGTCAAACACCATTTTTTGGTCATCGGTGATGTTGTACATCTTAGTGTCGATTTTCGGGAACAAGTACATGGCTCCTTTGGGTTTCACGCAAGAAACCCCAGGGATCTGGTTGATCATTTCCCATGCTTTATCACGCTGCTCTAACAGACGACCACCAGGCAGGATCAGCTCGTTAATGCTTTGATAACCGCCCAGTGCCGTTTGGATAGCATGCTGCATTGGTACGTTGGCACATAAGCGCATTGACGACAGTATTTCCAAGCCGGCGATGTAACCTTTCGCATAGTGTTTTGGCCCTGTTAAAAACATCCAACCACTACGGAAACCACAAACACGGTAAGCTTTAGACAGACCGTTAAATGTTACAACCAATACATCTTCAGTCAGCGTTGCAACAGAAGTATGCGTTGCACCGTCATAAAGAACTTTGTCGTAAATTTCATCAGCGAAAATAATCAATTTGTGCTGACGAGCAATCTCAATGACTTCTAATAGGAAATCACGGCTATACACTGCACCTGTTGGGTTATTCGGGTTAATGAGAACGATACCGCGAGTTTTCGGCGTGATTTTCTTTTTGATGTCATCCAGATCTGGATACCAATCTGATTCTTCATCACACATGTAATGTACAGCATTACCGCCAGAAAGGGACACCGCCGCCGTCCATAGAGGGTAATCAGGCGCAGGCACTAACATCTCGTCACCGTTGTTCAGCAAGGCTTGCATTGCCATAACGATCAACTCAGATACGCCGTTACCTAAATACACATCTTCTACGTCTAGGCTGCGAATACCTTTTTTCTGGTAGTGCTGAACAACCGCTTTACGAGCTGAATAAATACCTTTTGAGTCACAGTAACCTTGTGAAGTCGGCATATTACGGATCACGTCAACCAGGATTTCGTCTGGGGCGTCGAAGCCAAATGGGGCTGGGTTACCGATATTTAGCTTCAGTATTTTATGCCCCTCATCCTCCATGCGCTTAGCATGTTTGAGTACAGGACCCCTAATGTCGTAGCAGACATTATCGAGTTTTGACGACATCCCGATATTTTGCATTTTTTTATTCCTGAAAATGGTTGAATTCCTTTGTTAAACTAACTCAAATAGAAATTTTTTAGAATAAAAATCTGTAAAAAGTCTGCTTTATGGTTAGTGTGTTGAACGTCTTTTTGGTTGAGGTGTTGCAAAAGATAGAGCATAACCTTGATTTAAATAGGTTCTCTCAATAGAGTAACCAGAGGTATACCAAATCTCCTTAACTACGAGGTTGTTTTGTCTAAATTTTATCAAGCCGTTGCTCAGTTAATTGAGCAAGTAACTAACGCGAGAGATAACGATGTCCGTTTTGTGCAAAAACTGGCAGAAAAACCACCATTCGCGTTTATAGATTGGCTTGAAGCCCAACCTATTTTCCCTAAATTTTATTGGCAATCGCGCGATACGCGTGACGAAGTGGTCGCGCTCGGTCAGTTATACACTTTTTCCGAGCCAGAGCCAGCTTATGCCATTCTGGGTGATGGTCAACGAGTATGGGGCGGGCGTTCTTTCGATGGCCGTACTGAAAAAAAACGCTACTGCATGGCTTCGCTTTTCTTCTTACCTCAAGTTGAGTTGATCCGTTTTGATGATCAGTGGTCTTTGGCTGCAAACGTAAACCATGAAAAACATCGAACGCTGGCGACATTAAACAAATTGTTGATGGATGTGGCACCGATTCGCTCACTGCAAAGTGAGATCGTGCATGTTACGCACACACCTGATGAAAATGGTTGGTGCCATCTGGTTGAAAAAGTATTGACCGGTATTGAGCAACAAGAATTCAAAAAAGTAGTTCTGGCACGTAAAACCAGTTTACACTTAGACAGTGATTTAAGTGCCGCACAGCTTTTAAAAGCAAGCTACGCGCAAAATCATCACAGCTTTCACTTTTTGCTGTCTATCGATACTAAGCACAGCTTTATGGGTTCAACGCCTGAACGTTTGTATTATCGTCAAGGCAATGAACTACAAACTGAAGCTCTGGCAGGGACCATTGGTCGTGGTCAAAATGCCATTCAAGACTTAGAGCTGGCAAATTGGCTGACCAACGATAGTAAAAATCTGAATGAAAACCAGTTGGTCGTTGATGACATTGTTGAGCGTTTGCAGCCTCATTCTCACCAAGTCTTTGTCGAACAAGAAGCAAAATTGGTTCGCCTGCGCAAGGTGCAACATTTAAAACGCTCTATTCGAGCTGAGCTGAAACAAGGTATTAACGGTATTCAACTGTTGAGTGCATTACAACCTACGGCAGCTGTTGCTGGGTTACCGCGTAAAGAGGCGTTAGATTTTATTACTCACAACGAACCCTTTGCTCGTGGGTGGTATGCAGGTTCTATGGGCTATTTCAGCCACCAAAAAGCGGAGTTTTGTGTCGCTATTCGCAGTGCGTTGGTATTGGAAAAAGAAGTACAGCTTTTTGCTGGAGCGGGTATCGTTCCCGGTTCAGTCGCCGAACATGAGTGGCAAGAATTGGATAAAAAAATGTCGACTTTGTTGAGTTTAATCTCGGATAACCTTCCTTTGGGAGTGGCTTCATGAGCCAAGATCAAGCTGTCTTTAATCGAATTTGGTGCAAGGTCATTGTAGAAGAACTGACTCGCTTTGGCGTGACAGAGGTTTGTGTCGCGCCCGGTTCGCGTTCTACGCCTTTAACGCTCGAAGCTGATTTAAACACCAAGTTAAACCTTCATACTCACTATGATGAACGTGGGTTGGGTTTTCTTGCTCTAGGGCTAGCCAAAGCCAGCGATAAACCTGTTGCGGTGATTGTGACCTCAGGTACAGCAGTCGCCAACTTACTTCCAGCCGTTGCTGAAGCCAAGTTAACTGGCGAAAAGTTGATTGTGCTGACGGCGGACCGCCCCGTTGAATTAGTCGCTTGTGGAGCCAACCAAGCGATTGTACAAAATGATATTTTTTCTTCACATGTGACCAAAGCTGTTTATCTGCCAAGCCCTGATGAGCGTTTATCTCTTAACTGGTTGCTAACCACGGTCGATGATGCGTGCCATTTGCAGCAGCAGTTAGGCAGTGCGATTCACATTAACTGTCCATTTCCTGAACCACTGTATTCCGACGGTGAAATTGCCCAATATCAAGATTATCTGCAGCCTATCAATGGCTGGTTACAATCACAGTCGCTATACAGTCCTCGTTACTTTGCTGCTGCTTCTCTATCACAAGTAGATCAAGAAATATTGACCAACAAAGGCGTTGTTATCGTAGGCTCCGTGAGCTTAAAAGAGGCATTGGCGGCAAAGAAATTTGCGCACAAGTTGGGTTGGCCTTTGCTGTGTGATCCACAATCAGGCATCAATAGCTCGTGGGTACATTTTGATTTGTGGCTGCAAAATGACGCGGCGAAAGAGCTGATGAACCAATGTGAGCAAATCATTCAGTTTGGCTCTCGCATCGTTTCTAAACGGTTAAATCAGTGGCTCAAAGAGCAAGTAAGCCAGCGAGGTTGCCAGTACGGTTATGTGTCGCCAAGTGCAGACAGGAATAATGCTGCGCACCTTCCTCAACGGCATTGGGTCTCTGATATATCCGCTTGGGTAGATTCAGTGTTAGAACAATGGACGGCTCTGACGCCCGTTCAATCGGGTTGGGGGGATTCGCTTACATCCTATTCGGCTGGCATTTCACAACTGGCAAAATTGCATTTGTCGCAACAGAACTTGACGGAAATAGCGCTTGCGCTCGAATTGGGTCATGTCGAAAAAGATGCCGCTCTGTTTTTGGGCAATAGCTTAATTGTGCGACTGGTCGATATGTTCAGTGCGATTGATCAGCACGAAGTGTACTCGAATCGCGGTGCGTCTGGCATTGATGGTCTGGTGGCAACTGCCGCGGGCGTTCATCGCGCGATTGATAAACCGATGCTGATGATCTTGGGTGATACATCACTGCTCTACGATCTCAATTCGCTAGCCTTGGTTCGTACCAGCAAACATCCACTGGTTATTGTGGTCTGCAACAACGGTGGCGGTGCGATTTTTGATCTGCTGCCTGTGCCTGCTGAGAAACGAGAAACGCTTTATCAAATGCCTCACGGTATGAACTTTAAAGCGGCTGCGGAGCAGTTTGGTTTACTCTATGCGCAACCGGAAACTCTGCCCGCGTATCAGTCTGCGGTACAAGAACATTTGCAATCTGGAGAAGGATGTTTAGTGGTGGAAGTTATTACTCCGCCGCAACAAGCTTCTGAGCAAATCAAACAACTGACCGCGCAAATCCATGCTTTATAACTATTCCAAACAGACCATCAACAAAGGCGAGCCTGTGCTAGTCTTTTTGCATGGTTTGCTTGGCAGTGGCGAAGATTGGCAACCGACACTGGAACATCTTCCCAACAGCAATTGGATCACCATAGACCTTCCCGGGCATGGTGAAAGCTATAATCAGGGTTGCGATGATGTTGCACACTGCTGCAAACAGATTTCTCACACAATACTTTCTCTATTAGCACCGAAAACACCGATAATTTTGATTGGATACTCATTGGGTGGACGTATCGCAATGCTTGGAACTGTACTCAAACAGTTTTCTAATCTCAATCTGGTTGGTTTGATTATCGAGGGTGGCAATTTTGGTTTGCAGAATGAGCAAGAGAAAAAAGAGCGCTGGCAAAATGATAGCGCTTGGGCAAAGCGTTTTAAAACTGAACCAATTGAGCAGGTATTGAGCGATTGGTATCAGCAAGCGGTATTTAGTTCACTAAATGATGAGCAAAGACAAACACTGATCACCAAGCGCAGTGCTAACCTTGGGGAATACATAGCAAAGATGCTGTTATCGACCTCGTTAGCTCATCAACCATATTTACTTCCTGCATTGCAGCGCCTTGCACTGCCAGTGCATTATGTGTGCGGGGCAAACGATCAAAAATTTCGCCAACTCGCGGAGCAAAGCGGGTTAACTTACAGTCAGATCGCAAGAGCAGGGCATAATGTTCATCAGGAGCAGCCTGCCGCTTTTGCCAAGACTATTCAGCGATTCATAGGCTCACTCCACAAAGAAGTGAGCGATAACGATATTGGGAATCACCATGGCTAAAACAGTAGGCATTTCAGAAGAAGAACTTTACGCACCAGTGGTGTGGCACGATTGCAGCGGCAGTTTTGAAGATATCCATTACCATAAATCAGATGATGGTATTGCTAAAATCACCATCGCACGTCCTCAGGTGCGTAATGCATTCCGTCCTCAAACGGTAAAAGAGATGATTAATGCATTGGCAGATGCTCGCTACGATGAGGGGGTAGGTGTCATCATTTTAACGGGGCTGGGTGAAGGCGCGTTCTGCTCTGGTGGCGACCAGAAAATTCGCGGCGATTACGGCGGCTACAAAGATGACACAGGTACTCACCACTTAAACGTATTGGATTTCCAACGCCAAATCCGTACCTGTCCGAAGCCTGTCATTGCATCTGTTGCGGGTTGGGCGGTTGGTGGTGGTCATGTACTACACATGATGTGTGATTTAACCATCGCTGCGGAAAATGCACAATTTGGTCAAACAGGACCAAAAGTGGGCTCTTTCGATGGCGGTTGGGGCGCATCGTACATGGCACGCATTGTTGGCCAGAAAAAAGCACGCGAGATTTGGTTCTTATGTCGTTTCTACGATGCGCAAGAAGCATTGGATATGGGGTTGGTAAACACCGTTGTTCCATTGGCTGATCTTGAAAAAGAGACGGTTCGTTGGTGTCGTGAAGTACTGCAACACAGCCCAATGGCGCTTCGCTGTCTAAAAGCCGCATTGAACGCAGATTGTGACGGTCAGGCGGGTCTTCAAGAGCTGGCCGGTAACGCAACCATGCTGTTCTACATGACAGACGAAGGGCAAGAAGGGCGTAACGCATTTAACGAAAAACGTCGTCCTGACTTCAATAAGTTCCCTCGTAACCCATAATCTCAAAGAACAAAATTAGGTTTTATATGCGCAGTGCAAAACTGTACCGCTATGCATTACCCATGGATAGCGGAGTGATTCTTCGTCAGGAGAAACTGACTGTACGCGAAGGTTTTGTGGTTGAACTTCGTGAAGATGGAAAAGTAGGGCTTGGGGAAATTGCCCCGCTGAAAGGATTTAGCGTTGAAACAGCCGATGAAGCTGGGGTGCTGGCAAAGGAACAGCTTGCACTTTGGCTGCAAGGACAAGCGCTTAATTATGATGAGTTGTTTCCATCGGTTGCCTTTGGTATTTCCATGGCAGAGTTGGAATTGGCTGGCGGATTATCTTTGGAAGGTGAGTACAATGCGGCGCCTCTGTGTACTGGTGATCCAGATGATCTGATTCCGACGCTGAACACTATGCCGGGCAGAAAAGTGGCGAAAATCAAAGTCGGTTTGTACGAGCCGATTCGAGATGGCATGTTGGTCAATCTATTTTTAGAGTCGATGCCAGATCTCTATCTTCGTTTGGACGCCAACCGTGCGTGGACGAAAGAAAAAGCCGCCAAATTTGCGCAATATGTCGCGCCTTCGCGACGCAGCCGAATTGCTTATCTCGAAGAGCCTTGCGCTTCTCCGAGTGAAAGTTTGGCTTTTGCGATTGATACCGGCATTGCTATCGCGTGGGATGAAACATTACAACATGCTGTTCGCAGTGCAGATTTCAAGCTCGAACAAATGGTTGGGGCAAAAGCGATTATTATTAAACCCACACTTGTGGGTTCAGTTGAACGCTGTAACGCTCTGATTGAGAAAGCCAAGGCATTAAACATTCAAGCCGTGATTAGCTCAAGCATTGAATCGAGCTTGGGTTTGACCCAACTGGCGCGTTTGTCTAAATGGTGGCTACCCGATGAAATTCCAGGGTTAGATACTGTCGGTTTGTATAAATCGCAACTTGTTACCTCATGGCCTGAATGTGACATTCCAGTGGCAAACCTCGAAGACCAAGAGTTGATCTGGTCATCGGAGTCGCTATGACATCTTGGTCTCAGACCCCTTGGCATCGCCATCAACAGTGTCATCCAGATAGGGTGGCACTGCATTTTTGCAATACTCAGGGTGAGGAGCAAACCTTCACTTGGCAGCAACTGTGCTGTCACATAGATCAATACCAAGCTGCTTTGTTGCTGTATGGCATGAAAGCCGGAGATGTATTGACGCTTGTCGGTAAAAACCATATTCAAATGCTGCTGTGGGTTTTAGCCGCTCAGCAAGCGGGGATTGTGTGTGCTTTTGCTATGCCTCAGTCAGCTTCTCAGTTGACGGACAAGTTAAATACTCTTTATGCACCATCACAAACTGCGTATGTCTGGTTAGCGGAAAGTGACCAATGTTTGGCGGACGATTTTAAAGATATCGGACGAAAGATTCAGTTTATCGACCCTATTTCCAGCGATGACCAACATCACCCTTGGCAACGTCAGCTTCAGTATCGAAACGACAATCTCGCCAGTATTATCTTTACCTCTGGTTCTACGGGCAACCCTAAGGCAGTGGTCCATAACCATGAGCAGCATTTTGCTTCGGCGCAAGGGTTACTCGATGCGTTTTGTTTTCAAGCCGGTGATACTTGGCTGCTAAGCCTACCTATGTTCCATGTGTCTGGTTTAGCCATCATTTATCGCTGGCTGTACTCTGGCGCTTGCTTGAAAATCGGTAGCGGTAATGTCGCGATTGATATCCAAGGGGTTACCCATGCATCACTTGTTGCTACCCAACTAAAACGTCTTCTTGACAGTAAGCAGCGACTTACTCTTAGTCATGTATTACTTGGCGGTAGCCATATTCCTCATGAATTGGGGCTACAAGCCGCAAAGTTAGGTATTGAAACCTGGCTCGGATACGGCATGACGGAAGCGGCTTCCACAGTGACCGCCAAACGAGTTGATGCCACGGCAACAACGGGTAAAGTTTTGGCGCAAAGACGAGTCAAGCTTGATGGGGAGCGTATCTACATCGGTGGTAACACCTTAGCGCAAGGTTATTATTATCAAGGCGTGGTGACTCCTATTGTTGATGACCAAGGTTGGTATGACAGTAAAGATTTAGGCCGATGGCTTGAAGACGAACTGCTGATTATTGGACGAGCAGATAATCTATTTACCTCTGGTGGAGAGAATGTCCACTGTGAGGAAATTGAAGCGATATTGAATCAGCAGCCAGAGGTTCAACTTGCGATGGTTGTGCCTGTCAAAGATGACGAGTTTGGCGCTCGCCCAGTGGCGGTCATCCGCAGTGGTAGAGCATTTTTAAAATCGGATGGTGATGCTTATTTGCAAGGCAAACTTGAAAAATTTAAATGGCCAATCGCTTATTTCCCGATGCCTGATGAGCTTACCGAGAGCGGGATTAAAGTCTCGCGCAAAGCTGTGAAAGATTGGTTGGCAGATCATCAACATCAATTCATCCCATATTAAAACTAGAGTCTGAATTAAAAGCTGCGGTTATGAGTTAGTCCAAAACAGAATTTCGCTTCTTATAACTCATGAGCATAATAGTCTGAGGTTTTTTGTTATTTCAGACTATATCATCTGTGTTCAGGGGCTTCTATGTTCAAAGGACTTTTAGTCATCACTATCGCATTGCAACTGCTGATTGCACTTACGCAAACGGGCTGGATACGTTCGGTCGCCGAGCTGAGCGCATTTTTGCTGGTGGTGTTACTGAGCTTCTCAATCAAACCAGCGTCATTCACACTAACTAGTGAAAACTAGCCAACTCAAAGACGATACTGATATCGTAATCCATAGCATTACACCAAACAGCAGTGGTTTAGGTCCTGACGCTTTTAATCGAGCAGGAGAGATGCTGCAACCAATCAGAAACAGACATACCACCAGAGCTTGCTTAGCGACTGAAAATACGCCTTGGTAAATTTGTTGCCATTGAGGAAAGGCGTCGCTAAAACCAATGGCTAAACAGTAGAAAACAATAAAGTAAGGTATGGTCAGTTTTCTTGACTGACTCTTAAACATCCAGGCACTGAATAACGCGACAGGCACAATCCACAGCGCTCGTGCCAGTTTTAACGTGGTTGCGGTCTTTAACGCTTCTTCTCCATAGGCGGAGGCCGCACCTACCACTGATGATGTGTCATGAATAGCAATTGCTGCCCATGTGCCAAAGGTATGTTGGTCAAGTGCCAACGCATGACCAATGATGGGGAAAATAAACAAGGCAACAGAGTTCAGTACGAATACCGTACCCAAAGCCAGACCGGTTTGCTCATCATCGGCATTGATTGCAGGAGCGACCGCGGCTATTGCACTACCACCACAAATTGCCGTCCCTGACGCTATCAAATGTCCGGTTTTTTGTTCTAATCCAATCGCTTTGGCAACAACGCTTCCAATAATGAGCGTGCCACAAATGGTTGCCAGAATAAGGCCGATGCCATCACCGGTGACAGCTAATGCTTTTTGCAGTGGGATACCGAAACCGAGTCCCACAATCGAATAAGCCAGCAGTTTTTTGGTGAGTTTAGCGATAGGAATATGTGCCGGAACCCAACCCAAGGATGCCACCAAAAAACCCATGACTAATGCACTCGGAGAGGTAATCCAAGGAGAAAGGCATAGTGTACCACCGAGCCAAAATGGCAGGTGTATAGGTTTGATGATCATAGTAAAGACCTTAAAACAACATTCTTTAACCAGTACGGAGAGGCATTGTAACGACAAGTTGTCGTTCAGGACATCTTAATGTCTTGAATATCTGTTCAGTCATTCGCCGTAAACCCTCGCAATGCGCTTGACGACCACTTATCGCCAATCGCCGCGTAATTGAGCCACTTTTTCGAACATCATTTCGCAAGATGCATTTTGCGAAGCAATGGTGGGACCAGCCTCAATTTCTAATCGCGACCAAAAGCGTCTCGGTAGCCCTTTACAAGCTCTTCCCCGGTATCGGCTGAAATAGCTGCCCCACAAACCTTTAAGTGCCATCGGGACAACGGGAACAGGACTACGTTTTAATATGATATCTAAGCCTCGCATAAATTCGTTCATTTCACCGTCTGCAGTAAGTCGACCTTCAGGGAAAATACAGACTAGATGCCCTTGATTGAGTGCCTGTTCAACTTGATTGAAGGCACGAAGTATCGAACGTCTATTACGAGCGCAGATAGGAATAACCCCAGCACGTTTTAAAAAGCCGCGCAATACAGGCAAGTTTGCGTAATCTTCTTCCATGACAAAGCGAATTAGGCGAGGACTGGCGGCACTGAGTAGCAGCGCATCCATATAGCTGACGTGATTGCACACAATCAGCGCGCCACCGTGTTGTGGAATGTAATGAAGATTGGTGTGCTTTACTCGGTAGATAGTATGCGTCAATGCCCACACCAGCAGTCGAACAGCGAAAACAGGCACCTGTAAGAACACAAATGCAGCCATTAAAAGATTAATAACAGAGACAACGATAAAAAGCCGAGTGATGGAGAGCTCGAATACGGACAAACAGACGATTCCCAGGATGGCACTGCCAACCATGAATAAGGAATTATAGATATTTAGCGCTGCAATCACTTGTGCGCGCTGGCTTTCTTTAGCTCGCTGTTGCATTAGGGCATAAAGAGGAACAATAAATATTCCGCCAGATGCGCCCAGCAGAAGCAAATAACAGAACAATGGCCAAAGTGGTTTGTAGCGGGCGAACTCACTCAATTGATGGAAGATAGGTAGAGAATCGGGAATGCTGGTGGCCATCAAATAACCAAACACAGTGATGCCTAAACTACCAATAGGCACAATACCGATTTCAATTCGATGATTAGACAGTTTGTCACAGCTTAGTGAACCAAGCGCGATACCGATTGAGAAAAGCGCAAGTAAGAAAGAAACCGCACTTTCACTGCCGTTAAGATGCTGTTTAGTGAAGTTTGGAAACTGGGTTAAGTACATCGCCCCTAACAACCAGAACCAGCTAATCGCCATAATGCAAAGAAATATGGCGCGGTCGCTCTTCGCAATAGACAAGGTATGGCGAGTCTGACGGATAGGGTGCCATGTGAAGTGAATATGTGGGTTACCCGCAGGTGCTTTAGGTATAAAACGACTGGCTAAGTAGCCACAAACAGAAAAAAGCACCACGCAAACAGAAGCAATGAATTTCGCATCATCGAGCGACGCAATGACTCCGGCGCCAATGGTACCGAACAATATGGCAAGGAAAGTACCGGCTTCAACCAACGCATTACCTGAAACCAGTTCATTGGCTTTAAGCTGCTGAGGTAATAACGCATATTTTACCGGACCGAAAAATGCCGATTGAGTGCCCATCAAAAACAGCATTAAAAGCAACACAAGGTAACTTTCGGTGATAAAGCCGATGGCACCTAAGCACATAATGGCAATTTCAATCAGTTTAACTTTGCGTATAAACCAAGACTTTTCATATTTATCTGCGAGCAGGCCTGCGGAAGCTGAAAAAAGGAAAAACGGAAGGATGAATAATCCAGCCGCCAAATTAATGAATAGGTGACTGGACATAGGAAGAATGGCGCTGCCTGAGAAGGCAACGAAAAGTAACAAAACATTTTTAAAGATGTTGTCGTTGAATGCGCCAAAAAATTGCGTCACAAAATAGGGAAGAAAACGTCGTTGTGTGAGCAACGGTGTTTGGTGTTGCGACATCCTATGTCCTTATGAATGAGACCAATGACTCAAGTAGTTAGAGAGTAGATTGTCAATCAGCTTCTTGCCGTCAATGGGTTCGTTGGCGAAAAACTTGTCGTCAACGCTCAATAAGGTAATGCCGTGAACGCCAGACCAAAGTACACGGCTCGCTTGCAAAATGTCGCGAGCTGAATGATGAGGTGCAATAATCGTAAGCAAATCTTCCAGCATGCTTGTCATATTATCGATACGTTCAGCTTGCCACTGTGGAAGATCTTCACCGTTCATCTTATGCTCAAAAATAAGTTGCCAGCGGTAAGGATTTTTTTGTGCGAAATCGTGATAACAATACGCCAGTTGATAGAGGGCTTGTTTGGAATCGCTGCATTGACTGACCACGTTTTTGGATTCTAAAGCCAGTTCATCAAGCGTCTCCGCAACAACGTGCAATAACAACAGGTTATAGTTACCAAACACGTTGACCAATGTACTAGGTACATAGCCAATCATGTTTGCCACTTTTCGCAAACTGAGTTCGTGATAGGAGTGCTCAGTTAAAAAATCTTTCACGGAACTGAGTGTGAGAGAAATTAATTCCTCTCTGGTGTGATCGTTTCGTCTCGCCATAACCGCAATAGTGTAATGAACAACGTTCGATATTCTAATAAGCATGTTCTGGAGCGTCAATTACTAGGTTTGCAATATTCTGATACAAGTCCTCACCGCAAAAGCGTTTTCTTGTCAGAGCGAAGTGGATATGATGTGTCACAAACATAGCTAGGGTATATAGCACCCTCGTAATAAATAATGTGAAGGATAAGTATGAAACGTCTGTTCTCGCTGATCGCACTGTTGATGATTTCTGTCGCTGTGACCCCGATAGCTGAAGCTAAAAAATTTGGTGGCGGTAAATCATTCGGTAAAAGTTTCAAAACGGCTCCTGCTCCTAAGCAGCAAAGCCAAAACACGAGCACTATCAATAAAGATACGACTAAAGCTGCGCCAAACGCAGGTAAAAAAGGTCTGATGGGTGGCCTGCTAGGCGGTCTACTTGCTGGTGGTTTGTTAGCCGCCTTCTTCGGTGGTGCCTTCGAGGGCATTCAGTTCCTCGACATCCTAATTATGGGTTTAATTGCTTATTTCGCCTTTAAATTCTTACGCGGTATATTGGGTGCGAAACAAAGCAGTATGAACCAGAGCCAGCAGCAGCCAGCATTCGGTGGTATGAACCGTAACATGCATGAGCAACCAAACGTACACAACTTTGAACAGCCACAAGCTGCGGGCGGTTTCGGCACAATGGCCGCTAGCGATGTTCCACACAACTACCCACCGGGTTTTGAACAAGCGGCTTTCATTAGTGGCGCTCGTGAGCACTACCGTATTCTTCAAGGTGCTTGGAACTACAACCAGCTTGAGACCATTGAAGAATATGTTTCACCAAGCTTGTTTGCCGATCTTAAAGACGAGCGTGCGAAGCTGGAAGGTGAGCAACACACAGATGTCATGTATGTGGATGCTGAAATTGTTCGTGCAGATTATGATGCGAGCAAAGCTCAACTTAGCCTTCAATTCAGTGGTCGTTACCGTGATGCCGTTGAAGGTATCGAAGAAAACATCGAAGATATCTGGCACTTAGAGCGTGACCTGACTGTAGCAAACGCACCTTGGTTAATCGTTGGTATTCAAGCTTAATCATCCATTTCGTCACAACATTGCTTTTGTATAACGTCCGAGCTTGTCTTGGGCGTTTTTCTATACAAGAAGCATCGCTCGATTAAGGGCAGTGAAGTAGTCACCAGTAATAGCGATTATTCCAATTCGAATAGCTATTATACCAGTCTGGAAAACTTTCTGATCAGTGAATGGGCATCGATAAGCAAACCCTCTGAGCCAAGGATGGCTCAGCGGAGCCCCATGGAGGGTCGCTGTTATAAAAATAAGGGCGTGTTTGTGTTCGATGCCCATTCGCTGTTCCACCGATGCTCAATCTGATCACATTTTTTCCTAGAACGGTATTACTCCAATTCGCCAGTTTTAGAGAAAACTTCTAGCTTTGATAGAAATGGAGCAAGATCACCAATGTTGTTTGCTACCCAATCCGTGTTGTAGTAAGTGTCTAAGTATCGTTCCCCACTGTCACACAACAAGGTGACAATTGAACCTGTTTCACCTTTCCGTTTCATCTCGCTAGCCAGTTGCAATGCGCCGTAAAGGTTGGTGCCTGTTGAAGCGCCGGCTTTTCTTCCCAGAATGTTCTCTAACCAATATATCGTTGCAACGCTAGCGGCGTCAGGTATTTGTAGCATTTCATCAACCACATTGGGAATAAAGCTAGGTTCCACTCGTGGGCGACCAATGCCCTCAATTTTACTGCCGCAATCTAAGCGTAAATCAGGGTTGCGCGTGTTGTAAAAGTCGAAAAATACTGAGTTCTGCGGGTCAACCACACACAATTTGGTGTTGTGTTGTTGGTAGCGGATAAAGCGTCCAATGGTTGCGGAAGTGCCCCCAGTACCCGGGCTCATTACAATCCAAGTTGGGATAGGGTGATCTTCCATTTTCATCTGACGATAGATGCTATCTGCAATATTGCTGTTGCCACGCCAGTCTGTTGCACGTTCCGCATAAGTAAACTGATCCATGTAATGACCATTGAGCTCAGTCGCTAAACGATGTGATTCGGCATAAATTTGATCGGAACGGTCAACCAAGTGTGCGTTGCCGCCATAAAACTCAATTTGCTCAATTTTTTTAATCGCGGTGCATTTGGGCATCACGGCAATAAAAGGCAAGCCGAGTAGGCGAGCAAAATAGGCTTCGGATACAGCGGTACTGCCGGAAGATGACTCAATAATTGGCGTTTCTGGCCCAATCCATCCATTACAAATGGCATAAAGAAATAGTGAGCGGGCAAGGCGATGTTTTAATGAGCCAGTAGGGTGCGTACTTTCATCTTTCAGATAAATATCAATTCCCTGTAAACACGGCAAGTCAAGTTTGATTAAGTGAGTGTCAGCAGAGCGTTGATAGTCGGCTTCGATTTTCCGAATAGCGCTATTTATCCATTGATGGTCTGTACACATGTATTTTCTCCCTAAGTTGATTATTCATAATCTAGCGATTTGTTAGGAGAAAAGCTTTGCTAAATTTTTCGTATTTTATTAATTTTGTAGAAAATAATTCTCTTTAGAATGAGTTTGGTATGAATCTAGATAAGATCGACCGCAAAATATTGGCAATACTCCAGCAAGACAGCACGGTTTCACTTAACGATTTGGCTGATGCAGTGAACCTAACCACGACACCATGTTGGAAGCGTCTTAAAAAACTGGAAGAAGCGGGCGTTATCGCTAAGCGCGTGGCTTTGCTTAACCCTGAAACATTGGGTTTATGCTTTACGGTTTTTGTGTTGGTACAAACTAGCGATCACTCCCATGAGTGGTATCGAAAATTTGTTGCAGCCGTTGAGGTGTTTCCGGAAGTGATGGAGTTTTATCGTATGGCGGGTGAGTACGACTATATGATGAAAGTGCTGGTTAAAGACATGAAAGACTATGATCAGTTCTATAAAAAACTGGTTAACAGTATTGCAGGGCTTAACAACGTGACATCAACATTTGCGATGGAATCGTTGAAATACACCACTGAGTTGCCATTAGGCAACTCAGGATTAGCTGACTAGGTCAAGGATATGTTGTTACTCTAATCCTTAACCTAAAGGGAGGGTAATACCGTTCTAGGAAAACTTCGGGTCAGTGAATGGGCATCGATAAGCAAACCCTCTGAGCCAAGGATGGCTCAGCGGAGCCCCATGGAAGGCTGCTCTTATAAAAAATAAGGCGTGTTTGTGTTCGATGCCCATTCGCTGTTCCACCAATACCCAATTTGATCATATTTTTACCTAGGATAATGGAATAAAGCAGAAATTATGGTTTGAAGCGCATAACACCTTCTTGAACAGCGGTCGCGACCAAATGACCTTGTTGGTTGTAGATCTCACCGCGTACCAAGCCGCGAGTGTTACTTGCTGTCGGGCTCTCAATAGCAAACAACAACCATTGGTCCATTTTAAATGGTCTGTGATACCAAATGGAATGATCGATGGTAGCCACTTGGAACTTTGGCGTAAGCAAAGAAACGTCATGAGGATGTAACGCTGTCACTAAAAATCCCCAATCAGATGCGTAGCCCAAAATATATTGATGAATAAGCTGGTTATCTGGCATTCGTCCGTTCGCTCTCATCCATAGGTACTGCTTAGGCTCTGCTTTTTGTGGCTTCAAAGGATTAATGACAGTGACTGGGCGAATTTCGATAGGCTTTTCACCACACAACATTCTTTTCAGTTTTTCTGGAATCAAATGAGCGACTTGTTCAGCCAGTTGCGATTCAGACACAAAATTCTCAGGCCCCGGAATGCTGGGCATGGTGTTCTGGTGTTCAAATCCCGGAGCCTCGCCATGATAAGAGGCGGTTAAGTAAAAAATGGGTCGTCCGTTTTGAATCGCTTTTACCCGTCTGGTGCTAAAACTTTTACCGTCTCGAAGGTTTTCTACATCATAGATAATTGGCTTCTCTGAATCACCGGGATACAAGAAATAGCTGTGGAATGAGTGAACGGTTCGGTCAGGTTCCACAGTGTAATGAGCCGCAGAAAGTGCTTGCCCTATCACTTGTCCACCATAAACTTGAGGTAACCCTAAGTTCTCACTTTCTCCACGAAATAAGCCTTCTTCTAGTTTTTCTAATTGCAGCAAGTTTAATAGTTCTTGCAGAGGTTTACTCATAGTTTGTTCTTTCCTTTATCTTCTTTGTCTGACTTTGCTAGTTTGTTTTCTGCGTCAATTGTTTGTCAATAGCTTGTCTGATGCCGTGACCTGACTAGCTTACATCGGCTAAAATGCAGTTAACGTATTGATTTAACAGCACAGCTATTGAATGAGTACTCAGTATATTAGTAGTAACACAAGCGATATGACAGCCTAGGACACTGAATCTATACTGATTTATATGAAATTGGTCTGTTCTAGACATCTTATAAGAGAGGCAAAATGAAAAAAATAATGCTATTGGTGGCATCGTTGGTGGCAAGTTGTTTATTTTTGGTCGGATGTCAAAACTCAGAGGAACCTATGACTCAGTCTCAGCCAGAATCTCAACCATCACAAATCATGAAAACTGTGACAGGGACGGTTTCCTATCGCGAGCGAATCGCTTTGCCTGATGATGCGAAAGTAAAGGTATTGCTGCAGGATGTGTCACGAATGGATACTGTTGCTATTGTTATAGCTAAACAGGAATTTGTGACAGAAGGGCATCAAGTGCCTTTGGCTTTTGAATTGGCTTATGATGAAGCAACTATTCAGCCTAGACATACTTATGCTGTTTCGGCTCGTATTGAAGTAAACGGAAAGCTTCGTTTTATTACCGATACTCAATACCGAGTCATCACAGATGAAAAGAACACCACCAATGTTGATGTCCGTCTAATCGGAGTTCCTCAGCAATAAAAAATTGTGTTTTCGTATAATGGCAGCGTTAAGGCTGCCATTTGTATTTCTTGAGTGATATTTTGCCATGACTGCTCACTGTGACCCCCTCCGCCACTAACCGCTCTCTCTGCCTGTCCCAATCAGGCCCAGTCAATGAAATCTCTCCTTTACTGTTAATTACTCTAAACCAAGGGATTTTACTTCCTTGAGGAAGATTGCCTAACGCTTTGCCTACATGTCGCGCATACCCGGGGTAGCCGGCCATTTTCGCTATTTCACCGTAGGTAGAGACTTTTCCCTCTGGGATTTGATAAATCACAGTGAAGATATGTGATAGAAATTGGTCCATACTGAGTGGGTCCTATGCAAAAATATGCTGTACGAATTGCAAAAAACTTTATGCAATCAAAGTTAGCTTCGATACTATTGATCAACACAAAAAATATGTTCAACACAAAAAATAAAAAATCTTATAACAACGTCTATGTCTAGAACCATGCATATCTGCAATTGGCTGTTGCTGCTGTTGTGTTCATCGCAAGTGCTGGCTGCTGAAGCGGATGACCCACATAAAATCTATTTTGTCGCGACAGAAGCGGACGATGTCGTGTCACGCGTCATATTTGACGATGTGTCGTACCACTTTAATATTGATATAGAATATGTGAATTATTCGAGCTTCGACGCAATTTTGAAGTCCGTTGAAGCAGGTATCAGTGATTTTGCTGCCAATGTGACGTTTACTCCTGAGCGTGCTGAACGTTTCGATTTTTCTCGCCCTACTAACATTGAATACACCTATCTATTTAGCAAAACCAATGGCCACCTGGAAGATATGAGGAAAGTCGGTGTACCAGCAGGTACCATTTATGGTGATTTGATTCGTCAGAATTATCCAGGAATAGAACTTGTGGACTATTACGGTTCTGCTGAAGCTAAACAGTTACTGCAACATGCAAAAGTGGATGGGGTTGTTGACGCGATAAACCAACTCAAACCTATGCTACTTGAAGGGTTTGATGCTCAACTTCTCAATGACAGGATCTCTATCCAGCCCGTTTCGATAGTGACGCCAACCGGTGAAAATGCGCAATTATTGAGTGAAATAGAAAGCCATGTTCATTCTGCCCGTGTGCAGAAGCTGTTGCGTGAATCTATCCAGAAATATCAGTTCGATATTCGTAAACATGCTCTACGCCAAGCGGTGATAGATAGTGGTTTGAATATTCAACGACCGCTTAAAGTTAAACTAGAAAATGTCAGCCCTTATTCGACCTATCATCAGGATGGTGATGTGAGTGGTATCAGTGCCGATGTGGTTTTTAGTGCGTGTGATATCTTGCTTTTGAAATGTGAGTTAGCGAGTAAAGCGGATGAAACATGGGAGAGCATGTACAACGATATTCGCCATCAACATATTGATATTATTGCCCCTTTGACGGTCACAGAGCAGCGTAAAAGCATAGTGAATTTCAGCGAAAGTTACTATCATCCTGAAGCGGTGATGATCAAAAGAGAAAGTTATAAAGACTTTGTTTACAGCAATGTGTCAGAACTTGTGGCAGAACGTATTGGTGTGATTAAGGATGACTTCTTTGAAGAGCTGTTACGCCGAATGTTACCGCGTAAAGAGCTAGATATTTTCTTCACTCAAGAAGAGATGCTTGAAGCACTTTTGACTCATCAGGTGGATTACATTGTGATGAGCCGAGGGAACTTCAACTTATTTCTGCGCGAATCAGATGATCTGCTGCCATTTGTTGAAGATTCGATGATCGGTGGGTTCTATAAATTTGATATTGCTATCGGTTTTACTAAATCACCGTTGGGTGAAACATTGGCGTCGCTATTTAGCCGTGCGATTAAAATGATGGATACTCAAAAAATCATCAAAACCTATGATTATCAACCTGATTGGCGAGCTACCTTAGTGGTTGAAAAGCGCTTTACTCGTCATAGTCAGTGGTTGTTTGCCACTGCATTTGGCTTGCTCGTCATCGTTGCTTTGTATCTGCATCAACAATCTAATACCGACAACCTGACGAAACTGCGTAACCGCCGAGCTTTGTATCGTAGATACAGTAGGGGCTTAGCTGGCAAAATATCACTGGTTTATCTCGACCTAAATCACTTTAAACAGATTAACGATAATTACGGGCATGAGATCGGCGATAAGGTGTTAAAGCAACTGGCACAACGGATTTCGCAAGTATGGAAAGGCCGTGCATATCGCATTGGTGGTGATGAATTCATTTTAGTTGGCAACATTAAACGTGAGCAGCTAGAAGAGATCCAAGCTTATCTGCAACATTTTGTCTTTGTCGATGTTGAACGAGATGTGAGTTTCGATGTGACTGTTGCTGTCGGCGTTTCTAGCGGGCGCGAAAGTTACATGTCTCTGCAAGAGGTGTTACATCAAACAGATCAAGCAATGTATGAAACTAAGCACCAGAGAAATGTAGTGACCCCCATTCGCATCAAACATCGATAATCGGAACAGATTTAAACAAATTGTTTAATTGATGTTCAATTGGTTCGCAATCAAAGAGTTTACTAGGATTTAGGCTTGCAATGATGCAATCGATGCTTGATAATCCTCCCACTCTTTGGCTCGAACCAAAGATGCTCTATGGAGGCCCTGGTCCTCCCGCAACACTAATTCGTGAACCTGGTCAGGCCCGGAAGGGAGCAGCCACAGCGAATGACGTGTGTGCCGGGATGTAGCTGGGGCTTCCACCCATCTGATATGTGCAAATTGAAATTGCAAAAATTGCAATTAACTCTGCAAATTTGTATAAAGTATCTGCATAGACTAATTTTTGTTGTAGGTTTACAACAAAAAGTGGCAGCGCTATGTATGATCAAACCAAAAAATCTTCCCATGTTCATAATATTCGCAAGTTTATGAGCTTAAAGAATGACGATATCGTTCGGACTATGTCGTTACTTGAGTTTGATTTCTGCTTTCATCTTGAATACAACCCTGACATTAAAAGTTTTTCTTCTCAACCCCAAGAATATTATTACTATTTTAATAATAGGCGTTGTCGATATACACCAGATTTCTTATTAACTGATGTATTGGGGAAAAATCGGTTAGTTGAGGTGAAATATTCAAAAAAAACCAAAACTGCCGATTTTATATCAAGATTCATTGAAAGGAAAAAGGCAATTAAGAATGATTGTGGTCTTGACGTGATTTTGGTAACTGAGAAACAAATCCGAATTAATCCCATATTAAACAATTTGAAGTTATTACATCGTTACTCGGGGTTACATACTGTAACCGAAATTGAGACATTCATTCTAAAATATATTCAGAGTAAACAGAAAGTACAGCTTCGTGAGGTTTCTGAAGCTTTAGGTTTAACAAAGCATGAGACCTTAATTAGCACTTTATGTTGGCTATCTTCAGGCAAGGTTAAGACAGATCTTAAGAGTAATGATTTTGGGTTAAGTAATTATGTCTGGTGCTAACGATTCCTTCGATAGTGATGATGATCTATTTGGGTTTATTGATGAATTTATTGAAGATGAAGTAGATGCATCATCTCAATATTGCAATGATTTTTTTGCTGATGTTAATAATTGTTTTGAACCATCTTTTGATACTTTACCACTTAAAGTCCAACAGCAAGCCTTTTCTCGTTTGAATATTTTTAAATATATCGAAAAGAACATTAAAGGTGGGTGGAGTGAAAAAAATTTATTACCATTACTTCATACATACAAAGAAAAAACCGGTGAGAAAATCCCTAGCTGTAGGACATTAAATAATTGGAAGACAGCTTATTTAGAATCAGATAGGGAGATATGGTCCTTAGTTCCAAAATATGATGCTAGAGGACATCGACCAAGGAAGAAAGATACTAAATATTTAATTGATGAAGCTATCACAGTAAAATATTTAAACGATAAAAGGATATCGGTATCTGAAGCTTATGAATATTACAAATATAGAGTTATTGAAGAAAATCGTTCTAACGGTGGTAGAAAACTGAAGCCGATAAGTAAAAGGACTTTTTATAATAGAATCAATGAATTACCTCCATATGATGTTGCCGTAGCTCGTTATGGAAAACGATATGCAGATCGAGAGTTTAAAATGGTAGATCATATATTTTCAGCAACATATCCCATGGAATATGTTGAAATCGATCATACACCAGCTCCCGTCATGTTGTTAGATGATGAATTGGATCTGCCGTTGGGAAGACCATATTTAACTATTCTGTATGATCGGTACAGTGAGTGTATTGCGGGGTTATATGTTAGTTATCGAGATCCTAGTTATGAATCTGTACGATCTGCGTTTATTAATGCTGTATTGAAAAAGGATTGGGTCAATGCAAGATATCCTTCAATCGAGAATGATTGGCCCTGCTATGGTAAAATTACCTATTTGGTTGTTGATAATGGGTCGGAGTTTTGGTCTGCTGATTTAGAGTCGGCATTAAAGCCACTGGTAACTGATATTATTTACACTAAAGCAGCTAAACCATGGGAAAAACCGCATGTAGAAAAAGCATTTGACTCTTTTTATAAGCGGTTGCTTAGTCGTTTACCTGGTAAGACGTTTAATAACATAACTGAATTGAAAGATTATGACCCTAAAAAGCACGCAGCAGTTCGAGTATCTGTTTTCTTGGAGCTTCTCTATAAATTAATAGTCGATTATCTTCATATGAATTCCGATTCTAGGGAACGGCGTATACCTTACTATAAATGGTCAGAGTCGAAATGGAGACCGAATTTTTATGAGGGGGAGGAAGCCATACAATTAAAAATTGAACTAGGGAAACTAAATACCAGAACCTTGGGTAAAGACGGGATTCGATTACATAATCTTCGATATAATAGTGATGAGCTTGTGGAGTATAAAAAACGTTCGGCAAAGGCAAACAAGAAAGGTTCCACTGTTATTGTTAAGACAGATCCTGATGATCTTAGTCATGTTTATGTTTACCTCCAAGAAGATAAAAAATATTTAAAAGTTCCAGTTATTGAAGGATCTGGGCATGTCGAGGGAATTTCTTTATATCAACATGAAAGAATTTGTGCAATTAAACGTCTAAATACAAGATTGAAAAAAGATGAAGAATCGCTAGCAGATACTTACTTATATATTGACCGAAGAATTGATGGTGAAGTTGAACGTTTAGAGAAAAAAAGAACCGGAAAATCATCAACTTTACCGAAAACTACAAATCTATCGAAGATTGCTAAATATAAAAAAGTTGGTAGTGAAGGACCGAGTTCTATTGTAACAGATAAATCCTCTATTCAATCCCCAGCTAAAACTTCATTAAGTGATGATATTGAAATAAACACTGGAATGGATTTAAGTGATATTGATGGATACTAAGATGTTTAATCTGAACGACCAGCAACAAGAGCAACTACGGGATTTTCGAGAATGTTTTATTGAATATAAGCAGGTCACTGACATTTACAGTATTTTTGATAGATTAATGTTTAATTGTACTGTTGGCGGAGAACAACAATCTTTATTGCTAACTGGGGACACTGGTTCAGGGAAAAGTGCGCTTATTAACCATTATTTGCAGCGCTTTCCTAAAATACAAAATCGATGGGCCGATATGCCGGTTTTAAATACAAGGATTCCTGGAAAAATCAAAGAGCAAAATACTTTAGAACGTTTTTTGCTAGATCTTGATAGTACAGTATCGAGTAGAGTTAAACGGTCTAATAGAGAAGGTTCTTTACTTACGAGTGTTATTAAAACTCTGATACGAAAAAAAGTAAGATTGATAATTGTAAATGAAGTTCAGGAACTCATTGAATTTAAGGATGCAGAGGAAAGACAAACTATCGCTAATACGTTTAAGATGATCAGTGAGGATGCCAGCGTATCATTTGTTTTAGTTGGAATGCCATATTCATCATTGCTTGCAGATGAATCGCAATGGAATTCACGATTGGGTTGGCGTAGACATCTTGATTATTTCCATTTATTTAAAACGGAAGAACTTGAAAATGGTAAGATATTATTGTCACCAAACGAAGATGGAAAAATTCATTTTGCTAAATTTGTGGCGGGATTAGCCGCAAGAATGGGGTTTGCTCAAAGACCCAATCTGACTTCAGATGATATTTTGTTGCCGTTATTCGCTGTATGTCATGGTGAATGTCGGGCTTTAAAGCATTTTCTATCTGATGCATTGCTCAATGCATTATCTAAATCCGCAAACACGATTGATATAGATATATTGTCAGATACGTTTGATTTTAAATATCCGTCAATTAAAGATAATCCATTTAAATGTGAATTAAAGGAACTTAATATTCGGGAATTACGATCAGAAACTTGGTATGATCAAAAAGCTCAATTTAAAGAAGATCGCATAATAGATAGGACGTTTACTGATGTATTACCTATTCATATGTTATTGAGCAAAAGACCTTTACAAGGATGAATTTTTCGTTTCTAACATAGAGAGTAAATTCTCTTTTTCTTCATCACTCAATTTATCAATCAAACAAACCAACTCAGCCGTCACATCATCCTCACAAAAGAAATAATTCAATGGCACCCCCAATTCCTCAGCCATACGAGATAGGGTTCCAATATCAGGAACATGACGACCTTTTTCGTAATGATTCATGCGACCACTTGCAGAGCTTTCTTCCATTCCAATTTTTACCCCAAGATCTTTTTGGGTGATTTTGGCTTTTTTACGCGCTGCTTTGAGCCTCTCTGGGATTGGGTTTTCCACTTAGACATTCTTTTGATACCTGTAGATAACTTAGATTGTCTAAGTTTTACTTAATTTTGTATACTTAGCAATCCT
>NZ_JBKEBW010000088.1:0-19065 GCF_047973365.1 Vibrio sp. | reverse complement strand
ATTTTACGGCGACGAACCGTTGCATGTGTTGTTAGGTTTAACGCGTCGTTCACCCATTCAATAGGCAATTGTGCATTAAGGACTTCAAGATATTCAGTGTTCAGTGGATAGCAAGTAGAAAGGTCATCTAATTCATTGGCAAACATACTAACTCCTCAGTTACGAAGAGTTAGTTTGCTTGAACTGCAAGATCGTTCAAGTAGTTATATTTTCTTTAAACGATCAGCATTGTGCCTTCGCAGGAATGACGATATTGGGTTTGTCATCAGTCTGAAACGGAGGCAATTGCCTCCGTTTTTATGTCACTTATCGATAAGCGAGCTATTTCAACTGAACCATTGGTTATAAAGGCTTTTAGCTAACGCAAACGCGATAACGAACATCATCGCTGCGACAATCAAATCAATCGCTTGCTTGGTTTTAGGTTTGGATAACACCGGCGCCAGTTTCGCTGCGCCTATCGATAAGCCATAAAACCAAACAAAAGAAGCCGTCATGGTACCCAGAGCAAAGGCGATGCGGTCGTGTCCTTCAAATTGCCCACCAATCGAGCCGAGAATCACCACCGTATCTAAGTAAAGGTGTGGATTAAGAACCGTAACAGCAAGTGCGCCTAATATCACCGCTCGTCGACCTCGTGCCAGTTTTTGTGGCTGGCTTTCTTGCATTTCGGTGCTTTGTAATGCCGATTGAAGTGAAAGCCAGCCGTAAAATGACAGGAAGGCAATTCCGCCTAACGTCACTACGGTCAAAAGCGTCTCGTTTTGCGACAGTAGTGCTCCGCCGCCAAAAATGCCCAAAGAGATAAAAAAGACATCCATAACACTACAGACTGTTGCGGTAGTGAGATGATGGTTTCTTTTTATGCCCTGATTAAGCACATACGCATTTTGTGCACCGATAGGGATGATCATTGTCGCGCCTAGGCTAAATCCCTGTAGCAGTATCCATAAATTCATTGTTGTTTCTGATTCGAGTTAAAAGATGTGGCAAGAAAAATACGTCATGGAGAAAAAGAAATAAAACTAATAATATTAATGTGTCATTAGCAATGCTTATGGAGTAGCGATGCGTGGATTAGATTACCGATGGCTTGAAGCCTTGGATCAGATTATTTTGCAAAGAAGTTTTGAGAAAGCGGCTGCTGTATTGTGCGTATCACAATCAGCCGTGTCACAAAGAATTAAACAGTTAGAAAAATGGTTAGCACAGCCTGTGTTGGTGCGAGAAACACCACCTAAAGTGACACCAGCCGGGCAAAAATTACTTGGTCTTTATCGTCAGGTGTGTGTGTTGGAACAAGACATTCTGCCTGAGTTAAGCGATGACATCGGTGAAAAGCCGATTTCAGTATCGATAGCGACCAACGCAGACAGCTTAGCAACATGGCTATTGCCAGCGATTGCCGATGCGATGAGGCAAAGTCATCTGGAGATCCATCTGGTGGTGGATGATGAGCATAGAACGCTTGATAAATTAAAAAATGGCGAAGTCATTGGCGCAATCAGTCAGTCTTGTCGAACACTACCGGGTTGTAACGCCGTTTTACTCGGAGATATGCCTTACCTCTGTGTTGCCTCACCGCAGTTTTATCAGCAATACTTTTCTCAGGGGGTCACCATCGAAGCATTTGAGAAGGCGCCAGCGGTTGCCTTTGATAGGCATGATTTTGTTAATGAGCGGTTTGTTAACGAACGATTTATTAACGAGCATTTTGCTGGTGAAATGGTCTGTGAGGTGAAACACACGGTGGGTAGTTCTGAAGCGTGTGTAAAGGCAACCGTCGCCGGTTTCGGCTACTGCATGATTCCGAAGATCCAAATTGCGCAAGAGTTGGAACAAGGGCGACTGGTGGATATCACGCCGGGTATGTATATCGATCAACAGCTTTATTGGCACCATTGGCAGCTAGAAACAGGAAGACTGAAGAAATGCTCTCAAGCGATTGTTGAATATGCGAGAAAAGCACTGCCACAGTAAGTATTTGGTCAAGATTGTGTGATTTACTGACATGGATACTGGGACTGACATTTTTTTCATCTATTATTGAGCGATACGATGTTAAATAGGGGTATGAAATGAAGGCATTGTCTGGATTGCTGTTAATGCTATTGAGCTCTGTATCAACGCTCGCTGCGGCGCAAGAGTTCAATTTTCCGCATGTGGTGACTTCTGGATATGGAGAAGTGGTTGCAACACCGGATATGGCACAATTTTCGGTCAAAGTGGTCGAAGTGACGATGAATGTGGAGCAGGCAAAAGAAAACGTCGATACAGTAGTGAGCGCATTTAGTCAGCGTTTAATGGAATCGGGCGTAGATAAAGAGCAGATCAGCAGCTCTAACCTCTATATCACACCTCAGTATCACTATCCAAAAACCGGCAAGGCTGAGTTGGTTGGTTACCGCGCTGTTCGCAGTGTCACGGTGGATGTTGATGATCTGAGCAAGCTAAACCAATATCTGGATATCGCGCTGCAGGAAAATATCAATCAGGTCGATGACATTGAGCTTAAAGTGCGAGATAAAGAAAAGTATCAGCAGCAAGCACGTAGAGCGGCGATTAACGATGCTCAGGACAAGGCACAGCAACTTGCTGTCGGTTTTGGCAAAAAACTCAAAGGAGTGTGGCGTATAGAATATCACTCACCGCAGAATCAGCCGGTGATGATGCGTTCCACCGCTTTTAATGAGAAATCGGCAGTCGGAGATACTTATCAGGACGCCAAATTAACTATTCGTGATAACGTTAATGTAGTATTTGAGCTAGATTAAACTAGTTATTTATTCATCTGTCGAATAATTCACTGTATTGATGACAGTGCTAGTTTTTTATTCAGTTCAAAATAATTGCTGTTATAATAGCCAACCCATTTTTTGAGCTAATAATTGTATCAGCAATGAGATATTCGAAAATAGTAATGATGCTTCTCATCGCTTGTGTAGTCATCACTGCTTCTATCATTCTCTATTATCAGCAGCGCTACCAACAAACACTCGCGCAGAGTTACCAGAACTCTGCGCGCGATGCCTTTATGCAGCTCTCTTATAGCGAGCATGAATATCAGCAGCTACAAGGGCAATTCGAGTCGATCATGGCCTTTCTGCGTAATGGTCAATGGGTGCGTGATTATATCGCTAGTCCTAACACGCAGGCTCATCAGCAACTGGAGCAGATGCTGATCTCCACCGCAGAGAGCCAGCAATGGCTAAATAGCCTCGCGTTTATCGATAAAGAAGGTATCGAGCAGATCCATATTGATTATGACTTTTCTACCGCGCAAGCGACGGATCGTCATACTTTTACCGACCATTCTCGAGCCGGTTTTTTCCGTTATGGGCAATCCGTGGCGGATAACACGCTCGGTGCTTGGGGAATCGAATTAGATTATAGCTCACCTTCATTGTTGCACGACTTTACCCCGCTGATCCGTTTGCTTACCCCTGTAGTGATCGATGGTGTTCGCGAGGGGTATATCGTGATCAATATTGATGCTTCGATCTTGGTTTACCGGCTGAGTTACGCACCAGAAAAAAATTTGGTTCCCGCGCTGGTGGCGGATAACGGTTATCTGATCAACGGGATTTCTCCGCAACGTTTGCGCTCCCCCGAAAATGTACGGCAAGATTTTAATTTTGCCGAGAAGTTCCCGCGCACCTGGCAAGCAATGCAACAGCAGCATGCGTCTTATGTGGAAGAAGATGGTTACATGCTGGTGTTTCAGTCGATCACTCTCTTCTCTGAGCAAGAAATGCAGTTGGTTATCTGTCTGACGCCTGATGTGTTGGCGCACAATGCGGATCGTGATTTGAACGATCTGGTCAAAGAAGGGCTTTTTGTCTTTATGATCATGTTGGTGTTCGCCCTGCCGACCATTTCGATGTTTTTACATTACCACCATCGCAACATTGAGAGTAAATTGGCTCGTGCGGCCTTGAATGGTATGTCGGCGGTGATGATTTCAGATAAAGATCACCATGCCATTCAGGTCAACCGCGAATTTGAGCTGATGGTCGGATTAAACAGTCAGGAGATTTATGGCCGCAATGCACTGAAAGCCTTCCTCAGTCATAGTGGCATGGAGTTTGTGCTCAATGTGCTTGAACAACTGGTAGTCGATCATGTCTGGGAAGGTGAAGTTGAGCTTATCACCCAAGAGAGCAATCTGATTACTGCGATCATGCGGATTCAGGCGATTTTGGAAAGAGGCAAAATAAGCTATTACATCACTTCCTTGGTGGATATTTCACAACGTAAAGCGTTAGAAAATAAGCTACGTGATTTAAGTGAAAAAGATGCGCTTAGTCAGCTATGGAATCGCCGTAAATTTGAGCAGGAGCTGGATAAGCAGACTCAGATGATTGAGCGTTATCCTGATCATTACGCGGTGTGCCTCGCACTGTTTGATATTGATTATTTTAAGCGTGTGAATGATGAACAAGGTCACGATCAAGGCGATCGGGTGATCATTCAGGTGGCTAAAACTTTGTTACAGCAACTGCGAACGACGGATTTTCTCGCTCGTGTTGGTGGTGAAGAGTTTGCGGTCATTATGCCACACACACCGATCAGCGAAGCGGTGAAAGTCGTGGAGCGCTTGCGGGTTGCTATAGAGTTAGACCAAAGTATAGGGGTAACGATCAGCGCCGGCATTTCAGACCTTTCTCAAGACCGCACCCGTTCTTATAAGTGTGCCGATATTGCCCTTTATGAGTCGAAAACTCTGGGGCGAAATCAAGTTTCTGTCTGTCTTACGACCGATGAAGTTGCTTGATGTCATATTTTTGTTACAAGTCGACTAAAGTCTAATTTAAAATTTCACTTGAGCTAAACTGTACAATAAGTAAACTGTTGTTTTTTTCATCAGTAGTGATGTGATTTTCCCAATTGTGGCAATTTGCTGAGTTCGGCTGGCTAAGCTCAGCAAAGTAAAAAGCAGGAAATCAAGCACGCACATGAGGCAGGGTATGGTTAATCATTTTCTAGTGAGGCTAACAATTAGTTCTTTATTGGTGCTAGGAATTAAATTCAGCGCGCTTTATTTTCTTCTCATGGTGTTATTACTTAACACTCACCATAAAGAGTTTTTTGGCTGGTAAGAAACGAACCGTTAATGTCGTTTTGAACCTGATCGATAAGAAACAGATCTATAAAAAAACCAGAGCATTTGCTCTGGTTTTCAGACTGATGACAAACTCAATATCGTCATTCCTGCGAAGGCAGGAATCTAAATCCTAGTATCATGCGCAAAAGCGAGATCCTGGATAAATACTGCGTATTTTCCAGGATGACGGATATAAAACGAACACCGACTTTGTCAAAAAACTAAAACCAGAGCATTTGCTCTGGTTTTTGTCTCTCTGAAGTTCTAATTAAAGAACGTGTACAGATGCAGTGTTAGTTGTACCTGAAGCCACAAGAGCACCAGAAACCATTACCACGATATCGCCTTTCTTACCTAGACCAGAAGAAAGCGCAATTTCTTTACCTTGACGGTAGAAGTCATCAGTACTTGCGTAAGTATCAACAACGACTGGAGTCACACCTTTAGAAAGAACAAGTTGTGCTGCTGTTTTTGCATTGGTTGTTACTGCAATGATTTGCGCTGTTGGGAAGTATTTACGAACAGAACGAGCAGATTTACCCGCTTCAGTTGCAACAACGATAAGTGGCGCTGCTAGTTTCTCAGCTGTGTCTACTGCACCTTTACATACCGCTTCAGTGATACGTAGACGTGGGCTATCTAAACGGTCACTTAGTTCAGCTTGAAGTACTGAATCGGTACGTTTAGCGATTTGTGCCATGATAGTTACCGCTTCAACAGGGTATTTACCTTTCGCTGTTTCGCCAGAAAGCATGACTGCGTCAGTACCGTCCATGATTGCGTTCGCAACGTCACCCGCTTCTGCACGAGTTGGACGAGGGTTTTTGATCATAGAATCAAGCATTTGAGTTGCAGTGATAACAACTTTACGTGCACGGTTACACTTCTCGATCATCATCTTCTGTGCGAAGATTACTTCTTCAGCTGGAATTTCAACACCTAGGTCGCCACGTGCAACCATGATGCCGTCAGATAGCTCAAGGATCTCGTCAAAATTGTCCACACCTTCTTGGTTTTCAATTTTAGAGATGATTTGAATGTTTGCACCGCCGTTCGCCGCTAGAACTTCACGGATTTCTTGAACGTCAGAAGCTTTACGGATAAAAGAAGCAGCAACGAAGTCAACACCTTGCTCACAACCAAACTTAAGGTCGCCTTTATCTTTTTCAGATAGTGCTGGTAGGTTAACTGAAACGCCTGGTAGGTTATCACCTTTGTTCTCGCCTAGTGCGCCGTTGTTTAGAACTTTACAGATAACGTCAGTGTCAGTTGTTGAAACAACTTCCATCTCGATTAGACCGTCATCAACAAGGATAGTGTTACCTACTGATAGGTCTTTTGCGAAACCTGCGTAAGTTACCGCTACTTTGTCTTTGTTACCGATAACTGAAGTATCAGTTGTGAAAGTGAACTCTTGACCTGCTACTAGTTCAACGTCGTCGCCGTTTTCTAGTTTGATAGTACGGATTTCTGGACCTTTAGTATCCAATAGGATTGCTAGCTGTTTGCCAGTATTTTCCATAACTTTACGGAAGTTAGCGATACGAGTACCGTGTTCTACGAAGTCTCCGTGAGAAAAGTTAAGGCGCATTACGTTCATGCCAGCATTAACTAATTTAGTTAATACTTCTACCGATTCAGTTTTAGGGCCAATCGTACATACGATTTTGGTCTTTTTCATGGAAGAGTCTCTCCGGTGAATATTATCAATTTGAAAGTTAATATATAGCTTAAGAATGGTCTCGATGGCGGCAATTTTATCTCTATTTACCACATTTCTTTTTCGAGTACTGCTCACTCCAAAACTGAAAGTCTTACAAAAGGTTTAGTCATTTTATGACTATCTTTTGAGGGTGTATCTTCATATTAATGTGATATATATCACTAGCTTTGGTCAAAATTACAAAAGTATCACACACCATTCTGTAATTTTTTTTCTTTAGGGTGCGAATTCTAACACCTAATCATTTCAATATCACTGCTTAAGAATTGTCTTAGGACAAGGTTTTAGCCAGAAATATTAATTTTTTAGATCAAAATAAATGGACACAAATGTTTCGTTTTGAATATAATATCTTTCGTTTCAAAACTTAATCTAGTGAGTGTCATGTCAAAACGTAATACGCAATTAAGAAGACACACCATCGCAAATTTGGTCAATCAATTGGGTGAGGTCAGTGTTGAAGAGTTATCTGTTCAATTCGAAACATCAGAAGTCACAATTAGAAAGGACTTGGCATCACTAGAGCAAAATGGTCAATTACTTCGTCGTTACGGCGGTGCCATTGCTTTACCTAAAGAAGTTGTCAATGATGAACTGAACTCAAAAGTTTCAGTTCGAAAGGAAACGCTAGCGAAAGCTGCTGCAAAGTTGATTCGAGACCACAACCGTATTGTCATTGATAGTGGAAGTACTACTGCAGCGCTAATCAAACAGCTTAATGATAAACATGGACTGATCGTAATGACCAATTCTTTGACTGTCGCCAATGCGCTTAATGAACTGGAAAGCGAGCCGACATTGCTGATGACAGGCGGTACTTGGGATACACATTCTGAATCATTCCAAGGCAAAGTGGCTGAATCGGTTCTTCGTTCCTATGATTTTGATCAGTTGTTTATTGGTGCGGATGGCATCGACCTTGAACTAGGAACGTCGACATTTAATGAGCTAGTGGGTTTAAGCAAAGTCATGGCGGAAGTTTCCAGAGAAGTGATTGTGATGGTGGAATCGGACAAAGTGGGACGAAAAATCCCAAATTTAGAGCTGCCATGGCAAGAAATCGATGTTCTGGTGACAGACAAAGGGTTGTCTGACGAACTTGTCGCAAAAATAGAATCTCATCAGGTACGAGTGATTCGTGCCTGATAACAATTAATCAACCTCTACATCAGGTATTGCTTGTATATCAGATATAGCTTGATCAGGTATAGCTTGCCGCCGTAGAGAGCATTAGATAACCAAATAATGGAGTAATAACATGTGTGGAATTGTTGGCGCTGTTGCACAGCGTGATGTAGCTGAAATTCTGGTAGAAGGTTTACGTCGTCTCGAGTATCGCGGTTACGATTCAGCGGGTGTCGCGGTTGTTGATGCGCAGAGCAACTTAACTCGTATTCGCCGTTTAGGTAAGGTTCAAGAGTTAGCCGATGCTGTTGATTCTGCACAGGTTAGTGGCGGTGCTGGTATTGCTCATACTCGCTGGGCAACCCACGGTGTTCCTTCTGAGGTGAATGCTCACCCACATGTTTCTGGTGATATTGCTGTGGTTCACAACGGCATTATCGAAAACCACGAAGAGCTTCGTGCTCTGCTTCAGGAACGTGGCTATGTATTCGTTTCGCAAACCGATACCGAAGTGATTGCACACCTTGTTGAGTGGGAGCTACGTACATCAGAAACTCTGTTAGAAGCACTACAAAAAACAGCCGCTCAGCTAGAAGGGGCATACGGTACTGTTGCGCTTGATCGCAAAGACCCGAGCCGTATCGTTGTTGCGCGATCAGGCAGCCCAATTGTTATCGGTTTAGGTATTGGTGAAAACTTCCTGGCGTCTGACCAACTGGCACTTTTAAGTGTGACTCGTCGCTTTATGTTCCTAGAAGAAGGTGATGTGGCTGAAATCACTCGTCGTGATGTGACTATTTATGACCAAGCTGGCAAGCTAGTTACGCGTGAAATCATTGAATCAAACATCGAACACGATGCGGGCGATAAAGGTCAATACCGCCACTTCATGCAAAAAGAGATTTTTGAGCAGCCAATGGCGCTGAAAAGCACCATGGAAGGCCGAATCACTCATAACGCTGTGATCACTGAAAGCATCGGTGTCAATGCGGTTGAGATCTTAAAGAAAGTAGAACACGTGCAGATCATCGCGTGTGGTACTTCTTATAACTCTGGTATGGCCGCTCGCTACTGGTTTGAAGATATTGCCGGCGTTAGCTGTGACGTAGAGATCGCTTCTGAATTCCGTTACCGTAACTTTGTGACTCGTCCAAACAGCTTGCTAATTACCCTTTCTCAATCCGGTGAAACGGCAGATACACTTGCGGCGCTACGTATTGCTAAAGAGCGAGGCTATATGGCAGCAATGACTATCTGTAACGTATCTGGCTCTTCGCTGGTTCGTGAATCAGACATCGCCTTTATGACTCGCGCAGGCACTGAAATTGGTGTTGCTTCAACCAAAGCCTTCACCACGCAACTGGCAGCAATGTTGATGCTTGTTACTGCGATTGGTAAAGAACAAGGTCGCATCGATGCAACTAAAGAAGCGGAAATTGTTGAGGCAATTCATGCGCTGCCAGTGCAAATCGAAAGCGCATTAGCGTTTGATAAACAAATTGAAGCATTAGCGGAAGATTTCGCCGATAAGCATCACACGCTGTTCTTAGGTCGCGGTGAATACTACCCAATTGCTATGGAAGCGGCGCTTAAACTTAAAGAAATCTCGTACATTCATGCGGAAGCTTATGCGGCAGGTGAACTAAAACATGGCCCTCTGGCGCTGATTGATGCAGATATGCCAGTAGTGGTTATTGCGCCAAACAATGACTTGCTTGAAAAGCTAAAATCAAACGTTGAAGAAGTACGTGCCCGTGGTGGTTTGCTCTACGTATTCGCCGATGAAAAAGCCGGTTTTGAAGCGGATGAGACGTTGAAAATCATCCCAATGCCGCACGTAAGTGAAATCACTGCACCTATCTTCTACACAGTGCCAATGCAGCTACTTTCTTACCACGTAGCACTAATTAAAGGCACCGATGTTGACCAACCACGCAACCTGGCAAAAGCAGTTACTGTTGAGTAATCAATGGGTTGGTGTGGGTTTGGTTGTGTGAGTAGAATAAAGTTTCATACTGAGTAATAAAGAATCATACTGAGTATTAAAGTTTCATACTTAAATGGCAGCGAGCAGAGTACGCTGCCATTTTTGAAACGTTTATGCCCCATTGTTTTTTAACTGGGATCATTAGTGGCAAACTGCACCAATGAGTTTTCGATACTTAAAGTTATCCGAGTCGAATCTCCATTTAGAGCAAACTGACTGCAAGAGACATTGATACAGGCTTTTCTCTACCTGTCAGCACTGTATCGGCTGACACGAATTTCCCCCAATTAAGTTAGTCGTATTACTCATGGCTTATTCAGTGGCTCGATTTTCCTGAGAAAAGTTATCGAAATGGATGCACGAGCTTTAAATATACTTAGTAAAACTTAACTATTATTTATCCAAACTTCAAATTCCACATTTTTTATGCCATCTAGGTTAGAACAAACTTAAACCGGTTTGGTGATACAAAGATCACAAAAGGATTACATTGGTATTGTATTGGTACTGTTCAATGTCATACCATTTGTTTCGTACCCTACAGTACCTAAGGATAAAAAATGAAAACGACTAACATCAAACTATCATTCATGATGTTCATTGAATGGTTTATATGGGGCGCTTGGTTCGTTCCACTATGGCAAATTCTTAATACTAATAGCTTTACGCCAACTGAAATTGCCTGGTCTTACGCTTGTACTGCTATTGCGGCGATCTTATCACCGATTTTGGTAGGCTCAATCACAGACCGGTTCTTCCCGGCACAAAAAGTATTGTCTGTCATGTTACTTGCCGGTGCGGTACTCATGTACTTTGCAGCGCAGCAAACTGAGTTCTCTACTTTCTTTCCGCTCTTACTTGGCTATTCGCTGACGTATATGCCGACCATTGCATTAACCAACAGTATTGCTTTTTCTAATGTCGGTGACGTAGAGCGTGACTTCCCGCGTATACGTGTAATGGGAACGATCGGTTGGATTGCTTCAGGTATTGCAATTGGCTTCCTGCCATCTTGGTTAGGCTATGGTGATATTTCATCAAGCAATATTCCGTTATTGATTACAGCGCTAAGTTCAGCAGTACTGGGTGTTTTTGCTCTCTCACTACCTAATACTCCACCGAAAAGTACGGGCAAGCTAGACCTGAAAGTAATGCTTGGTCTCGATGCTATGGTGCTTTTAAAAGACAGAAACTTCTTAGCGTTCTTTGTGTGCTCATTCATGTTTAGTATGCCACTTGCTTTCTACTACATTTTTGCAAATGGTTACTTAACTGAAGTTGGTATGAGTAACGCAACTGGATGGATGACGTTAGGCCAGTTCTCTGAAATTTTCTTTATGCTTGCATTGCCATTCTTTACCAAACGCTTTGGTATTAAAAAGGTATTGCTTCTTGGTCTTGCCACGGCTGCTATCCGTTATGGATTCTTTGTCTACGGCAGTGCAGATACGTGGTACCTATACTCGTTACTATTCTTGGGTATCTTGCTTCACGGCGTGAGCTACGATTTCTACTTCGTTACTGCATACATCTATGTAGACAAGAAAGCACCAGCACACATGCGTACGGCGGCTCAGGGTCTTATCACACTTGGTTGTCAGGGTATCGGTAGTTTACTTGGTTACCGTTTGGGTGGTGTTCTAATGGAGAAAATGTTCGCATACGACACTCCACAAAATGGCCTAACGTTTGACTGGGCAGGTATGTGGGGATTCGGTGGCATCATGATTGCGATCATCCTGGCTATCTTTATTTACTTCTTTCGTGAGCCAAATGGCGAGATCAAACCTATTGATGTTAAGACTCAGCCTGATTCTTCAAACTCACAGCAAAAAGCACAAGCTTAATTTTAACCCTGCCCATTAAGTTGGGCAGGATAATTAACCCTATTTTTGGTAAGTAAGATGACGATTACAAAACAAGACAGAATCCTCGGAGCTTTTTACGGTCAAGCGCTCGGTGACTCAATGGGGATGCCATCTGAGTTGTGGCCTCGTAGTCGAGTCAAGTCCCACTTTGGTTGGATTGACCGTTTTCTCGACGGTCCTGAAGAAAACAACGCAGCATGTTACTTCACAGCTTGTCAGTTTACTGACGACACTTCAATGGCACTGGCACTCGCGGATGCGATTATTGAATGTGATGGTGATATTGTACCGGACGTAGTTGCACGAAACGTACTGAGTTGGGCAGAAGGCTTTGATGCGTTTAATAAAAATATCTTTGGTCCAAGTTCGAAAGCGGCGATGCGCTCAATTAAAGAGGGCGTTGCAATCAGTGAACTGGAAAACAATGGTGTAACCAATGGCGCAGCAATGCGTGTTTCGCCGGTGGGTTGCTTAATGCCCACAAATAGCCTTGATGACTTCATTGAGCAAGTGGCACTGGCATCAAGCCCTACGCATAAATCTGACGTCGCTATTTCCGGAGCTGTAGTGATTGCATGGGCAGTATCTAAGGCGATAGAAGGACATTCGTGGGCACAAATTAAAGACCAGTTACCAGCGATTGCACGTGCCGCTCAAACTAAACATGTGACAACTTTCAGCGCATCTATGGCGTCACGTGTTGAGCTGGCATTGATGGTGGCTGGCGAGAAAAGTGGTATCGAAGAGCGTATGGAGAAAGTGTATAACCTGGTGGGCGCGGGCGTCAGTACGATTGAATCGGTCCCGGCTGCCATTGCTATGGTTGAATTGGCTGAAACGGATCCTAATCGCTGTGCGGTTCTGTGCGCTAACTTAGGTGGTGACACAGATACTATTGGTGCAATGGCAACGGCAATTTGTGGCGCTTTACATGGCATCCAAGCCATAGACACGGATCTCAAACAGCAGTTGGATGATGAAAACCAGTTGGATTTTGAAGACTATGCACGCAAGTTCCTTTCTCTACGAGAAACTAAGGAGCAGGGTTATGCCTCATAACGCATTAATTGAGCTGATTCCAACGCTCACCAATAAACGTCAGTTGTGTTTAATTGGTGCTGCGGTAGTTGATATAGTGACGGAGACCCTGTGCTTACCTCAGCGGGGTGGTGATCTGGAAATGCAGGAAAAGGGGATTCATGTAGGCGGTTGTGCACTTAACATCGCGATTGCGATAAGCAGGCTCGGACTTCAGTCTACCAATGCTTTGCCTGTTGGGAATGGCAAATGGGCAGACCTAATCCGACATTCTATGGAAGAGAAAGGCCTGAAAAGCAGTTTAACGGACTTGAGTGGTGATAACGGTTGGTGCTTAGCGCTCGTTGAACCCGACGGAGAAAGAACCTTTCTTTCTGTAAGCGGAGTCGAAAATAACTGGAATCAGAAAAACTTGAGTCAGCTGACGATCAGCGACGATGCAATTATCTATTTGTCTGCGTATCAGCTTGCGTCAGCGTGCGGGACAGAAATAGTAAATTGGCTAGAAACATTACCTGAGACGATACAACTATTTATCGACTTTGGACCGCGTATTGCTCATATTGAGGCAACCTTACTTGAGCGTCTGTTATCTCTTAAGCCAATAATCTCGCTTAATCGTCAAGAGGCTGAACATCTGGGAATGCAAGGCAGTGAACGTTTTGTTGAACAGTGGTACTCGCGTTACGCATGTCCTTTGATTCTTCGGATCGATAGTGATGGTGCGTTGTTTAGCGATGGTGATTCTCACGGTATTGTCGCGCCATTCTCTGCTGATGTAGTTGATACGATTGGCGCGGGGGATACTCATGCTGGTGGTGTTTTAGCGGGCTTAAGCTCGGGATGGGATTTGGCCGATGCTGTTCTACTTGGCAATGCTGTTGCTTCGTATGTTGTGAGCCATGAAGGTGGAGACTGCGCCCCCACTGTTGAGCAAATTTCAGAATATTTGAGTCAATACTAAAACCGTCTGCTCTCGATTATGGCTTAACACCTAGTTAAGCCTTATTTTTCCATCTCTACAGCCTAAAATCGCTCGTTCAGCGGCGATGTTATCAAGTACTGTTTATGAATAACAAAGCGAAAAGAATTCTCGCAGCAGGGTGCGGGATCAACCTGTGCATTGGTGTGCTTTATACATGGAGTGTATTTAAAAATGCTCTCATTGATTTAGGTTGGAGTCACACTCAGGCATCTTTGCCATATACCATCACTATTGTGTCACTATCACTTGCATTGTTGGTTGCTGGGCGGATACAAGATCAGTTCGGTCCAAAGAAGGTTTTGATTACGGGAGTGTTGATGGCAGGTAGCGGTATGCTGTTGTCAGGCATGTCGATTACACCGCTTAATCTCTGTTTGAGTTTCGGTGTTTTAACTGGAACAGGCATTGGTTTTTCTTATGCTTGCCTAAATCCAACAGCAATGAAGTGGTTTCACTCTTCCCGTAAAGGCTTGGTAAACGGGGCGCTTGCGACAGCTTTTGGTTTAGCGGCACTTTATCTTGCCCCTCTTACTAGCTATCTGGTTGTTAAGTTTGACCTTCATGTCGGTTTACAAATTCTGGGTGCAGGCTTGTTATTGATCACTGTTCCATTAGCCTGTTCTTTTACAAATCCGCCAAAGGACTTTAAACCCGTTGCTGCTAAGGCGAAACAGGAATCAGTAGCCGTTATGCCAAGTAACGATGTTGCTTGGCGAGATATGTTGTCAACACGACCTTTTTATTTGCTTTGGTTTGCTTACGCTTTCGGGGCTTCTGCGGGGCTCATGATCATTGCGAACATTAACTCAATTGCGTCAGAGCAAGCGGGAATTAGTAATGGGGCTTACTTAGTTGTCGCGCTGGCCGTATTTAACTCGGGTGGGCGATTAGCAGCCGGGCTTCTGAGTGATAAGATTGGTGCGGTGAAAACTCTTGGCTTCGCGATGATATTGCAAACTGTGAACATGCTGTTGTTTTCTCAGTTTGATTCGTCGTTTACCTTAATCGTTGGTGCCGGACTCGCAGGGATTGGGTACGGTACTTTGCTTGCCGTCTTCCCCTCTGTGATGGCAGATCTTTATGGATTGAAAAACTTCGGTACTAACTATGGCATTTTATACACGGCATGGGGCATCGGTGGATTCATTGGACCTGTACTTGCTGGTTGGTCGGTAGATACTTTGGGTAGCTACAATCATGCATACTCTCTTTGTGCCGTGCTCGTTTTAGTAGCGGCATTATTACTGTTTTTGATTAGACCAATCAATAAACCGGAAGAAGCTATTGCGAAGGTATGATACGAACTAGAGCTGAAGTATTCGTGCTTCAGCTTCATCCTACCCATCCCATTCTGATATCGGTATAATGCTGAAATTGCTGATAAGAATAAGAACTTTATGACGACCTACCAGCCACTTATTGAACTCATACAAGCCCGAATTGAACAGAAAGACAAATCTCCGCTATACATGAAGATTTCTGAATCAGTAAAAGTGGCAACTGAAAAAAAGATCTTAACAGGCGGGGATTTTATCCCGACAGAGCGTGAGTTTAGTGAGCTGCTTGGTGTCTCTCGAATTACGATTCGAAAAGCGTTAGATGTTCTTGATAAAGATGGTGTTATTGTCCGTTCACGTGGTTTGGGAACCATGATCAGTGATACAGTTGAGTATTCAGGTAAAGCCGCGACCGGTTTCTCTCAGCAAGCTGTTTTGAAAGGGAAAAAGCCGGATACACTCTGGATTAAGAAAGACACCATACCTTGTTCTGCTGAGATTGCAGAAACCCTGCATCTCAAAGAGGGTGAGGAAGTGTTCCTTTTAAAGCGGGTTCGTTACATTGATGAGCAAGCTGTATCAATAGAAGAATCTTACGTTCCTTCAGAGCTGATTCATGATCCCGATGAAATCCAAATGTCGTTGTACGATTATTTTCACAGCCAAAATATTGAACCATCAAGAACGAAAAGCCGTGTGTCAGCCAAAATGCCAACGGAAGAGTCACTAGAGAAGTTAAACATCGATTCAAATACACCCGTTTTGCTGATTGAACAAATTGCGTTTGATAGCTCGGGCCGCCCAATTGAATACAGTATTAACCACTGCCGTGGTGACCTTTATGTGTTTGTGAGTGAGTAACCAAAATTTAGTATGTTTTAAATGTTTGGTTTAGAGCGAAACTTAACCTCCTTTCATAGGTAGTCTTTATGTCTGAAAGATCTAAAATGCTCGTTGGTGATGCGTACCACTGGTTATGGACAGTGAGTAAAGTGAATTATCCATACTTTAAGTTATCCGTATGTTGCTAATTTAAGTAAAAACGCTAAACAGCTTTTGTCCAGAAACGTGTTTGAATGGGGCCGATTAATCTGTGGATGCTCAAGACAACCAGTATGAAACTTTATTCCTCTCCTACAGTAAACCCACGCCCGATCTCAGGGCGGTGAGTAGTCACTTTCGGATCGTACAGTAACTCGCGGTGATAAGAAGTTGGCAAGTGAACGTTCAGCGGGGTAAGAAGCTTAGTACGTTTTCGTTCCATTATTCTTTATCCCCATCAAGTGCTGATGTGAATGTTTGCAATAATTTAATCATGTTTTGATTTGAATAATTACATTAATCTAATCATAATATGAGTTGAATATTTGTATTATTCGAATCAGGAGTCGGTAACAATGTGGATTTGGGAACAAAAGTCTTGGCCTGACTTTCGCTGGGATAGCAGTATTATTGAACCGCTGTTGAGAAATACGCGTCTCAATCAAGGCGTCTTGCTTGGTAAAATGCTTTGTCAACCAGTCGATCAAACTCAAAGCATACTTGATACCTTATTGGCGAATATCGTCCATTCTAGTGCAATAGAGGGCGAGAAGCTGAATGCGTTCTCTGTGCGTTCATCACTTGCAAGTAAATTAGGCGTTTCCGAAGAAAACCACTTTCCAACGACAAAGCAAACGGATGGCCTGGCAGAGAGCATGTTGGATGCAGTCAACAACCTTGAAGCCCCGTTAACTCTTGAGCGTGTATTACATTGGCACACTCTATTGTTTCCTGAAGGCTATACGATGTTTAACCCTATTGTGGGGGGGACACTAAGAGATGACGAGCCTATGCAAGTGGTGTCCGGGCGGTTGGATAAACCAGTTGTGCATTTTCAAGCTCCATCGAGAGAGGTTCTTGATGAGGAGCTTAAAGCATTTATAGTGTGGTTCAACACATCGAAGACCGATACATCACTAGATCCCTTGTTGCGAGCGGCAATTACACACCTTTGGTTTGTAACATTACATCCACTAGATGACGGCAACGGTCGTATCACTCGACTCCTTACTGACCTAGCGTTAGCTCAAGCTGAGCAACAATCCGTACGTTTTTACGCGATGTCGGTTGTGATACTAGAGAACCGCAAGAGTTATTACCAAATTTTGGAACGTACTCAAAAAGGCGGTATGGATATCACGGCGTGGCTCAAGTGGTTTCTTGATACGCTAAATGAAACGTTTAAAGCTGCTTTAAAAGAGATAGATCAAACCGTATTTAAAACCAATTTTTGGCGCCGAGTGGATCAAACTCGTTTGTCTGGAGAGCAAGCTAAGGCTCTCAACCGTATGCTTGATGGAGACTTTCCGGATGGCATCAATACATCTCAGTATGCCAAAGTTGCTCAAGTGAGTAAGCCAACAGCAACTAGGCATTTGGCAGCTCTTGTCGAGCTCGGGTGCCTCGTCAAATCAGGGGCTGGTGGTCGCAGTACGAGGTACATGTTAATGGGGACAATTGCCGGGTAGTCATAAATTTTTATCGAGATGGTATCAATTTTAATCTGCATCTCGCATTTGATGGATAAATTTCGCGCTTGCTCTGGAGCAGCGTTCACCATTTGCCCAGATCTCACTCTCAAGATAATGAATGTTGCGGCGTTGGTTAATTTGCCGTGCGACCACTCGTAGTGGGGTATAAAGGGGCACTGGAGCAATAAAACGTACCGTCAGTTCAACAGTCATGGCGTGAATATTCAGTGCGAACAGAGTGTGAACCATAGCGCTATCGTGCAGACTACTTACCATTCCGCCATGCATGACACCATCATATCCTTGAGCTTGTTCAGTGGCGACCAGTGAAGTTTGTACTTCTCCATCGGCAATTTTCACAAATTCCAATCCCGTACTGGGATTAAAAAAACCATTTTGGCAGACCACACTATGTTGATAGCGGGTTGGTTTAACGACCTTCATGGTTTAACGATCTTCATGGTTTATGACTTCTTGGCTGATGGTTCTTGGATCTGATATAGGGTTTTACGGTGCTCGCTGCAAGTCGTTTCGCAGTTACATTCCCGCTCAATACCGACCCGGTTAAGCCCACCGCAGCTGCCCTGAATCGGCTTAAGGCCAAATATAACGCCAATCGCCATCAAGCCGATGACCACCATCAGCGCAGCAAAAGTAATAAAATACAGCATAAGCTCCTTTAATCGTAATACGAGCAAATCATCGATTATCGTAGCAGCAGCGTCCTACGTGCTGAATGTGACTAATGTGGCTGGGTAGTCAATTAATGATGACAGCAGCCGCGTCGTTTGCCATCGTGCGGACGATCGTGACAACACGTGCCACTGTGATGATGGTGCTGACATGAGTGGTTGGCATCGTGATTAGGATGGTGTGCTGCGCAACCAGACTTAGCAAAGTGGTGTGATGGGCGACCTTGTGACGCTTCAGTCAACGGTTGACACTGGTCTAGGTTTTGCACAATTGCTGGGAACATTGGTGCGCCTTTGGCTTGCAATACGACAAATTTGCAGGCGAGTAATTTCGCCAGCATTCGCTCGCCGATGTTGCGGACGATGATCTGCCTAGTGTTTTGCTGTTCAAGCAGTGTAATGAGTGCCTCTTTGCCTGTGCAGTTGGCGTCAAGTGCTGGGTTGGTAACGGTGGCAATACAGTTTCCTTGCTGATCATAAAAAACAAACTGGCTGGCTTTGGTAAAGTGATTGGCAATGCGATCTTGTTCAATTGGAATAGCAGTGATCATGATAGAGCTCCTTGCAGCACAAGGCTGACAGTATTTATCGCTTTATATATTTATAGCATATGCTATTTATAAGATCGATTTATGGCATATGCAAATAATATTTTTGCAAGCAGAGTTGCCAAAATTGCAAGTTTAGTGCTCTCGGTCGTCGTCAACGCCGCAATTGATGTATAGGCAGTGGATGTATAGAGAGAAGGTTAAT
>NZ_JBKEBW010000163.1:0-13291 GCF_047973365.1 Vibrio sp. | reverse complement strand
AGGCGAGACTTGAACTCGCACACCTTGCGGCGCCAGAACCTAAATCTGGTGCGTCTACCAATTTCGCCATTTCCGCAAAACTTTTAAGATATCGAGAATAATGGTGCGGAAGGAGAGACTTGAACTCTCACACCTTACGGCGCCAGAACCTAAATCTGGTGCGTCTACCAATTTCGCCACTTCCGCTTCTCGGTATCATAATTATCTGCATTGCAAATAATTAAAATAAGTGGTGGCTACGACGGGATTTGAACCTGTGACCCCATCATTATGAGTGATGTGCTCTAACCAGCTGAGCTACGTAGCCATCATTTTTGAGCGAGACAATATAATACAAACTCGCTACGAGTTCCAATAAATTTTCAAATACTGAAACGTTATTAATAACATTGTTGTTATTAAAGAAAAATGGCAGGTCTACCTGGATTCGAACCAGGGAATGGCGGCATCAAAAGCCGCTGCCTTACCGCTTGGCGATAGACCTGCAGAGATGATTGCTCATCTGAATATGGTGCGGAAAGAGAGACTTTAACTCTCACACCTTGCGGCGCCAGAACCTAAATCTGGTGCGTCTACCAATTTCGCCATTTCCGCATTATTTCCTAAAAACTTTCGAAATTGCTATTTCAATAAGCGCTTAGGAAATGGTGGCTACGACGGGATTTGAACCTGTGACCCCATCATTATGAGTGATGTGCTCTAACCAGCTGAGCTACGTAGCCATTGCCATATTTGCGTTCAGAGATAAGTTGCCTTATTGCTGAGAACGGTGCGCATTATGCGGATCTGCTTTCTGAGCGTCAATAGTTTTTTTGAATAAATCGCCTTAAACTCATCGTTCGACTTTTTTTTAAACAAAGAGGTGTGTTTGTGATCAAAAAGTACTAACAAAACAACAGATTTATTACTTTTGCATCGCTGAAATTTTTAATGTTTCTTTCAGTAGAGAGTGAATAAAAAATAAAAAAACCAACCGACTGGTTGGCTTTTGTTCAGTTATCACTTTTGCCGATTACACGTTGAAACGGAAGTGGACAACATCACCATCTTTCACGATGTAATCTTTACCTTCTAAACGCCATTTACCTGCTTCTTTCGCACCGCTTTCACCGCTAAATTGGATAAAGTCGTCATAACCGACAACTTCTGCGCGAATGAAACCTTTTTCAAAGTCTGTGTGGATTTTGCCGGCGGCTTTTGGCGCTGTAGCACCAACAGGGATTGTCCAAGCGCGAACTTCTTTAACACCTGCGGTGAAGTAAGTTTGTAGTGCTAGCAGTTCGTAACCGGCACGAATTACGCGGTTTAGCCCCGGTTCTTCGATATCCATGTCTGCTAGGAACTCTTCACGTTCGTCGTCTTCTAGCTCAGAGAGTTCTGACTCAATGGCGGCACATACAGGAACAACAACGTTATTCTCTTTGGCGGCAAATTCACGGACTAGATCCAAGTACGGGTTGTTTTCAAAACCATCTTCTGCAACGTTAGCGATGTACATGGTTGGTTTTAAGGTTAAGAAGTTCAGGTAGTCAATGGCTGCTAGTTCTTCTTTAGACAAGTCAACGGTGCGTGCCGAGCCGCCTTCTGTTAGTACTGGCAGCAGTTTTTCAAGTGCTACAAGCTCTAACTTAGCATCTTTGTCACCGCCTTTTGCTTTCTTCGAGTTACGTTGGATAGCACGTTCACAAGAATCAAGGTCAGCCATCGCCAATTCTAGGTTGATGACTTCGATATCTTCGATCGGTGAAACTTTACCCGCAACGTGTACGATGTTTTCGTTCTCGAAACAACGAACAACGTGACCGATAGCATCAGTTTCACGGATGTTAGCCAAGAATTTGTTACCTAGGCCTTCACCGCGAGAAGCGCCCGCAACCAGACCTGCAATATCCACGAATTCCATTGTGGTTGGAAGGATACGCTCAGGATTTACGATTTTCGCTAGCGCATCTAGACGAAGATCTGGCACTGGTACCACGCCAGTGTTTGGTTCGATGGTACAAAACGGAAAGTTTGCCGCTTCGATACCTGCTTTTGTAAGAGCATTGAAAAGTGTTGATTTACCTACGTTAGGTAGACCAACAATGCCACATTTAAAACCCATGTCTGTAACCTTATTCAGCTTTGAACGTGTGTAAGCGATTTTGCGCTTTGGTTAGGCCATCTTTTAACAAGATATCGAGGCAACGTACCGACTCATCGACGGTTGCATCTAATTGCTCCTGCTCTTTAGCAGGGGCTTTGCCTAACACATAACCTGCGACTTTATCTTTGTGTCCCGGATGACCGATGCCAATCCGCAGACGGTAAAATTCTTTGTTGTTACCCAGTTTGCTTATGGTGTCTTTTAAACCATTATGACCGCCATGACCGCCGCCTTTTTTGAACTTAGCAACACCTGGCGGGAGATCAAGTTCATCATGAGCCACCATGATCTCTTCCGGTTGAATTTGGTAGAAGTTTGCAAGAGCTGCAACGGCTTTACCGGATAAATTCATAAAAGTGGTGGGGATCAGCAAACGTAAATCTTCGCCATTGACCACAATACGGCCAGTCAGACCGAAATATTTCGGCTCATTTTTCAACGTAATATTGTGAATACGAGCCAGTTCTTCCACGACCCATGCGCCTGCATTATGTCGAGTTCTAGAATATTCCGGGCCAGGATTCGACAGACCGACAAGTAATTTAATAGATTGACTCAAAGCTAGGATCCCTTAGGAAACGAAAAAGCGCGGTATGATAGCACAAAAATTCTATTCAGATGAAATGACGCTGGAAATAAAAAGCGCCTCATCAACAAGATGAAGCGCTTCATCACTTAATAAATAGAAAGATATCTAAATATTAGTTAAACATAGCAGAGATAGATTCTTCGTTACTAATGCGACGAATAGCTTCTGCTAGCATGGTTGATAGTGTCAACTGAGTCACTTTACCTGTTGCTGCCATTTCTTTAGACAGAGTAATTGAGTCAGTGATGATCACTTGGTCAAGAACAGAGTTCTTAATGTTTTTCGCTGCGTTACCAGAGAATACTGCGTGAGTAGCGTAAGCGAATACACGCTTAGCACCACGGTTTTTCAGAGCTTCTGCCGCTTTACATAGTGTGCCACCTGTGTCGATCATATCGTCTACGATCACACAGTCACGACCTTCAACATCACCAATTAGGTTCATTACTTCAGACACGTTAGCGCGTGGACGGCGTTTGTCGACGATTGCGATATCGATATCACCTAACGCTTTCGCTGTTGCACGAGCACGTACAACACCGCCTAGGTCGGGAGAGACAACCACAGGATCTTCTAGATCACGAGCTTTCATATCTTCAAGAAGAACTGGAGTACCGAAGATGTTATCTACAGGTACATCGAAGAAGCCTTGAATCTGCTCTGCGTGCAGGTCGATAGTCAGAACGCGGTCAACACCAACGTTAGAAAGAAAGTCTGCAACAACTTTTGCAGTGATTGGCACGCGAGCAGAACGCACTCGGCGGTCTTGACGAGCGTAACCAAAATAAGGAATAACAGCAGTAATACGGCCTGCTGAAGCACGACGCATAGCATCAATCATTACCACGAGTTCCATTAGGTTGTCGTTGGTTGGTTTACAAGTTGATTGGATGATAAATACGTCGCTACCACGAACATTTTCATTGATTTGTACTGCAACTTCTCCATCAGAGAAACGGGAAACAGTAGCATCTCCTAGAGAAATGTATAGACGTTCAGCAATACGTTGTGCTAGTTCGGGTGTGGCATTACCAGCAAATAGCTTCATATCAGGCACGGTGAAAACCTCGGGGTTGCGTCCAGTTTTTAATTAGATTGGGGTTGGCTGTTTGGTATGCAGCCAGTGTCTCTTTTAGCGGAGAAACATTTCGCCCTTGGGCGATAAACGCTGAGACAGTGTCAGGGAGTTGGGACAGAACGTTTTTTGCTTCGTTTTCGTTCAAAAATTCAGCAAAAACGCAAGATCCTGTACCGGTCAATCTTGACGGCGCGTATTGTAGCAGCCAAGAAAGTTGCTTATCAACCTCTGGATACAGCATTCGGACAATTTTTTCGCAATCGTTTTCGTATTGAGTGTCAAGAAGCGTTAACAGTGCACGCTTCGGTGTATTTCTGGTTAGCTCTGGATGACAAAAAATATCCTTGGTCGCGATGCTGACATTCGGTCTTACCACTAAATACCATTTTTCTTGTGCCTCAACAGGAGTTAACTCTTCGCCTACGCCTTCGGCAAAAGCGGCAAAACCACGGATAAATACCGGTACATCAGCACCTAGCGCTAAGCCTATTTCTGCAAGTTCGTCATCACTGAGGTGGGTTTGCCACAGAAAATTTAAGGCGACTAACACGGTAGCGGCATTTGAAGAGCCACCACCAATACCTCCACCCATTGGCAGGATCTTGTTTAACTCAATCTCCGCACCCAAGTTACAACCCGTTTTCTGTTGTAATGCGATTGCCGCTTTCCAAATCAGGTTATCTTGTGTTTTTACCCCTTCGAGCTCAGGAGTGAGGACAATTTTACCGCTTTCATTGGCGGTAATAGTGATGTCATCACCGTAATTGAGAAACTGAAACAGAGTTTGTAACTCGTGGTAACCGTTATCACGACGGCCAGTGATGTAGAGAAATAGATTTAACTTCGCAGGAGATGGCCAAACGGTTTTGCCAAAAATCATGGGGTAAGTATCCATTTAGAGATAACAAGTTTTATCGACGTTTTTTGCTGAGTTAGCTGCATTCTATCGGGCAAAGGAATATTACCGTTTTGCCAACTGAATTCTTTATAACGAGTGTAATCGACATGCCAGTTTTGTCGACCCGATGCCTTGTCCAACGAAGCTAATGTGTTGCTTTCATTAAGCTTAAAGTCGTCAGCCTTGGTCGGTAGACCAAGCACCCAGTCCTGAAGATCATCAATAGGGATATCTAGCCCGGTGAGCTGATAAATGAGTATTTGACCATTGGCGGCACTGAAATTCTGCTCGTCATAAGTTTCTACTTTGGCACCGTTGGCGTCGATAGAAAGGCTTAACACTGTTTGACCAAGAAAATTGGTTAAGCGAAGTTGGCTTTGCGTCGGCGACTTTTGCCATTGAAAATTCAATGATTCGCGTTGTTCTGGTGATAGGTAACCGATCTTGCCGATAACTTGATAAGTTTGAATTTGTTGCAGCTTTTGTTGGTGAGTTTGCCATTCGACATCAACAATCGGTTCTGGTGTGGAACTACAGCCAAACAGGGTCAGCAAAAAAGCTATGCTAAGAAGAAAACGCGGTTTTATCATCATAATTGCTCGTTATTTGTGCGGCAAAGTGAGTGAAATTGTCATTACTATATCATTGATATCACGAAGTCGGGAAAACAAATCCTCGTTACTCTTTCAATCATAAGGGGCATAAAGTAAAATTCTGCCCCTAATTCATTCTTACCAGAGAATCCTCGATAGATGTCCTTGCTTGCTATTGGTATCAATCACAATACGGCTTCGGTTGAGTTACGAGAAAAAGTGGCTTTCGGCCCAGATAAGTTGTCTGAGGCACTTGGCCAGTTGTCTGCTGACTCACACGTGAACGGAAGTGTTATTCTTTCGACGTGTAACCGTACTGAAATTTATTGTGATGTTAAATCATCGAGTAAGAACAAATTGATCGAATGGCTGACTCAGTTTCACAACGTCAGTGCTGAAGATTTGAAACCTAGCCTCTACATTCATGAAGACCAAGCGGCTATTCGCCATTTGATGCGCGTCTCTTGTGGTCTTGACTCTCTGGTATTGGGCGAACCGCAAATTCTTGGCCAGGTAAAGCAAGCCTACGCTGACTCTCGTAACAACAATGCGGTGGATTCCTCGCTCGATAAATGGTTCCAGAAAGCATTCTCTGTCGCTAAACGCGTTCGAACTGAAACAGAAATTGGTGGCAGTGCTGTGTCGGTGGCTTACGCTGCTTGTACTTTGGCAAAACAGATTTTTGAATCGTTATCCGATGCGACAGTACTGTTGGTTGGTGCGGGGGAAACCATAGAGCTAGTGGCGAAACATCTGGCTGGTCATCATTGCAAGCGTATTATAGTGGCGAACCGTACTCGCGAACGTGCGATGGGTTTAGCGGAAGAGTTTAATGCCGAAGTGATTGCATTGAACGAAATACCGGATCACCTACATTTTGCCGATATCGTTATCAGTTCAACCGCCAGTCCTTTACCTATAATTGGTAAAGGGATGGTCGAAAGTGCACTGAAAAAGCGTCGCCATCAGCCTATGCTGTTTGTCGATATCGCTGTGCCTCGTGATATCGAATCGCAAGTTGGCGATCTTAATGATGCTTATCTGTATTCGGTGGATGATTTGCAATCCATCGTTGATAGCAACATGGAACAGCGCAAAGTAGAAGCGATTCAGGCTGAAGCGATTGTCAGCGAAGAAAGTGCTGCTTTCATGAGCTGGATGCGTTCACTGCAAGCAGTCGATAGTATTCGTGATTACCGCAAAACAGCGAATGATATTCGAGAAGAATTGTTATCAAAAAGCTTACAAGCTTTAGCGTCGGGTGCAGACCCAGAGAAACTGTTGGTCGAGTTAAGTAATAAACTCACCAACAAACTTATTCATACCCCAACACGAGCGATGCAAAGCGCTGCGGAGTTAGGTGAACCGGCAAAACTTGCCATTATCAGACAAAGCTTGGGTCTTGATGACTCACAGTAATCTGTAACTCTGAATTTAAAGAAGAAAATATGAACTCGTCGATTTTAGTGAAGCTTGAATCTCTTGTTGAACGTTATGAAGAGGTTCAACATCTGTTGGGTGACCCAACGGTTATTGGTGATCAAGATAAATTCCGTGCTCTGTCAAAAGAGTACTCTCAGCTTGAAGAGATTACGCAGTGTTTCCAGGCTTATCAACAAGCTCAGGAAGACTTAGTTGCCGCTGAAGAGATGACCAAAGAAGATGACGCAGATATGCGTGAAATGGCTCAGGAAGAGATGAAAGAAGCGAAAGCAGCCATTGAACGTTTAACTGACGAGCTGCAAATTCTGCTGCTACCAAAAGATCCCAACGACGAGCGTAACTGCTTCTTAGAAATCCGTGCGGGTGCCGGTGGTGATGAAGCGGGTATCTTCGCTGGCGACCTGTTCCGTATGTACAGCCGTTATGCAGAAAAGAAAGGCTGGCGTATTGAAGTGATGTCATCAAATGAAGCTGAACACGGCGGTTACAAAGAGATGATCGCAAAAGTAAACGGCGATGGCGCATACGGCGTACTGAAGTTTGAATCAGGCGGTCACCGTGTACAACGCGTTCCAGCAACGGAATCACAAGGTCGAGTACACACTTCGGCTTGTACGGTAGCTGTCATGGCTGAAGTACCAGAAGCGGAAATTCCGGAAATTAAAGCCAGCGATCTAAAAATTGATACTTTCCGTTCTTCGGGCGCGGGTGGTCAGCACGTTAACACTACGGATTCTGCAATCCGTATTACTCACTTACCAACAGGAACCGTGGTAGAGTGTCAGGACGAACGTTCACAACATAAAAACAAAGCCAAAGCGATGGCTGTTCTTGCGGCGCGTATTGCTCAGGCTGAACTGGCTAAACGTGCGGCAGAAGTGTCAGATACACGTCGTAACCTGTTAGGTTCTGGTGATCGTAGTGACCGTATTCGTACTTACAACTACCCACAAGGTCGCGTGTCCGATCACCGGATCAACTTAACGGTTTACCGCTTAAGTGAAGTGATGGAAGGTGATCTGCAAGCCTTGATTGACCCTGTGTTACAAGAGTATCAAGCGGATCAGCTTGCAGCACTTGCTGAGCAAAACTGATCAATGTTGCTAACCATTGAGGCTGCGTTAAAAGCGGCAACAGAGCAATTTATCGAGAGCGGCAGTGATTCGCCGTCTCTTGATGCCAACGTGCTACTTTGCCATGTGTTAGTCAAACCTCGTTCCTACCTGCTGACATGGCCAGATAAAACTCTCCAATCCGAGCAACAAAGCCAGTTTGACGCACTGATTGAACGCAGAAAATCTGGTGAGCCTGTCGCTTATATCATTGGTGAACGTGAGTTTTGGTCATTGCCACTTAAAGTGTCGCCATCGACTTTGATTCCAAGACCCGATACAGAAAGGCTGGTGGAACTGGCGTTAGATAAAGCGCAACTTATCGACGGTGATATTTTGGACCTCGGAACAGGAACCGGCGCAATTGCTCTCGCTCTGGCGTCAGAGCTGCCACACCGTAATGTGTTCGGCATTGATTTACGAGCAGAAGCTTGGCGGCTTGCAAGCGAAAATGCTGAGCGTTTAGGCATTACCAATGCGTCATTTTGCAACGGCAGTTGGTTTAACCCCGTACCAGTGGGAACAAAGTTTGCTTTAGTGGTTTCGAACCCACCATATATTGAGGAAAACGATCCGCATTTATCGGTTGGTGATGTTCGCTTTGAACCGAAAAGTGCGTTGGTTGCTCAAGACCACGGATTAGCGGATATAAAAACCATCAGCGAGAACGCTCGTGATTATCTGTTGAATGATGGTTGGTTACTGTTTGAACACGGTTACGACCAAGGCGCGGCAGTAAGAGCGATTTTACAGGGTTTTGGCTATAGTAAGGTTGAAACGCAGAAGGATTATGCTGGTAATGATCGTGTTACCTTAGGCCAGTATCGAATAGAAGATAATCTCAAATAACAACAATATCGAATAACAACAATATCGAATAATAACAATATCGAATAATAACGATATCGAACAAAAAGTTATATCAGGCGTAAAGAGGATAAAGATGTACCAAGGTTTAATACATTTCCATATGCTGACGATTGCCATCAGTGCTCTGTTGCTGTCAGTTCGCTATGTCTTGCTGATGATGAATTCCAAGCATCTGCAAAATAAATTTCTCAAAATTGCGCCACATGTGGTTGATACCTTCTTATTGCTATCGGGCATAGGTTTAATCTTTATCACGGGTTTTGTCCCATTTACTGCGGCGGCGCCCTGGATGACAGAAAAGCTCACTTGTGTTCTTGCTTATATTGCACTGGGTTTCTTCACGCTGAAACTGGCGCGTAATAACTTACTGCGCACCTTTGCCTTTTTCGGTGCACTAGGTTGGCTGGGAATGGCGGGTAAAGTTGCGGTAACAAAAATGCCGATGCTCTTTGGCTAGAAGAGAAGCCAGCGAATAGACGAGCAGGTTAGAGATAAAAGCCCAATTGGAACAATCACTGTTAGCGAAGAAAGAGTCGTAAAATGCTTGACTTATTTGATGAAGATTTTGATGAGATGGAGCTGGTTGAGGGGGCATTAATCCTCAATAAAGCCATTGATCCAGAAACTCAAGTAGAATGGGCTGAGCAAGAGTTAAGCTGTCTACTGAATGAAGCTAAAGTAACACTTGCAGATAAATTCGAAGGGAAAGAGCGCTTCGATGCATTCTTACATTTGTTCTATAAAGAGTGGGGATTTATTGGCGATCGCGAAGCGTATTACGATTCCAGTAATGCTTTTATCGACAAAGTGTTGCAGCGCCGTAAAGGTGTACCAGTGAGTTTAGGTGCGCTGCTATTATACTTCGGTAGTAAACTTGGTTTTCCATTGCAAGGGATTACGTTTCCAACGCAATTTTTATTGCAGGTGAATTGGCCAGACGAAACCAATTATTACTTGAACCCATTTACGGGTGAGTATGTGTCAAACCATACCTTACAAGCGTGGTTGATTGGCATGAAAGGTCCTCTGGCAAAACTCAAGGCGGAAGATCTTAAAGTGACTGACCATCCCACCATTATCGGTCGTTGGCTCGCTTTGTTGAAGAGCGCCTTATTGCGTGAAGAGAGCTACACACTGGCACTCAGATGTACCGATTTAGCTCTCACTTTTGTTCCGGATGATCCATACGAAATCCGTGATAGAGGCTATATTTATCAGCAATTAGATTGTCATCAGGTGGCAATATCTGATTATCAGTTTTTTATTGATAATTGCCCTGACGATCCAGCCGCAGAATTATTAAAAACTCAAATGCATGCACTTAGCCATAGTTCTGTGACCTTGCATTAATTATTGAAGAGATTAAAACATGGACCAAAAAATCGTTCACGTTGGCGATATTCCTGTCGCAAACGACAAACCATTCACCTTGTTTGCGGGTATGAATGTGCTGGAATCTCGTGATCTGGCAATGCAAATCTGTGAACACTACGTAAAAGTGACAGACAAGCTGGGTATCCCATATGTGTTCAAGGCTTCGTTTGATAAAGCAAACCGCAGTTCAGTACACTCATACCGTGGCCCAGGCCTGGAAGAAGGCATGAAAATTTTCCAAGAGCTGAAAGATACTTTTGGCGTGAAGATCATTACTGATGTACACACAGAAGCGCAAGCTCAGCCTGTTGCTGATGTGGTAGACGTGATTCAGCTTCCTGCTTTCCTTGCTCGTCAAACTGACCTTGTTGAAGCGATGGCAAAAACGGGTGCGGTAATCAACGTGAAGAAACCTCAGTTCATGAGCCCAGGCCAAGTAGGCAACATCGTTGAAAAGTTCGCTGAGTGTGGTAACGAGAAAATTATTCTATGTGAGCGTGGTTCTTGCCATGGTTACGATAACCTAGTGGTTGATATGCTTGGCTTCGGCGTGATGAAAAAAGTGTCAAACGGCAGCCCAATCATCTTCGACGTGACTCACTCGCTACAAATGCGTGACCCATCTGGCGCTGCTTCTGGCGGTCGTCGTGAGCAAACGGTTGAATTGGCTAAAGCTGGCTTAGCAACAGGTATTGCTGGCCTGTTTATTGAAGCGCATCCAAACCCAGAAAAAGCGCGTTGTGACGGTCCTTCCGCTCTGCCACTCGATAAGCTTGAGCCTTTCTTGGCACAGATGAAGGCTCTGGACGATTTAGTAAAGAGTTTTGAAAACATCGACATCCGCTAATTGAATGAATTTATAAATAAAAACCACCGAAAGGTGGTTTTTTTGTATCGGTACGGCTGGAATGGAGTTGTTGAGAAAACGATTTCATTCACAAATTCAAAGCACTAATTTAAGAAATAGTAAAAAAAGTAGCCTTAATCAACTAGTTTTACTATTTAGCCGATTAAGTGACTAATTTTTTGACGTTTCTAATGTGATCTATTAGACATAAATATGAAATAGAACTGTCACTTATGCGAGGTTATTTTAAGGTTAGATCTATTTTTTCGTAGGTCGGTCTCAAGTTCACTTAACAGATAACGGATTGATCTCGACCTAAAATTATTAATAGTGGATTTCATCAGCTCAAAGGTATGACAATGAAACAAGGCTTTATTCTTAAAACGGTTTTAAGTAGCGCCATTTTGGCGTCATTGGCTGGCTGTGCGACGCAACCTACGCATGAGTGGCAAGCAGATAAAACGTACAAACTGACAGTGCTTCACACCAATGATCATCATGGTCGTTTCTGGCAAAACCAATATGGTGAGTACGGTATGGCGGCACGTAAGACGTTGATCGACGATATTCGCGCTCAAGTTGAAGCAAAAGGTGGCAGCTTGTTATTGCTTTCTGGTGGTGACATTAACACGGGTGTTCCTGAATCTGACTTGCAAGATGCTGAGCCAGATTTCAAGGGTATGACCAAAATTGGTTACGATGCCATGGCTTTGGGTAACCACGAGTTCGATAACCCATTAGAAGTGCTGTTCAAGCAGCGCGAATGGGCGGATTTCCCAATGCTCTCTGCAAACATTTACGACAAAGCAACGGGCAAACGTCTGTTCCAGCCTTACCAAATGTTTGATAAGCAAGGCATCAAGATCGCAGTTATCGGTTTAACCACGGAAGACACAGCGAAGATTGGTAACCCGGAATACATTGGTGGTATCGACTTCCGCGACCCTAAAGAAGAAGCGAAGAAAGTTATCACTGAGCTGAAAAAGACTGAACACCCAGATCTGATCATCGCTGTGACTCACATGGGGCACTACCAAAACGGTGAATATGGTATCAATGCACCGGGTGACGTTGCGCTTGCTCGCTACTTGAATGAAGGCGACTTAGATATGATCGTCGGTGGTCATTCTCAAGAGCCTGTATGTATGGAAGGTCCGAACGTTGTGAAGCAAAACTTCGCACCGGGTGACGAGTGTAAACCAGATATGCAAAACGGTACTTACATCGTTCAGGCATTCGAATGGGGTAAATATGTTGGTCGTGCTGATTACGAATTCCGTAACGGCGAACTCAACATGGTGAGCTACAACCTAGTTCCAGTGAACCTGAAGAAGAAAGTGAAGGTTGATGGTGAAAGCAAGATGGTGATTGCGACAAAAGAGATCCCAGAGAACCAGGAGATGCTGGAATTTTTACGTCCTTTCCAAGAAAAAGGCCAAGCACAGCTAGGTGCTAAAGTTGCCGAGTCTAACGGTAAACTGGAAGGTGACCGTAACGTGGTTCGTTTCCAACAAACTAACTTAGGCCGATTAATTGCTACTGCTCACATGCAACGAGCCAAAGCAGACTTCTCTGTGATGAACTCTGGCGGGGTACGTGACTCTATCGCAGCAGGCGACATCACATATAAAGATGTGCTAAAAGTTCAACCATTTGCAAATATCCTGACTTACATTGATATGTCGGGACAGGATGTGCTTGATTACCTAAATGTTGTTGCGACTAAGCCTGTCGATTCAGGGGCTTATGCGCAATTTTCCGGTATCTCAATGCAGGTCAAAGATGGTCAAGTGTCGAACGTATTTATCGGTGGTAAACAGCTTCGTTTAGACGATACTTACCGTTTCACCGTGCCTAGCTTTAATGCCGCTGGTGGTGATGGTTATCCTAAGATTACCGATCGTAAAGGTTTCGTAAACACAGGCTTCGTCGATGCTGAGGTTCTAAAAGACTACTTAGAAGCGAACAGCCCAATTGACGTAAACAAATATGCCCCCGCAGATGAGATTGTTTATAAATAATCCAATTGGTTATAAATAATCAATAGTCTGATTAATTTGCTCTAGAATAAGCGGTGTCAATACACCGCTTATTTTGTTTGCCCAGCAAAGCTGGCAAACCCGTCCACTTGAAAGAAAGTGGAGTCACCCTGACTAAGGGGAAGACAATCCGAATGGCAAGGGCGTCACGGGCTAACGGTGGGGTCTGAAGGAAGCCATAGGAAGTTAGATGTACACAACTAACCGTAATCTGTTTCGGCGGTACTGGTGGGTAAGCGTCCAAAATAGCGCAAAGCCCAATACTTAGTCAGACCAATACTGTGATTGAGGGTGGGATATCT
>NZ_JBKEBW010000070.1:0-3473 GCF_047973365.1 Vibrio sp. | reverse complement strand
ATGACGTTTGAGCCTTTACCGAGCTGCGACGTTGTTTTGAATTGTTCGTATTCATACACAAGGCCAGCACGAACAAGCGCTTTAACGCGATACTCTTCATCAATGCCGTTTAACGCTTTTTGCTCCTCAAGTCGTTTTTGTTCATCTTCTTCTGCACGACGCTTTAGCACGTCTTGCAAGTCGAACTTATCAATCACCTCAGTGAGCTGTTTCTTGGCCTCAACCTGGCGCAGATACTTCTGGGTTTCAGGAGGTAAGCTGTCGATGTGGTATTCATACACTCGACCCTTTACACCTTCCGGCTTGCGCTTACACCAACCACCTTCATCAGCTTTGTATTTCAAGCCGGATGGGGTTGAAGGCATTCCCGGTAAATTCAAAAGATCTTTACTTAAAAACCACATAAAAACCCCTAGTAACGAGTCGGCCAAATGACTTCAGGTGCAACCCCAATAGCTTCTGCAATGATTTTTTGAGCTTTGGGATATCTCATTCGGAACACATTGCGCAGCGTGCATTCCGCTAGCCCAGCAGCTCTCGAAAGCTTACTTAAATTTGTTCCTCTTTTTTCAAGCTCTGCTTTGATATCAGCTTGATGCCAATCTTCTGCATTCATTTCTTTTTCCCTCCTCTTGTGACACTATAAAAGGTTACATAACCGTGTATCCGATATCAGCTACACGACCGATTGAGATAAAGATATTTTAAATTAAGCGTTAAATCAGGTTACTTCATTTAAAAAATATGGCGCATTTTTACCAATTGATGTTACGCCGTTGATTTTAAAAGAGTTTTTATTTTAAATAAATTGCGCCAGATAAATTAAGCGCCTTCATTTAAGGGTGATTTTAAAATGAAGCAAAAAGAATGGTTTCAATCTAGGGAGTTAATCGGACTCCTAGGCATGCCAACAACTCAATCAGGCATTGCATACAAAGCAAAAAATGAAAACTGGTTAAAAAGAAAACCGGAAGGTGTCAAAGGGAGAGCCTTTGAGTATCACATTGATAGCTTTCCAAGCGACACCCAAAAAGCGTTAGGTTGGCCTGAAGAAGTCAATTCAGGCGAAGACTCATACAAAAAACTTCAACAATCCATCAATGACGCCCCAGTAGAAGTTGTAGACAAGATCTATCAAAAAGCCCTTCGCCAAGGCATTGATAGTCTTTACTTTGCCAATTCAGAACGAGACGAACGGCTGCTAGCGTTGGTATCTGACTTAAACGACGAAGAGTTCAAAGAGATTTTCGCTTTTGTTCGTAAGGCGAAATACATGCTCCTGGCCGGACTAAAAGTAGATCCAGCAATGAATGTTGATATTGATAATGACGATAGAAAAGTATCGTAAGGCAGCCGTAGAAATGATCACATGACGTCGTCCCTCCTGGACCTTCAAAATACCACTACGACTAAAGCGGTATTTTTTCTTTTTACTTGCCTGTGTTTCTAAATTTTTAACTTCATTTGACAGGGTGCTTTTCGCAGTAGAATAGAAACCTGCCGAGAGCACCCATCTTTATTGGCTTTAAGCCATTCTCACAAAATCTCTGATAATCCCTGAAAATCCCACTCTTTTTTATTTATAGTTACTCATTACACATTGCTGACATCTCAATCTCCTTGGGCTGCTCATCAGTACCTAGCCACCACGCTAGACAGACAAGCAAGACATTACGCCTTGCTTGTTTCGCTTATTACTCTGTGATTTTTGCAATGACTTGAAAAATTTCAGGTCGCACTTTTACTGCTCTTTGTTGTGCATAAAGCTGAATAATGGAAATACACTCTGACGCGAACTTAAGTTCTTCTTCTGGTGTCATTTCTTCTACCATCATGGGCTTTCTTTTCGCATAAAGCTCATCGAAAGAACCATTCCAATTTTTATTAAATAAGCTTGAAGGGTTATCCATTTTCACTCTCCCGTTTCCAGTTCATTTCTTTAAGTTTGTTGGCAATCGTGCTGTTCTCGCCAAGTGGGTCGATGCCCATTTTCACCATGCGATTAGCTTGCTCGATATACCACTGGCTATCATCAGGCTTGGTGGTTTGTACTGCTTCCGCTTTGCCTTGGTGAGCGTGGTTTTCTGTCGGCATTGCCACGTTATTTTTTACCGCTAGGCTTTTGTAAACCTGCTTTAAATAGTTGTGGTTGGCGAGTGGCTTCACGTCTTGAAACTGAATACGCTTTTCACGCAGCTTGTTGACCGTTTCAATCAGCGCGGAAGCCAATAGATGATCCGCTTTGTATTCGTCGGTGACTTCACGCATAAGGCGCAGCGCACGACCATTGGATAAATCCGACTTGAGCGGACGAAACAAGCCGATGTAATTCAATAATGGTCTGGCAATAAAATCAGGCAGTGCCGCCACATCACCAAGCAAGTCACGACCTGCTTGGTCTTGGATCAAAGCATCCAAGTGAATGTTGCTGTGGCACACTGGGCAACGGGTGAGTTTCATTAAGCAACCCCCGTAATGTAATCACTCGATGTTATTAACGTAAGGCCATCAAGCTTTTTGAATTGGCGACAAAGAACGGACGCTTTGGAAAACTCTGGCACATAGAAAACATACTTATCTTCTAGATCTGGATACTTTTTCTTTACACCACGCTTGCCCCATATCTTGGTCACAGCTGTTTTAAATTTAGTGTCATACTTGGCTTTGGTTTTCTTACACCAAACATCGGCCAGAATGACTGGTGCTTTGTCACTAATGCCATTGTTTCCGCTAAAGCTTATCCATTCACCTTTAATCACTTTATCAATGTACACTTGCAAACATGTTTTGGATTCTGAAACACGAACACGATTCACTGTTACTTCATGCCCTTTATAGTCAAAAACAACATGCACCCAACTGCCAGACATTTCACCTTCAATGTCTTTCCACATTTCCTTTGTTATTTCTGTACTCATAAAAACCTCTTCGCTACTCATCAGTACCTAGCCACGACGCTAGATAGACAGATAACCGCTAACTGCTCGGTTATCTGTTTCGTTTTAGGCATGGTTATTCCGTCATCATGCTTTCAAATTCCTCTCGCACCTCAGAACCTTGCTGATTCAAGATAAAACGCAGGGCTGCGATATAGCCTTCTTCCATGCTGCAATCTGGAAACGCTGTGCCCATTTTTTCCATAAGGCTTTCCGCCATTTCGATTTCTTTCTCGATAGCAGTGCGACTATGTGGGCAATTAAATTGTCGAATCACTTTTCGTCCTCCCATTCCTTTTCATTTGAAGCGATGGACTTGATCCGCTTCGCTTTGGGTAGTGGGGTATTGCGCCAATCCCCACAGTGTTTGTCTGCCCAGGCTTCGGCTTCTTCCTTGCTCATGCGGTTGTGCAACATGATGCAAGGGATTAACTCGCTACTGCGTGGCATCGTCCGTTTCTCCAAAGGGTTTATCACCGAGGCCAAGCAACCATTGGCAGGTTGCGGCTACGCCCTTGTTGAACTCTTTGCGCGGGT
>NZ_JBKEBW010000141.1:0-8965 GCF_047973365.1 Vibrio sp. | reverse complement strand
CTTAGCTTCCGCACTAAGAGAATGGCCATCAATTAAAAATGAATTTGAACCATGCATAGTGAAAACATGAGCCCAATAACGAACATGTTTTGTTGGGACAGAATATTTTTCAGCGAGCTCTCGAGGAGTGGAGCCATCAAGATACTTTTTAGCTACTTTGAACTTTAACTCGCGACTGTATTTGGACATAAATAAAAGACCCCCAATAATTGGTTGTCCAACTATTGGGGGTCACTTCACGTGTCAGTATTTAAGCGCTTGGTTAGATCCCCTTGACCTGATGCCACATCTTTAATCGCATGGTTAAGCGTATTCAGTGGTCGCATCAACATGTTAATCAGCATAGTTAAAATGATAATGCTGAGTACTACACCAATAATGGTGTAAATAATGGCGCTGTTTCTTAACTTAGTCACCGCTGAGAACGCTTTTTCATTATCGATTAGCGAGCCAACATACCAATGTTCAGTTGGCACATAAGTTAAGCCGATGAGAAACTCTTTGCCATCAATATCAACAAAAAAGCCCAAAAGCATTAACTTTTGAGCTTAATAGCACTAACAATTAGCTACTTTTATTATTGAGCGAGCTATTTATACTATTTATATCATTCATTCAGATGGTGCTAAGGGAGTTTCTTCATTACTTGGAAGAGCATTCCACACTGCTTTAACCAGTGTCGCTAATGGTATCGCGAAAAAGACACCCCAAAATCCCCACAAACCACCAAACACCAATACCGCAACTATGATGGCAACCGGATGAAGATTTACCGCTTCAGAAAACAGAATTGGCACTAATACGTTACCATCAAGCGCCTGAATGATGCCGTAAGCGATGAGCAGATAATAAAATTGTGAGGTCAGTTCCCACTGGAATAAGCCAACAATGGCAATAGGTACGGTAACCGCGGCTGCACCTATGTATGGAATTAAAACAGAAAAGCCAACAGCCACTGAGAGCAACACCGAATAACGTAAATCTAAAATCGCAAACGTGACATAGCTCACCGTGCCAACGATGATAATCTCTAACACTTTACCGCGGATGTAGTTAGAAATTTGTTGGTTCATTTCCGCCCACACTTTATTCGCCAGATTACGGTTACGCGGCATAATACCGCTCGCTATTTTTAGCATTTCACGCTTATCTTTGAGTAAGAAAAACACCAAAAGTGGCACAAGAATGAGGTAAACCGCCAACGTAGCAAGGCTGACTAAAGACGCCAATGAACCTTTTACCAAAGATTCACCCATACCAATCGCTTTGTTTTTAGCGTTATCCATGAGCGATTCAACGATTTGCAAATTAGCTAACTCAGGATAACGTTCTGGTAAGATCGCAATGAGCTTTTGCAACCCATTGTACATTTTCGGAATATCCGCGACCAAATTGGTCACCTGTTGCCAAATGGTCGGAACCAAGCCGAAAAACGCCAGTAACATAATACCAACGAACAGCAAAATGACGAGAATAACGGCCAGGGTTCGTGGTATTTTCCAACGACAAAGCTGAGCAACCGGCCATTCCAGCAGATAAGCCAAAACAATAGCCACCAGCAGAGGCGCTATTAAGTGTCCGAAAAAGTAAATGATGATAAAACCAAAGAAAAGAATGGCGACCAAACTTACGGCATGCGGGTCAGAGAAACGTCGCTGATACCAACGATTAACCATTTCGAACATGTAACAATGTCTCCTTTACTACTGTGAGTGAGTAATAACCATCACATTTGATGCTATTGCATAAATAATTGTGCTTTAGCAAAAAGCTTTTTATATCCTTAAACGAACTGGAACCACAGATCAATATGTTGGCTGAGTCACCAGCATTGAGCTGGGCAATGTGACGTTTAGCAAGTAATAGCGCCATGGGACATCGCTGTTGACGTAAATCGAGAATATTCGGTTCCATTCTTCGGCTCAATCCTTAATATATGGTATACCCAAACCACTTGAAGTTGCAGGTAGGCGGCAAGTGAGCGAATCCCCATGACCACAGATTACCATGCGCGATTGGGTTGAACGAATGTAGCCCCCATACAAAAACATAAAGCGCTGCTGCTTCAAGTAGGAAGGGGATAGACATTGTATCGGCTTTTCCACTATGCGCCACTCTTAATGTCTGAAGTTATAGCGTCGCAAAACATGAGAAATTTATTCATAACAATCTTGGATATACCAGTAGTTGAAGACCCATTCTACTCTCTATTCAAAATTGAGCGAAGGAAACCAAATCAAGCTGACAATGTCCTAATGGAAAATGATATTGGAGTATCAAGAAATAACATGATGTTAAAACGTACGCGTTCATTCGTTTGCCTATGTATATCAACGGCCTTATGCGCACCTTCGCTGTCTTATGCCAATAATATAGAGCTTCCTGACATCGGTACCGTCGCAGGTTCCACTCTGACCATAGACCAGGAGTTGATCTATGGTGACGCCTATATGCGTATGTTGCGAAGCAGCAAACCCATAGTTAATGACCCTGTCATTAATGAATACATTGACACACTTGGTCACAAATTAGTTGCTAACGCGGACGACGTAAAAACACCATTTACTTTTTTTATGATTCGTGACCGTAATATCAACGCATTTGCTTTTTTCGGCGGTTATGTCGCACTTCATTCAGGTCTATTTCTCCATGCTCAATCCGAAAGTGAATTAGCATCCGTTATTTCACACGAAATTGCCCACGTAACACAGCGACATCTTGCGCGCAGCATGGAAGATCAGGCGAAACGCACCCCAGCGACAATGGCAGCTTTAGCAGGCTCACTATTACTCGCGATTGCAGCACCGGAAGCCGGTATTGCAGCAATGACAGCAACCACTGCCGGCAATATGCAAAGTCAAATAAACTACACACGTAGTAATGAAAAAGAAGCAGACCGTTTCGGTATTTCTACTTTGGCAAAAGCAGGGTTTGATGTAAGGGCAATGCCACGGTTCTTTGGCCGCTTAGCGGATGAATATCGCTATGCGAGCACCCCACCGCCCATGCTGTTAACTCACCCGCTGCCGGAAGACCGCATTACGGATAGCCGTGAACGAGCACAACACTACCCAACGGTCAATCTGCCACCCGATCTTAATTATCACCTAGCACGGGCGCGAATTGTGGCACGTTACGCAGGTATTGAAAGTGACGCCGCGTTAGATTGGTTTACCAGAACACAAAAGAAAACCACCATACCAGCGCTTGATGTCTCTTTTGAATATGGCAAAGCCTTGGTTTATCTCGATTCAAAACAGTATGACAGAGCTGAACCTATACTCAAAAAGCTATTAAAAGACGACGCCAATAATCGTTTTTATCTTGATGCTATGACCGATCTTTACCTGGAAACTGAGCGTAATAGCGATGCGCAAAATCTGCTAGAGAATACGTTAAAACAAACCCCTAACAATGCGGTATTGATGGTCAATTACGCCAACGTGCTGTTAAAGCAGCAGAAATTTAGCGAATCTATTCGTGTACTTCAGCGCTATACCCATGATAATCCGAATGATACTAATGGCTGGCATTTGCTTTCTGAAGCCAACAATCGCAATGGTAATCAAACAGAAGATCTCGCAGCACAAGGCGAGATATTGGCGTTACAAGCCAACTGGAGTAAAGCCATTCAGCTCTACACTCAAGCCAGCCAGCTCGCCAAACTCGGCAGTTTAGAGCAAGCACGATATGATGCTCGTATCGATCAATTAATGGTACAAAGAGAGCGATTCTTATCGCTTGAATAATAACAAGAGAAAGTAAGGAGAAACTATGTCTGTGGTGATTTATCACAACCCTAAATGCTCAAAAAGTCGTGAAACACTGGCTTTATTGGAACAAAACAGTGTTCAGCCCAAAGTCGTCAAATATCTTGAAGCGCCACTCAGTGTTGAACTGTTGAAAACACTTTACACGCAATTAGGCGTGGCATCAGTGCGTGACATGATGCGCACCAAAGAAGATATTTACAAGGAACTTGCTTTAAGTGATGCCAGCGTTTCCGACGACCAGCTGTTCGCTGCTATGGTCGAGAATCCGAAGCTGATTGAACGTCCTATCGTCGTTGCTAATGGTAAAGCTCGCTTAGGTCGTCCTCCAGAACAGGTTCTAGAAATCTTATGATGACCAATGTGGTTGTACTTTATTACAGCCGACACGGTAGCACTCAATCTTTAGCAAGGCAGATTGCTCGGGGTGTTAACAGTATTCCAGATTGTGAAGCGATTCTGAGAACAGTTGCAGAGATCAACGGCAATGAAACCAATGCTGAAGATCCGCATATCACTTTGGAGGAGCTAAAGCACTGCGACGGTTTGGCTTTGGGTAGCCCTGCATGGTTTGGCAACATGGCCGCACCTTTGAAACACTTTTGGGACCAAACCACACCTTTGTGGCTAAACGGCGATTTGATAGATAAACCCGCTTGTGTGTTTACCTCTTCATCCACCTTGCATGGCGGTCAAGAGAGTACGCAACAAACCATGATGTTGCCTTTGCTTCATCATGGCATGGTTGTCATGGGAATCCCCTACTCCGAGCCTAAATTGCATACATCGGAAACAGGTGGCACGCCCTATGGAGCCAGCCATGTTTCGCAAATGAACGGAAAACTCTCTGAAGACGAAAGTGAACTCGCACGTCAACTCGGAAAACGTCTTGCCAAAATAGCCCAACAGCTAAAAAACATCTCTCATTAAAGGAAATTGAATGAGTGTTGAAATGACCTCAAAAACCAAACAACTCCGTTGGTTAGCCCTTAGCAGTAATATCGCTTTGATTGTTTGGATAGCGTTATGGCAACTACAACTATCGCCTCATCCGCATCTTAACTCAATGGCATTAACGGTTGGATGGTTAATTCCACTCTTGTTACCTCTACCAGGAATACTATCAGGCAAACCCTATACCCATGCTTGGGCAAACTTTATTCTGATGCTGTATTTCCTGCACGCTTTCACCATTTTGTATGTCGATGATGGCGAACGCTGGCTTGCAGCAATAGAACTGCTATTCACTTGCTCAGCATTTTTGGGGAACGTTCTCTATGCAAGACATCGTGGTAAAGAGTTAGGATTGAAACTGACTAAGCTGTCAGTGGTTGAAAAACAAGAGAAACAACGATTCAACCAAGAGTAGCAAAGACTTTACCGCTCTAGGTAAAAATATGATCAGATTGAACATCGGTGGAACAGCGAATGAGTGTCGAACACAAACACGCCTTTATTTTTTATAAGAATGTCCTTCCATGGGGCTCCGCCGAGCCATCCATGGCTCGGAGGGTTTGCTTATCGACACCCATTCACTGATCAGAAAGTTTTCCAGACTGGTATTAAAGAGCCAAAAGAAAGACCCTGTTGCTCATCACAACAGGGGCTTTCTGCTATTTTTGCGTCTATTTTGCCTTTCTGTACTTAGTTGGACCGCTTAACCTAACCAAGTAAAACGCAAAGTTTTCTCCATTGGAACAGACTCTGTAACCACCGATACATCACCTTGTTGAGTAGGCTCGTTGCTATCAACAGGGTTCACAAGCGCAGGCTCAGTAGTTCCAAACGCTGGATCTTGTGACTCTTGAACTGAGCTTCCATCTTCAACTGACGGTTCAACAGATAAATATTGCGAAACGTCTTGCTCTGCAGCCTTCTGAACTTGAGCAATACGCAGCACTTCTTGTTCAAAATCGTCTTCGGTCGCTAACAAATGGACATTAAAAATGACCTCTTGACCTTGAATTTTAAGAATATCCAGCGAAGCCACTGAGCTTAATGCTTTTAAACGCTTCTCCAATGAGAAGAAGTCGTCAGCATTTTTGATTGAATCGAAGGCAGCTAAAACTGTTTGCGACGATTCTGAACCAATCAACACTGAATTTTTATTCGCGTAGTAGTCACTAATTTGATCAACCATGTCTGCAGCTGAGTTAGAGCCAGATGCTCTACCTGTCATCGGTGCTTTTTGTGATTGCAACATGTCGTAAGCATTTTGGTCGTACAATGTCCAACGTAAATCCTCACCTTGTGCTTTCACGACTAATACAGCTTCGGTTGGATAACGGTCACTAGCCAAACTGATTGGTTTAATAAAACCACCCCATAGATCAGAAATTTCAACACCCGTGATGTCATCGAAATCACCAACCGGAACTGTGATAGGCAAACCTCGTACTAATGATTCAGCTTTTAACTGTTTTAGAATCTTAGAGTCAGAATGCTCCCAACTGATCACACGTTCGTATGGGGTCTCTTCCACCAGCCAAACGAGAAGGTTAGCGCGGTTTTCAGACCAGAATGGCAATTGAGCTTGAGTGATCAGCGAACGTATTTGCGGCGCGCTGAACTGCATTGAAATCGTAGATACATCGTTTGTCTGACCATAACTAAACTGGTTTAGATATTGATTATATTTGCTTAGTGCCTTTTGAATCACTTCATTGTTTGCGGCATCTTTATCGCCCGTCGCACGAACAATAACATTTTGCATACCCAGTGCGCGTGCCTTGGCATCTGCATCATTTTGTGTTTGGTCAATAACAACCTCTGTTTTGTACAGATTCACCGAAGTGAGAGCAAAAGCTGGCAGTGACGTTAATCCCATCAGCAAAAAAACTAAATAGCGCATAGTGTTCCTACGTCATAAATGTCTGAAAGTTGATGATAAGCAACTATCGTTTATCGGGCAAGGTGAGCACTCGCAGCTGTGAGTGAAAGTTGCCAAACTTTTACTTAAGCTCACCTTTGTCACTAACAAAAAATAACAAAAATTGATCTAGTTTAAATGGCAATCGTTTGCAAAAGTGATAGAATCCCGCGAATTTTGTTTAGCTACAGGGAAAATACCATGAAAAATGCCATTCTAGGCACTCAGATGCTATTCGTTGCATTTGGGGCGTTAGTGCTAGTTCCTCTCCTGACGGGACTCGACCCTAACGTTGCATTATTCGGTGCTGGTGCCGGCACATTACTGTTCCAACTTATTACCCGTCGTTCTGTTCCTATCTTCCTCGCTTCTTCTTTTGCTTTTATTGCTCCTATTATGTTTGGTGTTCAAACATGGGGTATCCCTGCAACTATGGGTGGCTTAGTCGCGGCAGGTGCAGTTTATATTGTGCTTGGAAGCTTTATCAAAGTACGCGGCGTAGAGTTCATCCACAGAATTCTGCCACCTGTTGTCGTTGGCCCTGTAATCATGGTGATCGGTCTTGGCCTTGCACCAGCAGCAGTGAACATGGCATTAGGCAAAAGTGGTGATGGAGCTTTCCAACTGGTCGATGGCGACGCTTCACTTTGGATTTCTTGTGTATCACTGATTGTGACTATCATCGCAAGTGTATTTGCTAAGGGTTACTTCAAGTTAATCCCTATCGTATGTGGCATCATCGCCGGTTACGCTCTGTCGCTACTCTTTGGCGTTGTAGACTTCACGCCTGTCCGTGAAGCATCTTGGCTAGCCATGCCGAACTTCACTTTCCCGGAGTTCAACATCAACGCCATTCTATTTATGATTCCTGTAGCGATTGCGCCTGCGGTTGAGCACGTTGGTGACATGTTGGCAATTTCGAACGTAACAGGTAAAGACTATATTAAGAAGCCCGGTCTACACCGCACGATTGCAGGTGACGGAGCGGCAACTATGCTAGCGGCTTTCCTAGGTGCGCCACCAAACACCACTTATTCAGAAGTAACTGGCGCTGTCATGCTGACAAAAGCATTCAACCCGGTAATCATGACCTGGGCTGCAATTACCGCTATCGTACTTGCTCTGGTTGGTAAACTTGGCGCGCTATTACAAACAATCCCTGTACCTGTAATGGGCGGCATCATGATCCTTCTGTTCGGTTCTATCGCGACCGTAGGTCTAAACACGCTAATCAAAAACCATGTTGACCTGCACAAATCACGTAACCTAGTGATCGTGGCGGTAACGTTAGTATTTGGTATCGGTGGTATGGCGTTTGGCGTGGGTGATTTCAGCCTACAAGGCGTGAGCTTATGTGGTATCGTTGCTATCCTACTTAACCTTCTGCTACCAAAAGATTTAGGCGAAAACCACGTTGTGGATAATGCTCAAATGGAAGAAGAAACACAAAATTCTTAATAGAGAATCAATCATCTCGAGTAAAACGGCCTCAATAGAGGCCGTTTTTATTTCTAATGACTATGCTTCAAGGCACAAATCGACAAACTGCGCCCGCGTTAACGCCGCTAAATCTTGCGGTGCAAGTTCTATCTCCAAACCTCTCTTCCCAGCACTGACACACATGTTTGCCAACTCAGTTGCACTGTGATGAATGAAAGTCGGTAGCGCTTTCTTTTGCCCTAAAGGACTGATTCCGCCAACCACATATCCAGTTGTCTTCTGCGCGATCTCTGGGTTAGCCATATCGGCTTTTTTGGCTTTTGCTGCTTTAGCGGCCAATTTGAGATTCAGCTTTTGGTCTACAGGAATAATGGCTACAGCAAGGTTCTTCTCTTCACCGTTGACACAAAACAGTAGTGTTTTAAACACGGTTTTCGGATCCTGACCTAATGCTTCTGCCGCTTCTAAACCATAACTGGCATTATTCGGATCATGTTGATATTGATGGATGGTGTGAGGGACTTTGTTTTTCTTCGCTAACTGAATTGCTGGTGTCATTCGCTTTCCTTACCGCTATCAGACCTTATTCCTGTGATGCACTAGCTTATCTCTTCTTGTTTCATTTTACATTAGCAAATCGAGTAGGGTGAGGCGTTACCGCCTCATCCCTCTCACAGAACCGTACGTACGGACCTCGTATACGGCTCATGCATACTTCCATTCAGCATAATTGCTAAACACATACCCTGTTCCTACTTGCTCAAGATTTACCAACCCCAGTTCGTTGAACCATTGGTTTGGCATCGCATAACTGGCTAGAGGACTTTGCGCATTTCTCCAACTACTCATTCGGATAAATCTAAACGGCGGCTTATATCCAAGCTGT
>NZ_JBKEBW010000063.1:0-16320 GCF_047973365.1 Vibrio sp. | reverse complement strand
CAGCCCTGTATTTGATCCAGAAACCGGGGAAGTCATTGCCTTAATCAATAAAGTACTGGTCAAGTCGACCAAAGAATCCATGCTGACAGACCTTACTGCAATTACTTACGCAGTGCCTATCAAATACTTGTACCACATGATTTCCACCATTCCAAATTGATGAGAAAAGTAATGAGATTGCTAAAATACACCCTACTTGCGCTATACACCCTACTTATTACCTATGTCTCACTCGCCAATGATTCATCGCCGAATGCAACGATACCCGATCTCGACAGTTACGGTATACCAAACCTAGATAAAATGGCTCATGCCGGTGCTTACGCCTTATTTATTGTGATTGCAATGATGTCATTTGGCATAAAACGTCGGATAACAATCGCTAGCGCCGTACTGCTTTTCGGGTTGATACTCGAACTACTACAATCATGGGTACCGTTAAGGGAACCTTCTCTGGCAGATGTTATCGCAGATGCTGTGGGCGTGTTATTGGGTATCTTGCTGATACACGGGCTAAACGTCTTACCACAAAGCCGTTTTACGGCAATAATTTCTCTTTGTTTCGAGAACAACCAATGATTTCACTATTGAATTCATCGGTCCTTTCTCTAGTGTCATATTTTTTTACACCCGCTGACTCACCTTTCGCTAGTGAAAACCAATAAAATTAATCCATATTTTCAGTTAGTTAATCCATCAATATCACTGAACTTGTGCATTATCCGCATGCGCAAAGAAAACACTTTCCAACAGAATGACAGCTTTTTTTACAGTTTTACAAAAACACTGTAAATCACCAGAGAAATTATATGTAACCAATTGAAATAAAATAAAAATATTTCACGGCATGACCTTTGCTTAGTATTAGTCCGATGATGAAATCTCACATTCAAAAGGACAAAAGGATGAACATATTATGCAATACAGTTAAGGCGGTAATACTCGGTTTAACCTTGCTGGTGACAGGAACGGCTTATGCAGGTTCGCTAAATCTGGCATCGTTAAACTGGGCATATGATACCGATGGGGATGGAGACACCACTGCAGGAATTGTTGACTTTGATGTGTTTAATTACACCTCATACGCAGTACTTGCTTTAACCGATGATGTTGGCAGTGATGGTTTAGGTACCGGTGATTCATTTACCAACTATGGCTATTTATTCCCTTCCAGCAACGGCGACACCGATGGTTCCCTCTCGAAGGTGTACGGTGCTAATGTGAATATGAGTGGCACAATCGGAGAAGGCGCTACCTTCTCCTCATCCGGTAACACCGTCTATGAGGTCGCATTCGATGCAGGGTCAACCCAAACTTGGTATAAAACGGAAACGGACAGTAGTGTTACCGAACTGTTACAACTCACTTTAGTTTATGGCTCTTCGACAGTAACAACGAATTCATCTGGCGAAATCGTCGGTATTGGGCAACTTGACCTTCAATATCAAATTACTGGCATCATGCAAGACTACTTTTACGTTGAATTGGACGGTCAGTGGGTAGATATATGGGACATCCTGTATGACCCGACATCAGAATATTATGGCAAGTACGACTTTAATATTTACGGTGAAGTCGCAACTACCTCAAGTCTCGCTTCGTCTATTGGCGAAGATAATGAATATGCTGATGAACTTAATGACGTTGCCAACGCGATATTGGGTGGTGAAAACGCAACAGACTATATTGGCTCAGATATCTCTCAAGACGGCAAAACCATCACTGTGAGTTACGGTGGTTTAGACTTAGCCGTTGTGCCTGAATCAGGGATGTTGAGTATGATGGGGCTGGCTTTCTTAGGTTTAGCTGGTTTTCAATCTCGCCGCAGACGTCAGAAAAATAGCTAATACAAATTTCACTATTAATCTGTTCAGCATTAGACAATGAGCACCGAACGCAAACACGCATAAACCCTTCCATGGGGCTCCGCCGAGCCATCCATGGCTCGGAGGGTTTGCTTATCGGTACTCAATGTCTACTTGATCAGGGAATTAATGTGTTTGGTATAATTAAAGCTGTATAGATTTCATCATTCAAGCACACTGTTTTTTAAACATAAGAAGCAGTGTGCTCTTTCATTTTTCACACTTGAGTATGATAAAAAACTGAACACGACTCGTGTATGTTATTAGAATAGATAAACATAAAGGTTTAAGGGCAATAAATTGAATTTGTGGTTTGGCCTTTCCGGTTATGTACTGACCGCTGTTGGGTTTTTCTCTCTATTTTTATTATTGCTAACCACACATACTCAGCGGCTGCAGAGAACATTGCTCATGCTTGCTACCATAGTAAGCGGATTTTGGTCCAGTTTCGCCGCCATCGTTATCTATTATGCCTTCCCTCAACCCTGGCTACTCATCCTTGAATCCATCAGAAATCTGTTTTGGTTTTTATTATTATTCAGCACATTGACAGATCATCAGTCAATTAAAACCCTTATTCGGAACAGCAAATACACGCGTTGGACTGTTCTGACAATGTTGCTGGTTTCTAGCGCGGAGTTAAGCAACCTCCTTTTTCTCTGGCTCGCTCCCAACCGTATCATCATGCTGCATGTGCTAGAGTCCGCTTTCGGTTTATGGTTGGTTGAACAGCTATACCGTCAAACAGAGAAACACGACCGCTGGACGATAAAGCCGCTATGCCTTGGGTTGGGGCTGATGCATGCCTACGATTTTACTCTGTATGCGAACGGGATACTGACCGGTACTCTCGACCCTGAATTCTGGTTCGGCCGCGGCTGGGTAATGATATTAACCTTACCACTGATCTTAATTTCATCACGTCGAGTAACCCGTTGGGCGACTCGTGTCTACGTATCCCGCGACATTGTTTACCACAGCAGTCTGCTTATCGTTGCAGGCTCATATCTACTTCTGATGGCTGGTGCTGGCTACTATATCCGCTATGTTGGCGGAGATTGGGGCAGCATGGTACAAAACCTATTTTTCGCACTTGGTGGCTTACTGTTTGCCAGCCTGTTTATTTCGGAACATCTTCGCCGCCAGCTTAAAGTTTTTATTACCAAACATTTCTATGCCAATAAATATGAATACCGAGAAGAGTGGATGCGCTTTGCCTCCGTGCTCGAAAATAAAGCGGATTCACCTTATCAGGTAGCGCTTAATGCCATACTTCAACCTTTTGACTGTGAAAGGGGCATGTTGGTCGCATTGGAAGCCGACAAAGTTAAAGCCTATGCCTACTATAATATGAATGAACATTACCCTGATCCGAAACCAATACTGAGAGCTCTGGTGGAAGCCGCGATTCAACACCGCTGGATTATCGATCTTGATGAATTAATCAATGGAAGTGACAAAACACCATTCGTTGTCGACTCAGCACAAATTAAAACGATAACCAGTTTCAGTTTTATCGTCCCAGTGACCAGCGACAGTGGTTTTCAATGCGCATGCCTGATCTCCAATCCACATTCAACACATTCATTAAACTGGGAAGACCGCGATCTTATGTCAGCAATAAGTACTCAGTTATCGGTGTATTTAAACCTTCATCAAAGCAATAAAGTACTTTCAGAAAATCAGCAGTTTGATACTTTTAACCGAATGTCCGCTTTTCTTGCTCATGACCTGAAAAATGTACTGGCACAATTGCAGCTATTAGCCAAAAACGGTCAACAGCATAGAGATAATCCAGAGTTCATAGACGACGCTTTTGAAACGATAGACTCGGCAGTTTTACGCTTAAGCAAAGTCGTGGATCATCTTAGGAAGAAGCATCAGCAAGACAATATCAACGAAACTTTTTCACTCAATACGGTTATCCAGTCTGTTTGTAACAGCAGGAAGATAAGTCAGCCAACCCCGGACTATATCTCACATTATCAGCAACCGATCTTCATCAATGCCGATAAAGAACGTTTTACTAACATTCTCTCGCACATCATACAAAATGCCCAGGAAGCAACAAATGGCGAGGGCTCTGTACTAGTAGAATCCGACAAAGAAGAAGGCTATTACACCATTCGGGTTACCGACAACGGCGCAGGTATGAGTACGGATTTTATCGAAAACAGACTGTTTAAACCTTTTGATACCACCAAAGGTAATTCAGGGATGGGGATCGGCGCTTACGATGCGAAAAAGCTAATAGAACAATTAAAGGGCTATATTGATGTCCAGTCTGAACCCGGTAAAGGCTCATGTTTTACCATACGAATTCCCATTTCGGGATAAGACGTTATACCCAAACGACTCAAAACAAGATAAGGCGACAGTGTGAAAGAGACGCTACTAGTCATAGAAGATGACATTGGTATTCAAAAGCAACTGAAATGGACATTCGCTGATTATAATGTGATTCAGGCACTGGATCGGAGTTCAGCTATCAATGCATTACGGCGCTATGAGCCCAAGGTCATTACATTAGATCTCGGTTTACCGCCAGATTCTGACAATGCCAGCGAAGGTCTTGCCACATTAAAAGAGATTCTGACTTTAATGCCAAAAGCCAAAATTATCGTGATCACCGGCAACGATGATAATGGCATTGCACTAAAAGCGATAGAAATGGGGGCTCATGATTTTTACCATAAACCCATCGATGACGAAATCCTGAGTGTTATTGTCCACCGAGCTTTTATTGTTGCCAATTTGGAGCTGGAAAATGAGCAACTCAAACGATTCTCTTTAGATGGTAATGGCTTTATTGGCAACAGCCCCAAAATCCAACAGGTTTGCCGATTGGTAGAGCGTATTGCACCAACCGATCTCTGTGCCTTGTTATTAGGGGAAAGCGGGACAGGTAAAGAAGTCATTGCTCATTCAATTCATAACCTGAGTGAACGTAGCAGCAAACCATTCGTCGCCATCAACTGTGCGTCTATTCCAGAAAACTTGTTAGAAAGCGAACTTTTCGGTTATGAAAAAGGCGCTTATACCGGCGCACAGAAAACCACCAAAGGCAAAGTTGAGAGTGCCGAAGGCGGGACATTGTTTCTTGATGAAATCGGTGACATGTCTTTATCTCTTCAGGCCAAAATACTGCGCTTTCTGCAAGAAAAAGTGATTACTCGCGTTGGGGGAAGAGAAGAGATCCCCATCAACATCCGTATCATTTGTGCGACTCACCAAAATCTAAACTTTATGGTTAGTGATAAAACATTCAGGGAGGATTTATTCTATCGTATAAGTGAGATCACGATTGCAATACCGCCGCTACGAGAACGGGATGGCGATATTATTCTGATTGCACGGACAATTTTACACAACCAATGTCAGCTTATTGGTAAAGCAATAAATGGCTTTAGTGATGAAGCGATAAAAGCGCTGTTGCAATACCCTTGGCCAGGTAATGTTCGAGAGCTGCAAAATAAAGTGAAAGCAGCGATCATCATGTCGGATGGCAAACAGATTAGCGCAGAGGATCTTGCTTTAAATTTAGATGATAACGGAGCCACTCTAGATTTGAACCTTAAAAAGGTTAAAGAAGACGCCGAAAAATGGGCCATTAGTCAGGCGCTTTCTATCTCAGGTGGAAACATGTCAAATACAGCAAACTTACTGGGCATTACCAGACCAACGCTGTATGCGCTCATGGACAAATTTGCCTTAAAAAGCAGTTCGTAATGGATAGCTGTACGTAAAGGCTAGTGCCGCGTTAAAAGCATAGCAATGGAATACAAAAACAGACGAGGACAACCTCATGGATAGCAGACAATCTCAATCTGAAAAAATGGATGACAAAGCGCAAATACTGCTGACTAAGCAGCACGACGAACGTCCACAGCCATCTCGATTTTCCAGACGGCGATTTATCCAGTCAGGTATTGGGGTTTCTCCTTTACTACTGTCGGTTAAAAGCCCGGCAGCGTGGGGTTGTACAAATACAACCAACCCTAGCATAACCAGTAGAGTTTCCGGAAATGTATCCACCAATACCGGATTTGGCTGTCTTCCTAAAAACCCATCAGCTTGGTTAGACATCTTGCAAGGCTTACATAAAGAATACGGCAGTTTTTGGGAGCAGTTAAAGAATGGCGGATTTAACAGTCGCTCATCTTTCTTAGAAGCACTGTCTGTTTTAGGCGTTCACGCCTCTACATCATTTCAGGACTTATTCTGTAATGACCTTGCCAATTGGACTTCTTGCAGCACAAAGAAAAACTGGAGATATAAGATATTAACAACTCACAGCGACAATATAACGATTAGTGAAGCGTTAAAATTGAGTAACTGCCAAACGGTACTCAGAGTGCAGCATGCAGATTCTGGAAATGAGTCACAGCTTAAAAACTCCGGTCCAAATGCCATGGGTTACAACATTATGAGCAGCAGCGATAGTAAAACCTTTGACATTGCTATCTCTGATTTTGATCTGCATAAAAACCTAACCTGTGGTTTTCTCAATGGCATATTGGCGCCGGACGTCATTGCTTATGATTACACTCAAAGAGATATTCAGAATGGTTTTAGAACGGCTATCGCACAATTAGCCGATGAGGTCGCACAATATGGCAGAAAACACTCATCGATACATTCTCCCTGTTCGATCTTACGCGATAACTTGCGCCATACCTGGCATGATGACGACATGTGTTATTCATAAATGAAACGGGACAAAACATCCTTTGACACAACAAAAGCCTAACATCTCATTACACCCTTCTTTCTCGGTTAAGGACTGTACGTTTCTTAGCAGAGAGAAAGGGGTCATTTACAGTCCGGTTAACGGTGAAACCTTGCTTTGTGAACCATCGGTTATTCATTATCTGATTCAGCTTGAAATGGAGCCACAAGCATCCTATTGCCAGTTGGTCAAATCATATCCTGCCTGTGTATCTGATATTGTGCAGCAGCTCGTTAATCTGCATGTAATAGAAATTCAAGGATAGAGTATAAGGAATGAAAACTAGCAAGGAGTACCACATCACCGTTGGCCCCTTTATTTTCTCCGTTCGCTCGGATATTCCGGCACTCCATCGCTATCTCGAACACCACTATGATGCTTGCCAGCTCAATACGCAAGAAGACCATTTCGTTGATTTCTATATTGAAGTGAACCATGGCAGTTGGTACCGCCGCTTATACAAACCGCAGGCAATATTTAAATTTAATCAACATTCGCCCTTCAAACCCTTACCGCTTGATCAGGCCCATGCATTTTTAGAATGGGGAATGAACTGGGTAATCGCCAGTCAGGCACATCAGTTTTTCATGTTACACGCAGCAACGGTTGCCAAAGACGGCCAGGGGATCATCATTTCCGCGCCATCAGGCTCTGGGAAAAGTACGTTATGTGCTTATCTGGCTTCTCAGGGGTGGAAACTGCTCTCTGACGAACTGGCCTTAATTGATCCCGATAGCATGGAATTATATGGACTGGGTCGACCAATAAATTTAAAAAACCAATCCATCCATTTACTGAGTGACTATTACCATCGCGAGCAATTTAGTGCAGTCGCAAAAGACACCCATAAAGGTACTATCAGCCTGTTAAAACCAGCGTCTGGCAGCGTATTAAACTCTGATGATTCAGTGAAACCGGCGCATATTGTTTTTGTTCAATATAACCCAGCGGAAGAGTGTTATTGCGAATCGGTTGAGCCCGCTCTGGCGCTGACTGAGATTATAAGAAACAGTTTTAATTTCAGCCTTCTTAATAAGTTGGGATTCGCCTGTGCCAGAGAGTTAGTGACCAACACCCCTGTTAGTTACATAGAGTACAACAGTTTTGAAGCTTGCGAAGCGGTGATTCTTGACTTGTTGAGCAAAAAAGGACAACAGAACGCATGCTAACTAAAGTCCTCTCTAATCCGCAAAGCATTTCTTCATTGTCTGCAACAGAGCAGTCTAAACTGATTGCTGAAGCGAGATATTTCAATATGCTCGCTCAATTAAAACCACTTTTTGAACAAAGCGGACAATGGCAAGTACTCCCCCCTGAAGTCAAGCAACACATTACTGCGGCACATCGGGTATTTAACCACCAACAAACTCGACTAGGGCATGAAAACAGGCATTTTCAACAAACGTTCTGCTCGCTGAATATAGAATGGATTTATCTCAAAGGTGTCGCCTATCATCTGGCTAATTTCCCCGAGTTTCAAGGCCGGCTGATGAATGACATCGATATTCTGGTCAGAGAGCATTCCTTACCAGAAGTAGAAAATGCATTGAGAAAGCAAGGATGGCTCCCCACTCACCTCAACGATTATGATCAGAAATTTTATCGTCAGTGGTCGCAAGAGATCCCCCCTATGCGGCACCTGAATCGCCAAACAACACTAGATTTACACTTTAATATTCTGCCAAAAACAATAAAAGAATCTCCCAGTGCCACTTTGTTACTCTCGCAGACAGTAAAAATAGCGAATGAAGATGGGACTGGAAAAATGCTGAATCCAGCCGCTATGGTCATTCATAGTGCGATACATCTTTTTTACGAAAGTGATTTCAGTAAAGGAACGCGCGATCTGTACGATCTGTTGTTGTTAATGACAAAATTTTCAACTCAGCCTGACTTCTGGGATCAATTAATGAGCTTACAAAACCGAATCGGCAATGGACGTTCGGTATTTTATGCGCTCCGTTATTGTCAGCTCGTTTTTCAATTGCCTGTTCCTGAGCAAGTACAAAAATTTTATCAACAATATCAACCTAGTAAATTTAAAACGATGCTCGCGGATTTTGCTTTTATACGCATATTTATTTATGCCTTTCCAGAAAACCGGCTCATCGGGCATCAGATCGCGGTCTGGACTCTGTATCTACGTGGACACTTGAAGAGAATGCCACTCAGGCTGTTAGTCCCTCATTTAATGCGAAAATCACTACTCAGTTTAATCGTTAAAGAAAAAAGTGCAGGCGCCTGCACTTAACCAACACGACGAATCGTCGAAATGACTTGTGGCATTGTGTGGAACAGCGAAAAGGATAAATACATGCTTTACAGATGGCTGCGTTATTACCTGATCTTAATGGGGTTACTGTTGAACCTGGCGATAGTGTATGAAGGCTATCGTTTTTCCCTTTTAATCTATAGTCTTGGTTCACTGCCTAGTGCACTAAATACCATGGCTTATAGAATCAGTGATATCCCTGTTTTGCAAACAATAGGCCCGTCACTGTCAAATATAGCCCAGTTCCTCGACCGATCTTCTTATCAATGGAAACCATTTAAGCGTGAGCAGTGGCCTATGGTCGGTCCTGACTTTTCAGCTCAATATGCCGTCAACAGTGTTACGCAACCATCAATTGTACACGTCTCTGACAGCCAGACTCTGATCAATGCACTAAAACAGGCTCAACCGGGAAATACCATTGTAGTTGCAGACGGAGAATATGAGCTCAGCGGGAAACGATTCAATACCAGCGCAAGTGAAGCTGACCAAAATAACCCCATCATTCTAAAAGCGGAAAACCCTGGAAAAGCCCATTTAAACCTGTCTTCTATCGAGGGAATTTTTCTTCATCAACCTTATTGGACAATTACAGGTTTTCGTTTTAAATGTGCCAGTTCCAACTGTGATCACGCGATTCACATCGTCAGTAATGCGCAACACACTACCATTTCCCATAATGAGTTTATTGATTTTAATGCCGCACTGAAAATCAACAGCTCAGGCGGACAATACCCCGATAATGGAATCGTGATTAATAACTATTTTTATGCAACAAAACCGCGAAACACTCACTTGTCGGTAACACCGATTAATATCGATCAAGCAAGCCACTGGGTAATAAGTAAAAATATTATCCGTGATTTTATTAAAACCAGCGGCAATAAAGTCAGTTATGGCGCGTTTATGAAAGGAGGTGCCAGTAATGGCATTTTCGAAAACAATCTGATCATCTGCAATACATCAAAAACCCGATATTCTGGCTCTCAGGTTGGTCTCTCTATCGGTGGTGGAGGTATGAATGACCATCGCAACAACGCACCTTACGAGGCGACGAATACCGTGATACGCAACAATATTATTTCTCATTGCAACGATGTCGGTATCTATATTAACAAAGGCGAAAATAGCCTGATAAACAACAATACGATCTACAACACCTCCGGCATCGATATCCGATTTGCCGAAAGCTCTGCGCTTGTCATTAATAACATTTTCAGTGGCAAACTACGCACTAGAGACAACGGGAAAATACTAAAAGAGGCGGGTAATCTTATCTACAGCAAAGGCTTTGTTCACAATGATGATTTACTCAATGATCTGTTTTCATCTCCGGAAATCGGCAACTTCGCCTTTAAAGACAATAACATTGATCTCCAAAAAGACGCGCTCAATTACCCTTTAGTACCGGTCAACCAGACTGTCACTGATTTCTGTGGCCAGACAGTCACTGCCAATGAATCTTTTATTGGCGCTTTCAGTGACAAAAAAGGTTGTTTTCTCGCTAATTAACACTTAACGACGATAAACGAGAGTTGGCTGACTGATTGGCCGAGGAGCAGGAAATGAAAAAATTACTGTTTGTATTCACTTTAATGTGGAGTTCCGCATCGCTCGCTGAAGCTTTACGTAACTTAGAAATTGTCGTTGATGGTATCTCCTACCCCGATTTAAAAACAGCGCAGAAGCACATTGTCGACAATAGTATTATTTACTTAGGGCCAGGAGAATTTACGACGGGACTCGTCATTAGTAAAAACCATGTAACCCTGTCGGGCAGCGAGGGAACCAAATTTTCAAAAGCGTCTATCGGTGGCAAAGCAACGTTCATCACTTCAGGCAACGATATCACTATAGAAAATATCGAATGTAGCGGCGTGACTGTCTCATCAGAAAATGGCTCATGTATCAGGCACGAGGGCAAAAATCTGACATTGAGCAATGTGTATTTCCACGATAGTCAGGAAGGCATACTAGAAGCGAAAAACGATGGACGTTTGACAATAAAATACAGTCGCTTTGAACGCTTAGGATACAAAGGCAGAGCACACGGTATCTATGCTAACGGATCAGAGTTATTGATAGAAAATTCCGTATTTGAGTCCATGGTCGGTGAAGGACACGCCATAAAATCAAGATCAAAAACCACCATTGTCCAACACTCCGTCATTTCAAGTGGTCAGGGAAATGACAGCCGGTTGTTCGATATCTCTAACGCCGGAGAGCTCCACATTTCCAACAGTATTCTCTATCAAAATAACCATACAGTTAACCGACAAGCCATTGGCTATGGATTAGAGTATTTAGATGAAAATGTCAGTAATAAAATTACTATCGTCAATAACTTGATTGTCCTAGAACGCTCCAACGGTAACCAGTTTCTGGCAACCCCAAAAAACATGAGTAACCAAGTGATCACCCTTATTGATAATAATATATTTGTCGGTGAATTTAGCGACAAAAAGCTCTGGTCCTCAGGTAACTATATTTATAAAAACCGTCACGACGCAATGCTAAAGGATTCGGCATTACCTGATATTTCATCTTTACCTAACTTATTTATGCTTCATCAAAATCACCACGCTCAATGAGCGTTTTTCTGGGGTATAATTACGCTATTTCAATGCATAGCTACCACTTAGTAAAATCATGATGCTGGAAACTTACTTCAGGTATCGTATCCATCAGCTTTTCACCACAATACGGACAAAAAGCAATAGGAATATCCACTTGCTCCATTATCTCTCCCTCATATTCAAAATAATGATTATTTTCGAGGTCTTCATTAGTAGCGCAACGCATTAAAACAAGCTGCCATTCCTCCCCTTCTTCTTTGTAAATATCTACAGAAGAAGATGATTTCACTATTTTACACATATGCTGTTTTATCGAGTCTATGTCAAAAATCACAATAACGATGCTCCCAAATGCCGAAACTAATGTTAACAGATGATAGTTGGAAGTTGCTATCAAGAATAATGTACTTAGCTATACTCAAACTACTTGGAGTTGCAGGTAGGCGACAAGTGAGTGAATCCCCATGAACATAGATAAACTATGTGATTGGGGTGAGCGAACGCAGTCAACACCACTGCGGCTTCAAGTAGGAAGAGTATAGACGTATTTATAACAAAGCCACTCTTTACCAGTAAACTCAGTAGACCAAACAACACGGCTGTTCGCACTCTTTTGGGTTTCTATAACAAACGGAACTACCCACAGCTTCAAACTGCGTCCATTGTTCAGCCTGAAATCAAAGGATTGCTCAATCGGCTTTGCAAATCCATCATGTGCTGGATAAATCAGGAACATTTCTCGGTCACATTGGGCTTCATCATCAAAGTAATTATTCCCATAAGCAAACATCTGGTAAAAATCGCTCTGTGATAATCCATATTTGTCACTGCCATTGGCTTTGCTTGGATCTATCAGCTTCCACTTGGTATCCAACACACTGATCACTTGTTTATCTTTTTTGATCACAAGATCAGGCTTTAATCTGAACCACTGTGATTGATTGTGGGTAACTAGGTATTGACTCGAAGCTTGGGTTTTTAATTGGTAGTCACGATGAAGCTGTTGACGTAAAACCATAGCTACATAGTCTTCAAACACTTTTTCCATAGGGAATAGTAATGAAATAGCATGGTTGTCGCCTTGCATTGTCTGGGGTGAAAAACTTTCAAGAATAAGCTTTGCCCACGCTAAAGGTGTTTCGTAGTAACGCATACCCCTATCAATTCGAAGGCGAGCGAAATCGGATTTGTAGTCTGCGCTTTGTGGAATCTCATCAAACACAAACAGCAGCTCTTGCAGACGCTTTTGGTTCGCGCTATTTCGGGTAAAAGAACGCAATTTATACAGCGCAGAATGCAATAGACGGTTTGCCGGTCTATCCTGCAAAAACTCATCATATTCGCAGTAGAACTTGTGTTTAGTGACAACATTCTTACGCAAGTGTTTGGCGATATCTAACTTACCTTTTAGAAAGCTCAGGTTATCTTGTTGTCGAACATAATCACTGCGAATGCCCTTTTTCACTAGGGCGCCTAATGAGTCGAGAAACTGACTAATGAACACCTCAAGAAGCGGCATTTTTTGCTGCTGAACGTTAGCGCTCGATGTTTGGATATGCGAAAAACCCTTAAGAGCGCGCAACATAACAAGCAAAGATTTTCTTGCTTCGTTGCGGTAGTCCTCAATAGACTTGCCAGAATCAACATTGCTGTTTAATGAGCCCCTAACCAACTTCGGCAGCACTTCGATTTGAGTACCATCAGGGGTAAAAATCACCCCTGCATAGTTCTGCACTTGTAATGCTTCCGCACCCTGTTTTCGACACAAGCGAAACAAGCGGTTGTCATCCCCAGAACCTAACGCAATCTCTTTTAAGTAACGAAATGCCGCAGATGTAACAACCTCAATTTCATAAGGCTTAGGGATCACATCACTCTCTTGGCTCACCAAATAGCAATACTCAAACAGCGCAATATCGTTACGCACCTTCATTTTGAACCTGCGCTTCGTTTGGTTGTTTTTTATAATCCTTAGCCACTGTTGGATCATAGATAGCGATATAAGCTAAACCATTTCCCCATACTCCATGTTCATCATCTGCAAGCTCGTAACGATATTCGTCTGAAGCGAAGTGATCTGACTCATCACTTGAACCAAACAGCTTGTCATATTCAAAGCTCTTTTTGTGAATGAATTGCAGTTCATCAACATCTGAACCTTGTTTATCAAGCTTCTGATTATCACCTAGCACTAAGCGTATTTTGCTCCAATCATCGTAGAAATATTCTTGTAGCAGAGGAATCACTTTACGCTTAAATGCGCTTTGTAGTTCTTGTAATGCGAGAGCATGATTCCCCTCTTTAACGGCATTGTAAGCAGGAAAGAAGAATGCATGACCTAACGTATGCTCACGGTCATAAAGCGCTTCAATTCGGGCATTCAGCGTTTTAAGTAACGAAGATAAATCAATAGACTTATCAACTCCCGCATCTATCTTGTATTGCCCTTCGAACAAACGACTATCAGGCATCATTTCAATAAATTCAAAACGGCGACGTAATGCTGTATCCATTAAGGCTAACGAGCGATCCGCGGTGTTCATTGTGCCGATGATGTAAAGGTTATCTGGCACAGAAAATTTGTGACCTGTATACGGTAAGGTAACTTCTATTTTTTCCGAACTGCCAGCTCGCTTAGAAGGTTCAATAAGGGTAATTAATTCACCAAATATTTTTGAAATATTGCCGCGATTAATTTCATCAATAATAAGAACGTAATTTTTTGCTTTAGTGGTTGCTTTCGTCTCGTCATAATCTTTGACGTTATATTTCTCTTTTAGATAATTTAAAATCGCTCTGACATATGAGCGGTTATAAATGTCGGACTCATCGCCTGTGGTATACAGAGATCGAATATGCTTAATACTCGCAGGATACCCTCTGCCTAAATCTTCATGTTTGGATTCGTGAGGAAAAATACGGAATGTGGAATTGCCATGGTAAGTAAATGTAAAGCTGTTACCTCTTGAGGTTGTCAGCTCAATATTTTCACCATCGGCTTCTTGCATCAATGATTTTAACGCCAATTCAAAATGCTCTAAGTCATCCGTCTCTTTTACTGTTGCATCTTGGCAAATTTCCTTAAAAATTCCGTCTTTCTCGTAGTACGAAACTTGCCCGTTATCCGTTTTGGCGCTAATTCCTTCGACAAATTCTTCATAACCATAGCTTTGATGAAAAGTAACAAAACGAATACGTTTTTCACTCACTAAAAGATCATATTTTTCTTTTAAATCATCACGTTTATTCCATTGGAACTCGGGGGCGGCTGCTTTTACGGCTGCTTCAATTGTATGGTAGGTTTTCCCTGTGCCCGGTGGTCCATAGTAAATAATATTTTTAGCGTTAGACATAGTTTCAACCTCATACACAGGGCGCTCAGTTTCCTTAACTCCACTGACTGGCTCAGAAGCCCAACCAGAATAGGAAAACGCGGGAAACGAATTAACCTTAGGGTCTGTTGCAAATTTTTTGTTTAGGAAATCAATACAGTTTAAATATTCTTGTGCGGAGCACAGCGTATTGCTTCGTTTAAACGAATAACCGTAGTTTGCTTGCAGAACATTTCGACTGTTGGTATCCAACGGCGGGAACGACCAAGGACGAATCCAAAACAGCCCCATAGTTAGGTTCCATTTAGTATTGGCAACCATTGATGCTTGTTCGAAGCAGTGAACAAACTCCTTACAACTGTCTTCATCATCTTGATCGGCAAAGTTAATCGCAGCTTCAAACATTTCCCACAGCTTATCTATGTCACCGGACTGACGATCTCTTTCGTATAAGAAAAACCAAGCATTAATATTATTGAGAGTTGGAATAGCATTAAACTGTGTAGGAGCCTTTGCATCTACCGATAGAAAATCCGCTAACTTTTGTGCTAACAGTGTCCGGCTTGAGTCCCTTATTCCACGGTTAAACATTCCCATGACAGTAAATGGGCAGATGTCTTGGAGTAAACCTTTCTCACCATTAGCATATTGATCACTAAAGTAGTTCGCCAACCCTGTTTGCTCCGCGATATCAAAAATACCTTTGAGTAATGACTGACGATCATTCTTGAACTTTAGAAGTGCGGTCGCAACTTGTTCGTAGAAACCAGTCCAAGGGAACTGCATTGCATCAATGACGGCTTGATCACCAAAACGAGCCGCAAGACTTGAAGAATTGCGAAACTTAATAATATCTTGCTCTTGATTATAAAAGGCAAAGCCTATTAGGTTTGTTGAACGCCAATGGTGCTTATCCAGTTGCCAGATAGTGTTTCGGGAAGTATAAAAATACCACTCTTTTTCTTGTTCTATTGGCTGCCAATCAACATCTAACCACTGTCCATCACCATGATTTTTTGTTACCGTGCCAACCGCTTTTATTTTCATTGTCGATACAGCATGACCTCGGTTGTCAAAAGGTAATGATTCATTACGTGTTCTGACATACGCCGATTTAATCGCGATTTTGTCACCCACTTTTACTTGCTTCACTTGCTCTAGATAGCGGTCGTCATATCCGTTCTGCCAAACTCCGTCTTTCAAAAAACGTTCCGTTTGATCATCACCACCGCTATAGGAAGCCCCTACTAGCCAATAATTGATGTTGTTATCTATCTGTTCCATTTTTCAACCTCAATCGAGTAGGGTGAGGCGTTACCGCCTCATCCCTCTCACAGAACCGTACGTACGGACCTCGTATACGGCTCATGCATACTTCCATTCAGCATAATTGCTAAACACATACCCTGTTCCTACTTGCTCAAGATTTACCAACCCCAGTTCGTTGAACCATTGGTTTGGCATCGCATAACTGGCTAGAGGACTTTGCGCATTTCTCCAACTACTCATTCGGATAAATCTAAACGGCGGCTTATATCCAAGCTGT
>NZ_JBKEBW010000083.1:0-25130 GCF_047973365.1 Vibrio sp. | reverse complement strand
GTTGGACAACCAATTATTGGGGGTCACTTCAGACCGTGGGAACGAGAACTCTGTCTTTTTGAGCTTAACTGACAGACATTAAGCGCTTGCTTCCCTTTTTTTGTTACATCGAGCTTATAGCTTATCAGTTAGCTCGATCGCTTGACCGATATAGCTTGCCGGTGTCATCTCTCTCAAACGCGCTTTCTCTTCTGCAGGCAGTTCTAGACCATCGATAAAGTTGCGCATTGCTTCGCCGTCTACACGCTTGCCTCGAGTCAGTTCTTTTAGCTTCTCGTAGGGTTTTTCAATGCCGTAACGACGCATCACGGTTTGTACTGGTTCTGCTAGAACTTCCCAGTTCTTATCTAGCTCAGCCAACAGAGCGTCACGGTTCACTTCTAGCTTGCTGATACCTTTCAGAGTCGAGGTGTAGGCAATAATTGCATAACCTACGCCTACGCCTAGGTTGCGCAGTACTGTTGAGTCTGTAAGGTCACGTTGCCAACGAGAGATAGGCAGTTTTTGTGCTAGGTGAGTAAACACAGCATTAGCCAGACCTAAGTTACCTTCTGAGTTTTCGAAGTCGATTGGGTTAACTTTGTGCGGCATGGTTGAAGAGCCGATTTCACCAGCAATGGTTCTTTGCTTGAAATGACCCAGAGCGATATAGCCCCAAACGTCACGATCGAAGTCGATAAGGATGGTGTTGAAACGTGAAACAGCATCAAATAGCTCAGCGATGTAATCGTGAGGTTCGATTTGAGTTGTGTACGGGTTCCAAGTTACACCAAGAGATTCAGTGATGAACTCTTCGCTAAATTTATGCCAGTCCAGTGTTGGGTATGCAGAAAGGTGAGCATTGTAGTTACCAACTGCACCGTTGATTTTCGCAAGAATGTCAACGTTCGCGATCTGCTTGTACTGACGTTCCATACGGTATGCAACGTTCGCCATCTCTTTACCCATGGTTGATGGCGATGCTGGCTGACCATGTGTACGAGATAGAAGAGGGATGTCACGGTATTCAGCCGCTAAACCACGGATGGCATCAATAATGTTACGGATTTCAGGAAGGATAACCGTATCACGTGCTTCTTTAAGCATCAAAGCATGAGATGTGTTATTGATGTCTTCAGAAGTACATGCAAAATGAATGAACTCATTAACTGCGTGAAGTTCAGCAACGCCAGCGACTTTTTCTTTTAAGAAATATTCCACCGCTTTTACGTCGTGGTTAGTCGTGCGTTCGATATCTTTGATACGTTGTGCATCAGCTTCGCTGAAGTTTGCTGCAACGCTATCAAGGAATTGGTTTGCTTCTTCACTGAATGCAGGAACTTCTGCAATCTCAGCTGTTGCTGCAAGCTTCTGTAACCAGCGAATTTCAACGATAGTACGGTATTTAAGTAAGCCAAATTCACTAAAAATACTGCGTAATGCAATAGTTTTACTGCCGTAACGGCCGTCTACTGGTGAAACAGCAGTCAATGCTGACAGTTCCATGATGTTCTCCTGAATGGGTTTCTAAATTTCGTGTGCTTTATACCAGTATCAATGGCAATTGTCACGAATATTGCGCAAACGTTTGCGCGAGGTTTGTTTTATTCGAAAATTTGTAGTCAAAAAATTAGCTCGCAATGTGCGAGCTAACGATTACATTCTGGCCAGTAGAATCTTAGCCTGATCCACCATTTTCTTACGTCCGAAAACAAGGTGGAGACGTCGACCGCCTACCTGACGCCAAAGTACTGCGCAACGAATACCAGATAATAGTAGCGCACGAACTTTTTGTTGGTTAGATGTTTGTTGTAATACTGTTGGAGTACCGGCAACCTGGATGCGAGGACCAATAGGGCTAATCACATCTAGATATACACTCGCCAAGTTGCTGATCATTTGTTCATCTAGCAGATCAAAATGCTCAACTTGACGTTCAATCATTTGAATACGATCGCCCAGTTGAGACATCGCATCTCTGCGGCCTGTAAGTTTGCGTTCCAGAGCCAACAAACTAATAATATATCGAGTGATGGCACTGCCGGCTGGCGTGCTATCAATACCATTGACCAGACATTCAAGGCCGACTTTCAAATCGGCTTCGCGACCAAAAACACTTATAGTGTTACTTGGGTTCGTTGCCAAAATGGCACGCAGTGAAGTTTCAAACGCGTCTGAATCACAGTAACCGTCTTTCGCTACTTTTTGCACTAAGGTGACAGCTTGGCAAATTCCAGCAAACGCGATAGTTCGGTCATAAATTGTGTTAGCCACGTAAATACTCCTTAACAAATACGTTGTTCAATAATGCCGCCACCCAGACATACGTCGCCTTGGTAGAAAACAGCAGACTGTCCTGGGGTAACTGCGACTTGTGGGTCGTCAAACATCACCTTGATATTGTTGTCATCGACGGGGATAACGGTGCAAGGGATGTCAGTTTGACGATAACGTGTCTTCACTGAGCAACGGAATGCCTCTTTAACCGGTGTACGATCAACCCAATGCAGTTGCGATGCCATTAAACCGTAAGACTTCAGTAAAGGATGGTCTGCACCTTGTACTGCGATAAGCACATTACGTTTTTGGTCTTTCTCTGCTACGTACCATGGTTCTTCGTTACCACCGCCGCCTTTTTGACCACCAATATGTAAGCCTTTACGTTGACCTAGTGTGTGGTACATAAGGCCTTGATGTTCACCAATAACTTTACCTTCAGGAGTTTCTATTTTACCCGGCTGAGCAGGTAAATAGCGAGATAAGAAGTCGGTAAATTTGCGCTCACCGATAAAACAGATACCGGTTGAATCTTTTTTCTTCGCAGTGATTAAACCTTGTTCTTCTGCAATACGGCGAACTTCTGGTTTTTCTAATTCACCGACTGGGAATAAACTGCGCGCAACTTGTTCGTGGCTCAGCGTATATAAGAAGTAGCTTTGGTCTTTATTGTTGTCTTTACCACGTAGCATTTGTGGCTTTTCACCGTCTTCTGCCTTTTTATTTTCTACAATAAAGGTGCGACGAACGTAGTGACCCATAGCTATATAGTCTGCATCTAACACTTCATCCGCAAATTCCAAAAATGCTTTGAACTTGATTTCTTTGTTACAAAGAATGTCTGGGTTTGGTGTGCGACCCGCTTTGTATTCCGCTAAGAAATATTCGAACACGTTGTCCCAGTATTCCGCCGCGAAATTAATGGTGTGCAAATGGATACCAAGTTTGTCACAGACTGCCTGAGCATCAGCAAGATCTTCTGCAGCTGTACAATATTCTTCGTTATCATCTTCTTCCCAGTTCTTCATGAAAAGACCTTCTACCTGGTAGCCTTGTTGCTGAAGAAGATATGCTGAAACGGAAGAATCAACGCCACCTGACATGCCTACAATGACTTTCTTTTGGCTGTTTGCGTTGCGGTTATCTGACATGACTTAATACCACTTGATTGACTTGGACGCAGATTCTAACAGAAAGACTTTTTTGAGGACAGATCCGAGACTGCAATCACACTTCTAAATTGGTGTAATTTATTGCTAAGTTCCCAGTATTGATGGGGTGAATGGTAATGTAATCGTTATCCACTATTGTTGCGTAAGAAAAGAGTTGTGAAAAAACTTTTTAGACGTAAACGTTTGCTATGTTTAGTTGAGTTGCTGCCTTATTCGACGCAAGGTAAAATTCCGGCTCTTTTCTTCTCAAGCACCCAAATAAAACGTTATGAAATTTCCTGGCCAACGTAAGTCTAAACATTACTTTCCCGTCAATGCACGTGACCCATTAGTCATCCAAGCACAAGACAATAAGAAATTATCGCGTACACATATTATTGGTATTGATCAGACATTGGTTGATATTGAAGCGAAAGTGGATTCTGAACTTATTGAACGTTTTGGCCTTAGTAAAGGGCATTCATTGGTGATTGACGATCAAACTGCGGAAGATCTGTATGCAGAACTTAAGCGAAATGGATTGATCAAAAATGAATTTGCAGGTGGAACTATTGGCAATACATTGCACAATTATTCGGTACTAGCAGATGACCGTTCTACGCTGCTTGGTGTGATGAGCCAGGATATTAAAATTGGCAGCTACGGTTACCGCTATTTATGTAATACCTCTAGTCGAATGGACCTAAATTATCTGCAAGGTGTTGATGGTGCAATTGGTCGATGTTTTGCTTTAATTACTGAAGATGGTGAGCGTACATTTGCAATTAGTGAAGGGCAAATGAATAGACTGCACCCAGATAGTATCCCTGAAAAAATATTTAAAAATGCATCTGCATTGGTGATCACTGCATATTTGGTTCGCTGTAAAGAAGGTGACCCAATGCCGCAAGCCACAATGCGCGCAATTGAATATGCGAAAAAATATGATGTGCCAGTAGTATTAACACTAGGAACAAAATTTGTTATTCAGGATGATCCTAAATATTGGCAACAATTTTTATCTGATCATGTTGCTGTTGTAGCAATGAATGAAGACGAAGCAGAGGCATTAACCGGTGAAACGGATCCTTTAATGGCATCTGATAAAGCATTAGACTGGATTGATTTAGTTTTATGTACAGCCGGTCCTGTTGGTTTATATATGGCAGGTTATACCGAAGATGAAAGTAAAAGAGAGACTTCGCTACCTTTATTACCGGGTTCAATTCCTGAATTTAATCGCTTTGAATTTAGTCGTCCAGCAACAAAAATTAGTTGCGAAAATCCGACACGAGTTTATTCACATATATCCCCTTATATGGGGGGGCCTGAGAAAATTAAGAACACTAACGGTGCCGGCGATGCTGCATTATCGGCTTTACTGCATGATATGGCAGCAAATAAATACCATAAAGGTAATGTGCCAAACTCAAGTAAACACCAACATAATTTCTTAACCTATTCTTCGTTTTCACAAGTGTGCAAATATGCAAATCGAGTAAGTTATGAAGTGCTGGCTCAGCATTCTCCACGTCTGTCCCGTGGTCTTCCTGAACGTGAAGATAGCTTAGAAGAAGCCTACTGGGAAAGATAAACTCGTTGCTTAAATAACATTTATTCTTTCAATCGGCTTGAATAACATTAATAAAAAAGGCTCCATAATCGGAGCCTTTTTTGCAAACTCGAAAATTAAATTTCGAATTGTTCTAGAGATTTACCTTCATCTAATGCTTTTTGAATTGTTGAAGGTGTACGGCCTTGACCTGTCCAAGTTTTTTCTACGCCATTGTCCATGTATTTATATTTCGCTGGACGAGGTGCGCGTTTGCCTTTTGCTTTTGATTTCGATTTTGTTTCGCCTGCTAGTGCCGACATTAATGCTTGAATATCGATACCTTCGCTGGCAATTTGTTCAGCGATTGCTGCCAATTTTGCTTCTTGTTCCGCTAGAGCTGCTTGCTCTTGTTGTTCAGATTCTCTGCGCTCTTCAACTACGATCGTTAATTTATCAAGCGCTTCTTCAAGTTGCTCTAAAGTTAGATCGCGTGAAAATGCACGTAGACTACGAATATTTAATAGAGTTTTAGTGATTTCCGACATTTCTTAATCCTGTTTAATTAAACAATTAACGGTCTAATAATAAACCGAGTTATTTAGTCTTACAATAAAATTAACGTAATATTAATGCAAATAATTAAAAAAAAACCAATCTAGTAGTAATAAAGGTTGATTGTCTAAACTAAGCCTTATTATTAAGAAGGGAATATAACAAATGCAAAGTAACATTTGAAACCGATATGTATCCAATAATTGTTACGCTATCTTAAAACGGGCGGTTTGCTTTATGAAATAGCATTCATCGGCATTATGAAGTTACTTGAGTATATTAGTTGTAATGAAAAATGAAATTCTGTGTTGCATTGACAGTATTGTTAAGTACAATACGTCACACCTAAAGCGGAGTCTGTTTAATCATCACGCAATATTTAGTTTGCGTAGATAATTGTGCTATCTCCGACGTAGAGGAGCGATATTGAAGAGTATCCAGTATTGGGGTGATGCCAATGAATGCCGGAGAAAGGTCATATCGCCGAAGTTAGTTAGTCCATCAAGCTACTAGCTGGGGTTGTCGTCGAATAGGGGCAACACTGCCATAGTCTATATTGTTGTTAAACTATGGAGCGCTACTGTAGGGTTGGGTGGAGTGTTCACTTCCCTTTCGCTTAGTTCAACATTAATCGCATTGATTTCATTCAATGTGATTTGACTGCAGTAGATCTCTAACCGAAATATTACTGGTTTTTGAAGATCATGAATTTATTAGATTTTGCATCGTCTCCTTTGTCACTAGTCCCAGCATTAGTGGCGTTGAGCCTCGCTATTATTACTCGTCGTGTACTTGTTTCTTTGGGAATGGGTATTGCTCTTGGCGCTTTGTTACTTGCTGATTATTCAGTAGCTGATGCAGTTAGCTATGTCGGCACAAAAGTTAAAAACGTCTTTATCGAAGACGGCGGTCTGAATACTTGGAACATGAGTATCGTTGGCTTCTTACTATTATTAGGCATGATGACGGCGTTATTAACGCTTTCTGGTGGTACTCGTGCCTTCGCTGAATGGGCGCAAATACGGGTTAAAAGCAAACGTGGCTCTAAGTTATTGGCTGCTTTCTTAGGCGTTTTCATTTTCGTTGATGACTACTTTAACAGTTTAGCGGTGGGCTCAATTTCTCGTCCTGTTACCGATCGCTTCTATGTGTCACGTGCTAAATTGGCATACATTCTAGATTCAACTGCGGCACCAATGTGCGTAGTGATGCCTGCTTCGAGTTGGGGTGCATACATAATGACTATCATTAGTGGCATTTTAGTCTCACACGGTATGACGGAATATTCTGCTTTAGGCGCCTATTTGCGTTTAGTACCAATGAACTTTTACGCACTATTTGCTTTGTTGATGGTGTTTGCCGTTGTATGGTTCCAAATGGATATCGGGCAGATGCGTCAACATGAAATCAATGCATCTCAAGGCCAAGGTTTCGACGATGACATGTCTGAGAACGATGAACAAGCACGAGACTTAAATGACGAACTTGATATTCGTGAAAGTGAGAAGGGTAAAGTTTCAGATCTTATCTTCCCAATCGTGTTGCTGATTATCGCAACCGTAGGTTCAATGCTATACACAGGTGGTCAGGCATTGGCAGCGGATGGTAAGGCGTTCGACGTGCTCGGTGCATTTGAAAACACCGATGTTGGTACTTCACTTATTTATGGTGGTTTGGTTGGCTTAGTGGTTGCTTTGTTTACTGTGGTTAAACAAGGTATCGCGATCACTGAAATCGCACGCACACTTTGGATTGGCGCTAAGTCAATGTTTGGTGCGATCTTAATTCTTGTGTTTGCATGGACGATTGGTTCAGTTATCGGCGACATGAAAACAGGCGCGTACTTGTCTTCTTTAGCTCAAGGCAATATTGACCCACACTGGCTGCCAGTTATTTTGTTCCTACTGTCAGGCATTATGGCGTTCTCAACAGGCACGTCATGGGGCACATTCGGCATCATGCTGCCAATCGCAGGTGATATGGCAGGGGCAACTGAAATTGCTCTGATGTTACCTATGCTGAGCGCGGTACTCGCGGGTTCTGTATTTGGTGACCACTGTTCTCCCATTTCAGATACTACCATTCTGTCTTCGACAGGTGCGCGTTGTAATCACATTGACCACGTTTCAACTCAGCTTCCATATGCCTTAGCGGTTGCGGCTGTATCTTGTGTCGGTTTTGTTGTGCTTGGTATGACGCTCTCTGTACTTGCTTCTCTAGCCGCCTCTACGGCAGCGTTCATTGCCGTGTGCTTTGTATTCAACCTGTTAGCGAAATCAAAAATGGTGAGCTGTAAAACAGCTTAATGCTTGATATGGCTAATTATTGAAGGAGGCTTAGGTCTCCTTTTTTGTGCTCGAAAAACGGCACTCAGAAAAAGATGGCAAAAAATGAAATTTTTTGTTGAAAAATGAGACGAGCTTAGATAGTGTTGAAAGCAATCCAGTGAACACATTCGGTGTAATTAAGTATGCGTAATTTTGTCATGAACATTCATCATCACCATCATCCCTAGCAGTCTTTCGGGAGATGTACGCATACCCGGGAGACAGGATTCTCCCGGTGGTTAAATCAAAGTATTTTAAGATTTTAAACCCTTGGGAGACCAATCTCCCAAGGGTTTTTTTACTATCTAGTTTAATTAAAATACTATCTAGTTTAATTAAAATTAAAGATTTCAATATATTACGAAGGGAGAATGTAATGCAAACACAACGCCTAAGAATCGCAGTGCAAAAGAAAGGTCGTTTAAGCGATGAGTGCCAAGACCTACTGAAAAAGTGTGGTGTTAAGTTTAATGTTATGGGTGAACGCTTAGTGGTTCATTCACTAAATATGCCGATTGACCTGCTGCTTGTTCGTGATGACGATATCCCGGGTTTGATCATGGATGGCGTGGTTGACTTAGGTTTCGTGGGTGAGAACGTTTTGGAAGAAACTCGTTATGACCGTATTGCTCTAAACCAGCCAAGTGATTTCGTTGACCTTCGTCGCATGGACTTTGGTGGTTGTCGTCTTTCTATCGCCATTGACAAAGATGTCGAATACAACGGTCCACAAGACCTTCAAGGCAAACGGATTGCAACCACTTATCCGCAACTCCTTAAGGCGTACATGGCTGAACGTAGTATTGATTTCAGTACTTGTATGCTTACGGGTTCGGTGGAAGTCGCTCCTCGCGCCGGCCTTGCTGATGCAATTGCAGATTTAGTTTCCACAGGCGCTACACTTGAAGCCAATGGTCTAAAAGAAGTGGAAGTGATTTTCCAATCGAAAGCGAAGCTGATTCAACGTACCGGTGAGTTTGCTCCAGATAAAGCTGCCTTAATTGACCGCCTTCTTACTCGTATGAACGGCGTGCAACAAGCGAAAGAATCGAAATACATCATGCTGCACGCGCCAGTGGAAAAACTACCTCAAATCACAGCGCTACTTCCAGGCGCAGAAGACCCAACTGTGTTACCACTTTCTGCTGATAAAACTCGCGTAGCGGTACACCTCGTCAGTGCTGAGAATTTGTTCTGGGAAACAATGGAAAAGTTAAAAGCTCTTGGTGCAAGTTCTATTCTTGTATTACCAATTGAAAAGATGATGGAGTAACCCTGATGAGAACGATTGTTTGGCAATCGCTGAGTGAAACTCAGCAAGACTCAGTATTGGAACGTCCTGCTATCGCTGAAGGAGCGAATATCACTGCTGCGGTTGCGGAAGTTATTGCCAAAGTTCGAGCGGAAGGTGACTCTGCTCTGTTAGAACTGACTGAGAAATTCGATAAGTGTAAACCGGATTCAATTCGTGTTTCGGCAGAAGAGATTGACGCGGCATGTGAGCGTCTTGATGACGAAATGAAGCAAGCGTTGGAATTGGCTTACAACAACATCTCTAAATTTCATAAAGCACAAAAAGCAGCACCGATCAAAGTTGAAACTATGCCAGGTGTTGTGTGTGAACAGGTAACACGCGCAATCAACAAAGTAGGTTTGTACATTCCTGGTGGCAGCGCGCCATTACCATCAACGGTATTGATGCTTGGTGTTCCAGCACAAATTGCCGGTTGTCGTAAAGTCGTGTTGTGTTCTCCTCCGCCGATTGCGGATGAAATTCTTTATGTCGCTAAGCTTTGTAAGATCGATGAGGTTTATAACGTTGGTGGCGGCCAAGCAATTGCAGCAATGGCTTACGGTACAGAAAGCGTAGCGAAAGTGGATAAGATTTTTGGCCCAGGCAATGCGTATGTAACGGAAGCAAAACGCCAAGTGAGTAATGATTTCCGTGGCGCAGCGATTGATATGCCAGCAGGTCCATCAGAAGTGTTAGTGATTGCGGATGACACTGCGGACGCGGATTTCATTGCAGCAGACTTACTAAGCCAAGCTGAGCACGGTCCTGATTCACAAGTTGTTTTGGTCACACCTTCACCAGTCGTTGCGGATCAAGTGGCTGATGCGGTTCAAAAGCAGCTTAAGTCGCTATCTCGCGCCGCAACTGCTGAAAAAGCTCTCGCTTCAAGCTTAATCATAATTGCAGAGTCGTTAACTCAGGCTGTTTCAATTTCTAACTACTATGGCCCAGAGCACTTGATTGTTCAGACTAAGAATCCTCGTGAATTAGTGCCGCTGTTAGACAATGCAGGCTCAATTTTCTTGGGCGACTGGTCACCAGAATCAGTGGGTGATTATGCTTCAGGCACTAACCACGTGCTGCCAACCTACGGTTATACCCGCACTTACTCGAGCTTAGGTTTAGCGGATTTTAGCAAGCGTATGACAGTGCAAGAGCTGAGTGCCGATGGTCTGAAATCATTGGCACCAACTGTGGTAAAAATGGCAGACGCGGAAGGTTTAGACGCACACAAACGTGCCGTGACTATTCGTATTGAAAAGCTTGCTATTGAAAAAGGACAGAAGGCGTAATTATCATGGAAAAACTCGCTCGTAAACAGGTTCAGGAACTAACGCCTTATCTCTCTGCTCGCCGCATTGGCGGAAGCGGTGACGTGTGGCTAAACGCTAACGAATCACCATTCAATAATGAATACAAAACCAATTTCGCGCGTTTAAACCGTTATAGCGAATGCCAGCCACCGGAACTCATCAACGCTTATGCCGCATATGCAGGGGTCAAGCCAGAGCAAGTACTAACTTCTCGTGGCGCTGATGAAGGTATTGAACTGTTGGTGCGTGCTTTCTGTGAGCCAAACCAAGATGCGATTTTGTTCTGCCCACCGACTTACGGCATGTACGCAATCAGCGCAGAAACCATTGGTGTTGAACGCAAGAAAGTACCGCTAACCGCAGAATGGCAGTTAGATTTGGCCAATATCGAAGCCAATCTGGAAAACGTAAAGCTGGTATTTGTTTGTAGCCCAAATAACCCAACGGGGAACTTGGTTAAGCGTGAGGACATTGTCACTCTGCTAGAAATGACCAAAGACCGCGCGATTGTCGTAATGGACGAAGCCTACATCGATTTCTGCCCAGAAGCATCTACAGTCGATTTGCTGGCGCAATACCCAAACTTGGCGATTCTACGTACGCTATCTAAAGCGTTTGCTCTCGCAGGGCTACGTTGTGGTTTTACTCTTGCTAATGAAGAGTTGATCAATGTGCTGCTAAAAGTCATCGCACCATACCCAGTGCCAGTGCCAGTGGCTGAAATTGCTACTCAGGCATTGTCTGAAGCTGGTCTTGCACGTGCTAAATACCAAGTGCTGGACCTAAACGCTAATCGTGCATATATGCAAGTGGGTTTGTCTATGGTGAGTGGTGTGCAAGTGTTTGAAGGATGGGGTAACTACTTGTTGGTCAAGTTCCCAAACGGTGACGCTTTGTTCAAAGCCGCATGGGATTCAGGCATTATTTTACGTAACTCACCGATTGAAAATTGTGTGCGCATTAGCGTAGGCAATAGAGAAGAGTGCGAAAAGACGGTCGCGTTTATTCGTAACTACTACCAATAGAAAGGATTCTACCATGAGCACCCAACAGAAAATTCTCTTTATCGACCGTGACGGCACTTTGATTGTTGAGCCTCCGGTGGATTTTCAGGTTGACCGTTTAGACAAACTGAAACTGGAACCTTTTGTTATCCCAAGTTTGTTGACTCTGCAAGACGCGGGTTACCGTTTGGTTATGGTGACTAACCAAGACGGTTTAGGCACAAGCAGCTACCCGCAAGAAGACTTCGATGCGCCACACAATATGATGATGGATATCTTTTCCTCTCAAGGTGTGAAATTTGATGATGTGTTGATTTGTCCTCACTTTGAAAAAGACAACTGCTCTTGCCGTAAGCCTAAATTAGGTATGGTGAAAGAGTACCTTCAAGGCGGCAAAGTTGACTTTAAATCATCGGTTGTCATTGGTGACCGAGTCACGGATCTGCAACTGGCAGAGAACATGGCTATCCGTGGCATTCAGTACAACCCAGAAACCATGAACTGGCCTCAAATTGTCAAAGATCTTACCGTTAAGGCTCGTACTGCAAGTGTGGTTCGTAAGACAAAAGAAACCGATATCAAGGTAGCGGTGAATTTGGATGAAACGGGCGGTAACGAAATCGAAACAGGATTAGGTTTCTTTGACCACATGCTTGATCAAATCGCCACTCACGGTGGATTCCAATTAAAGCTTAAAGTGGATGGTGACCTGCACATCGATGACCACCACACGGTTGAAGATACCGCTTTGGCACTTGGTCAGGCGATTAAAGAAGCCTTAGGCGATAAGCGTGGTATTGGTCGTTTTGGGTTTACTCTGCCAATGGACGAATGTTTAGCGCAATGTGCATTAGACCTGTCAGGTCGCCCTTATTTGAAATTCGACGCTGAGTTCAGCCGCCCAGAAGTAGGCGATTTATCCACTGAAATGGTTTATCACTTCTTCCGCTCACTAACTGACACACTGGCGTGCACTCTGCACTTGTCTTCTACTGGTGAGAATGACCACCACATCATTGAAAGCTTATTTAAGGCGTTTGGTCGTACACTGCGTCAAGCTATTCAAGTACAAGGAAATGAGTTGCCAAGCAGCAAAGGGGTTCTCTAATGGCGAATGAACAAAAAGTTGTCATTATCGATACAGGTTGTGCCAACGTTTCTTCAGTGAAATTCGCCATTGAACGTTTGGGCTACCCAGTGACGATTTCAAAAGACCCAGCAGTGGTTCTTGCTGCGGATAAGCTGTTCTTGCCGGGTGTAGGAACAGCCAGCGAAGCGATGAAGAACCTTGAAGAACGTAACTTAATCGAGCTTGTGGCTAAGGTAGATAAACCGCTACTTGGCATCTGTTTAGGTATGCAGCTGCTAGGCAAATTATCTGAAGAGAAAGGACAGAAAGCGGATGATATCGTTGAATGTCTGGGCTTAGTTGAAGGTGAAGTTCGCTTAATGCAAACCGGTGATTTGCCATTGCCTCACATGGGCTGGAATACCGTTTCGGCTAAAGCTGGCAACCCGCTTTTCAAAGATATTGAAGAGGGTGAGTACTTCTATTTTGTACACAGCTTTGCAATGCCAGTAGGTGATTACACCATCGCACAATGTGACTACGGAAATCCATTTAGCGCAGCGATTCAAAATGGCAACTATTACGGTGTTCAATTCCACCCAGAGCGTTCATCAAAAGCCGGTTCTAAGTTAATCCAGAACTTCCTGGAGCTCTAAAAAATAAACGGAAAAAAATAAACGGAAGCTGTAAGCGATAAAGCGGCAAGTCGAATAAGGAACAGAAATGATTATTCCCGCATTAGATTTAATTGAAGGTCAGGTTGTACGCCTCTATCAGGGCGATTACGGCCAAGTGACAGAATATAAAGTCGACCCAGTAGAACAATTTAATTTATACAACAAAGCTGGCGCTGACTGGCTACACCTAGTGGATTTAACCGGTGCGAAAGACACCTGTGCACGTCAGTTAGACCTGATTGCAAAATTACTGGCAGGTACTCCAGCCAATATTCAAATAGGCGGTGGTGTACGCAGCGAGCAAGACGTGGTTGATCTGCTCGAAGCTGGTGCGCAACGCGTTGTAGTTGGCTCAACCGCTGTTAAGCAACCTGAGCTTGTTAAAGGTTGGATGAGCAAATACGGCGCAGAAAAAATCGTGTTGGCTTTGGATATTAATATCGATGCTGACGGTACTCGCAAAGTGGCGATTTCTGGCTGGCAGGAAGATTCAGGTGTCACCATCGAAGCACTGATTGAAGACTACTTAACCGTCGGTTTGAAACATGTACTCTGTACCGACATTTCCCGTGACGGAACGCTAGCTGGTTCTAACGTTGAGCTGTATGTAGACCTCTGCAAACAATACCCACAGGTTCAGTTCCAATCTTCCGGTGGCATCGGCAGTTTAGCGGATATTGAAGCATTGAAAGGCAGTGGTGTTGCAGGTGTGATTGTTGGTCGTGCTCTGCTTGATGGCAAATTCACCACAGAGGAGGCGTTCGCATGTTGGCAAAACGTATAATCCCGTGTTTGGACGTTCGTGACGGACAGGTTGTGAAAGGCGTGCAGTTCCGCAATCACGAAATCATCGGAGACATTGTTCCGCTAGCCAAACGTTATGCGGAAGAGGGCGCTGATGAGTTGGTGTTTTACGATATCACCGCATCCAGTGATGGTCGTGTGGTGGATAAAAGCTGGGTTGCGCGAGTTGCAGAGGTAATTGACATTCCTTTCTGTGTCGCTGGTGGTATTAAATCAGCTGAAGATGCGGCCCGTATTCTTGAGTTCGGAGCGGACAAAGTTTCGATTAACTCGCCAGCATTAGCCAATCCTCAGCTAATCACGGATTTAGCGGATAAGTTTGGTGTGCAATGTATCGTTGTCGGCATCGATTCCTACTTTGATAAAGAGACGAGTAAATATCAGGTTTACCAGTTTACAGGCGATGAAGCGCGGACTAAAGCGACCAAGTGGCAAACCAAAGATTGGGTTCAGGAAGTACAAAAACGTGGCGCGGGCGAAATCGTATTGAACATGATGAACCAAGACGGCGTGCGAAACGGTTACGACCTCGAGCAACTGAATATGGTTCGCTCCGTATGCCATGTTCCACTAATTGCTTCTGGCGGTGCCGGCGCAATGGAGCACTTCGCCGATGCGTTCAAATTAGCGAATGTGGATGGTGCGTTAGCTGCATCAGTGTTCCACAAACAAATCATCAATATTGGTGAACTCAAGCAATATTTAAAACAACAAGCGGTTGAGGTGAGACTATGAGCCTAGCGGAACGAATTAATTGGGAAAAGGTTGATGGTCTTGTTCCTGCAATAGTGCAGGACTTTGGTTCAAGCCAAGTGCTCATGATGGGCTACATGAACCAAGAAGCACTAGCGAAAACGTTGGAAACAGAACAAGTCACTTTCTATTCGCGCACCAAGCAGCGCCTATGGACCAAAGGTGAAACCTCTGGCAACGTGTTGCAATTGAAAAATATTGCTTTGGACTGCGATCAAGACACCTTGCTGGTGAAAGTGAATCCGATTGGTCCAACGTGCCACACTGGCACAACAACTTGTTGGGACGGTGATGCACAAGAGGAGTCACAAATGGTGTGGCTTCATCAACTTGAGCAGCTATTGGCTGCCCGCAAGAGTGCCGACCCTGAATCCTCTTACACCGCTAGCCTTTATGCGCGTGGCACCAAACGCATCTCGCAGAAAGTGGGCGAAGAGGGTGTCGAAGTTGCGCTTGCGGCGACGTCGGGCGATAAGGCGGAATTAGTTTGTGAGTCTGCGGACTTGATTTATCACTTGCTTGTCTTGCTTCAAGACCAAGGTCTGTCGATGAGTGATGTGATTAATAAGCTCAAAGAGCGTCATAAGTAGCTGCTGTAAGATAGAGAACAGTTTGGTAGGCCGTGCGGGGCTCGAACCCGCGACCGATTGATTAAGAGTCAACTACTCTACCAACTGAGTTAACGGCCTACTTGTTCTCACAGTGTAATTCTACTCAACAATTTTACTTAACAAAGTATAGACACTATTACGTAACTTATTCTCTGCACTCGTAATAAATTGCATCACTGACAAAATAATTGTTATTCTGTCCGCCATTAGTCGGGGAGCCATAAGGCTGAGATCGCACTGCGAGACCCGTTGAACCTGATTCAGTTAATACTGACGTAGGGAACTAATCCAATCATCGCGATTGAATTTCTCGTTTTGCCGTCTATCTCTGATGCGCTTTCGAGAGACTGTTCCTGTATGTCATACCCTAAAGGAGCAGTTATGCATAAATCCAGTTCAATTCCTGTCGTTCTTACTATTGCTGGCTCAGATAGCGGCGGCGGCGCGGGCATTCAAGCCGATATTAAAGCCATTTCTGCTACAGGCGGTTATGCGGCTTCGGTGATCACCGCGATTACCTCTCAAAATACATTGGGTGTGTTTGATATCTTGCCCATTCCTCTACCTCACATTGAAAGTCAGTTAGATGCAGTATTCCAAGATCTCAACATTGTCGCGGTAAAAATTGGCATGCTGGCGGATGCCGATATCATCAATTTGGTGGCTGATAAGTTGGAACAATATCGACCAAAATACATTGTGTTGGATACCGTGATGGTGGCAACCAGTGGCGATTTATTGCTAAAAGAAACGGCGATAGGCAGCTTGAAAGATCGCTTGTTGCCTCTCGCAAGCATTATTACGCCCAATCTACCAGAAGCCGCAGCGCTCACAGGGCTCGCTGAGCCGAAAAACGCTGACCAAATTGAGCAGATGGTTGCTGCAATGCGTCAGTTAAGTACTTCCTCTGTATTGCTCAAAGGCGGGCATTTAGAGGCGTCTGATGAGAGTGATGACTTGTTGATTACCCAAAATGAAACACACAGATTAAGCACTGCGAGAATTCGCACTCCCAATACTCATGGGACGGGGTGCACCTTGTCTTCAGCCATTGCTTCGTTTTTGGCTCAAGGAGAAGATATGCTCTCAGCAGTCAGTCATGCCAAACAATACATTACCCAAGCGATAGGAGATGCTGATTTGCTTGAAGTGGGACAGGGCCGAGGCCCCGTCGATCATTTCTTTATGCTTCATCAATAGAGATTCCTTTCCACTCGCCAGGCTGAAGGTCGCCCAACTCAATATTACCCATTGAGTAGCGAACCAAACGAAGAGTAGGGAAGCCAATGTGTGCGGTCATCCGCCTTACTTGACGGTTACGACCTTCAATGATGGTAATCGCAAGCCAAGTGGTTGGAATGGCTGCGCGAAAGCGTACTGGAGGATGTCGCTCCCAAAGCTGAGGCTCATCCATTATCTCCACTTTTGCTGGCAGCGTTGGTCCATCTTTTAGGGTTACGCCATTTCTAAGTTTTTCTAAATCTGCCTCAGAAGGGGATCCTTCAACTTGTACCCAATAAGTTTTAGGCGATTTGGATTCCGGTTGGGTGAGCTTTGCTTGCAAAATCCCATCGTTGGTTAATACCATCAAGCCTTCACTGTCTCGGTCAAGTCTGCCTGCCGCATACACATCCTTTACCGCAATGAAATCGGCTAATGTTTTTCGACCTTCGCCATCGGTAAACTGGCTCAAGGTGTCATAAGGTTTATTAAAAACAATTACTTTACGATCTTCTGGACTCACTTTGGGTTTTTGTAGCGCAGATTTATGTGTTCGCTGTTGATTTGCAGGGCGAGCAGCGGTCGGACGATTGCTATGTTTAAAACGTGGCTTCTTTGAGTGAGCACTTGTCGGATGAGAAGCATTAGCAGGACTTCTACGCGAGCTGGATGACATGTTAACTACCTTGCAAAAATGTAAATGAAGTGTATTTGAAAGTTTTCTAAAACTCGCTTTTGCGCTATCATTTGCGCGCCCAGAAATAGGATAAGCGACAAGATGATAGACTATTATCCTAATTTTGTTTAATTATAACGATCTTCACTCAAGGACTGCATCGAGGACTCATTAGGGTTGTCCACACCTGGAAGTTATTCGAACACAAAAGGAAAGAGTGAGGCTATCGAGCCCAAGTTTGAGATGTTTCTCGCTTGAGCCGTACATTCACACAACACAGACCAATGTGTTGTTAGAACAAATAGGGAAAGTTCATGCCAACAGATAAACCTACAATTATTTATACAATTACTGACGAAGCCCCAGCACTTGCTACATATTCACTGCTGCCAATTATCCAATCATTTACAGCATCGTCGGGCATTGAAATTGACACCCGTGACATTTCGTTAGCGGGACGTATTCTTGCTAATTTCCCAGAGCATTTGAAACAAGATCAACGCGTTGGTGATGCTCTGACCGAGCTTGGTGAACTTGCACAAACTCCTGAAGCGAACATCATCAAACTGCCAAACATCTCGGCGTCTGTTCCTCAGCTAAAGGCCGCAATCAAAGAACTTCAAGACAAAGGATTTGCACTGCCGAATTATCCAGAAGAGCCTGCGACTTATGAAGAAGAAGCGATTAAAGCGACTTACGACAAAATCAAAGGTAGTGCGGTAAACCCTGTACTGCGTGAAGGCAACTCTGACCGTCGTGCTCCCGCATCAGTGAAAAACTATGCCAAGAAGAACCCACACTCAATGGGTGCTTGGTCAGCAGATTCTAAATCCCATGTCGCTAGTATGAGTGACAAAGATTTCTTTGGTAGTGAAAAATCAGTCACTGTTGAAGGTGCAACACAAGTTTCTATCCAGTTCGTCGCTAAAGACGGTTCAAGCAAAGAATTGAAAAAGCCTTTCGCGCTGAAAGATAAAGAAGTTATCGATGCTAGCGTGCTAAACAAGAATGCATTAGTTAAGTTTTTCGAAAAAGAATTCGCTGACGCAAAAGAGCAAGGCGTTCTACTTTCTCTGCATATGAAAGCAACCATGATGAAAGTCTCTGACCCAGTTATTTTTGGTCATGCAGTTAAAGTTTATTACAAAGAAGTCTTCGACAAATATGGTGAAGTATTTGACAAGTTGGGCGTTGATGTAAACAACGGCTTAGGTGACGTTTACGCCAAAATTCAAGCATTACCAGCAGCACAACGTGAAGAAATTGAAGCTGCTCTACAAGCGGTTTATGCCACTCAACCGTCGCTAGCTATGGTTGATTCAGACCGTGGTATCACTAACCTGCATGTACCAAGCGACATTATCGTTGACGCTTCTATGCCAGCGATGATTCGTTCATCTGGTCAAATGTGGGGCCCTGACGGTAAACAAAAAGATACCAAAGCAGTGATCCCGGACCGTTGCTACGCAGGTGTTTATCAGGCAGTGATCGAGTTCTGTAAAGAGCATGGCGCGTTTGATCCAACGACCATGGGCAGCGTACCAAACGTGGGTCTAATGGCGCAAAAAGCAGAAGAATACGGTTCACACGATAAAACCTTCATCCTGGATGCGGACGGTGTAGTACGCGTTGTTGATGCAGCAGGTACAGTACTTCTTGAGCAACAAGTTGAAGCTGGCGACATCTTCCGTATGTGTCAGGTTAAAGATGCTCCAATCCAAGACTGGGTTAAGCTTGCGGTAAACCGTGCGCGTGCAACCAAGACTCCGGCTGTGTTCTGGCTAGACGAAGCTCGTGCACACGATGCTGAGCTGATTAAGAAAGTGAAGCAGTATCTGCCTGAGCACGATACTGCTGGTCTGGAGATCAAGATCCTTTCACCTGTAGATGCAACCCTATACTCGCTAGCGCGTATCAAAGAAGGTAAAGACACCATTTCTGTAACAGGTAACGTACTACGTGACTACCTAACAGACTTGTTCCCAATTCTTGAACTAGGTACATCAGCGAAGATGCTTTCAATCGTTCCACTAATGAATGGTGGTGGTCTGTTTGAAACGGGTGCCGGTGGTTCAGCGCCTAAGCATGTTCAACAAGTTCAAAAAGAGAACCATCTACGTTGGGACTCTTTGGGTGAGTTCTTGGCTCTTGCGGCTTCGCTAGAGCATCTAAGCGTGGTAACAGGTAATGTGAAAGCGCAAGTATTGGCTGATGCGTTAGATAAAGCGACAGGTAAATTCCTAGACCTTAACAAATCGCCATCACGTAAAGTGGGTGAACTAGATAACCGTGGCAGCCATTACTACCTAGCGGCGTACTGGGCTGAAGCATTAGCTGCACAAACTCAGGATGCAGATCTTGCGGCTGAGTTTACTCCAGTCGCTGAGCAGTTATTGTCTAACGAAGAGAAAATTGTGGCTGAGCTGAATGGTGCTCAAGGCGTTACGGGTGATTTAGGTGGTTACTATGCATTAAACGATGCGGTGGTTTCTAATCTAATGCGCCCAAGTGCAACGCTGAACAGCATAGTAGAGCGAACATAAGTAGTAGACCGTACATAATAGTCACTGCGTTTCTAGTTTCTAATAAAACGAAAACACAAAACCCGCCAAGGCGGGTTTTTCATATCTATCAATTAATAAATCTTCATCTTTTAATCAACCATAAGGTCAGTTATTAGTAATGATTTATTTGGCAGCGAACTATTTAGATTGTTGCCCTTCAATAGGTACGACACTACTAGCGTGGTAACCTTTAGGTCCTTGTTCAACTTCATACGCTACTTGCTGTCCCGCTTTCAATGTGCGGTAGCCATCCATCTGGATAGTAGAATAATGAGCAAAAATGTCTCCATCTTCGCCTTCCGGACAGATGAATCCGAATCCTTTGGCGTTATTGAACCATTTTACTGTACCTGTAGCCATGCTATACGTCCCTCATGCATTTTGTTACTGATGTTGTTACGGAGAAATTCACTCTAATATCCGTTATCAGAAAATCTGATGGTGATCACTCCTATTCGTGAATATCAATTCAGCCGCTGCCAAATTTTTAGTCACTATTTGACCAATGTAGTCAATGATTGAGCACAGTCAATAGGATAATGGTATAAAAATGCGTACTTTTATAAGCAAATCACTTTTGAGATTGTCCTATGCTATTTGATATCACTCGTGCGACAAATATTGGTCCCATTTATGGTTGGATTTATTTTAGACTTTAGTCCCAATAGTGTTACAGAAAGGTGACGCGTTGTTGAACGTTTAGAATAAACTCGATTGTGAATAGCAATGTTTTATTTGCAGCGATACAATTGCTGCATTAGTCTCTAAGTAAGGATTGTTTTTCACCTTCACTGACAGCACGTTAGGTTATCAAAAAGTGATGACATTTTAAGAGAAGAGACATGTTTAAGAGAAACACTCCTAAATACGGCCATCATGAGTAAAAACTTCGAATGGGTAACTCCAGGCTCAGATCTACTGGAGCAAGAGAAAACAGCAACAAAACCACCGCCGATGTATAACGTTATACTCAATAATGACGATTACACGCCGATGGATTTTGTGATAGAAATCCTTGAACGCTTCTTCTCTATGGACATAGAAAAAGCGACACAGGTGATGCTCAGAGTTCATTATGAAGGGAAAGCAATTTGTGGCACGTTTACTGCTGAAGTTGCAGAGACGAAAGTCGCTCAAGTGACAATGTACGCACGGGAAAACGAGCATCCACTGCTTTGTACGATGGAAAAAGCGTAACACTAGCAGACGTGGTTGTTCTTTAAGGAGGCCTTATGCTTAATAAAGAACTAGAGTCTAGTCTAAACGGCGCGTTCGCTCGAGCGCGAGACAAAAGACATGAATTCATGACCGTCGAGCACCTCCTACTTGCATTGTTGGAAAACGATGCAGCGAAGGAAGCATTATTGGCCTGTCAGGCAGACATTGACGTATTACGTCGAGAGCTTGATGTATTTATTGATCAGACAACCCCCCTCATCCCAGACAATGACGAAACACGTGAGACTCAGCCAACACTTAGTTTCCAGCGTGTGCTGCAACGTGCAGTGTTCCATGTTCAATCTTCCGGTCGTAGTGAGGTCACCGGTGCAAACGTGCTGGTTGCCATTTTCAGCGAGCAGGAATCCCACGCAGCTTATCTATTGAAAAAGAACGACATTAGTCGTTTGGATATCGTTAACTACATTTCTCACGGAATTACCAAAACATCAAGTGGCTCGGGTGAGGATTCGTCTTCGGATTCATTCGGTACCGATAGCTCAGATGATTCATCCGCAGATGAAAGACTAGAAAGTTTTGCGACAAATTTGAACCAATTGGCTGGTCAAGGACAGATTGACCCGCTGATTGGCCGTGACAAGGAACTTGAACGTACCATTCAAGTGCTGTGTCGTCGCCGAAAAAACAACCCGCTATTAGTCGGTGAGGCTGGTGTTGGTAAAACGGCTATTGCAGAAGGCTTAGCTTGGCGAATCGTGGAAGGCCAGGTACCTGAAGTGATTCAGAGCAGTGTAATTTACTCATTGGATATCGGTTCATTATTGGCGGGTACCAAGTACCGTGGTGATTTCGAGAAGCGTTTTAAAACTATTCTCAAACAGCTAGAAAAAGAGAAAGATGCGATTCTCTTTATCGATGAAATTCATACCATCATCGGTGCAGGGGCTGCATCTGGTGGTCAGGTGGATGCAGCGAACTTGATTAAGCCTCTGCTAAGTAGCGGTAAATTACGTTGTATCGGCTCAACCACTTATCAGGAATACAGTAACATTTTTGAGAAGGAACGAGCACTGTCTCGTCGATTCCAAAAAATTGATGTTGTAGAGCCGTCTTTGGATGACACCACTAAAATTTTGATGGGTTTGAAACCAAAATACGAAGCTCACCACGATGTGCGTTATACCAATAAAGCTCTGCGTGCAGCAGTAGAATTGTCAGCTAAATACATCAACGAACGTCACTTACCTGACAAAGCGATTGACGTTATTGACGAAGCGGGAGCGCGTGTTCGTTTGATGCCAGCAAGCAAACGTAAGAAAACCGTCGGTGTGGCGGAGATCGAGTCTATGGTTGCAAAAATGGCTCGTATTCCAGAGAAATCTGTTTCGTCATCTGACAAGGATATTCTGAAAAATCTTGATAAGAAAATGAAGATGTTGGTGTTCGGACAAGACAATGCTATCGATGTATTGACGGAATCCATCAAACTGACTCGTGCGGGACTAGGCGCCGATAATCGACCTGTAGGTTCATTCTTATTTGCCGGTCCTACGGGAGTGGGTAAAACAGAAGTTACAGTGCAGCTTTCTAAGCTATTAGGTATCGAACTACTGCGTTTTGATATGTCTGAGTATGGTGAGCGTCACTCGGTAAGCCGTTTGATTGGTGCTCCTCCGGGCTATGTGGGCTATGACCAAGGTGGCTTGCTAACGGATGCGGTGATTAAGAACCCACATTCTGTTGTACTTCTTGATGAAATTGAAAAAGCACACCCTGATATCTTTAACTTACTATTGCAAGTGATGGATAACGGTACGCTTACTGATAACAATGGTCGTAAAGCAGATTTCCGTAACATCATCTTAGTGATGACGACGAATGCGGGTGTGGCGGAAACAGTGAAGAAATCCATTGGTTTGATTCAACAAGATCATAGTCATGACGCCATGGCAGCAATTAAGAAAGTGTTTACACCGGAATTCCGTAACCGTTTAGATCACACCATCTGGTTTAACAGCTTGGATGAAAGTGTCATTCACCAAGTGGTTGATAAATTCATTGTTGAACTACAAGTTCAGTTGGATGCACGTGGTGTATCGCTGGAAGTTTCAGAAGGTGCTCGCCACTGGTTGGCTATGAAAGGCTATGACCGCGAAATGGGTGCACGTCCAATGGGACGTGTGATTCAAGAGCAGTTGAAGAAACCTCTGGCTAATGAACTATTGTTTGGCGCATTGGTTGACGGTGGTACAGTGAAAGTGGCTCTGAACGATGACCATCTCACGTTTGATTACTTAGGTGCTAAAGAAGAAGTGCTGCATTAAGCCTTGAAATCATTCAACATCAAACATAAAAGCGCATCGAAAGATGCGCTTTTTTATATCCTTTAGAACAACAACAAAAAACGGAGCATTTTGCTCCGTTTTTTGTTGTATTCGAAAATCAGAGATTAACGAGCACGGAAGACGATGCGGCCTTTCGATAGATCGTATGGAGTCATCTCAACAGTAACTTTGTCACCCGTTAGAATACGAATGTAGTTTTTACGCATTTTACCTGAGATGTGAGCCGTTACTACGTGACCGTTTTCAAGCTCAACACGGAACATTGTGTTTGGAAGAGTATCAAGGACAGTGCCTTGCATCTCAATTACGTCTTCTTTAGCCATTTAATCCTCTTTAGAAATTAGGCAAAAATTAACGGCCGCATTCTGCCGTTAATCAATCAATATGTAAAGTTGGGGCGTATTCTACCCTTGCCAACGCTGATTTACTAGCCTTTGATGAGGCTGGAAGCGCACTTTGTAGTTCATGGCAGGACATTCATCGATTTGATATCCCAAATAAAGCCATTGTTTACCCATTTGTCGACAAAGCTCCAGTTGGGTCAGCACACCGAGTGTGCCCAGCGAGAGTGGGTGGTCCGGGTCAAAGAAGGTGTAAAATGCACTGGCGCTGTGGGGAAGCAAATCGGTAATCGCGATCGCAACCAAGGTATCATGATGATAAATATGCAAATAGCGTGTATCGAGCCACTCAGAATGTGCGAACTTATCAAACTCGTCTTTGCGCGGTGGGTACATGGTGCCGTTGCGATGGCGCGCTTTAATATAACGTGAATAGAGCGCGAACCAGCTTTTGTCCATATCGTCCTTGAGTTCCCAACTAAACTCGCTGTGCGTTTTAGCGAGCAATCGTTTCTGACTTTTGGATGGTACAAAATCTGCCACAGAAACCCGCAGAGCTTCGCAGGCACTGCAGGTATCACAATGGGGCTTGTAAATCGTATCTCCGCTGCGGCGAAAACCGTTGGCCAGCAGAGTTTCATAATTTTCTGGCGATTGCATCTGAGTGTCGATAGCGACCGCGACGCGCTCCATACGGTCTTTGAGGTAGCTGCACGGATGGTTGTTGGTGAGACCAATACGAATATGCTGCAGATCGGAACTCATACTTACTCCTCAGCAGATGCTTCAACCGGGCAAGTCAGCCATTGAGGTTGAAAACAACTTTCTGTTACACGCTGTTCTTTTAAAGATAGCAATGATTGCATGAATTTGTCGCGGGATAATTCCTTAGCGCCCAATGATTTAAGGTGCGGGTTCATCACCTGGCAATCAATCAACTGACCTTGATGAACGTTGAAATGATGGCAGAAATACCACAATGCAATTTTTGATGCGTTGGTTGCAAGGCTGAACATCGACTCGCCACAAAATAATCGGCCTACTTCAATGCCATACAACCCACCAATTAAGGCGTGGTGGTGCCACACTTCCACCGAATGACACTTTCCTGCACGGGCAAGCTGAGTGTAGGCGTGACGCATTTCTTCATTCAGCCAGGTCTCTTCCGGAGAACGTACCGCTGCGCACATATCGATGACATCAGCGGTCGCGTGATTAATACTGACAGTGTACTGGTGTTTGCGTTGAAACTTTTTCACACTTTTTGCCGGAATGAAGGTCTTAGGATCAAACACAGCGCGTGGCGAAGGGCTCCACCATAGAATAGGCTCATCAGGACCATACCAAGGAAAAATGCCGCTTTGGTAGCCTTGGTAAATCCGTTCGGGATTGAGATCTCCCCCAAACGCCAGCAGACCATTAGGTTCTTTCAGCGCAG
>NZ_JBKEBW010000118.1:0-18970 GCF_047973365.1 Vibrio sp. | reverse complement strand
TAAAGTGATTGGCAATGCGATCTTGTTCAATTGGAATAGCAGTGATCATGATAGAGCTCCTTGCAGCACAAGGCTGACAGTATTTATCGCTTTATATATTTATAGCATATGCTATTTATAAGATCGATTTATGGCATATGCAAATAATATTTTTGCAAGCAGAGTTGCCAAAATTGCAAGTTTAGTGCTCTCGGTCGTCGTCAACGCCGCAATTGATGTATAGGCAGTGGATGTATAGAGAGAAGGTTAATCTGGGCGATGCATCAAGAGTGCTTTGCCTTCGGCAAGGCAGATGGCTACTTTGTAACGTGCTCTTTTTACCAGATTAGCCAGCGTTTGGCGGGATACGCCCATTTCTGCAGCAGCATCTTGCTGGAGCATACCTTTAAGATCAACTAGGCGCAGAGCTTCAAATTCGTCTGCGGCGAGCTCGATTTTATCGAGCTCGCTCATTGGTATACCGTTAGGTTTAAAGCAGCTATCAGCAGGAACTCCGCAGATATTACGTGGAATTTTGGGACGACCCATAAATGCTCCTAGGCGATAGAATCGGGTAACTGATAGTAAACCAGTCTTGGTGGCAAAAACAGGGCTATCTGCTGCGCAGGCATGAGTGTCAAAGCGGATTGTTTAACGATATGATTTTTTTATTGTCCATGTAATAATGAAAATTATTCTTATTTGCATCTAAGGTTGTTGTTTTTTGGACATGTACCTTGGAATAGTAATTTATTGTTCAAAACAATTTATCGTTCAAAACAGGCGCTATATATGCTCGAAAATGACTTAAATACGGCCAAAATCCGTTGGACAGAAAATGATGTTCCTCATATCGAGGCGGACAATTATGGATCTCTTGGCTTCGGCTATGGCTATGTCCATGCTCGGGATCGTTTAGCTGAAATCTCTGCGCAAGCGATAGTGCTGCGTGGCGAACGCTCCGGGTATTACGGCGCAGAGCAGTTTTCGACGATTGGCTTTCTAAAAACGACTAACTTGAATTCAGATTTGATGTTCCGCTTACGTATGCCAGCGGAATGGGCAAAAGAAGAGTTAGCAAACCTTAGTGATGATGCGCGAGCTTATGTTGTTGGTTATGTGAATGGGCTAAATCACTTTGTAGAATCTTTGACAGAAGAAGAATGGCACGAAAGGAACAGTGCTGAACCGTTAATTACTTTCGAGCCAGAGGATGTGATTCGTTCCGCGATGCGATTTGGCGTTATGAAAGAGTTAATCGAAATCGGTCCTCACCTTGTGGCTTCTTCCGGCGCATGGCGATCGGATTTGACGACTTGCCATCACTCTTGTCACAGTGAAGATGTGATTGTTGAAGGTGGTTTTGGTAGCAATGCATGGGCATTCGGTGGTGATGTCGTAGAAGGTGAGGGGGCAATTCTGCTAGGTAATCCGCACTCGGCATGGCAAAGAACCCCACATCAGCAGCGTATTTATATGCATCAGTATCACCTTACGATTCCCGGAGAACTGGATGTGGCTGGCACTTCTTTCCTTGGCTTCCCGCTGCCGCTTACTGGTTACAATGCTGATGTGTCATGGTCCATTTTGGACGCAGCAACGGTCACTTCATTTGTCCTGCAACTAATGAAGATTCAAGAAGTTACGCTTAACCCAACTTATCTTATGGACGGTGAACAAAAACCACTTGAGATAAAAGAGATCAGTATTGATGTGTTAGAAGAGAATGGAGACATTGAAACTCGTCACTATCATTTTCTGCATTCTGAACTTGGCTATTTATTTAAACTTCCACAAAGACCAGGCAAACCAGAGGGATGGTATGCGATTACCAACCCTAGTGAGCGCAATGCTCGTGGCATTAATCAGTTTCTAGCGGCAGCGAAAACTTCAACTACCAAAGCGTTTGTTGACGCGATATCGTCTCATCGTGGTATTTTATGTCAGTTAATTGTGGCAGATCGATACGGTGACATCGCATACGTGATGGCAGGGAATGTACCGCCGGTCACTGATGAACAAATGGTACAATGTCATATTGGCGATAGAGAAGCGGCATTTAATGTGTTGGATGGCACTCGTAGCGAGTGCTCATTAAGAGGAAAGGATCAAAAGCCATTAACAGCAGCGAATTCTTTCTATCCAAATGTATTTTCTCGCGGGATCATTCACAACGCGAACAATAGCTACAAATACACTGAATACGGTGTTTGTCAGCCTGATTTTCCTTCTGTATTTGGTCAGCATAAACCGGATCATCAAATCGCGAAGAGTATCGCAGCGGGTCTCAGGTACGATCCTAGACTAGCCATGTCGGCAATTCGAATGAAAGAGCTAAGTAAAGCGCCTGTGATTAAGCCGTCTAATGCATTGGAAGTATTGTTTGATAACCGAAACTATGCCGCTGAAACTTTCTTGTCCGATATTCTCGCCCATTTACAAATGGTATCTTCGACATCCATTCAGGCAGCCAGCAAGGTATTAGCACAATGGGATAGAAAGAATAACTCCGATAGTCGTGGTGCTCTGCTGTTTCATCTCTTCTGGAACAAAGTCGTACAACTGAATATGTTAACTATGCTTGGCAGTGGTGATCCTGAGTTAGGTACTCAATTGGATCTCAGCACGGGTAGTCTTGATAAAATTCAGCAGGCGTTGGACGAAAGCGTTAGCGAATTGCAGCAATTTGGCTTCGAACTGGATAAAGCGTGGGGAGATGTTTTGTGTAAAACCGATAATGGTGAGGTCATCCCACTGCATGGCGGTTCCTATTTAGAGGGGGTGCTTAATGGTGAGATGCCTGCACCTTTAGAAAAATCAGGCTTCCCCTATATCTTATTTGGCACCGCTTATATTCAGCTTTCACGTTGGGAAAAAGGGCAAATCATCATTGAGGGGCTATTGAGCCACGGACAGAGAGACGGTGTTATATCTGAAGGTAGAACGAGACAGTTGAAGATGTTCTCCAACAAAACGTTAGGAGTTATTCCCTTTTTACCTCAGCAGCTTACATCGGCTTATCTCATCGGTTCACTGACACTGCAATCAGCAAAAACGGGTATCAATGTTTGAACGTGCGGAATGCAACTAAGTACTGAACAAAACAGCCACAATTATGTGGCTGTTTTGCAAATCCTAGTAAAAAAGCCTCAGTTGTATTTAATCGGCAAACAGCCAAATTAAACCTTTAATTAAGCCTTCGCGCCATAGCAAACTATCGTGCCCTCCGTCATATAACTCAATGATTGAGTTATGTTTATTTTCTTTTAGTTTTTGGTGTATATGTTCGGAAAGTGGTGCCATCATTCCTTCTCGTTTTCCTGCTTCCATATAGATTTTGTGCTGATAGTGGGTGCCCAGAGTATCGATATATTGGTCAAGATAAAGTGACTCAGGTAATTGCTGAACAATATCTGACTGATGAGAATGATGAATCAATGAATCATTTGGCCACCAGAAAGATCCTGATTGAGAAACTGCTTTAGCAAATTTTTCTGGCCAATTGAGTAGGGCGTAAACCGCCGATAAGCCGCCGTAACTTTGCCCCGTTACAACCGTATTGTCTCGATCTGACGTGAGGTGATACTTGTCTGAAATAATAGGAATGAACTCTTCAATGACTGATTGCCAAAAGGTTGGATTACAAGGGAGATCAATCGATCGCTGCGTCATAGACATCACATCGATCATCAGATAAACCGCTGGTGGTAGAAGTTTTTGCTGAGTACAAATGTCTAAAGCCGACATGATTGGTATGCTCTGTGTCCATGTCTGACCGTCAAGTACGATAATGAGAGGAAGATTTTTTTCTCCATTAAGCGCGGTTGAATAACTCCAAAAACGTCTTTCTTGCTCTAAGATCTCGCTATGAAAAATATGCTCATGGCAGAGAGAGCTTAGTTCTGCCTTACCTTTGCTGCGATCAAAAGAACTCCAGGCGGGATGAATAACAGAAGGATCTAAGTACAGGCGGGAATGCATTTTACCCCACTCACACAATGAAAGGTTTCTTTTGTTGAGTGGATCTGCCACGTGGTATGCGCGCCTTTTGATGATCCAATTTCGATGTTGTGAAATCTGCTCTTCACGGCTTCCATGATACTCAGGTTGTTTCGCTTCCTCTGTAACCGGAATCAACGCATAGGTACCATTCCAACTGCTTGGTGCGCTGCAAATGTAGTAAAAAACGTCGCTATTTCCGAATTGAACTAACTGAGCCGCATTGAAATCATGATGGTTAATGACGCCATTAATATCAATGTAGACCGAGGTATATTGTGGAGAAGTGGTTGGTTTTCTCCAAATAAAAACCAGCTCAGTTGTTCCGTTGTCTCTTGTAATTTGTAATGGGGTGCCTACTGAAGCGAGCTTATCCCACCAAAGTTCGGAACCGATTGATAACCCTACTAAGTCTGTGCTTTTCAACAACGATTTTAAGCTCACCTAACTTCTCCTGACCTGATCTTTTTTCGATTCATCCAATGAAAGCAACTGTTTACCTGAATGATTTTTGTGTTAGCATACGTTGATTTTACTAATAATGGTAATGTTTATGATACGTGTTATCATTTCGATGTGTGCTATTTGCTATTCAATAATGTCGGTTTTTGCTGCTGAAACGTCTGCTGAACAGTGGCCCAGAACATTTGTCAATGCGGATGGTTCAACAACGATTATCCCCAAAAAGCCGTTGAAGGTACTGTCAACTTCCGTGACGGTTACAGGCACTCTTATTGCGATTGATGCTCCAGTGGTTGCGAGTTCAACCGCTGGAGACGGAAAATTTTTCTCTCAATGGGAATCGGTAGCTAAGCAGCGAAAGATTACTGAGCTTTGGCCTGTGGGTGGGGTTGATATCGAAATGGCTTACGCTGTTATGCCTGATCTGATTGTTGTCGCTAAAATGGGTGGAGATTCAGTACTTGATTTGGTTCCTGAATTGAAGCTTTTAGCCCCTGTCATTGTGGTTGATTATGGTAGCCAGACCTGGCAGGAACTAGCAATTAAACTGGGCTACGCAACTGGGCGAGAGGATTTTGTTAAACAAAAAATAGCTGAGTTTGACCAATACGTTGAAGCCACTAAGCTGAATCTACCAGCAAAACAAGCCAATATTATTCGCTATAACGGTCCTGGGATGGCTAATGCGATAGCCAAAGTCACGGGGCCTCACAGTGAATTGATCCATGCTTTAGGGTTTGAGATTGAAGGCGCTAAGGATGAATGGGAAACATTCAGCGATAAAAGAAATGATTTTGCCCGTGTTCATTATGAAACGTTGACGCAGCTTAAAGCTCCGGTGAGCTTTGTTATCGTGGCTGACGAGTCGAATATTCAAACCGTATTGAAAGATCCGGTGTTAGTCAACTTGCCCTCTGTGACACAAAAACAGGTTTATGAATTAGGGCTCAATTCTTTCAGAATCGATTACTACAGCAGCCTGGAAATAATTGAGCTGATGAAAAAGCATTTCGGGTTGGCTCAATAGTGAAATGAAAGCTTCATCTAGCCATCGAGATTCTTTTTACTACACTGGGCTGTTCTTTCTTCTGGTTGTAGCCCTAGTGTGTGCTTTTACCAGCGTTTTCTTCGGTTCTAGAGATATTGAACCGGAGGTAACGTGGCGGGCATTAACTCAATACTCGCCACAAAATAGTGAGCATTTAATTGTTCATCATCTACGTTTACCCAGAGCCCTTCTAGCTATCGTGGTTGGACTGGCTATCGGCGGGGCTGGGGTTTTGATGCAAACTCTAACTCGAAACCCACTTGCGGAGCCGGGATTGTTAGGTGTGAATTCAGGAGCGACCTTAGCGGTCGTTATTGCTATCGCTTTGTTTGGAATTACTGATGTTCATTTCTACATGTGGTTTAGTATTCTTGGAGCAATGCTAGCGGGTGGTATTATCTATCTTCTGGCTGGACTTAACGGCGGTGTTAACCCTGTCAAAGTGGTACTCTCTGGTATAGCGCTGTCGGTCATTCTGCTCTCTATTACCCAAATCATCACGGTTAATAGTCAGGAAGAAGCATTTAACCAGTTTCGACATTGGGTAGTCGGCTCTCTTCAGGGAAGAGGTTTTGATGTTCTCTTTCCTATCTCTGGATTGGTATTCGTTGGGTTAATCTACACCATGTTTTTGACCAGAGAGCTGAATACCGTTTCTTTAGGTAGAGACATCAGCCAGTCGCTTGGCATCAATCATACCAGTGTATGGATTCGCGCTTCCTTATCTATCACTATTCTTGCTGGAGCAGCAACAGCCGCGTCAGGGCCTCTGAGCTTTGTGGGTTTAACCGCACCGCATATTGCACGTTTTTGGGTTGGAACAGAGCACAAGTGGTTGTTGCCTTATTCGATGATGATTGCGGCTGTATTGGTTTCGGTCGCGGATATCTTAGGTAAGATATTGGTTTCTCCTGACGAAATTAGCGTAGGCATCATGACGGCTTTACTAGGCGGGCCAATTTTTGTCATCTTAGTTCGACGCTGGAGGATGGCCGAATTATGAGCCTGATGTTTCAGTCTAAGGTGTTGAGTGATCAGCTCATTCATCGCAGAGGAATGACCATTCGATACTCAAAAAAAGAGTGGCTGTTTGTCATGTACTCATTAGTCGCTTTACTCGCGATAAGTTGCTATTTGATTACCGTTGGGTCATTCCCATTAACGTTTGAGCAATTGTTCTCTGTGCTTTTCCATACTGGTGGCGATCAAGCTATTGCCGAACGTATAGCTATTGCCGAACGTATTGTTTGGAATGTTCGTTTGCCGCGAATCGTTACGGCTATTTTTGTGGGGATGGCACTGGGCGTGTCAGGTTCTATCTTTCAATCTATTTCCAAAAATGCTCTTGGCTCGCCAGACATTATCGGCTTTACCACTGGAGCGGCATCTGGCGCTTTAATCCAAATTATTGTGTTTCAGAACTCAGCGCAAGCTGTGATGATTTCCGCTTTAATTGGCGGAATGCTGACGGCTGGTACGGTCTATTTTCTTTCCCGAAAAAATGGTGTTGTCGGTGGTTATCGGCTAATTCTTATCGGCATTGGTATCGGTGCCATATTGAGTGCCTTTAACAGCTTGATGTTAGTCAAAGGAAATTTAGATCAGGCTATCATGGCAAACCTTTGGCTTGCTGGCTCTCTTAATGCGAGAAGCTGGGGACATGCGCTACCTGTGATGCTCGACGTCATATTGATTGTGCCAATTATTATTGTCAAAGCCAGGACACTTCATTTATTGGAAATGGGAGATGAAATGGCTTCACAGATCGGTGTTTGTGTAGAAAAAGAAAGGGTAGTTATGACTTTCCTGTCTGTGGCACTTGCTGCCTTAGCCACAGGGGCGGCGGGCCCAATCAGTTTTATTGCATTAGCGGCTCCTCAACTCGTGACTCGCCTGCTTAGGGTTGGTCATATTCCTGTTGCAGCCTCAGCTGTCATGGGGGCGACTTTGTTAGTTATTGCTGATCTTGTCTCTCAAATAAAACCATTTTCTATCAACCTTCCCATCGGTCAGTTAACCAGTCTTGTGGGTGGTGTGTATTTGCTTTGGTTACTAACCAGAACAAAGAATTTTTGAGTTGCAGTGATTATGAGTATTAAGGAAGAAACGTTATTTGAATCATTAGGAGAGAGTTTGCATATCGATCGGCTATCGGGTTCAAACATGAATCTCAGTTATGAATCTGAGCAAATTTTTTCGTCACTAGATGTCACTATTCCTGATAACAAGTTCACCGTTATTATTGGGCCAAACGGTTGTGGTAAATCAACACTACTGCGAATGCTTTGTCGTTTGCAAAAACCGAATTCAGGCCGAGTTGAGTTAGATGGCGAAGATATTTATTCGCTCCACCCTAAATCTTTAGCAAAACAAATTGGTTTGTTGCCTCAGCGTGTCACCGCTCCTGATGGAATTCGAGTGAAAGATCTTGTATCCAGAGGTCGCTACCCCTACCAGAAGCTTTTTCAACAGTGGAGTGATGAGGATGAACAGGCGGTATGTGAAGCAATGCAATTGACCGATATTGAGCATTTAGCAGAAAGGTTGATTGATGAGCTTTCCGGTGGACAGCGACAACGGGTATGGATTGCGATGGTTCTTGCGCAACAGACGCCAATTCTGTTTCTCGATGAGCCAACAACGTATTTAGATATTGCTCATCAGATTGACTTATTAGAGCTTTGCCGTGATTTGAATCGCAGGAAAAAGTTCACCATTGTGGCTGTATTGCATGAACTCAACCAAGCGTTTCGCTACGCTGACCATATTTTGTTGATGAGTGAAGGTAACATCGCCGCGCAAGGCGCACCGCAGGACATCATCTCCAGTGAGATCATCAAACAAGTTTTCAACTTAGATTGCCTAATTATGGATGACCCCATTTGTGGCTCACCGATGGTTATTCCTTATGGCACCAGATAGCACATGTTATTAACCCAATAGTCTTACTCAGATCTGTTATTTATTTTTTCAAATTATTGCCTAATTTTTAATTGATATAGTAAATGATAATCAATATCATTACGATTAATTTTTGGGGTTAATTTAATTAAAAAATAGGGAACAGGATGAAATCTTTACAAGCAAAAAGGATGAATTACTTAAGCTATAGCATCGCAGTGGCTATCGGTATGGCAGTATCTTTACCAGCGTTAAGTAATGAAACAAAAGGAACAGAAACGATCGTCATTACTGGCGAACGAATGGATAAAAACCTGAAAGACACCACAACAGCCGTCACAGTTATTGGTGAAGAGCAATTGGAAAATGGCGAGAAGACGTCAATCAATGACATTGCTACTTCAGCACCAAACGTGGTTACAGCCGGATTTGAATCAATTAGTATTCGTGGTATTGAAGGTGCTGGTGTTGCAACTGGTGGTAATGCGTTTTACAGCGGTGGTAAAGCTCGTGTTTCGACTATCGTAGATGATGTTGCTCAAGCTTGGATGGGCCAAGGCTATACTCCAAGTAAATCATGGGATGTAAAGCAGATTGAAGTATTACGTGGACCACAATCGACGAACCAAGGTACTAACTCTATCGGTGGTGCTTTGGTGGTTCAAACCAACGATCCAACTCACTACTGGGAAACAAAACTACGCGCAGGTTTTGAAACCTACGAGAACGGCAATGTTAAAAACAACTTAGCAATTATGACATCTGGCCCTTTAATTCAAGATGAGCTTGCTTTCCGTCTAGCAGTTGATGGCAACAAAGGTGATGGTTGGATGAACTATACTCAAGCATCTGACGAGCTTGAAGGTGCACCTGATCTTGAAGAATCTGAAAATCTCAATGCTCGTTTCAAACTGCTTTGGGAACCGTCTTCAATGCCTGGTTTGAGTGCTAAGTTGACTTACAACCGTCACACTTACAAAGGTGAGTACCTATCTTTTGCTTCAACTGAGTATGTTTATGATCCGGCATTGATTTTAGACAGCGCTAACTCTTCAAATACTCGTCTTCAAGATTCAGTTGCACAGAGTATCGCCGCCGATGTTGATTACGATTTCGACAATGGTTTAGTTAACTCATTACACGTTGCTTATCTCAGTTCTGATGTCGAGTTTGATCAATACCCTTCAGCATTCCATGTTGTTTCTGATGTCGATAACATTACCGTGGAAAATCGACTTTTAGTGCAAACTCCTGGTTCAGACTTTTCTTCAGTTTTAGGGCTTTATTATTCAAAAGCAGATACCAATACAGAATTTACCGGAACGGTTATTGATGGAACGACGACAACTTCTGCTGCATTTGGTGAAACAACATACACGTTAACCCCAGCGTTTAAACTTGTTGGTGGTGTTCGTTTTGAAAATGAAGACTTTGAGCATAACGGCACAAATATCTCGGCTAAATCCAGTACATTTGATGTAGAAGATAATCGCAGTAACAACATTTTCTTGCCTAAAGTGGGCGCACTCTATTACTTCGATGATACGACTACAGTTAATGCCTCTGTTCGTAAAGGCTATAACTCAGGCGGCCATGCTTTAGACTTCACTGAGCAAGAATACTATGAGTACGATAAAGAGACGGTTATCGCTTATGAAGCGGGTCTACTTAAAGAATTTGAGCGTGGACAATTCAGCACTAACTTGTTCTACAACGATTACTCCGGCTACCAAGCTTATGTAGACAGCCGATTCGATAATATCGAAGAGTCACGTACTTACGGTGTGGAGCTCGCTGGTTCTATCTGGGCAACGACAAGCACACAACTTCGTGCAAGTGCTGGCTACCTAGAAACGAAAATTGTTAAAGATGACGTTGCAGAAAGTGGTTTAGAACTACCGAATGCGCCAAGTTCTAACTTGTCTGCAGGTTTTACTCAATACTTCGGTCAGAACTTCTCAATAGGTGCTGATGTAACTTATGTGGGTAAGTATTACTCTGATTTAGAGAACAGCGAAGATTACACTGCTGGTGACTACGTTACTGCCGATGCTCGTCTTCAGTACACAATTGGCGATTTTACTCTTGATGGCTACGTGACCAACTTAACGGATGAAGATGTGGTTTACCAATATCAAGTGAGTTCAAGAGGTACAACCAAAGCGTCTGTTGGTCAAACAAGAACCTTTGGTCTAAATGCCACTTACCGAATGTAGTTTCAACCATAGCTAACATTATTGAGCTCGACTTCTTCTGGAGAAGTCGGGCTTTTCTGCTTTTATCAAAAATGAGTCAGCCGTATGAGTGAGCAACTAATCTATCCAATCAAAGCTAAGCTAATTGTTTGCAAGCGCAATTGGTTTTAGTTTCTCCAAGTACTCTTGCGCCTCTTTCACACCCATATAGCGCCCCAGCGTTTTTATCGGCACATCATGTAAATCTACTACGATCAACCCATCTAAAGCATCGTTGAAGGCAGGGTCAACGTTGAAGCTGACCAATTTTCCATTCAAGCCTAAATACTGACGTAATAGCACAGGAATGCCTTTGCCTTCATCAATACGAGCAATCACTCGCGAGAGCAGTTGCAAGTCGGCTAAGGACGTTAACAAACTAGCATTCCATTGGGCTGGTATCGTAGGTAATGGATTAGAAGCTGCGACAAAGTTTGCTTGTTCGTTGTCGTAGAAGTGTAGCGTCATGGTGTCAGCCAGCAAACGCCTGGCTTGTTCACTGTAATCATTGCTGATACTGACTGGACCAAATAGGTGAGTATACTGAGGGTTGTTATGTATAAATGCGCCAATGCCTTTCCATAGCAGAAGCAATGGCGCCATGCTTTTCTGGTAATATTCATCGATGACTGAGCGCCCTAACTCTATGGCATTGCCCATGTTTTGCAGAAAGCGTGGGTCATAGTTAAATAGCGTGCTGGAATAGAGCCCTTGAATACCTTGGGCTGCAACAATTTTGTCTACCAAACCTAGGCGATAAGCGCCAACCATCTCATTGCGTTCTTTATCCCAGATGAAAAGATGCAAATACTCGCGGTCAAAGTCGTCGACATCTAAAGCCAGGCCGGTTCCTTCACCAACTTGACGAAAGTTTTTTTCGCGTAAGCGTCCAATCTCATGCATTAAAGAGGGGATATGCTCGGAATGAGTACAGTAAACGTCAAACTCATTTAGACTGAGCAGATGAGCTGATGAAGGAAGCGCTTTAAGATCTTCAAGCAGTTCAATGAGCGGTAATCTATCCGCAATTGCCTGTGAAGTCTCATCTAAGCTAGTTTTATCTCGTGATAGTGTTTTTTTTGCACCAAGCAGATAGGTGTTGAGGCGCAAGTAATTGACCAGTTGTTGATCGCAAAGATGTTGCAGTTCTTTGTAGTGAATGACATCGCTAATCGAAATGTCGATACAGGTCTGTTTTTTATTCAGCAATTCACGGCCGAGCATCACAGTGCGAAGCAGCGGATGTATTTTCCCTGCCATATAAAAACGAGTCGAGTTGTGACCTTCGATATAAATGGGAACTGCTGCCGCTTTGTGTTTTTTGATCAAGCGGCTGACCGATTGACTCCACTCTTTATCTTCCAAACGATGTTGTTTGCTGTCTACCAATTGGGAAACTTCGCCTGCAGGGAACATGAGTAACAAGCCGCCTTGCTCTAAATGTTTATGAACCTGACGCATCGCTTGTAGGTTTGCTTTACGTGCATTATCTGTCTCAAATACATCGACGCCGATAAACAGTGAATCCAGTTCCGGCACCGTCTTTAAGTATTGGTTTGCCAGTATTTGTACGTCAGAACGAATCGTGAGTAGCATCTCGGCCAATATCACGCCTTCAACACAGCCTAGCGGATGGTTGGCAACTACAACCGTTGGTCCAATCTGCGGTACGTTGTTAAGTGAACCTTTTATTAGTTGGTAATCAATGCCCAAAATTTCGAGCGTAAAGCGAAGAAATTGGCGAGTGTCGCACCCGGCCGGACGTTGCGCATAGAATTTATCAAGTTGACTTAAACCCGTTGCCCATTCAGCGAAGTTTTCACCTAAACCAAACGGCGTTTTTCGTGGCAATTTAAAAGGGCTTTTTGACAGCATGTTAACCTCACAATCCTTGTATTATGAGCCCATGCTAGAAGGGGAATATTTCAGCTACGCTGCAATTATGTGAGCCTTTGATGGCGGATTTTTTGCAATACAGTGACAGTGAAGCAAAAAAGCCTGAGCAAACGGCTCAGGCTTGGTTTCACTCATTGAAAGGGGTTAGAGTGATTTTTCATAAAGCTCAATAACTTGTTCTTTAGTCATTGGGTGTGGGTTACCGCCAGCACATGGGTCTGCCAGTGCATCATTAACCCAAGTTAGCGTATCTTCTTTGGTAACACCTAGCTCGCCAAAGCCCGATGGAATGCCCACACGGCGATTGAGAGCATTGAGTGCATCAATGGCTGCAACACTGGCTTCTTCAACGCTCATTGATGAAGTATCTACACCGAGCGCTTGTGCAACTTTGGCAAATTTTTCAACACGGTATGGACGGTTAAATTCACTGACAATAGGCAGAAGAATCGCGTTACACACACCATGAGGTAAGTCTTTATGCGCACCTGCTGGGTGAGCCATTGCGTGCACCATACCTAAACCTGCGCTATTGAAAGACAACCCTGCGACGAACTGACCGTAAGCCATCATTTCACGAGCGTGAACATCAGAGCCATTATCCACCGCTTGTGGCAGATTTTGCGCTATCAGGCGGATCGATTCCAAAGAGATGTAATCAGTGAGCTGATGTGCTCCGACAGAAACATAAGATTCAACTGCATGCGTTAACGCGTCGATACCTGTCGCGGCTGTCACTGATGCTGGAATGCCAAGCATGACGCTTGCGTCGTTGACTGAAATGTCCGGGATGATTTTGTCAGAGATGATGACGTGTTTGACGTGCGTAGCGGTATCAGTAATAACAGCGTTACTGGTGACTTCTGCTGCGGTGCCCGCTGTGGTGTTAATCGCATAGAGCGGAGCTCCTACCGTTTTCACTTTCTCGACCCCGTTGTATGCAGCAATAGGGCCTGGATTGGCGGAGAGAATACGGATTGCTTTGGCGGTATCAATAGAGCTGCCACCACCGAAGCCGATGATGTATTGGGCTTGCTCCGCATTATACATAGAGAGTGCGCTATTGACGGTATTGGTGTCCGGATTTGGGCGTACGTCTTTGAACAGCGCCAGATTGAGTTTGCTGCTCATTAATTTGTCGGCGAAACCTAGCTCTACCAAAGTTGGGTCGCAAATCAACAGACCTTTCTCTTGTCCATGTTCTTCAACCAATCGCTCCACCAGAGCTTCAATGGCGCCAACGCCAGATAAATTGATTTTAGGGAACGCAAGTTTGAATACACTCATAGTGATTTCCTTAAATTGAATTTTGATAAACCATTATTTATTTAAGGTTATTAGAGCGCTTATTTTTGAGTATTAACTTCAAATTTCTGCCGATTGACTAATTAATGATGCGAATTTGCCAAGAAAGTCATGCCCAAGCTCAAATTTTCACATTGTGGATGGATTAAGCCTCAGCTTAATGTGAGGCTTAATCGTGAGTTAGGCCAAATAAAAAACAGATTCTAATTCAATCGATTGTGGTGAGTTATCTGGGTTAGTAGCCATAATATCTTGCATAAATGCCCACCATTTTTGGCAGGCTTCAGTTTGTGCCACTTGCTGCCATTGTTGCTCATTTTCTATTTCAACATAGCCAAAAAGCTGGTGAGTTTGCTCGTGGAAAAAAATGGAGTAGTTACTGCCACCGTGAGTTTTTAAAACGTCGACGAGTTGTGGCCAAATTTCATCATGTCTTTTTTGGTATTCTTCTTTACAGCCTGGATTTAGCTGCATCACAAAGCCTTTGCGGATCAATGCACTCACGAGGGGCTCCTATTATGAAGTGGATATTCGAAAGCTAACAGTAAGAGACTTAGGTAGTGCAAACCTTAGTGAATTCACACTTGTTGGCGTGAGTATGGTTACTTTATCAAGGTGAATTACATCGGTTTCACATTTTCAACAATATATCGTTCTAGCGTTTTCAAATTGTGCTGTTCCACGCAGAGTATTTACGTAACTGTGTATTTAATAAACAGTCCGTTCTAACAGGAGTGCTAGAATGATTTATCTCAAAGCGCATGAATTTTTCATGGATTCAAAAAGTCCGGTTACTACCGAGATCCGAAGCCCACAGGAACCTTTTCCTGAACATGCGCATTCGTTTGAAGAAATCATTATTGTCTCAGGTGGCAATGGCATCCATGTGATGAACGACATCCCCATGAATCTAAGCAAAAATTACGTCTGCTTTGTGAAGAAGGAAGATCGTCATCTGTTCGACAGTGTTGATGATCTTTATCTCAGCAATGTTTTGTTTGATAGAGATAAATTAACGCTTTGCTCTTGCCTAAAAAACTACATGCCGATAGAAAAGAGTGACGAAAACGGCTGGTTTATCAATGAGCATGCGGCTGAAAGAGCCAATAAACTGATTGAGCAACTGGATATTGAATCTCATACCGATTCTGATGATTCTCGCATTATCGCTCAGTCTCTGTTTCAGCAATTAATTGTTGAGTTATGGAGAGGGAAAATTCAAAAAGCGGATTTGCTGAATCATGAAGATAGAGTCATTTTTGCCCTTTCACATATCAATGATCATTATTCAGAACTAACAGAATTAGAGCCAGTGGCGGAAATTGCCCATTTGTCCTCAAGGCAACTAACCAAGAGCATCAAACATCTGACAGGGATGAGTTATAACCAATATCTTCACTACATCCGGGCAAGCAAAGCTCTCTCTCGTCTGCTGTATAGCGAGGAGTCGATCACTGATATTGCATTTCAGGTTGGGTATCACGATAGCAACTATTTTTCGACCAAGTTCAAGCAGGTGTTCAACCTTACCCCAAGAGACGCAAGGCTGAGAAAGGAAAGAGCAGCAGTGCGTTAGTTTTAATTTTTTCACTTTCTACTTGCACAATATCATTCAATTGTTTCCCAAATGCCATATTATCTAAAGGTTGCTAGCCTTCGTAATAGGTATCCTAAATCGAGGCGACATTCGTTTTAGGTACACCATCCAACAAGTATATTTTATGTGCCAATGACGTTTTCAAAACAAATCGCTGTGGGAACCAATTCGGGCAAGTTGTAATTGGTCTTCGAAAATACGGTAAATAAGCACCAGATCTGGCTTTATATGGCAATCTCTAAAGCCAATCTAATTTCCTGTCAGGGCGTGGTCAACGTTCTGAGGGGCAAGGGGGTTGCCTCTCTGTAGCTGCGAGATGATATTGCCGATCTCAATGATGTCTGGGATCGGCATTTTAGTGATTTTCTTAAAGTCTTTTTTAAACTGAGTCGAGTATTCAAGGTTATACATTTTTAACTTTGTCTTCGGTCAGTTCGTTGAACATAGATTCAACTGACTCAGCTTTATGGCCCTTGCCTTCAACTAATTCTTTCATAGCGGCAGCGGTTACTCCATTAGGCTGAGCTACACGAAGTTCAAAGGGAATTCCACCGTGGTTGATAACGGCTTTAGCGAATAATTTAATTGCTTGTGAAGTGCTTAAACCCATCTCATCACAAATGCTAGTAAAAGCAACTTTGGTGTCAGGGTCTATGCGGGTGCTCAACATTTCTGTTCTCATATTGATACCTCTTTGCATGCAATGTTATACATAGTTATACAAAAGTATAATGGTACATAGCAAATTGTTCAAGTAGACAGCTAATACGTGGCGAAATCGGGAAACCAGTGTGTTTCCATTCATCTTCATAGATGAATGAAAACTCTGTCTCTGTTCCAACAGGAAGAATCAAACGATCAATTTTGGTATTCCTACCGATAAACACGTCTCACTGTTGTAACTCACTTATACCAACCGTCCTCACAGCTTCTCAGGCTGTTTTCAGCTTGGGAGGTTAATTTTCTAGTTCAATCTCTCTCTTTGTTCTCTATGGGAGATATTTATCAGCCAGAGACTATTAACTATATTACCCAGCTACTTTTTGCGTGATTGTTGAGCTAAAGATTTTTTATATCATTTAGCATCCATGTACCATTGTTATACTCTTCTTGTGGGCCGTAGAATCGGAACAATAGAAAGAAGTTATTTGCATTACCAGTTGGCAGATAGTTTACACCTCCATTTAATTCTTTAGGCCCAAAATATATGTCGACACTTCCGTCAGGGTTCACTTTATGAGGCTCTGTTGAAGCCAAACCGATTGGGTCGGCACCATGAATGTAGGAGGCAGTCGATACATCGTATACGAGAACAGACCAGAACTGATTAACTGGAACATCCGCTGGAACTGTCAGTTTGTAATTCGCATTACCATCGAGAAGCTTATTATCACCGTCTTTTGATAACATAAGGTAAGCTGTTGCTGAACCAAGCTTTACTGGTGGTGAAATGTATGTATAAAAGGTGAATGCACGTTCGTCGATATAGACTTTATTATCATCTTCATATGTCATTCCAGTTGTAATCATCGACATATCGACAGGCATTTGCCATTGAGAATGTCCAGGCCAACGCAGTTTAGTCAGATTCACGAGCTGGTGCTGCAACTCATCATGTACATTACTCATTACCTTATCGAGTGTTTTCTTTTCCGCTTTAGTCGGTTCAAACGGTTTTCCACGCTCAATACCGATACTGCTCAACATACCCATCGGGTATTTGTCGACATCTTGTACTCGCTCGTAATTGATAATCTCATGCAGGCGATTGAAAAAAGTATGATCCCAAGGAAATAACGAAGCGTAACCCTTATTAAAGATATTCATTGGTTTTAAGTCTGACGAGCCGTCAGCAAACGTATATTGCTTAAAGCCATTAAGAATATACTGTTCAGACTCTTCTAATGTCTGTTTTTTTAGATCAGGAGTGATAATTCGGAATGTCCCGTAGCCACGATATGTCGTTAATGGTACAGGCAGGTACCCCTTCGGCACCTGAATGTTTTTATCCATAGCGTCATATAGGAAGTACTTTCCTCCTTTACCTGAATCATCACCATCTGTACCGATATCGACAACAGGTCGCTGCCATAGATCCTCAAAGGTACCAAATACACTGAATTTATCTGTTGAAGGTGGCACTTCAACCACTACGGGACCATTCTTCACATCATAAATGATCTGCACATAAGGAGTGGAATTGTTTGGTGTAGGCTGTTGAAACTTCCATGTTGGTGGCTCAGAAAAATAAGCGATTTGATTTAAAGCTTGGCCGGCATCAATCCCGCCTTCAATCATTTGGTTACCAGCAACAAGTGCTTGTCCCCATAGAGCGATTTCATAAGCGCGACGCTCTAGACGCTCTTGTTCAAAGTCTCTGCCTTGAGCTGTTCCTGAAATAATACAGGCACATAACAATATAGCTTTTATTATGTTCATATGTATTTCTCTACTTGATATAACAAAGTGAACCGCAAAGCATCATGCTTTGCGGTTCTGGAGATCAGATTTTTTCTATGTTTGGTAATACCCATTGCTTAGAGAAATAAGCCTGTGTTGGTGCATACAGGCGGAAGTAGGTAAACCAGCCTTCCCCAGGGTTTGAGTAAATGAAATTAGACTTTGGAACACCCTCAGGCTTCTCTGGTCCAATGGTAATAGTGTAAGAACCATCGTCATTAGCGACCAAGTTATCGTGTGAAGTCAGGCCCGGAATTCGATCTTTATTTTGCACAAAAGTTCGTGTTTTCTGGGAGTAAACGATAAAAGACCAGAATTGCTCAGCAGGGACATTCGCCGGAACCGTTAATTGATAAGTATTGCTGCCATCTAACCACTGACCGTTAGCATCTTCGTAAGCCGCCAAGTACTTCGAACCTACTCCGACGAGGTCTTTCATCATGCCATCAGACATGGAAAAGGCTTCCCATGTGTAAGAGGTCAGACCGTCAAACTCTTTCATTCCGTTTTCTTGGTTGACGTGATGAGAATTGGTTAATCCCCCTAAGTGTACCGTCCAGTAACTGCCACTATCTTTGCCATAAAAAGGCTCAACAAAGAATCGACGGCCATTAGACAATGACTCCGCCATCGCTTTACCATACTCCGCTGCCTTATTTAAAATCTCGACCTGTTTTTCGGTTGGTTTAAACGGCTTTCCTTTCTCAATACCAACGCGATAGAGTGCTTGAAGCATGTAACGGTCTTCGGCAGGGAAATTCTCTACTTGCACAATATCATTCAATTGTTTCCAAAACGCCATATTATCTAAAGGCTGCCAGCCTTCGTAATAGGTATCTTGTAGCGCGGCGCGACACTTGATAATAAAGGGCGCGACACTTGATAATAAAAATTTATGTTCAGGATACGCGCCCTCATAGTTCATTGGGCTAATAAGTTGGTGATTATTCAACCAATGAGATGTAGAGCTCACATTCACAAATTAGTGTAGCGGAATACATGGCTACCTGTTGGTTTGCATATTAGTGTCGTGACCAGAACACATTCTAAGGTCTGTCGCTATGCTATGTATTAAACCTGAAGCCCAAG
>NZ_JBKEBW010000008.1:0-30373 GCF_047973365.1 Vibrio sp. | reverse complement strand
TAAAGAGTATGTTTTTCTAAGAGCTGAAACGGTTAACGCTTTTTCTTTGTTCGACGAAATCGCTGCTGCTTCAACTCCTCGAGCTTTTTTAAGACAGCGTTCTCCGCACGTAAATACGCCAGTTCTTCTTTTAACTCTTCCAGGGTCATCTCATCATCAGATTTGGGTGGCGTTTGCGGGGAGTTCTTCAGTGGAATAATCGCTCTTTTATGTTTCTCCAACCCAATCATGCCTTGCTTTTCATATTTTCGGAGCCAACTCGTTAACGTCGTAGGGAAAGAGAGGTTTAACACCGCGCTAGTGTGTCTGACAGACCAGCCCTTTGTCCACAATAATTGCAACGCTTCCAGCTTAGCTTCCGCACTAAGAGAATGGCCATCAATTAAAAATGAATTTGAACCATGCATAGTGAAAACATGAGTCCAATAACGAACATGGTTTGTTGGGACAGAATATTTTTCAGCGAGCTCTCGAGGAGTGGAGCCATCAAGATACTTTTTAGCTACTTTGAACTTTAACTCGCGACTGTATTTGGACATAAATAAAAGACCCCCAATAATTGGTTGTCCAACTATTGGGGGTCACTTCAGAGATGGGAACGAGAGAAAGATCGTTCAAGTAGTTATATTTTCTTTAAACGATCAGCATTGTGCCTTCGCAGGAATGACGATATTGAGTTTGTCATCAGTCTGACGCTCCGTTAATAAACTACTTAGGCTCTTTCTGCACACTGTCTTCGATGGTTAAATCAAATCCGGAGAGAGCACCGTACTTAACTTCTGCAGAGGTTAATAAGCGCATCTTGTGAATGCCCAAATGTTGCAGGATCTGTGAACCGATACCAATTTCACTGCTGGCATTATGAGTTGGACAATTGGTTAAGTCGTTAGTCAAATGAGCAATGATCGAATCATTGGATAATGGTTTACCAATAACCACTAACACACCACCCGTTGGACTCGCCTGAATTTGTTCCATTGCATCCTGGATATTCCACTTATTCGAATCGACATTGAACAGATCAAGCGGGTAGTTCAATGCATGCACTCGCACAAGCGGAGCGCACTTCTCATCATTGATATCCAAGTTCTTGCTGGCTAATGCGTAATGCAACTGGTTATTAATCGTGTCTTTATAAGTGGTCAGCGTAAACGTACCTTGTCTGGTTGCTAGATCTTGCTCAAGTACACACTCAATGACACTTTCAGTTTGCAGACGATATTTAATTAAATCGGCAATCGTGCCTAATTTAATGTCATGTTCCGCGGCAAATTCTTCAAGTTGTGGTCTGCGAGCCATTGTGCCGTCGGGGTTGAGAACTTCGATAATTGCACAGGAAGGTTCTAATCCTGCGAGCTTTGCTAAGTCACAACCTGCTTCGGTGTGACCCGCACGAATAAGCACGCCGCCAGGCTTGGCAATAATCGGGAATACATGACCCGGAGAAACAAGATCTGAGGCTTTAGCATCTTCATTGGTCGCCAGCTTGATGGTGTGCGCTCGGTCGTGAGCAGAGATACCGGTTGTGATGCCAGTCGCAGCCTCTATTGATACGGTAAAGTTAGTACCAAATTGTTCTGTGTTCTTACGAACCATGACAGGCAGATTGAGTTGTTTGGCGCGTTGCTCGGTAATAGTCAGGCAAAGAAGTCCCCTTCCTTGTGTGACCATGAAATTGATGATCTCTGGGGTGATTTTTTCTGCGGCGATTAAAATATCACCTTCATTTTCTCTGTCTTCGTCATCCATAAGGATAACCATTTTACCCAGACGAATATCTTCAATGATGTCTTCTATTTTACTTAGAGCCATGGCGCAGTCCCGAATTTAAATTTAATTACGCATATATATTCCAGTGCGAATTTTAGCATTTAATTACTTAAATATCATTCCGTATTTCGTACACCTTATTCTTCATGGTGTTGAATGTAAATTTAAATATATCAATGAGATAAATTTATTTCTGTCGAAATGTTAAATCATACTTACCGAAGTTTTCAGTGAAGTAGCAGCAGTGTTCTTCAGAGCTGTTCCTCATTTTTAAACGCCACTTATGCTCAATCATTGTGACGATGCTCAGGTTTTATACAACATGATCTAGACAGATTTTGAGCGAATCACTAAGCTGATGTTGAATAAATAACGTGAAGTGAATATATATTCATAAGGTGATTATAATGAGAAATAAAATTTTAACTATCAGCGCATTAGCTATAGCTACTGCGTTCTCTGGTTTTACCATGGCTGACAATGGTTTAATCGCTATTATTACTCCGTCTCATGACAACCCTTTCTTTAAAGCGGAAGCCATGGGTGCCAAGGCGAAAGCTGAAGAGTTAGGTTACACAACCTTGATTGCCTCTCATGATGATGATGCAAACAAGCAGGATCAGCTAATTTCAACGGCGATTGCTCGTAAAGCAAAAGCCATCATTCTTGACAATGCGGGTTCTGACGTAACAATCGGTGCGTTAGAAAAAGCGAAGCAAGCTGGCGTGCCGGCGTTCTTGATTGACCGTGAGATCAACAAAACTGGCGTGGCTGTCTCTCAGATCGTTTCTAACAACTATCAAGGCGCACAGCTTGGTGCTGAAACATTTGTTGAGTTGATGGGTGGTGAAGGTAAATACGTTGAGCTACTAGGACGTGAATCAGACACTAATGCTCATGTTCGTTCTCAAGGCTACCATGATGTGATTGATGACTATAGCGACATGAAAATGGTGGCTCAACAATCTGCAAACTGGAGTCAAACCGAAGCATTCACGCGCATGGAATCAATCCTACAAGCTAATCCAGATATCAAAGGCGTTATTTCTGGTAACGATACTATGGCACTTGGTGCCGAAGCTGCTCTTAAAGCTGCGGGTCGCCATGATGTTATTGTGGTTGGTTTCGATGGCAGTGACTATGTTCGTGATTCAATTCTTGCCGGTGCAAACATTAAGGCAACCGTTCTACAGCCAGCATGGGATCAAGCGCAAATGGCAATGGTTCAGGCTGACCAATACATCAGAACCGGTTCTACTGGTCTAGATGAGAAACAATTAATGGATTGTATTCTTATTGATGGCAACAACGCTAAACAGCTAGATACGTTCGCAATGAAATAAGCTGTCATTACTTCGAGGAGTAAGGTGAAGCTTTACTCCTCTCAATTAAAAATATCCAAGTTGTAATTAAAGGATAGTAGGTATGAGCGTGAAGAATTTTACCAAATGGTCGTTGATTCCGCTGTGTTGCTTATCGTTGATTGGCTGCGACATTGTAAAGCTGGATGAAAATGGTAAGCCCATCATCCCAATGTCTGCAGAAGAGGCCGCATCTTTGCAAAACTTAACGCCAGATGTTTTGGCGGAACGGTTCTGGGGTGACATTCTTAAAGAAGCTCAATCAGGGGCATCTGTTTCAATCAAAGATCATCACGTAGATGGGAAAGCGAGCGAATTTGTTCGTATTAATGGTGTTGTAAGCTCTGTTGACGACAGCCAAAAAGCGGCAACGATGATAGTGACTCAAGAGCAATCTGAAGTTGTTGTACAGATTGGTCCCATCATTCGTGGCAATTCTATTCGCGACGCAGTGAGTTTTATTAATTTTGATGATTTCAAAAACCAGGTTCAGTTTGCTCGACTTTCTAAAGAGTTGAATAAAAAAGCAATGGAAAACTTTACTCGTCCTGATAGCTCATGGATTGGAGCCACTGTAGATATCTTAGCTGCTGTGACTTATAAAGGTACCGATGTTTCGGAAGTGATTCCTCTAGAAATTTCGAAGAGGTAGACGCATGAGTTTAGGTATTGATAACAAAGACGTTATTTTAAGAGCAGAAAATATCTCCATGGTATTTCCGGGTACTAAAGCGCTTGATAATGTTTCGTACAATGTTTATCGCGGTGCCGTCAATGTCATTATCGGTGAAAATGGTGCAGGTAAATCGACGTTGATGAAGATCCTGGCTGGGGTTCAGCAGCAAAGCGAAGGACAAATGTACATTGAAGGTAAGCCTGTCTCATTCTCTAGTACGCGCAATGCGGCAGAACACGGAATAGGCATGGTTCACCAGGAATTAAACCTATCTGAGAATCTTACGGTTGCCGAGAATATCTTCTTAGGCCGAGAAAAGCAGAAAGGTATCGCTCCAATTGACAATGAAACGCAATGTCAAAGAGCTTCGGAACTGATGAAGCGTTTAAAACAGAATATTGATCCGAATGAATTGGTTTCTAACCTTAAAGTTGGTCAGAAGCAGTTAGTTGAAATCGGTAAAGCCTTATCGGGTGACGTGGATATTCTAATCTTAGACGAGCCGACTTCTGCGCTAAGTAAGAAAGAAGTTGAAATCTTGTTTGGTGTTATTCGCGATCTTACTGCTCAAGGTGTTTCTATCATCTATATCTCACATCGCCTTGAAGAGCTAATGGAGATCGGCACTTATATCACGATCTTAAGAGATGGCAAATTCCAGTCAGAAGCTGCGGTGAAAGATATCAATGTTCCTTGGATCGTTCGTCAAATGTTAGGTAACGACCCAGTGACCGATTTTCTTCCCGAAAAGCGTAATTATGGAATGAAAGTTCTTGAAGCTGAAGGTATTACCTTAGCGTCGGAGACGGACTCAAATTTAGTCGATAACGTTTCTTTTTATGTTCGTGAAGGTGAAATCGTTGGTATTTACGGGCTAATGGGAGCGGGGCGAACTGAGCTATTTGAGTGCTTAGTCGGTAAAGCGATGTACAAAGGTCGTTTCTCTTTAAATGGAAAAATAATTAGTCCGAAAACAACAACTCCAGATCGAGTGAAAATGGGAATTGGCTTAGTTCCTGAAGATCGTAAACAGTCTGGTATTTTCCCTGTGAGTTCTGTTGCCAATAACTTAACGATTTCAAGTTTGTGGAAACGTTTAAAGGGCATGGCAATTTCTGAACAAGATGAGGAAAAAGCGGTTGCAGGGGCGATTGATAACCTCTCAATCAAAGTTTCTTCACCAAAAATTGAAATTCAAGCTCTAAGTGGAGGTAACCAACAAAAAGTTGTTATTGGTCGCTCATTGCTCACAGAGCCTAAAGTATTGCTTCTCGATGAACCTACCCGTGGTATTGATGTCGGTGCGAAAGGCGATGTATTCGAAATGATGGTTAAGTTATCTGAGCAAGGCATTGGCGTTTTGTTTTCGACTTCAGATTTGAAAGAAATTATGGCCGTCTCAGATCGAATTTTGGTTATGTCTAACGGTAAGTTAACCGCAGATGTACTTCGTAAAGAAACCACCGAAGAAGATTTAGTACTAGCAAGTGCACAGGGATTTTAATTATGAAAGCCAAAGCAGAAGGCATGACAATGCCAAAAAATCAATTTAACTCCGCGAATATTGGTTTGATACTGTTAAAGTTGAGAACGTTTATCGCACTATTTATCCTTTTAGGGTTCTTCTCATTTACCGTTGATGGTTTCCTTGCGCCAAGCAGTTTGATCATCATGATTAAACATATATCGATCAATGCGTTCTTAGCATTGGGTATTACCTTTGTCATTATTACCTCAGGTATTGACCTTTCTGTCGGCGCTACTCTAGGGTTTTGTGGCATGGTCGCCGGGTATCTTATTTCAAAAGGTATCGTACTACCGATGTTTGGTATCGCTATTTTCCCCAGTGTTTGGGTCATAGTGCCAACGGTTCTGGTGATAGGTGGCTTAATTGGTGCGATGAACGGCTTTATCATCACCCGTTATAACGTCGCTCCGTTCATTTGTACCTTGGGTACCATGTATGTCATCCGTGGTGCTGCGATGCTGATTTCAGGTGGTGAAACCTTCCCTGGTTTACAAGGCAACCCACAAATTGGTAACACAGGGTTTGAACAAATTGGTGCCGGTTATCTTTTCGGTATTCCTTACGCTATTTGGCTAATGTTCGTCGTCGCAGCCGTGATCGCTTACATAGCTAAAAAATTGCCTTTCGGTCGCCATGTCTATGCGATTGGTGACAACGAGCGTGCAGCCGAGCTGTCTGGTGTAAAAGTTAATAATGTCAAGATCTGGGTATATACAATTTCAGGTTTATGCGCAGCGTTAGCCGGTATTGTAGTAACGTCTCAATTAGTGGCTAGTCACCCTGCAACTGGTGCAGCGTTCGAGATGAATGCGATTGCCGCGGTTGTTCTTGGTGGTACTTCATTGGCTGGTGGTCGCGGTACAATTTCAGGCACTATAATCGGTGCATTTGTTATCGGTATTCTGGCTGATGGTCTGGTTATGATGGGTGTAAGTGAGTTCTGGCAAATGGTGATTAAAGGCATCGTAATCATTGTTGCTGTTGTTATCGACCAGATGCAAAGCAAGATGCAGTACAAAGCTGCAATTACATCTCAGAAGTCTGTTGACTAAGTTTAGTGTAGGAGAGGCAAAAGGTAGCAACTTCACATTTTAATGTTCTGACGCTATTTTTTTGCCCTTTATGAATATATATTCAATATTGAATATATTGGAGGTTGTTATGAATCCTTATCGTTTATCAACTGATGAACTTGCTAAGAAAGCCACCGATATTCGCAAACGAATTGTGGTGTTGAACTCTGAAAGCCCTGCTGGTGGTCATACTGGTGCGGACTTATCGCAAGTAGAAATCGTCACATCGTTATATTTTAGAATTTTAAATTGTGCACCTGACCGTTTAGATGACCCTGAACGCGATATTTACATTCAGTCAAAAGGCCACGCAGCTGGTGGTTACTACTGCTGCCTTGCTGAAGCAGGTTATTTCCCGATTGATTGGTTACCAACATATCAACATTCGGATTCCAAACTGCCTGGTCACCCAGTGAAGCATAAAACTCCTGGGGTTGAATTGAATACCGGTGCGTTAGGTCACGGTCTACCGGTTGCTGTAGGTTTAGCGCTAGCGGCTAAGAAATCGGGAAGCAAACGCAAAATATATGTTCTTACTGGTGATGGTGAGTTAGCTGAAGGCAGTAACTGGGAAGCGGCACTGGTCGCGGCGCACTACGGTTTGGACAACTTGATCATCATTAATGATAAGAACAAGTTGCAGCTTGCTGGCTTTACCAAAGACATTATGAAGACTGATCCGCTCGATGATAAATGGCGTGCATTTGGAATGCAGGTGACAGAGTGCGAAGGCAACAATGTTGAATCGGTTGTTTCGACGCTTGAGAGCTTAAAATATGAGGGTAAACCTCATGTAGTAATAGCAAATACCATCAAAGGCGCGGGCATCTCCTTCATTGAAGGACGCCCAGAATGGCATCACCGTGTACCAAAAGGTGATGAAGTGGCATTGGCATTGGAGGAGTTGAATCATGGGTAATGCAGAACACTTTGCAAATATTATGGTCGAGCGTTTTATCTCAGCAGTTGAAAGAGGTGTAGACCTTGTTCCTGTTGTTGCTGACTCAACTTCTACTGCGAAAATCTCGCCTTTTGTTAAAGCATTTCCAGATCGTTTAGTGAACGTTGGCATTGCTGAACAAGCCTTGGTTGGAACCGCGGCAGGTTTGGCGTTAGGTGGCAAAGTTGCTGTGACTTGTAATGCCGCACCATTTCTCATTTCTCGTGCCAATGAGCAAGTGAAAGTGGACGTATGTTACAACAACACAAATGTTAAGCTGTTTGGTCTGAACTCTGGTGCTAGCTATGGGCCTTTAGCAAGCACGCATCATAGCATTGATGATATCTCGGTAATGCGCGGTTTCGGCAATATCGAAATTTACGCTCCAGCGTCGCCAGCACAATGTCGCCAGATTATTGATTACGCTATCGAAAAACAGGGGCCAGTTTACGTTCGTTTGGATGGTAAGGAACTGCCTGAACTGTTTAATGACGATTACTGTTTTGAGTCGGGGAAAATCGACGTTTTGTCTGAAGGCAAAGATATCCTGCTTATCGGTATGGGCTCGGCTATGCATGAGGTTGTTGATGCGGCGGCTCTGCTTCGCGAACAAGGTGTTTCAGCACAAGTCGTATGTATCGCATCTATTCGCCCTTGTGATGTTAATCAGATTGCAGCCAACCTTGCTGGATTTAAATCAGTGATCACGGTTGAAGAGCATAACGTTAATGGTGGTGTAGGTGCTTTAGTCTGCGAAGTGGTTGCCGAGTTCGGTACGGGCAATCGTGTCAAACGTTTGGGTATTCCTGATGGGGATTATGCGCTAGCAGGCGATCGTAAGTCCGTACGAGCACACCACGGATTTGATGCAAACGGTATTTGTAAAACAGCACTTGAGATGGTTAAGGAGAACTAACATGTCTCAGCCATTTATTCTCGCCATTGATGAGGGGACAACCAACGCTAAAGCTATTGCTGTCAGTCAATCCGGTCAGGTTTTGAGTAAAGGCAGTGTTGCTGTTGAGTTGGTTCATCCACACCCTGGCTGGGCTGAACAGGATCCAGAAGCGATTTGGAATGCAACCCAATCCGCGATTGAAGCGTGCTTGCAACAACTCGATTCAGAGTTGTTGGCGGGCATTGCAATCAGCAATCAACGGGAATCTGTTCTCGTATGGGAGAGAAGTACTGGTCAGGCATTAACGCCACTTGTGAGCTGGCAGTGTCGTCGTTCTGAAGAGATTTGTGCCGATATCGCTAAAAAGCCGGAAGCGGAATTAGTTAAAAAGTTAACTGGCTCTGTTATCGACCCGCTGTTTCCTGCCTCAAAAATTCGTTGGCTTTTGGATCATTTAGAAAATGGTACGCAAAGAGCAATCAGTGGTGAACTGTGTGTCGGCACGGTGGATAGCTGGTTAGTTTGGAAATTGACTGGCGGCAAGCAATTTGTTACCGATGCATCTAATGCTTCACGTTACCAGTTGTTTAACATCAACACTTTTAGTTGGGATCCATTGTTACTCGATCTCTACCAGATACCAGAACAGTGCTTACCTAAAGTCATTGCTTCTACTGGTGAAAGAGGTGTAACGATTGGTCTATCAACGATTAAAGATGGTATTCCAGTTCTGGCACAAGCTGGCGATTCTCACGCCGCACTTTATGGGCAAGGGGGCTTCAATTCCGGTGTTGTAAAAGCAACTTACGGTACAGGGAGCTCATTGATGGTGCGGATCAATCAACCGCCAAAACACGATTATGGTGTCTCAACTACGGTTGCCTGGGATGACGACAAACCAAGTCTGGCGATGGAAGGAAATATTACCCATACGGGATCGGCGATTAAGTTTATCTCTAAGATCTTAGGTATATCAGATATCAATAAACTCAGTGAGTTAGCTTGGTCGGTTGAAAATAGCGAAGGTGTATTTTTTGTACCTGCGTTAGCTGGGCTAGGCGCGCCTTATTGGGACGCTAAGGCAAGAGGGCTCATCACGGGGTTAACCGATGCAGCAACGCCAGCGCATATCGCGCGAGCGGCTTTTGAGTCAGTTGCCTACCAAGTGGCGGATCTCTTCTTTGCTATGCAGTTATCCGGTGAGATGAAATTTAGTGCGTTGTCAGTGGATGGTGGCCCTTCTAAGAACCAACAGCTAATGCAATTTCAAGCCGATTTGCTACAAGTACCAATTATTAGAAGTGAAACCACAGAAATATCTGCATTGGGTGTCGCGTATATGGCCGGACGAACATTGAAATGGTGGCCTGAATATCGCGATTTAGATGCGCTTGCAAAAGAAGTGCAAGTTATTAAGCCTAATCCAGAAAACAAACTCGTTCTAGATAGTTACAAACTATGGAAAGACGCGATTGATAGAGCTCGTTACAGTCCGAATTAATCGTTACAACAGAAATAGTTATGATGATGTTTAGTCGCTAGAAAATAGCCATCTATACACATCAAATTAAACCCAAATCCTACATTACGTGAAGTACATCTTGGAGAACAAAAATGAAGTTAATTAAAGATAAAAAAATCTTGGTTGCCGCTGATTGGGCTGGTTTTCCTCTAAAAGAAGTCATTGTTAAGTATCTCGAAAGCAAAGGTTGGGAAGTGACGGATATTGGTGTCAAAGACCCTGATGATCCAAACGTAGAAATGTTCCACCGAATTGGTTTACGCGCAGGCTCAATGATCACGGAGAAAGAGTTTGAGCGTGCCATTATTTTCTGTGGTACCGGTATGGGTGTACATCTGGCTGCGGCGAAGTGTCCAGGTGTTCGCTGTGGTGTGGTTGAAAGCGTCCCAGCAGCTCGTCGCTGTGTGATTGGTAACGATGTGAATGTGCTATCACTGGGTGCATGGTATGTTGCTCCAGAAATGGGTAAAGCAGCGGTTGACGCCTTCTTAAGCACAAAATTTGGTGATGACCATGAGTGGTGGCCAGATTTCTATGAGTATCACAAAATTGCCGTTGATGAGATGGATGCGTTTGACTACGACGAATACAAAGCAAATGGCTTCCAAGTTAATAAACTCGGTGATTTGACTTTGAGTCTAGTTGACAAACCTGAGCAATGTTGTTGATTTTTAGGCTGAACTTTTGACTAGTAAGCTGCTAATCAGTGTTGTCTTGCTGAAAGCAGCTTTGAGTTGAATAGCCAATTCAGCCTATATGTATCGAAACGAGTTAACCCGCTGGGGGTTAGTGAACTTGGCCAACTTGCATCGCAAGTTGGTCTTTTTTCTTGTATCAACAAAGCATAGTGTGAATTTTTATTCGAAAATGAATATAATGCCAATTGCACCATTAAACTGTTCAGTCATTAGACAATGAGCACCGAACGCAAACACGCATAAACCCATCCTTGGGGCTCCGCCGAGCCATCCATGGCTCGGAGGGTTTGCTTATCGGTACTCAATGTCTAGTTGATCAGGAAATTAAGGTAATTGGTACAATGCCAAAGTGGATCACGTGAGTACTTTATTTCAGAGGATATCGGATGTTAAAGAGGGATGAACAGCGCCTATTAGTGAAAATTGCGACACTTTATTACAACGAGAATAAAAAGCAGTCTGATATCGCTAAAGAGCTTGATCTTTCACAGTCTTTTGTTTCAAGGGCATTATCTCGCTGTACTAAAGAAGGTATCGTTAAGATCACTGTCGTGCAACCTTCTAATGTTTATTTAAATGTTGAATCTGAGCTAGAAAAGAAATACTCATTAGTGCAGGCCATCATCGTTGATGTGGCGGAAAGCGCAAGTGAAGATGAAATTAAACGTGCTATTGGCTCTGCCGCTGCTCACTATATGCAAACCTCGTTACCTGCCAATTCATTAGTTGGCGTATCCGCTTGGAGTGGTACGATTCGTGAAATGGTGGAACAGTCTCATCCGTTAAGTATCAAAGCGAAAGGTGTTGTACAGCTCTTGGGAGGAGTGGGGGTTAATGGTAATGCTCAAGCATCGATGCTGACTCACTCACTGGCCGGAATGTTAAATTGCAAAGCTTACCTTTTGCCTTCTCAAAGCATTGAACGAACTGTAGATTACAAGCAAATGCTGATAAAAACAGACGAAGTAAGCTCTGTTGTGAATATGTTCGATAAAGTGGATTTTGCTCTTGTAGGTATTGGTATGCTCGAGCCGTCACACTTGTTGAAATCATCGGGCAACTACTACAAAGATGACATGGTAGAAGATCTTGCTGCACGTGGTGCCGTTGGGGACATCTGCCTTCATTACTTTGACGAAAACGGCAAGCCTGTTCTTGGCTCAGATGAAGACCCTGTGATAGGTATGGATCTCGATTCGGTAAAACGTTGCCCAAGAGTGGTTGCTTTAGCCGGTGGTATGGATAAGTTAGCGGCAATCAAAGGCGCACTGACAGGGGGCTATCTCGATATCCTTATTATCGATGTTCATACGGCGAAAAAACTTCTTTGATTTTGCTGTACAGAGAGTCGTTAAAACGACTCTCTGTATTTAAAGGTAAACTCTAGATTGACTATCGGATTTTCAGACTGTTTGCCTTCTATTCTGTCAGCGAGCATGTTGGCAGCTCGTTGCCCCATTCCCACTCGGTCAATGTTGACCGTTGTGATTGAAGGTACGTTGTATTCCGCCACATCCAAATCACCAAATCCAATCACAGAAAAGTCGCCCGGAACCTTGATGTTTTGTTTATGAGCTTCAGCGATACAACCTTGTGCAAGAGTGTCAGAAGAGCAGGCGACAACATCGAACGGCTGCTCTGCTGCTAACAAGTGCTGCATTCCGGTACGTCCAGATTGAATTTTAGCCGGGCTAGGAACCTCCGTTACCGTATGGTTAATATCGTTTTGCTTTAAAACTTTAATTATTTCCTGCAGGCGTTTCTGAGCGCGTGAATCTTCAGCCCAAATAAGACCGACATGCTTGGGGCTTTTCTTCACGATCTCGTGGCCAATGGCTTCACCAATCTTGTCATGTGATAAGCCTACTAACATATCGATAGGGGTTGGAGTTGAATCCCATATCTCAACTACCGGAACTGAGGAATTAAGTACAATTTTTTTCAACCGGTTATCGTGGTGAACTCCTGTCAAGACAATGCCATCAGGTCGATGGGACATCAGTGACGAAACAATATCGACTTCGCTTGCCGCACTGTAATCCGAAACGCTAAGCAGAACGTGATAGCCACGCTGTGCTAAACATCCCCGTAGCGCTTCTACGGTTTCCACGAACATGCTGTTGTTAATTTGCGGGACGACGACGCCAATTAAACCACTTTTACTCGAAGCTAAAGCCCCTGCAGCTTTGTTAGGAATGTAGCCGGTACTTTCAACTGCAGATTTCACTTTGTTAAGCGTGCCTTCTTTAACAACCGATGGATTGTTTAAAGCTCGGCTAACTGTCATGGCCGACAACCCTGCAACGCGAGCGACGTCTTCTAATGTAGGGGATTTGGATTTATTCGCTTTCAAAGATTTATTCCTGTTAGCCAGTGGTGATAGAAGAAGCCAGTATTCTAAACAAGGTGGCATTCTAAACACATTGGCGAAGATTTTATCACAGTTACCTTAAGACCAACGTAGCCATTCTATGATTACCATTAAAAATGTTAGCGATAAACAAAATGTACGAATTATGCGTTGCAAAATTAGATGTGTGTAACAATTTATTAGATTTAAACAATACTAATTGTGATCGTTGGGGCAATTTTAACCGGATGACATAGTTTTATGTTTGGTAAAAAGTTATAAATGTTTGCGCTAACATTTAGGTGATAGCAAAAAATAAGTGATAACGAACAGATAAGTTTTTACTTAATCCACTTTTTGCGTAAAGAAGTGCTAAACCTAAACAAGCAATGTGAAACGATTAGAAACAAGGCTTGTAAGCTAAGAATTCATGGTAGGTTGCTAAGGCGACCTGAGTTATTGCTCACTCATGAGCCCTAACCATAAAGGTATAAGACATGACATCTCCAAAAGTTACCGAAGTTAAAGTTATTCCTGTCGCTGGTCGCGATAGTATGTTGCTAAACCTAAGCGGTGCGCACGCGCCTTTCTTCACTCGTAACATCATTATCATTACTGATGAGTCGGGCAACCAAGGTGTGGGTGAAGTTCCGGGAGGCGAGAAAATTCGTCAAACTTTAGAAGATGCAATTCCACTGATCGTTGGTAAAGGTATCGCTGAATACAAAAACATTAAGACCGCAGTATCAAAACAATTTAATGACCGCGACTCTGGTGGTCGTGGTAAACAAACGTTCGATCTACGTACCACCATTCATGTGGTTACGGCTATCGAAGCTGCACTATTGGATCTTCTTGGTAAACATCTTGGTGTGAATGTGGCGTCGCTATTGGGTGATGGTCAGCAACGTGATTTCGTTGAAATGCTCGGCTACTTGTTCTTTATCGGCGATAAAGACGTAACCGATCTGCCATACCAAAACCAAGATGAAGACGAGTGTGAGTGGTATCGTGTTCGTCACCAAAAAGCGATGACACCAGAAACGGTTGCTAACCTAGCCAAAGCTTCTCATGCGAAATACGGTTTCCACGATTTCAAACTGAAAGGCGGTGTTCTTTCTGCGGATGAAGAAGCATTGGCAGTAAAAGCAATCAAAGCTGCATTCCCTGAAGCGCGTGTCACTCTTGACCCTAACGGTGCATGGTCTTTAGATGAAGCGATTCGTATTGGTCTAGAGCTTAAAGACACGTTAGCTTATGCTGAAGACCCATGTGGCGAAGAAAATGGCATGTCTGGTCGCGAAGTATTGGCGGAATTCAAACGTCGTACAGGTCTACCAACAGCAACCAATATGGTGGCAACAGATTGGCGTCAAATGGGGCATTCTCTAAGTCTACAATCCGTCGATATCCCACTGGCTGACCCGCATTTCTGGACAATGGAAGGTTCAGTGCGCGTTGCTCAAATGTGTCATGAGTTTGGTTACACTTGGGGTTCACACTCAAACAACCACTTTGATATCTCGCTTGCGATGTTTACCCACGTAGCGGCAGCGGCTCCTGGCAATATTACTGCCATTGATACACACTGGATTTGGCAAGAAGGCAACCAACGTTTAACTAAAGAGCCTTTCCAAATCGTAGACGGTAAAGTGCAAGTGCCAAATAAACCGGGTCTGGGTGTTGAATTGGATATGGAAAAAGTGGCAGAAGCGCACAAGCTTTATATGGACAACTGTCTCGGTGCGCGTGATGACTCTATTGGTATGCAATACCTGATTAAAGATTGGAAATTCGACCCTAAACGTCCTTGTTTAGTGCGTGATTAAGCGCTAATTGCAATTTGCTGAAAGAACAGTGATATGCACGAGACTAACATTTGAGGTGATGTTCTAACGTTAATTTCTGTATAGTTCTGTAACGGCTCTAAAGACCTATGAAAATAGACTTTGGAGCCGTTTTTTTTGCTTGCAAATAAAACTATAAATACTAGCAATTATCATTTGCATAATGTTAACATCTGACCCTAAAAATTTAACCGAACCTTGTGGTGTATCTAAGGCTGGAAGCTATAGAAAATAAGGTCTGGAAAATAAGCAATATCTATAAATTTAGTGAGTTAAGATTAAGATGCTATCGGATGTATTACAGCAGGCCGTTGAGGCGCAGCGAAAAAGCGAAAAACGTCGCGGAATGATATTAACCAGTTTTGGCGCATTACTCGCAGCTTCTTTTGTTCTTGATATTATGACCGGCCCTTCAATGATTGATGCCAGCTCAGTGATTTACGCTCTGCTTCAGTGCGCAGGTCTGTCATTCCAGGTGGATGATTCAACGCAAGTCATCGTCAGTAACTTACGCTTGCCGATTGCTCTGATGGCGATTTTTGTAGGTGGCTCGTTGGGAATGGGCGGAGCAGAAATGCAAACCTTGCTGAATAACTCCATGGCAAGCCCTTACACATTAGGTATGGCTGCCGCGGCGGGTTTTGGCGCGGCAGTAATGCTTTACACTGGCTCTCTGGGTATTGATAGCAACTTAGCGGTACCTATTGGCGCGTTTGTCTTTTGTATGTTGTCGGCGTGTTTTCTTTTTGCACTGGCGTCAGTTCGTCATATCGGTTCAGGGCAATTGATTCTTGCCGGTATCGCGCTGCTGTTTCTATTCCAATCTTTGCTATCACTTGTGCAGTTCATTTCGTCACCTGAATTGAGCCAACAGATCCTGTTCTGGCTATTCGGTAGTCTTTCAAAAGCGACGTGGACAAATTTAGCGATTACCGCAGCAGTAGTGATGGCGAGCTTGTTGTTGCTACTGCAAGACTCATGGAAACTGACCGCTTTAAAATTTGGTGAAGAGCGAGCGAAAAGCCTTGGTGTGAACATCGTCAAGCTGCGCTTAAAAACCTTGCTGATTGTTGCTGTGATGACGGCAACAGTCACCAGTTTTGTCGGCATCATCGGTTTTATCGGTATCGTTTCACCCAATATCGCCAAGATATTGGTGGGTGAAGATCAGCGTTTCTTCCTTCCGCTTTCTTTCCTTATCGGGGCATTTTTGCTTTCTACTGCATCGGTGTTATCAAAAGTGATTGTACCGGGCGCTCTGTTCCCAATTGGTATTGTGACAGCCATTATCGGTGTGCCTTTCTTCTTCTGGCTCATCATCGCAAGGAGAAGATAAGATGCTTGAAGTAATCCCTATGTTGGAAGTAAACAAACTTAACGTACGGTTAGGTGAGTTAGTTTTAGCAAAAGATATCAGTTTTCAGCTTAAGCCGGGGCAGGTCAACGTTATTCTAGGCCCGAACGGAACTGGTAAAAGTACACTACTGAAAACCTTATTTGGTGATATCAAAACCGAAAGTGGCGAAATTCAGTACGGTAAAGACATTCTTTGTAAAAAGTCTCTTGCTGCTTGGCGTTCGAAGTTTGGTTATATGCCGCAAGATATTCACCTTGATGTGAACATGACGGTCATCGAAGTCGTTCTGCTGGGCAGACTGGATGCTCTTAGCATGCGTATTGAAACCAAAATGTTGCAAGAGGCGTTAAGCATTTTACAGAGTATCGGCTTAGAACACCTTGCTAATCGAGATGTGAGAACATTGAGCGGTGGTCAGTGCCAGATGATTCTGTTCGCACAAGCATTGATGCGCAGCCCTGAAATTCTGATGCTGGATGAACCTGTCAGCGCATTGGATTTACACTATCAACATGTCTTGCTCAACCATCTGGTCACACAAACCAAGCAGCAAAACTACACCACATTAATGGTACTGCATGATCTTAACTTGGCAGCTCAATATGCCGATAATCTTCTGATATTAAACCAGGGTGAGTTGAGAGCGTTTGGTAGCCCGCAAGCGCTGTTAACTAGCGAACTGATCCATGAGCTTTATCATGTGGAAGCTGACGTTCTTACCGATGAAAGTGGAACGCCATTTGTTCGTACGCGTCGTCCGAGTGCGGCTTAAGGTTATTTATCATATCTAATATATAGGTCAGAGTAAAAATTTTCTGGCCTATTTTATATAGTGAAAATCATATTTGATATCTAAGACAGTAAAATTAATTTTAAATGGAACTGAAATCATCTAAATCTTAAATGTTATAATATCATTGAATTAGGTTTTTATTATGTTTGTACATCTAGTACTTTAGACTTACTTTTTAAGTTTTATATAAAAATCAATCGACTCAAACACATTTCTAGAACTATTTAATGTCAATGTTGTATTTATACAACAAAGTTAAGTTAAGTAATTGATCTGCTGTTAAATTCTGATTTTTATTTCTTGTCATATATTGCAAATAATTGAAGTACTTCGGAAATAAATATTTTTTGTCTATTATATGATCAAATTTGATTGTATTTATTATTACAGGGTGTTTTTTAGTTAGTATCGTGTGGATATATGAAATTTGAAATGACTAATAGCGAAATTAATTCAAAGTTTACTCATCGAGAACCTTGTGGTAAGTCAAAACAAGAATTGCAGCAAGAGTTGGGTGCATTTAGTGAATTATTGTCTTCAATAGTTAGTAAAGGAATGGTTAAGAAACTTAGCTTCTACACTAAGTCATTATTCTTCATATGGTGACAAACTATCGATTACAGACATTGATAATCTGCTTGAATATTTTTATGTAGAACTTGATAAGCAGGAAAATATATCATTTCTCAATGAGCTTAGGGTAAAGAGAATAGATAACAAAACTTTGGTAGTTGCTGGGAAAATAAAAAATAAATTATTACGAAAACCTCGAGATTCAATTCATGAATTTAAAAAAATTAACTTCTTAAACGAAGTTATCCATTTGGCTAAGTTCGAAGGATTAGAAATCAGTAATGTGAATTTTTTACTGAGAAATAGAAAATATTCATCATTTGATATTTTGAGTAATGAACGAGGGTTAAAAGGTGATTATTCAAATGATTCAATATCTTCGTTGATCAATAGTTATGTATGAGGGAGTCCTCAATGATTAAACTAATAGAATTGGTTTTAATTGTATCAGCCGCTATTTCCTTAATAACAACGATAGTATTACTTGTTGTATATAAATTGAAGAAAGACAGTGAATATTTAGGTCAATTACCTAATGTTACAGTATTTGTTCCATTTTATAACGAAAATCCAGACGTGTTGCGGCGAGTCATAAGCTGCATTGAAAGCCAAGATTATCCAAACGAAATACAGGTTTTATTAATAGATGACGGTTCGACTAACTCAACGTTAGAAGACATTGAAGGTTGGATAAGTGTACCGCATAAGTATCAATACGAAATCGTAAAACGAACAATTAATCAGGGTAGGAAAGGTTATGCATTAGATCATGCATTACAACTTGGGATCGCCACTGGTGAAGTCTACATCGTAGTGGACAGTGATACCTTTATACAGCCAAACGGAATAATAGAACTCGTCCAAAAATTGTGGTCGCATGACAAATACGCGGCAGTATGTGGCTACATTACGCCTTCTAATTATAAAAGTAGTTTTGTTGGGCTATTGCAGCATTACGAGCACATTAGTTTTTATGGGGCTATACGCACAGCACAAGACAAATTAGGTTTTGTTCCCGTAATGGCTGGCGCTTTCGTTGCTCATCGAGCATCAGTTGTGAAAGAGTTAGGAGGTTGGAGTGAATGGTTAGTTGAAGATATTGCATGGTGCTGGAAAGCTATCTCTAATCAATACAAAACAGGTTACGCACCTAAGGCAAAAGCTAAAACGCAATGTCCGTTAGATACGAAAAGTCTATTTAAACAAAGAAGAAGGTGGGCCAGGGGGCGTGTCGAGGCTTATAAAATCGCATGGAAAACACATTGGTTTGCTGGCTTATGCTCAACACCGTGGTTTTTTGTTACGGCTACTCAATATATATTTCCATCAACGTTTATTCTGTTAACAGTGTTAGTTGTATTTAATATATGGATCCCAATTGTATTAGCATCACTCAATTTCGTTATTTATTTTTATTTAGTATTGTCATATATCAATGATTACGACTTAAAGAATGATATTTCTTTAACTCAAATGTTTAAAGCCCCGGTTTTCAAAATACTACTTGAATGTATCACCTGGCTTCCGAACCTATTTGGTTATATTGATGAATTGTCAGGAAAAAAGAAAATATGGTTGACCCGTTAGAGTTTGGGTTAATTACGTATGAGCGCAGTACTTTTTTACTGCATTAATAAAAGGAAATTGTTATGTATAACTTAACTGAAGATGAAGTTTTATTGGTTGATGGCGGTGGTGATGGTGGTAGAGGTAGATCTTCGGGACGCTCTTCTAATGGATATCCGGTTTCAAGAATTGCAATGATAGACCAAGCTAGAAGGTCGACACTTGAACAAAAACAAAATTTACTAGGGATCAGCGGTAGTGTAATTGGAGTTGTAGGTACCTGTAATCCAGCTAGCTTTTCTACGGGATTTGGAGCGGCTGCATGTGTATCTTCGGCAATCGGATTAGCTCAGGGGTTTGCAGGTATGGCTGGTGGTAGAGGTCTATAGAGAGGATGGTAGTCCGCGTTAGTGCGGACTATTAACTAATAGTTGAGGAAATGAAATGATAAATATTGAAGATATTTTTAAAAAAGACGGGGTTTTATATAGGAATGGAAAATATTTCATTTTTCATAAGACTATGTGGGGACGAGTGATGGTAGAGAAATATTCTTCTGGTTATAAATGCAAGCCGGAACTATATCCTCACTATATTTCTATTTTTCTTTCTTCGTTGTTTATTTTCATAAAACCAGCCGGTACATTCATTTTTTACTTATCTACTTTCATGTTGATGTTTGGTCTAGTTGCAGTTGTTAAAACGCTAAAAAGAAAAAAATACGTAGAATCTGTCATTAATGAAAATATGTGATGTCAGGTGAAAGTAATGTTATACATGAATGAGAAATTGATGGTTACTTGGTATAGGTGTTCAAACCGATGAGTTATCTACTACTCTGTGTTAAGGGTAATTGTAGTCATTTAGCCTCTATTGTTTAGATAGTACTGCCGTTAATTATAAGTTTTCGCTTGTGTTGGTCTATTAAATTGATTTGGCGTTTAGCCTCAGGTAACTGAGGCTAAAAAGGAGGCTCTATGATAATTGCTTTTTTTCTTCCCTTATAGGGACATTTCTTCTCTATTATGTATTAGGTGTATCTTTTCCATCAGGAGTAAGAGGATTTCTTTCAATAGTAATTTTGGTTTTTCTAATTATAGGGATAAATGTTTTCTTTAAATTTATTGTAAATGTTACAAAAGGTAGTGAGTAACATTCAATCCGCATGTTTAGTTATATTAAAGTTGGTTCTGGTTGTTTTTTTGTTAATGGTTTAATTTTTTATTATATGGAAATCTGATGTTTTAATTTTATTTGCCAAAGAGCGCCATACTCTTTTACTGTATTAATAAAAGGAAGTTGTTATGTATAACTTAACTGAAAATGAAGTCTTATTGGTTGATGGCGGTGGTGATGGTGGATGCGGTGGATCTTCAAGCCAGCGTTCTAGTGGATATCCTGCATCAAAAGGCACTTATAATCGTCCTGGTTATGGCCCTCTGAGCCCTAACTGTGTAGGTAGTACTCTTGCCGGTGCTATCGGTGGTTATATGACTTGAGGACCTTTAGGTGGGCTTGTTGGAGCCAATATGGGGTCATATTCTGGTGGTTGTTTTAATGGTAGAGGTGGTTATTAATTTCGCTTGAGAGGTGTTAAATTTTAACACCTCATTTTCAATAGGAGGAAATATGAGTAATAATTTTGATGTTAAATATGAAAATGCTAAAAATGAACTCAAATCTAAAGGAATTAAAGTTGTTGTTTATGTGGAGGTGTTAAATAAGTTTGGTTTAAAGATTAAACCTTTCCAGTATGATGGTTTTATGTGTAATGTGGTAAAGCTATATCCTGCATGGTTATTTATTTTTTATGTTTTTTCTCTCATTAATTCTAATGATTATTATTTGTATGAGTTATTTTTCTATCCGCTTGTATGTTCAATCATATTGTCTTTTTTCTACTTTTATCAGAGGGTGTCAAAAAATATAAAAAAATGGAAAGATTTGTAGCTATCACGCGGCAGTATGGGGCTATACGCACAGAACAAGACAAATTAGGTTTTGTTCCTTAATACTTAGTGAGTTAAATGATAAAAGATAAAAAAAATCTATATCGAACGGGTTACTTTGAATCTCAAAAAATGGACGGTGAGGGGCGCATTTTACTTAAAGTCTCATTTAATCAAAATGTTTACTTGTGCCTTTCTGTCATTCTTCTGTTGTTAGTTATTATTTTTGTTAGTTTTTCAGAGTATACCAGAAGGGAAACATTAGTTGGAATTGTCAGTCCTCTCGGCGGAACAGTTAAAGTCCGAGCAATACGGATTGCAAGGAATAATGAAAAACCAATTACAAAATTAATTAGTGGAGAGTTGGTGACAAAAATTGAACATGAAGGCGAAGATATTATTGCTTGCCAGATGCCCCCTTATTTAACTAACGCTGCTAATTAACAGTAAAAGCCAGTACGTGAGGTACTGGCTTTTTAATCTCTGCCTTCTATTACAGCTCAGTAACGAACGTACCTTTAGGTACCACTGGTAGGTAGTTCTTGTAGAAGTTCAAATACGCTTGGTTTGGATCTAAATCGGCGAACAATTCTGGGTACATTGCTTTTGCGTAGAACTGAATCATTGCACCATCAAGAATGGTGCGGCATGCGCCGTGGTAAGCCGCGTACATACGGTTGTTTTTCACTGCTGTAATTGAAGACCAGCCAGTACGCTTCTTAAAGCCTGCTAAACGCTCTTTCGCTACAGATTCTTGCACACCTTGACCCATTACCATTGAATCACCGCCTGTACCCGTTTCGTAACCAGTAATGACGATAACATCTGGGTTCGCGGCAATGATTTGCTCTGGGTTTAGTTTGCCCCACCATTCAACATATGGTGCTGAAATGTTGTTACCGCCAGCCACAGTAGCGATAGCTCCCCACATGTTCTTACCGAATGTGTAGCCAATTTCGTTGATGCCAGACGCACCGTACTCAGTATAGACTTTAGGTTGGGCAAGGTTTGCTTTCTCCAAACGAGCAGTGATCATCTCAATGTTCTGCTTATATTCGTTGGCGATTTTAGCCGCGCGCTCTTGTTGTCCTGTGATCACACCGATAAGCTCGGTACTCTTGATATGACGGTCTAGAGTTTGAGCGTTGTAGTCCACCACAATAATGGGAATACCAGCGTTTTCAAGACGCTGGATATCACTACCTAAGCCTTTGTATTGCCAGTCAGCCAGCATGATAAGGTCTGGTCTTAGGCTGATCACTTTCTCTACTGAAAACGTATTGGTATCTACACGACCAATACCCGGAATCTCGTCGAGTGAAGGGCGGTGTTTGACGTTCATTTCCCAGTTTGCGGGACGTGCTTGCCAGATGTATTTCGACATGCCAACAACGTTGTCATACGCAGCTTCAGTACCAATTGCCATGTAATCTTCTGGGTAGAAACCAACAATAACGCGCTTCGCTGGCGCATCGAAAGTTACTTCGCGGTCAAGTACGTCTGTAACGGTAGTAGTTTGAGCAAAGCTGTAAAAAGCAAACAGCAAAGTAGAGAGGCTAAACAGTTTTTGAATCATGTAATGAAACCTTTTATTGTCCTTGTTTAAAAGATCGTTATTTATGCCGCTTGTATGGTGGTTGGCGCTGATTATATTGTCAAGATAAATGCACATGCAAACTATTATCATTTATTTTTCTATAATTTTATTGTCTAACTCATAGCGTTTATGGTTCATTGCTACAAATATTGTTCATTGCTACAAATCGCCCATTCCAGTTCAAAGATGTGTGATTCTGGCAACACCTATCGCACTTTCACCGCTATTCTGTAGGTATGGAAAGTTTGCTCTTGTCAGTTGTAAGGAATGAAAATGGAAGATTTTATTTTACCAAGTAACAATCCTATGCCTCGCTTAGGCTTGGGCACTTGGTATATGGGTGAAAACCAGAGAACTCGTAAGCAGGAAGTGGCAGCGTTGCGCTTTGGTATTGAGTATGGTGCGCGCTTGATTGACTGCGCTGAAATGTACGGAGAAGGTGAAGCCGAAAGCATTGCGGGTGAAGCGATGAAAGGCTTCCGCGACCAGCTTTATATCGTGAGTAAGTTTTATCCGCACAACGCTTCACGCAAGGGTGTGGTCACGGCGTGTGAGAGAAGTTTACATCGACTGAATACCGATTATTTAGATATGTATCTTCTTCACTGGATGGGTTCTGTACCTTTTGCAGAGACACTGGAAGCGCTCTATTTATTAAAAGAGCAGGGCAAGATCCGAGATTATGGTGTCAGCAATCTTGATATTGATGATTTAAAAGACTTTTGCGCTGCTGATTCTCAAGGGCTTTGTGCAACAAACCAAGTGCTTTATAACTTAGCGTGTAGAGAGCCTGAGTGGGCGGTCAAACCGTTTTGTGATCAAAAAGGAATGTCTATGATGGCATACTGTCCATTAGATCAAGGCTCTTTGCTGTTCGAACCGGCACTGCAGACGATTGCAGACAAACATAATGCCACACCAGCTCAAATAGCATTAGCTTGGTTGCTTCATCAACCTGGAGTTATTGCTATTCCTAAATCTAGCACGATTTCCCGAGTAAAAGAGAATTTGGACGCTGCAAATATCCGTTTAGCCGCCAGTGATCTAGAGCTTCTCAATCGAGAATTTCCAGCGCCGAGCAACGCTTACGAAGGGCGAATAGGAATACGATAAAGCAAAAAAACAAAGAGCCGCATTGGCAGCTCTTTTGCTGGGTGCTCATCAAAGCAACAGCTTAAATTAATGGAAGAAATCTACCTGCTGCTTAAGGTGTTTTGATAGCTCCGCTAATTGTTGCGCACTATCTGACGTTTGCGCGCTTGTTTCACGGCTACGAATAGTGAGATCGGAAATTTCAGAAGCACTTGTCGCCACTTCTTGCGAAACCTGTGCTTGCTGTTCTGCGGTTGTGGCAATCGCCTCAGCTTGTCCTGCTATCCCACGTACTTGTTCAGTAATGGATTCAAGCGACGAACCTGCTTCTTGCGCTTTATCGAGTACCTTGGTGGCGTTTTGCTGGCTTTGATGCATCAAAGAGACCGCATTGCCTGTCGAACTCCTTAATTGGTTAATAATTTGAACCACATCTTTAACCGACATTTGTGTCCGAGCCGCAAGGGTTCGCACTTCATCGGCAACGACGGCAAAACCACGACCTTGTTCACCTGCTCGAGCGGCTTCGATTGCAGCGTTAAGCGCCAACAAATTAGTCTGTTCGGCAATATCATCAATCATTTTGGTCACGCTTTGAATACTATTGCTGTCGTTGTTTACCTGTTCAATGGCTTTCGCTGATTGACCGAGTTGATCGTTAAGCTGCGCCACGTCCAAGCAAACTTCCTCTACTTTGTTCAAACCTGTTTGAGTGCTTTCATCGGCTTGACGAACGTTCTCAGCGATCGCTTCAACTTGCTGTGCGACGGATTTCGCCGATGTTGCCATCTCTTCAATAGCAGTGATAACTTGCTCAGCTTGTTGCTGCTGCGCATCAGACTGACGCAAGTTGCTTTGCGCATCATTTAACACACTGTTTGACTGATCTTCGACTTGTTCACTGGTGGCGCGAATATCACCAACCAACGAATTTAGGCGTAGCGCCATGCCGCTGACATTATTGGTGAGTCTGATCACCTCGTTTTGAGAATTCTGCTCACCGGTAGCGACCTGAATACTGACTTCGCCTTCACCTAAACGTTCCATATAACCGCTTAGGGTGGTTAACGGTTTGGTGCTGCGGCTGATAAACACACTCATTACGACAAAAGTCAGGGCACCGACAATCAGTGAAATCATCGCGATTAACTTAAGCAGCTCATCGCTTTCTTTGGTTACCTCATGGATAAAAGTACCGCCCATCAGTTTCCACTCCCAACCGGGAATCGTGGTATAGACGATATACTTTTCACCAACGGTACCATTAAATTCATAAGGGTAGATCAAGGTGCCGCTTTGTTGCTGAAATATCGCGCCAAAAGGTTTGTTGCCGTTGTAATCGGCCACTTCCAGAATCGAAGGATCAGATGGTTTAAATTTGGGATGCAGCAAATAGTGACCCAAATTGGTCTTATCGTTATCAACAATGATGGTATAGCCGGTGTCACCCCAAGTAACAGACTGCAGTGATTCAAAGATGGATTGGGTTACATCGGAAACCGACAGGGCGATACTCGAGATGGCAATCACTTTGCCGTCATCATTGATAATCGGAGCATAGTAGGCGATGTATTCAGTACCATATAAAGTGACTGAATTATAAAAAGACTCACCATTCATAATCTTATTGTAGGCAGGGTGGCTAGTGCCTAACAATGAGCCTATTTCACGTTGCCCATCCGCGTTACGCAACGAGGTGGAGACCCGGATCCAGTCATTCCCTGCAGGAGCAAAAATAGTCGCGACAGCGCCAGTCGCTTCAGTAAACGCATCAGGTTTGCGCACATCATTGAGCAGGCTCTCGCCCCAGATGGTAATGTCGCGCACCTGATAGCCATTATAGGCAACCTCATAGTCTTCAACATAGAGTCCCTCTAAATACCCTTTTTGAAAAGTTGATTCTAAAATTTTGGCGGTATTCAGATAAGCACTGGTATTGACCTGCAATGGTCTTGCCCATAGCTTCTATTCTGGATTGCTGCTCTTTTAGTGTGGTAGATAGCAGCGCTTGCGAAGCGTTGCGATAGACCAACACGGCAATGCTGGCAAAAGCAATGACTAAACATAACGTCATCACAGCCTGTAACTGAAACTTCAGACTTTTATTACGGTAATACTGGATCATAGACATCCCTACATAATGGTGATTTATTGTATTTTCATTATGGTGTTGTGTTAGTAGGCTACGGCTAATCTAATCGTAGCCTACTATTGATATTTTTGTGCAAATCGATGAATTAGTTCTCTATTTCAGCTCGGTTCGCACAGTTTTGGCTATAATCGCCATTGAGTGCGGCAATCAGATTGTTAACGGCACATTGCACCATGTTGTAACGCGTTTCTGTGGTTGCTGAACCTATGTGCGGTAACAAGAATGCGTTATCCAGTTGATTAAGAGGTGATGATGCAGGCAGAGGCTCAACTTCAAACACATCCAAACCAGCAGCGCGAATGGTTTTGTTTTTCAATGCTGCGATTAATGCATGTTCATCAACCACTTTGCCACGTGCAGCGTTGACAAATATGGCGCTGGATTTCATCCGTTCAAATTGTTCTTTGCCAAACATTTTTTCTGTGGCAGCGCTGAGTGGAACCAGTACCACAACGAAATCGCAAGTTGAAAGTAGTTCATTAAGTTCTAGCCGTTGTGCGGCAAAATCACGCTCTGCTTCTAAGTTCGCAGAACGGTTGTAATAGCAGATAGACATGCCAAATCCCATATGAGCACGTTTCGCGACGGCGTAACCGATGCGACCCATACCGACGATACCCATCTTCTTATGGTGAAGATCAACACCGAAGTATTCGGCCGGAAGATTTCTGTCCCAGCGACCTCTTCTTACCATATTTGAAACTTCGACTGCTCTGCGGGCCGTTCCTAAAGCAAGAAGAATGACAGTGTCTGCCACGGTTTCATTTAATACACCCGGCGTATGCATTAGGGCAATTTTGCGTTGTGAAAGATAGTCAAACCCGAACTGATCAATACCCACAGAAATGGTCGAGACCGCTTGCAGATGTGGCGCGGTGTCGAGCAACTCATTGGGCATCATGACACTTGAGCCAATGATGCCGTGCGCTGTTGTTAATGCTGTGTTGAATTCTACGCGGTTAGTATCATTAAGTTCATTAAATACAGTGACATCAAAGTGTTCATTCAGACGGTTGAGTTCTTTTTCTGGAATACTCTTATACACAATGACTTTCTTTTTCATCTACTCTCTCCAGGGCAACGTCGCAATCGCTGTCAAACACCACTATTTGTAAATATGTACAGCTGGAAAACTTAGATTGCTTCAATTTTTACTTACCTTATATTGTTCTTAGATTGTGATCTATACTAACAAAAGTAAAAACAATTATTTGAATAAAACATAAAGTTAACTAAACGTGAATATATCTAACATTGTTTGATAATTATGTATTTGTAATTATTCACAATAAAATACATATTTTGCATGTATCAATAACACATTGTTTTTAAATGGATAATTTTTTATTGTTCTTGTGGTGGGAAATTAACTTGTTAGTCAGGAGTCATTCTATGCATTATTTTCGTTAATCTAACCCGATGTATTGTGATATAGATCGTTAACTATTAAATGAGTTTAATTTTTAAAAAATAATTGCAACTTAAGAAGTTAGACTAAGGTCTAGTTTTTAACGTTTGGTTGTGACTTACATCCCCGGCTTTGTAACTTTGAACAAAACTGGATAAATAAAAAACAGAATAATTTGATAATACTTCTGATGTAACTCATCGCTTGATGAACTAATTTTTATGGCATGAACATCACTCAAAGAAGCTTGTGAAATGAATAATACCTTGCCTCGTTACATTAAAGTACATCCTAGCGATAACGTAGCCATCGTTGTTAACGATGGTGGTTTACCGAAAGGAACAATGTTTAACGACGAATTTCAATTGCAGGAAGATATTCCTGAAGGTCATAAAGTCGCTCTTGTTGATTTTGCTCCAGGAGACAAAATCCGTCGTTATGGTGAAGTGATTGGTTATGCCAATACCGTCATAGTCAGAGGCGGATGGATTAACGAATTTCTCGTCGACATTCCTGAAGCGCCACCATTGGCAGATATTCCACTGGCCACTAATGTCCCTGAGCCGTTGCCACCACTAACTGGTTACACCTTTAAAGGTTACCGCAATGCCGATGGCAGTGTGGGTACCAAGAACCTGCTTGGTATTACAACTAGCGTGCATTGTGTCGCGGGTGTGGTGGATTACGTCGTCAATATTATTAAACGTGATTTGTTACCTAAATATCCGAATGTGGACGGAGTGGTTGGTTTAAACCATTTATATGGCTGTGGTGTCGCGATTAACGCGCCAGCAGCGGTAGTACCGATTCGTACTATCCATAACCTTGCATTGAACCCGAATTTCGGTGGTGAAGTGATGGTGGTGGGTTTAGGTTGTGAAAAACTGCAACCAGAAAAGCTACTTAAGGGAACGGATGATGTTAAAGGCATCAACGTTGATCCGGATGACATTATTTCACTGCAAAGTGACAATCATGTCGGTTTTCAATCTATGGTTCGTAGCATTTTGCAAACTGCCGAGAAGCATCTGATTAAACTGAATGCTCGCCAACGCGAAGAGTGCCCAGTATCGGAGCTGGTTGTTGGTACCCAGTGTGGTGGTAGCGATGCTTTTTCTGGCGTGACAGCTAACCCTGCGGTTGGTGTTGCGGCTGACCTATTTGTGCGAGCCGGGGCCACCGTGATGTTTTCAGAAGTGACGGAAGTGCGCGACGCGGTATATCTGCTTGGTCCTCGCTGTGAAAGCAAAGAAGTGGGTCAACGCCTAATGGATGAAATGGCTTGGTACGATCATTATCTAAGCCTAGGACAAACAGACCGAAGAGAGAATCCATCTCCGGGGAATAAGAAGGGAGGCTTAGCAAACGTAGTTGAGAAAGCTTTGGGATCTATTGCGAAATCAGGCAGCAGCGCAATCGTAGAGGTTCTTTCGCCTGGGCAACGTCCAACGAAAAGAGGTTTGATCTACGCAGCGACACCAGCCAGTGATTTCGTGTGTGGTACTCAGCAAGTATCTTCAGGCATTACTGTTCAATTGTTTACAACTGGTCGCGGTACTCCGTACGGACTAGAAGCGGTTCCGGTCATTAAAGTGGCAACTCGAACTCCGCTTGCTAGACGTTGGCATGATCTGATGGACATTGACGCAGGCACTGTTGCAACGGGTGACAACACATTAGAAGAGATGGGTTGGGAAATTTTCCACTACGTTATCGCAGTGGCGAGTGGTGAGAAGAAAACTTACTCAGATCAATGGGGTCTGCATAACGCGCTGGCAGTATTTAACCCAGCACCAGTGACTTAAAAATAATAAGGGTCTGTGTTTCTAAGAACGATAGACCCTACCTATACCTACACATTTTTAAATTAAGTGAAACGAGAGGAATTTATGAAAAAATTCGTAAGGAACGCAATCGCACTTTCTCTAATGGCGCTGCCAATGGTCGCAATGAGTGCAGACAAACCAAACTTTGGTAACGTTCGTGTTGTTATTGGTTCTAAATCAACCGGCGGTGACACATACCAAGCAGCCGCTATTGTTTCTGAAGCACTAGCGAAGAAACTGGATGCAAACGTGAAAGTTGATGCCGTTGGTGAAACGGCTGCATTCCAAACTATTCGTCGCGTGAGCAATGGTAGCACCATTATGATTTTCCATGACCAATCTTACCTTGGTCATTTATATGGAACTAAAGGTTACTATGACATCTTTAATGAGTTCATCATCGGTCCAACTTTTGCCATCAACCCGGCCAACGCATACTTAGTACCGAAGAAGTCTCCATACAACACACTGGATGATATTATTGATGCTGTTGGCAAAGGTGAAACTGTTCGCGTAGCGATCCAACCTGGTGGTGTATCTGAAATTGGCTATAGTGCGGTTAAGAACGCAATCAAAATGAAATACCCAGGTAAAGAGTCAAACTTTATTGCGGTAAACACGGGTTCCCAATCAGACAAAAACCAGTTGTTGTTTGATGGTTTGGCTAACATGATCCAAGGTAGTCTACCTGCAAACGAACAGTTTACTCGTCTGGATGCCTCTGATCAAAAAGCAATGAAATTCGTCTGGTTGACTTCAACTCGTGACACCATTGCCAACGTAAACAAAAACGGTTTTGGCGGCTTATCTAAAGAGCAAATTTATTCTTACGCAGAGCCAGAAGTTCAAGTCCCAATGGATGCTACAACCAACTTCACCTTTGATAAAGAGTTCTTCTTCCTATACAACAAGAAGATGCCAAAAGACCAAATCGAATATATCGACCAAGCTCTGAAAGAAATTTACGCTGAAGGCGAAATTCAAAAGACCTTTGAAAAAGCGTTCTTTGTACCTAACTTCCGTGATTCAAAAGCAGCACTTGAACACTTACAAGCTAAGAACGACAAGTACAAAGAAGTACTTAAAAACATCACAGAATAACTATCGACTCGTCCTCGATGGTAAACAAGGTGCCCGCGAAAGCGGGCCTTTTTGTTTGCCCAGCAAAGCTGGCAAACCCGTCCACTTGAAAGAAAGTGGAGTCACCCTGACTAAGGGGAAGACAATCCGAATGGCAAGGGCGTCACGGGCTAACGGTGGGGTCTGAAGGAAGCCATAGGAAGTTAGATGTACACAACTAACCGTAATCTGTTTCGGCGGTACTGGTGGGTAAGCGTCCAAAATAGCGCAAAGCCCAATACTTAGTCAGACCAATACTGTGATTGAGGGTGGGATAT
>NZ_JBKEBW010000079.1:0-25069 GCF_047973365.1 Vibrio sp. | reverse complement strand
TTTGGAAGCACGAGCCGGTTTTAACAAAGCTTGTGTCGCACTTGCAAACAAAATGGCAAGGATTGCTTGGGCTATGGTCAGTAGACAAGAAGATTACAAGATTCAAACAGTCTAACAATAATCAATGAGTGAATAACCAGAGGTACCTTTTCAACAAATTGCCAAAGAAACAATATGATGATTGAAGGCTCATAACCACCTAGTTCCAATCAGGTTATACCCAGGGCTCATGGACGCCGCGACGAATGATATGATAGCTAGGTTCGGATATCCATCAAGGCGGGTAATCTGATACCCAAAGCCGAATATATGGGAGCAATTGAGTATCAGAAATTATCATGATTGTCTCTTGCAATAAGAGAGGGTCCATATATGGTATAAGCTCATGACTCAACAATTACACGAGTATCTTCACTTAAAGATTCCAGTTCGCTCACTACATCATTCAATTGACGTTCAACAGGTAAACGAACGGCTAAGTTAGCAGTAAACAAGCTTGAACTCACACCACCACCGCCAGCGATAAACACGCGTTGACAATCCATATCAAGAATATGTACTTCTTGTTCATCAAGCACGTGAGTAATCTCATTGACTACACCGTAACGGTCATTTGAATCAATTCGTAGTTGGTAAATCTTGTCTTCTAACTGGACATGCTCAGCGACATCCACAATTTTTACTAATAGATCTGGTGTTGCGTAGAAGGCTTCTTTTACCACGTCAGCGTGTTCTTTTGGTATTTCAATTTTAATGACTGCAGCAACCTGGTCTTCAATAAAGTTAACTTTACTAATAAGCCACTTACCACTTTTTTCATTTGTCGCAGCGGCCAAAGATTTGATTGTTGCGGGTGTTGCGTTTCCAACGAAACTTACAATAAAGGTACAATTCATATACGGCCTCCGAACATTATACATAATCACTTTTCTATCTGAGTTTAGGCGTTTTGCCTCATAGAGGCTTGACCAAGGTCAATTTTTTGCTGTCGCGATATTCCATTAATTTCATTTATTTAACCCTCAGCACAATTGTTAGCGTGTTTCGTTGTTGAACCTGTTAATAGCTCGCTCACAAAAATGATGGCTTTGTTAATTATTGTTTAAATCCTGTGATCGTCCGCATAGACTTTAAATAACAGTTACCGGTAACATTGATATCTAAGGTTACCGGTAACATAAAAATATAATCCGGTATTTACGTGAAGCAAATAAGGATAGATAAATGAAAGCTATGACGAGAACGCTGATCGCTACTGCGGTAACAGGCTTGGTTTCCATGTCTGCTATGGCAGCCGACTTCAAATTAAAAATTCAGTCTTCTGATCCATCAGGTGACCGTAACTTCCAAATTCAGCAAGTATGGGCTGATAACGTTGAAAAAATGTCTGGTGGACGTATCGACATTGACTTGTTGCCAGTGGGAGCAGTGGTCAAACACACTGAAACTCTTAGCTCGATTAAGATGGGTATTCTCGACGGTCATGTGACTGCGACAGAATTCTTCTCTGGTCAAGATCCAGCCTTTGGTCTACTAGGTAACATGGTTGGTGCTTGGTCTGACACAACGCAACTTCTTCAATACATGAACTACGGTGGTGGTAATGAGCTTCTAACTGAGCTTTATAAGCCGTATGGCGTTAAATTCATTGGCGCATCAACGACAGGTGTTGAATCGCTCGTCTCTAAAAAGCCGCTTGATAGCGTTGCTGATCTGAAAGGTCTGAAGTTACGTGCTCCTGAAGGTCTGGTGCAGCAAGTATTTGCAGCGGCTGGTGCTACGCCAGTAAACCTACCGGGTTCAGAAGTTTTCACAGGTCTAAGCAAAGGCGTTATCGATGCAGCGGACTACACGGTATTTTCTACCAACCAAAAAGCGGGTATGAACGATGTTGCAACTCACCCAGTTCAACCTGGCTTCCACTCTCTACCGTTGATCGATATCTCTATCAGTCAGAAAAAATGGGACAATATGCCTGAAGATTTGCAACAAATCCTCAAGACATCAGTACGTGATTTCTCCTACGACATCACAACTCAGCTAAAAATTGCTGACCAAGCGGCAGTAAAAGAGGCGAACGCGAATCCAAACATCACGATTCACAACTGGTCTGATGAAGAGCGTAAGAAATTCCGTTCTATCGCTCGTGAGCAATGGAAAGTGTTTGCTGAGCGTTCACCTAATGCACAAAAGGTTTACCAATCAGTGACGACGTTCCTAGAAAAGAACGACCTACTGTAAACGAAGTATTTCCTTTATTTAGAGAGGGTGTTTTGGCCCTCTCATTTCACAAAAAGAGTTCGTTATGAGCGAGAATAAGCTAGAGGCTACATCACACCTTGATGACCAGCCAAAGAATGCACTAGACAGAGCAATCATACGTATCGGTAATACCCTTAGCTTGCTGTTTCTTTTTACTGTCGTAATTTCTTTCTACGAAGTGGTTATGCGTTATCTTTTCGATTCGCCAACGATGTGGGTACATGAAACGGCAGCGTTTATCGGTGGATGTCTGTTTGTTTTTGGTGGTGTGTATGCAATGGCTTCGAACAAACATGTCCGAGTTGTTCTGATCTATGACCATGTTTCCAAGCGCGCTAAGCATTATCTCAATATGGTGCACCACATTGTTGGCTTGGCGTTCGCATTAATGATGGCTTATGCCTCTTATATCACGGTAGAAAGTGCATGGTTTACACCATGGGGCGAGATGCGCTTAGAAACATCTGGCTCCGCGTTCAACCCGCCTTATCCAGCACTTCTCAAAGCGGTTATTTTTATCACCTTAGTTATTTTGGTTGTGCAGTTTATCCTGCATATGATTCAAGAAATTCAAGCCTTAAGGAATAAACACGATGTTTGATTTATCTTCTATTGGTATTGAATGGGGCAGTTTGCTCATGCTGGTACTGATGATCGGCTTATTGCTGACCGGTATGCAGCTTGCGTTTGTAACCTGTTTTGTCGCTATTATATTTACTCTAGGCTGGTTTGGTGTTGACGCGATTCCTTTGGTCACCAGCCGTATGTATAGCTTCGCATCGGACTACATTTTCTTAGCGATTCCGATGTTCGTATTAATGGCCGCCATGTTGGACCGCTCTGGTATCGCTCGCGACCTATTCGATGCGATGAAATCTGTTGGTCGTAAAGTTCGTGGTGGTGTAGCGGTTCAAACACTGTTAGTTGCGGTATTGTTAGCTTCAATGTCAGGCGTTATTGGCGGTGAAACCGTTCTGCTGGGCATTTTGGCACTGCCACAAATGCTGCGTTTGGGTTATGACCGCAAACTAGCGATTGGTACCACGTGTGCGGGTGGGGCACTGGGAACAATGTTGCCCCCAAGCATCGTTTTGATTATCTACGGTATGACAGCTAGCGTATCCATCGGTGATCTCTTTAAAGCAGCTTTTTTACCCGCATTCATACTAGCGGCGTGTTATATCTCGTATGTGCTTATCCGCTGTTACATCAATCCCTCACTCGCACCAGATTTCAGCGATGAAGACTTGGCTGCTGAGCAAGGAAAACCAAGCTATTTCAAAGCGCTATTTTTCCCACTTTTATCCGTGGCTGTTGTCCTAGGCAGTATCTATACCGGCGTTGCTTCTGTTACTGAAGCGTCAGCATTAGGTGTTGTAGGTATCATGATCAGTGCCATTATCCGTAAGGAAATGAGTTGGCAGATGTTACGAGAAAGCGCAATGGCAACAATGCGTACCTGTGGGATGATTATCTGGATTGGTATCGGTGCAAGCGCATTAGTGGGTGTTTACAACCTAATGGGTGGTATTGATTTCGTTGAAGAAACCATTTTGACACTTTCTGGTGGCGGTGCATTTGCGACTCTTCTGATTATGATGGTAATTTTGCTAGTTCTCGGGATGTTCTTAGACTGGGTGGGTGTAGCATTATTAACTATGCCAATTTTCGTGCCAATCATCTCTAACCTGGGTTTTGACCCAATTTGGTTTGGTGTTGTGTTCTGTTTGAACATGCAGGTTTCTTTCTTGTCACCGCCATTTGGTCCCGCTGCGTTCTACTTGAAATCGGTAGCGCCAAAAGAAATCAGCCTAGGGGAGATCTTCCGTTCGCTGGTGCCATTCATATTCATGCAAATTTTTGTTCTGGGTTTGGTCATTGCTTTCCCACAACTCGCGATGTGGTGGAAATAAAGCAATTTATTTTATTGAATTTAGTAAGGCGACTACGGTGTAAGTAGTCTAGGGAAATGTGTTCAATGAACCCAAAAAAAATATTGGTTATGGGCGTTTCAGGTTGCGGTAAGAGTTCAGTAGGGAGCGCTATCGCCAATGCATTGAACCTGAAGTTTTATGACGGTGATGACTACCACTCTGAGCAGAGTGTAGAAAAAATGAAGAAAGGGATTCCTCTTACTGATGATGACCGTATAGGTTGGTTGCAACGTTTGAATAGTCTGTTTTTAAAACATGAGTCTGCGGTGATCGCTTGCTCTGCTTTAAAGCCAGAATACAGAGACATTCTGCGTAACAACAATGATGACTTAGCTATTGTCTATCTCCAGGGAGACTTCGACACCATTTGGGCTCGCTTATCACAGCGCGAAAATCACTATTTCCATGGTGAGAAGATGTTGAAAAGTCAGTTTGATACATTGATTGAGCCTGAAACTGACGAAGCCATTTTTGTTGATGTTTCATCCTCTATGGAAGAGGTGCTAGAGCAGGCGCTTCAAGGGCTTCGTAATAAAGGAGAAAGCGCTTGAGTTATCAGATTGCAATGATTGGATTAGGCGTAATGGGCAAAAGTCTTGCGCTTAATCTGCTTGACCACGGATTTTCAGTGGTAGGTTTTGACTTAAGCCAAAGCCACGGCTTACGGGCAGATAAAGAAGCTAAGGCGCTTTCCTTAAATCCCAACAAAGGACAGTTCAAAATAGCGCAGAGCCTTAAGGATCTGCTCTCTTGCTTGGCAACACCAAGAGTGATTGCTTTATCGGTTCCTGCCGGAGAAATCGTTGATCAAGTTATCGAGCAACTGCTGCAAAATGGCTTAGAAGCGCAAGACATTGTTATTGATACTGGTAACAGTTTGTGGACCGACTCTGAACGTAGAGAAGAAGTTTTTTCTGGTCGTCTGCGATTCTTCAGTACTGCGGTTTCTGGTGGTGAACAAGGTGCTCGACACGGTCCATCATTAATGGCAAGTGGTGATCCTGTTGCATGGAAGCACGTGGAGCCTATGTGGACTGCAATTGCCGCTAAGGTCGATTCGCAGGGTTTATCCATCGATTCTCATCAGTCAGGTGAGGCATGTGCTGCATATTTAGGTCCGGCTGGTGCAGGGCATTACGTGAAGATGGTGCACAACGGCATTGAATATGCCGATATGCAAATTATCTGTGAAGCGTATCAGTACATGCGCCAAGTTTTGCAGATGTCAGCTGCTGAAATTGGTGAAGTGTTTACGGTTTGGAACCAAGGTGTACTCAACAGCTATCTGATGGAAATCAGTGCCGACATACTCAAGCAACAAGACCTAAGAACGGGTAATTCGCTGGTGGATATGATTCTGGATGTGGCGGAGCAAAAAGGGACTGGGTTATGGACAGCGGTCAATGCGTTGCAAATGGGAAGCCCTGCGACAACCATCGCTCAGGCTGTGTTTGCCCGATCTCTGAGTGCCAACAAACAGCGTCGAGTAAAAGCCTCTTCCATACTACCTTCAGTGACGCAAACTTGCTTAGAAAACAAGACACAAGCCCTGAAAGGACTAGAGGATGGTTTGTATTGCGCGAAATTAGTCACTTATGCCCAAGGTTTTGACTTACTCAAGAGTAAATCCGAGCTTGAGGGCTGGCAGCTCAATTTCTCAGACATTGCAAGAATATGGCGTTCTGGCTGCATTATCCGCGCGGCATTCTTGCAAAACATTGTTGCTGTATATGAACAAAATTCGAAACTTGAACATCTGTTATTTGCTGAAGATTTTATTAAGCAGCTTTCCAAACGTGTATTGGGATGGAGAACGTGCAGTGCGCAGGCGATATTATCCGGTGTTGCTATGCCAGCAATGACTTCAGCATTGAATTACTACGATGCTTTGTCAAGCTCACAATCTCCGGCTAATTTGCTGCAAGCACAGCGAGATTACTTTGGGGCACATACTTATGCGCGGGTGGATGAGCCATCTACAGATAAGTTTCATTTGCTTTGGGAAAGTGAAACTCGACTAGAAACTAAACGTTAATCAATAAGCGCCTTTTATCTGGGCGCTTTTTTGATAACAGAGTCAAATAAATAAGTGCGATTAAACCTATTTCTCTATTGAGCTCTTGAGTACAATGTTACCAGTAACAAAGAGAACAATTATTTATGGTAAGTAAGAAAAAACGCCCGACGCTACAGGATGTAGCAAATTTAGTCGGAGTGACCAAAATGACAGTCAGCCGCTGTCTACGTGACCCAAATTCAGTTTCGTCTGCTGTGCAAGAAAAGGTTTTCGCGGCAGTGGATGAGCTTGGCTATATCCCCAATCGAGCTCCAGACATCTTATCCAATGCGAAAAGCCATGCGATTGGCGTTCTTGTTCCGTCATTAACCAACCAAGTATTTGCAGAAGTCATTCGTGGTATAGAACAGGTCACAGGACCGGCTGGCTATCAAACCATGTTGGCTCACTATGGCTATAGTTCCGAATTAGAAGAGCAGAGTGTAGCTTCGTTACTCTCCTATAACGTTGATGCCATTATCCTTTCCGAAAATGTTCATACTGAGCGCGTTAAAAAAATGCTGCAAACTGCGTCTATTCCGGTGGTGGAAATTATGGATTCAATTTCACCGAGGATTGAACAAGCGGTGGGTTTTGACAACTTTTCAGCTGCGAAAGATATGACAAAAGTAATGTTGGCAAAAGGATGTAAACAGATTGTCTATTTAGCAGCTCGAATGGATGAACGTACCCGTCAAAAAATGTCTGGTTTTAATCAAGCTTTGAGTGAAGCTGGCTTAGAACCTTTGGCTCTGCAAACGGAAGCAGCGTCATCGTTCACATTGGGTGCAAAGTTATTGGGTGATGCAATTAAAAAGCATCCTCAGGTTGACGGTATATTTTGTACCAACGATGACCTGGCAATTGGCGCATTTTACGAGTGTGTAAGGCGAAATATTTCTGTTCCTAAGCAAATATCTATCGCAGGCTTTCATGGGCACGATATCAGTCAGGCTATGACACCAAGGTTAGCAACAGTAGTTACACCACGTGAACAAATCGGCCAGATAGCTGCTAGGGAGATTATGAATCGACTCAATGGCGAGAAGGAATACCAACAGTGTATCGATCTTGGCTACAGAATTGAGTTGGGGGAGAGCATTTAAAAGCGCCAACACAGCGCTTTTAAATGTCAAACACCGAGATTAGAACGTCACTTTAAAGTTCAAAGAGTAGAATTGGTCGTCGTAAGGTACGCCAGAACTTAGTGCAAAGTTCGCAGCATCGCTGTTGCCATACCACGGGTCTGTTTGTAGTTGAAATTCCGCTGAACCACCCCAGGCATCGCTGACCCAACCGTGAATGTGACCAACAGGGTTAAGGAAGAATAAACTGATGTTGCCCATGGTTTCTGAGCCTAACACTTCACCGCCGTTGGCAACAATTTCCTGTTCAGTTTCAAACATAATTTCACCGACCACGGCACCAAAAAAAGGTGTGATAAAGAGATCCTGCCACGAAGGAACTTCTGCGAATGCTTCGACGCCATATTCCCAGAAGAAAGCAGACATGGTCGCTGAGTATAAGAACGATTCAAATTCGTTGTATCCGGCATGACGTGCGGCAGTATAGTAAACACCGCCAAAATAAGGGTGCATTATATAGTTCAAGTAGTGTTCATCTCTGTCCCATACAGGACCGTCAGAAACGTTATCTTTCCATTTCTGACCTAAGCCACTGAGGTTACGATCTTCTTCATCCCATTTAGTTACCGATTCTGGAAGAAGTGTCATAAACGCAACCGTCGCAACACTCAGACCTAAGATGGTGTATGTTTGTTGTCTCAGGTATTCTGAATCACGTTCATTAGAAACGGTAAGATAGCGTGGCAGAGGCTCATCGATTTGTAACTCTTGCTGCTCAGAAAGGCTCATTGCAAACGGTGATGGTGCTTGATATGAATATGGTGTATTAAAAGAGCAAAAAGGATTCGCACAGCTTACTGAGTAGTCAGGTTCAAGGGGTTGACTCTCAAAGTACTGGCTCGCATTCGCACAAGCTGAAACTAAAAATATGAGAACTGTGAAGGTTTTCTTTAGCACAAAAGGCTCCAAGACGCTGTTTTTAATGATCAATATCACAATTATCCATTAAAGTTTTGGGCATGGAAACATCAAATTGCACATTAACGGAAAACTTCTGGAGAATTAACATATATCCAGAGGATATAGTGAATGTTATGTAACCGAGTATAGGTTAGCTACATAATTTAAGGGTAAGTATATGCTCAAAATTGCAATGCTAAGCACTGGTGAAGAAGTCTTGCATGGAGACATTGTTGACACTAACGCTGCTTGGCTATCTCGAGAGTTTTTCCAGCATGGATTTGAATTAAGTAAACGCTCAACCGTTGGCGATGCCAAAACAGCATTAGTGGAAGAACTGCTGATGCTGAGTTTCAATACAGACATTGTGGTGGTAAACGGTGGTTTAGGCCCAACCACAGATGATTTAAGCTCTGAATGTGCAGCATTAGCTGCAGAACAACAACTGAGGTTGTTTCCTGAGTGGTTAGAGAAACTGGAAGCGTTTTTTACGCAACGTAAAATTAAGATGCCAGAAAGCAATGTTAAGCAAGCGATGTTGCCGGAAAAAGCGATCATTCTCGACAACCCTATTGGTACCGCATGTGGATTCAAAGTTCAAATCAACGACTGTTGGTTTTACTTTACACCTGGAGTGCCAAAAGAATTCAAAAAGATGGTCGCCGAGCAAATTCTTCCCGATCTACAACAACAGTTTCCTCAGCAAGCGGGGTTGGAATGCAGTCGGCTTTACACATTCGGTACAACTGAATCTGGGATATCCGATAAATTGGACAAACTTCAACTGCCTGAGGGATATGCTCTTGGGTATCGCTCATATTTGCCTTTCATCGAAGTAAAGCTGTTTGGTCCCCGTAATGATTTGGATATCCGTGTTAAGCTGCTGCAAATGATTTATGCACACTTAGAGCAACATGTTGTGAGCGTAGATGAGCCTATGCTGGAGCACCTTGGTCATTTGATGGCAGAAAAAGGTATGTCTCTTGCTCTTGCGGAACAATCGACGAAAGGTTGGTTATCAAACTGGCTGCTAAGTAATAATGATATTGAGAAACTAAGTGGTCATAGTTGGATTCTGAGTCATAAAGCTGGTGAGGGATTAGGCCATCAAGATCCATTGGCTGCATCATTTGCTCTAGCTGCTGCGACTAAAGAAAAATGTGCAACGGATCTCTCCCTGGTGACAGGCATGTTGAACGATGATCATTTCACTATTTCGCTTTCCGCTCCGCAAGGAGAGTGGGGGCAAACAGTGAAGTTCAACCGCACTTATGCATCTGGTGAACAGAAGCAAATCATAGGTACTATTGCCGCTGATATGTTACGTCGTTATTTAGAAGGTAAACCTATTCTCACCAAGTACAGTTCAGTGACGATGGTCAAAGATATGTATCTTCCAATCAGCGTTTTGGGTTGATTTTCACACTCTGGGTCCTTGCTAGTTTAGTTTTCCGCATGGTGAATGGTAATAAGTTGATGAATAATTGGCTTATTACCGGAATCGACATTCTCTCCTTTTTTATGCGTAATTTGTCTAAGATCTAACCCGATGATTTTAAGAGAGGTAAAAATTCGTCTCATAAATAAGCCGAAAATTTCTCAATTTTGTTTGTAAACTAAAAACTCGTCGCTGTGACTTCGGCAGGAGGCTGGATATGTTTTCACAATCAAAAATCTTAGTATGGTACGAAATAGCAAGTCAAAAAGTAGTGTTAGGAGAAGCACTTACCGGTAGTGGTGAGGATCATGATGTTGTTTCACTGTGGCGTCATGCACCAATTGATAACAACAATTCAAGCTATCCAGGCTATCGCTTGTCTTTGTACGATGATGGCGGGCGGGAAATTGGTCATAAATCCGTTTCTATGGGAACGGCAGATAAAATTTTATTCGGAATGAATAGAGCCAGAGCGTAGCACTGGCTCTATTTTGATATTGAATTGCAAGTTTCTAGCCAAGCATCATGCGCGCTTAGCTTTAACCTGATGATTAACATCAGTAAGTTCAAGTGACGTTTTAGCTTTACAGATACATGGCAAGATTTCATCACCTTGTGTGTAAGCCATAGCAAAACCAACATATTCAACTTCGCCAGAGATAAGCGTGCAACGACACGCCCCGCAGTGACCATCGCGGCAGTTGTATTCTGGCTCTAATCCAGCGTGCTCCATGGTTTCAAGAAGCGTATTCGAGGGGTTAGATTCTATTGTAATTATCTTGTTGATTTTGATGGTTGCCATTACAGCTCGAAGCCCTCGAAATCGTCTGTGGCGACTTCGTTGTCGATTTGCCCAACAAGGTAAGAACTTATTTCCGCTTCCTGAGGCGCTACCTGAACGTTGTCTGAAGACAACCATGCATTGATCCAAGGGATAGGGTTGCTAGTCGATTTCGGGTAGGCAGCATCAAGACCAACCGCTTGCATACGGATGTTAGTGATGTACTCTACGTATTGAGACAGAATATCTTTGTTCAGACCAATCATAGAGCCGTCTTTGAACAGGTATTCAGACCACTCTTTTTCTTGCTCAGCCGCTTCTTTGAACAGATCAAAACACTCTTGTTTACACTCTTCAGCAATTTGCAAGAACTCGAAATCATCCATGCCGTTGCGCAGTAGGTTGATCATATGCTGAGTGCCTGTTAAATGCAGCGCTTCATCACGAGCAATTAATTTAATAATTTTCGCGTTACCTTCCATGAGCTCACGCTCTGCGAAAGCAAATGAACAAGCAAAACTTACATAGAAACGAATTGCTTCTAGTGCATTTACAGACATCAAACAGAGGTAAAGCTGTTTCTTTAAAGCAGATAGGCTTACTTTGATTGTTTCACCATTAACTGTGTGTGTACCTTCGCCGTAACGGTGGTAATCGTTAGTTAACTGAATAAGATTGTCATAGTAATGCGCGATGTCTTTCGCACGTTTAATGATGTGTTCATTTTCTACGATATCGTCAAACACAACCGCAGGATCATTAACGATGTTACGGATGATGTGTGTGTATGAACGTGAGTGAATCGTTTCAGAGAAAGACCAGGTTTCAATCCACGTTTCCAGTTCTGGCAGTGAAACCAAAGGAAGCAGGGCAACGTTAGGGCTGCGACCTTGGATTGAATCAAGCAGCGTTTGATATTTCAAGTTCGAGATGAAAATGTGCTTTTCATGATCAGGTAACTTGTTGTAATCAATACGGTCACTTGAAACATCGACTTCTTCAGGGCGCCAGAAGAACGAAAGCTGCTTTTCGATTAGCTTTTCAAAAATATCGTATTTTTGCTGGTCATAGCGAGCCACGTTCACTGGCTGACCAAGGAACATGGGTTCTTTAAGTTGGTTATTCTTTTTCTGAGTAAAAGTACTGTAAGCCATTTGCTGTCATCCATTTTGCCCTTTGCATTCACAAAGGGCATTCAAATCAGTTAAAAGTTCGAATCAATTAGATCAAATCTTACAAGCGCCACCTGCGCAGTCGTCATCTTGTGGTTGAACCACATCTTTTTGCTCGTCTTTCGCACCATCGCGAGTGTTGTGGTAGTACAGCGTCTTCACACCAAACTTGTATGCCGTCAGAAGGTCCTGAAGCAGTTTCTTCATTGGCACTTTGCCTGATTCGAACTTGCTAGGGTCGTAGTTGGTGTTCGCGGAAATAGCTTGGTCAACGAACTTCTGCATGATACCAACAAGGTGTAAATAACCATCGTTAGAACCGATATTCCAAAGCAACTCATAGTTCTCTTTGTATTTTAGGAACTCTGGTACAACTTGCTTCAAAATGCCGTCTTTCGATGCTTTTACTGATACATAACCACGAGGCGGCTCGATACCGTTAGTCGCATTCGAAATCTGAGAAGATGTCTCCGAAGGCATTAGCGCAGTCAGAGTTGAGTTACGTAGGCCGTGTTCAAGAATCTCTTGGCGTAGAGCGTCCCAGTCGTAATGAAGTTCTTCATCACAAATTTTATCTAGATCACGTTTGTACGTGTCGATTGGTAGCAAGCCCTTCGCGTAATTTGTTTCGTCAAATAGAGGACACTTACCTTGTTCTTTCGCTAGCTGTACAGAAGCTTTGAGCAAGTAGTATTGCATTGCTTCAAAAGTACGGTGCGTCAGAGCATTTGCGCTGCCGTCTGAGTATTTAACGCCGTTTTTCGCTAGGTAGTATGCGTAGTTAATTACACCTACGCCAAGCGTACGACGATTCATCGTTGACTTATAAGCGGCTGGTAGCGGGTAGTCTTGATAATCTAATAGGGCATCAAGCGCACGAACAACCAGGTCAGCTAACTCTTCAAAATCGTCTAAATGTTCAATCGAACCTAGGTTGAATGCAGACAGAGTACAAAGTGCAATTTCACCATTGTCATCTTCAACATTAGTTAAAGGTTTGGTTGGCAGTGCAATTTCCAAACATAGGTTTGATTGACGTACTGGAGCCACACTCGCATCAAACGGGCTGTGAGTATTACAGTGGTCAACGTTCTGAATGTAAATACGACCTGTAGAAGCACGTTCTTGCATTAGTAGCGTGAACATTTCAAGAGCTTTAACGGTTGTCTTCTTAATCGAAGCATCGTTCTCGTACTTCACATATAGACGTTCGAATTCGACTTGATCTTGGAAGAACGCATCGTAAAGTCCAGGTACGTCAGAAGGTGAGAACAGAGTAATGTTTCCGCCTTCTACTAAACGTTGGTACATCAGTTTGTTTAGCTGAACACCGTAGTCCATATGACGAACACGGTTTTCTTCAACACCACGATTGTTCTTAAGAACGAGTAGTGACTGAGCTTCACCGTGCCATAGAGGGTAAAACACTGTTGCTGCGCCACCACGAACACCACCTTGAGAACAACATTTCACTGCTGTTTGGAAGTATTTGTAGAATGGAATACAACCTGTGTGGAACGCTTCACCACCACGTATTTCTGAGCCCAATGCACGAATACGACCAGCGTTGATACCAATGCCAGCGCGTTGAGAAACGTAACGAACAATTGAGCTAGCTGTTGCGTTAATAGAATCTAGGCTGTCGCCACACTCAATCAGAACACAAGAACTGAACTGACGGGTAGGGGTACGTACACCAGACATGATTGGTGTCGGTAGAGAAATCTTGAATGTTGACGTCGCATCATAGAAACGCTTGATATAATCCAAACGTGTGTCTTTGGGATATTTCGCAAACAAACATGCCGCTACAAGAATGTAAAGGAACTGAGCACTCTCATAAATCTGACCTGTCACGCGGTTTTGTACAAAGTATTTGCCTTCGAGCTGTTTTACCGCCGCATAAGAGAAGTTTAGGTCACGACGGTGATCGATAAAGCTGTCTAGCTTAATGAAATCGTCACGCGTGTAATCTTCCATTAGGTGCTTATCATATTTGCCTTTTTCCACCATTGAAGAAACGTGTTCTAACAGCGTTGGTGGCTCATATTGACCGTAAGCCTTTTTACGTAGATGGAATACCGCTAATCGCGCCGCCAGATATTGGTAATCTGGGCTCTCTTCAGAGATCAGATCGGCTGCTGATTTGATAATAGTTTCATGGATGTCTGATGTGGTAATGCCATCGTAAAACTGGATGTGAGCTCTAAGTTCCACTTGTGATACAGAAACATTTTGCAGATCTTCAGCTGCCCATGTGATCACTCGGTGGATCTTATCCAGATCGATAGTTTCTTTGCGGCCATCACGCTTTGTGACAGTGAGTTGTTGGTTCATTCTGCTTCATTTCCCTAACAAAACTGATTAAGACCGTTTTTTAGTGTAATTTTTGTAAAATCATTAACGGTTTCGTGATTATGCTCTTCCTATATCTAGTGGTCTAGACACTACATATAGGGGTGCATCAGTGTTCGAGTTACAACATAGTGCTATAGACCCGTTAATGCAAGTTACAGTTTAGGGGAAATTTTGTGGATAACTTAGAAAATGAAAAAAAACGTGAGTAGCTACTAACTGATGATCTAAGAACAGAGTTGATTGTAAAAAATCGAGCTTTCTAGAATGGTTTATTCGTAACCGATCGAAAAAAAAATTCCTTGATCTTTTGTCAGAAATTTCTTTCGATTTGTGTTGAATCAAAATGGAACAGAATGCACGAAAAATGTGCATAAAAATGACAATATTAATAAAAAATTTGAGGGTCATAAGCCCTCAAATTTTGCATGAGAAAATTAGAACAGGCGAGTGTGTACGATGTAGTTCACATCTACATTGTTACCTAGGCGATAAGTATCGGTAAGAGGGTTGTAGAGTAACCCTGTGATAGCTTGCTCTTTAAGATGTGTTTGGTCGATCATCTTTAGTAGTTCAGAAGGACGAATAAACTTTTCATGGTCGTGTGTACCTTCAGGCACGATTTTCATCAACTTCTCAGCACCAACAATAGCGAACAAGTAGGATTTAAAGTTACGGTTCAGCGTCGAGAAGAAAACATGGCCATTAGGCTTAACCAAAGCTTCGCATGACTTAATCACCGAAAGTGGATCCGGTACGTGCTCAAGCATCTCCATACAAGTTACCACATCGTAAGTTTGAGGGTTTTCTTTTGCGTGGTCTTCGATAGTGCTTTGAATATAAGAGAGCTTAGTACCCGTTTCTAACGCGTGGAGACGAGCGACTTCTAGCGGTTCTTTACCCATGTCTAAGCCAGTTACATCTGCACCTTCACGTGCCATGCTTTCAGCGAGAATGCCCCCCCCGCAGCCAACATCGAGCACTTTCTTCGCAAAAATACCGTCCGCTTTTTCAAGAACGTAATTTAGGCGTAGAGGATTAATTTGGTGAAGAGGTTTAAATTCGCCATCAAGATCCCACCAACGGGAGGCCATATCTTCAAATTTTTTTATTTCGTTAGGGTCGACGTTTTGATTTTGAGTTGTCGTCATATTGAATTTGCCTTTAATACTCATCCGTGGTTACGTAGGCATTATAACCAGAACGATAATTCACACCAGTTGTTCAAAGTGATTAGTAAAATTGTGGCTGAAAATTAACCAGTTATCAGTTGGATATGGGAGAAGTGTGTAATTTCTCTACATTTTAGAAGCGCCAAACGTCACAACCTGATAAAAGGACAATGAAAGTTATGCAGAACAGCAATAAGTTGTGTTATATTTTTTCACCTTATAAGTATCAATAATATCTGGAAATTGGGAAACAGTGTCTATTCGGCTTATTTATAGTAATAGCTCACTGTCTGGATATAACGATCAAACTATAGAGGGATATAGGCTCTATGAGCGATCTAGCTAAAGAGATCACGCCCGTAAACATTGAAGATGAGCTTCGAGGTTCATACCTAGACTATGCGATGTCAGTTATCGTTGGTCGTGCTCTTCCAGATGTGCGTGATGGTCTAAAACCAGTACACCGCCGCGTTCTATTTGCAATGAATGTGTTGGGCAACGATTGGAACAAACCATATAAAAAATCTGCCCGTGTGGTAGGTGACGTAATCGGTAAATATCACCCGCACGGTGACAGCGCTGTATATGACACTATCGTACGTATGGCGCAGCCGTTCTCACTTCGCTATATGTTAGCGGATGGTCAGGGTAACTTTGGTTCTATTGATGGCGATTCAGCTGCGGCGATGCGTTATACCGAAGTCCGTATGGCTAAAATTGCCCATGAACTGTTGGCTGATTTAGATAAAGAAACGGTAGATTACGTAGATAACTACGACGGTACTGAGCAGATCCCTGCGGTACTGCCAACGAAAGTTCCTAACTTACTTGTGAACGGTGCATCAGGTATCGCAGTAGGTATGGCAACCAATATTCCGCCACACAACTTGACTGAAGTTGTGAATGGATGTTTAGCATTCATCGATAATGAAGATATCACCATTGATGAGTTGATGGATCACATCCCAGGGCCTGATTTCCCAACCGCAGCATTGATCAGTGGTCGTAAAGGTATCATCGATGCCTATAAGACTGGTCGCGGTAAAGTTTACATGCGCTCTAAAGCTGAAATTGAAGCTGATAAGAGTGGCAAAGAAACCATCATCGTTTCTGAAATTCCATATCAAGTGAACAAGGCTCGCTTGATCGAGAAAATTGCAGAACTTGTAAAAGATAAAAAAGTTGAAGGCATCAGTGCGCTGCGCGACGAATCTGATAAAGATGGTATGCGTATTGTTATTGAATGTAAGCGCGATGCAGTGGGCGAAGTTGTTCTGAACAACTTATACGCTAACACTCAACTGCAAACCACTTTCGGGATTAACATGGTTGCCCTTGAACACGGCCAGCCGAAACTGTTTAACCTGAAAGAGATGATTAAGTGCTTCGTTGATCACCGTCGTGAAGTGGTGACGCGTCGTACTATTTTCGAATTACGCAAAGCTCGTGAACGTGCTCATATCCTAGAAGGTTTAGCGCTTGCACTTGCTAATATTGATGACATCATCGATTTGATTCGTAAAGCACCAACGCCAGCAGAAGCGAAAGTTGGTTTGATCTCACGTGGTTGGGACCTAGGCAATGTTGCTGCAATGCTTGAGCGTGCTGGTAATGATGCGGCGCTCCCTGAGTGGTTAGAAGCGCAATATGGTATTCGTGACGGTCAATATTTCTTAACTGAGCAACAAGCTCAGGCAATTCTAGAACTTCGTTTACATCGTTTAACGGGTCTAGAACATGAGAAGATCCTTGATGAATATAAACAGCTTCTGGAAGAAATTGCAGAGTTACTACATATTCTTGGTAGCACTGAACGTTTGATGGAAGTGATCCGTGAAGAATTGGAAGCGGTTCGCGATGGTTTTGGTGACGCTCGTCGTACTGAAATTACAGCTGCTAGTCATGATATCGACTTGGAAGAACTTATTGCTCGTGAAGATGTGGTCGTAACGCTGTCTCATGAAGGTTACGTTAAGTACCAGCTTTTAAGCGATTACGAGTCGCAACGCCGTGGTGGCCGTGGTAAGAGTGCAACTCGCATGAAGGACGAAGATTATATCGAACGTCTGCTCGTTGCGAATACTCATGACAACATTCTATGTTTCTCTACGCGTGGTAAGACTTATCGTCTGAAAACATATCAATTGCCATTAGCGAGCCGCACCGCTCGTGGTAAACCAATTGTTAACTTGCTACCACTTGAAGAAAATGAACGCATTACAGCGATTCTTCCTGTCACTGAGTTTAGTGAAGACAAGTTTATCTTCATGGCGACCGGTGACGGTACTGTTAAGAAGACATCTTTAGACCAATTCTCGAATGTTCGTGCAAATGGTTTGATTGCTCTGAACTTACGTGATGAAGACTCATTAATCGGTGTTGATATTACCGACGGTGATAACGACATCATGTTGTTCTCTCAATCAGGTAAAGTTGTCCGCTTTAACGAACAACAGGTCCGTGCGATGGGACGTACCGCGGCAGGTGTTCGTGGTATGAAACTGAATGGCAACGACCAAATCGTTTCTCTCATTGTACCTAAAACTGATGGGGATGTGCTGACTGTTACTGAAAATGGTTACGGTAAGCGTACCGTGCTAAGTGAGTATCCGGCGAAGAGCCGTGCAACACAAGGTGTGGTATCGATTAAGGTCTCTGAGCGTAACGGTCTGGTTATTGGTGCGGTTCAAGTGGAAGAAGGCGATGAATTCATGATGATCACTAACGCAGGTACGCTAGTACGTACTCGTGTTGGAGAGGTGAGTCAAGTGGGTCGTAATACGCAAGGTGTCACACTTATCCGTACCGCAGAAGATGAGAAAGTTGTTGGTCTACAACGCATTGAAGAAATCGAAGAAACGGAATTTCCTGACGGAGAGGACGGTGCCGAGATTGAAAATGTGTCAGTAGAACCTAGCGATGCTGTTGATACAGACGCCTCTGATTCAGATAACGAAAGTGATTCAGAGTAATTAATCTTCACTGAAATAAAAAACCGAGTACTTTGTTACTCGGTTTTTTTTTCAATTTCATTAAAACGTGAAATATTTTTAAATTGAACAGTCATTTTTATATTAGGCATTAACTTTGTATAGAGAGAAATTTGCTTAATATTAGATAGGTTGAAAATGCATTTTAGCGAAATACAACTCGTAATATTTTATTCAAAAATGGCTGATCACTATAGTGAGGTAATTGTTCGGTTGATAGAAAATTGATCCAGAATAACTATCTAAAAAAATCAAATGTAAAGTGTGACAATAGTTCCATTAAATTGCTTTTTGTCACAAAATCGAATTTTAAATGGTATTATTTTTGAGAATTAATGCTGATTAATGGGTTGAGGCAGTGGACCAACTGATGATTTATAAATTGAAAGAAGCGTTTTATGAACAAATTAGTTCTCTACAGCCATATACTTCTACTCAGTCTAAATCGACATTATCGCTATTAACTGCGGAAGAGTTGAAAGAGCTAGAACAAATTTGGATTGACTTCACTATGTGGAAGAAAGCGCAAAATAGCTAAGTCAGTCTAATGCTTTATTACCCAGCCTAAACCGCTGGGTTTTTTATTGCTGTTTTTTGGCATTGTTATATTATAACAATATCGGTTTAACTGATTCTCTCAGAGCATGTTTCTAGAGGTTACTTAAGCAGATAAACGGGGTATGATCTGTTGATTGAAAAGTTGGGTGTCAGTCCCCATAGTTATGACAAGATTAACCTATTCGAATGCATAGATTCTCATAGCGATAAAAGATTAACGCTGTTTCGTTTGAAAAGAAGATAAATTATTAACAACTATGCATAAGTAAGTTTAAGTGAAGTGAGTACAGATATGGCGGAAGTAAGAGCCAGAGTTGACTTTAAAGTCGGCGCAAAAAGCAGCATTGATGCTGAAATCCTTTCATTTAAAGGATTAGAAACAGATAAAGAGCATGTTGCTGTCATTTTCAAATCTGTTGATAAGTCTCAAGCAGTTCCATTAGTGCGTATGCATTCTGAGTGTTTAACGGGTGATGTTTTTCATTCATCGCGTTGTGATTGTGGTGAACAACTTGAAGAAACCATAGAAAAAATGGGTGAGCTTGGCGGAATCATTCTCTATCTGCGTCAAGAGGGGAGAGGCATTGGACTTTATAATAAAATTGATGCCTATCTTCTTCAGAGCCAAGGTATGAACACCTATGAAGCGAATAATCATTTGGGTTTTGGTGATGACTTACGTGATTTCACTGAGGCAGCGCAGATGTTAAAGGCTTTAGGGGTTTTAAAAATACGTTTGATTACCAACAACCCTAAAAAAGTCAAAGAATTAAAAGAGCATGGCATTGAAATTGTTGAAGTGGTCAACACGGCTGCACACATCAAATCTGGTAATGAAAACTACTTGAAAGCGAAAATATTGCATGGAAAGCATAATTTAAAGCTATGACCTAACATTGTGGCTGGAAAGTCAGTTATTCGTTGTTGCTAGCTACTCTTCTATAAAGTTAACAATCCTTGCATAAAATAGCTACTTTTGCATAAAAAACCTCACTTCATCGGTGAGGTTTTTTTGTTACAGCTTGCAAATGAAATGTAAAATTGTATGATGCGCAATTAGTAGTGCAAATGAGAATAATTAGCACTACAGTCTATAGTCAACACTACAACGACAATTAGCGCAACAACAATAAAATTGCTCAACAAGGATGCCTCAATGAAAGTGAAATCGTTTTTAGTCCAATCTCTCGCTGCTTCTTTAACCCTAGCTAGTGCTGCAAGCATGGCTGCTGTTACCCAACAACAAGTGGTAGAAAATTATGCCGATATTGCACACGCAGTATTCGCTGATTCATTATCTACAGCAAGAGGGCTTGAAAAGTCAGTCAATGCTTTTCTATCAGCGCCATCAGAAGCCAAACTGCAAGAGGTTAAAAAAGCTTGGTTAACTGCACGCGTACCGTATCAACAGTCTGAAGTTTTCCGTTTTGGTAACGCCATCGTTGACGACTGGGAAGGGCAACTAAACGCTTGGCCTTTAGATGAAGGTTTGATTGACTACGTGGCGACAGATTACCAATATGAGCTTGGTAACGAAGGCGCAAGCGCAAACATCATTGGCAATAAATCTATTACTGTTGGGGCAACAACGATTGATGCATCAACGATTACTCCCGAGCTGATTGCTAGTTTAAACGAATTAGGTGGTTCAGAAGCTAACGTTGCTTCTGGTTACCATGCCATTGAATTCCTACTTTGGGGTCAAGACCTAAATGGTACTAACCCAGGTGCCGGTGCTCGCCCATATACGGATTATTCGCAAGGTGCAGAGTGTACTAACGGCAATTGTGATCGTCGCGCACAGTACCTCAAAGCGTCAGTTCAGCTTCTCGTGCAAGATTTAGAATGGATGGAGAGGCAGTGGTCTGCTGAGGAGAAAGGCAATTACCGTCAAGAGCTTGTTGCTGATTCCGCAACTAATGGTATTCGTAAGATGTTATTCGGTATGGGCTCTCTATCTCTTGGTGAACTCGCTGGCGAACGCATGAAAGTGGCTCTGGAAGCGAACTCAACAGAGGATGAGCATGACTGTTTCTCTGACAACACTCACAATTCCCACTACTTCAACGAGCAAGGTATTTACAACATTTACACTGGTACATATTCACGTACAGATGGTTCTAAGCTATCTGGTCCAAGCATTAACGATCTTGTTGCTGACAAAGATGCGTCGGCAGCGAAAGATATCTTGGCACAATTTGAAGCATCTCGTGCAGCAGTAGGCATGTTGGTGACTTCGGCTGAGAAAAACAACGTACATTTTGATCAGCTTATTGCCGCAGATAACGCAGTAGGTCATGCATTAGTCAACAAAGCTATTACTGGCTTAGTTGCGCAAACGGCATCGATTGAGCGCGCTGCGATGCTTATTGGTATCGATAATTTGAACCCTGATAACGCTGACCACGAGTTCTAATCTCGGTGCCGTATGTGAGCTTTCACCCAAACTTTAGCTCATGGTGAAAGTCCACATATACCCAATCATTACGCCTTTTTACAAGGGCTCTAATGATTGGGTTTGTTGCTTTTTATAATAATGAGAAAGATGTAATGAAATCGTATTTTTCAGCATTACTGTTAAGTCTGGTAGCTTGCCAAACTCTGGCTGAAGACGTGAAATCTGGTGGCAATACAAGCACAACCAAAGCGGGTCCTAATGCTTATTCTTTACCTGCCTCAAACTTACCCATGTCAAAGCGCCTGGATTTCAGTGTCGGTAACAGTTTTTTTCGTAATCCTTGGGTCCCAGCACCTTCTTCAACCGATGCTCGCGATGGATTAGGCCCATTATTTAACACTAATGGATGTCAGAACTGCCATATTAAAGATGGTCGAGGTCACCCTCCGCAAGCCAATGATACTCAAGCGGTATCTATGCTCGTACGCATAAGTATTCCCGCAGAAACCGCTGAACAGAAAGCGATTTATGATAAAGCAGGTGTCGTACCAGAGCCCATCTACGGTGATCAGTTACAAGATTTCGCCCTTCCAGGAAAAAAGGCAGAAGGTTCGATACATATTTCCTATGATGAAGTTGTGGTTAAGTTTGCCGATGGGACGCCAGTACTGCTGCGCAAACCTCATCTTTCGATCCAAAATCTGGGTTATGGCGAGCTGCATCCGCAGACTCAATTCTCTGCACGTGTTGCTCCTCCTATGATTGGTCTGGGCTTACTAGAGGCGATCCCAGAGCAGACGATTCTCTCTTGGCAAGATGAGAACGACACTAACGACGACGGCATCTCTGGTCGAATTAACCGAGTTTGGGATGTTCGTGGTAATCAAAAAGTACTTGGTCGCTTTGGTTGGAAAGCTGGGCAACCATCATTGATGCAGCAAAATGCCGCTGCTTTTAATGGCGATTTAGGGTTGACGAGCCGTCTATTCCCAAAAGAAAACTGCAGTGTGCACCAAATACTTTGTAGTCAAGTGCCTAACGGTGGTGAACCAGAAGTCAGTGACAATATACTCGATTTTATTGAGTTTTATTCGCAACACTTGGCGGTGCCAGTGCGTCGTAATGTTGATGATCCGTCAGTACAGTATGGCAAAAAGTTGTTTACCGAAATAGGCTGTAATAGCTGCCACAAAACAGATATCAAAACGGCTAAAGTAGATTCCAGACCGGCACTGTCAGAACAAATTATCCATCCATACACAGACTTATTGTTACACGATATGGGAGAGGGGCTTAGTGACGGTCGTCCAGAAGCTCTTGCATCTGGTAATGAATGGCGGACGCCACCATTATGGGGAATTGGTTATACCGAGGAAGTCAGTAATCACACCTACTTCTTACACGATGGACGTGCTCGAAATCTTATGGAGGCGGTGCTTTGGCATGGTGGAGAAGCTCAACAAGCCAAAGAAAAAGTACTTCAGTTCAATGAGCAAGAACGAGAAGCTTTAATCGCATTTTTGAATTCTTTATAAAGTTATTCTTTGTTAGGTGGTTATATGACCTTCAAACTTTTTTTACCAAGCATATTGGTATTGAGTTTAACGGCTTGTCAAACAAGTCAGACAGCTTCGCGCGCGCAGCAAACTCAACACGTAAGCCAAGCTACTTATTTGGTGGAGTATCACGCCGCAAATCATTTTTCTCTGCAAGCTCATTCTTTAGCCGAAACGTTTTCTGAGTTCTGTCAGGCTGATTCCGTAGATATTTCAGAGATAAAACAGCAGTGGCATAGCACTATGCTTGCGTGGATGGCATTACAAGGTCAGGAGCGTGGCCCTGCAAATGCGCTTGCTCAAAGTTGGAATGTTCAGTTTTGGCCAGATAAGAAAAATACCACAGGTTTAAAGATGACTGGGCTTACTCAGCAGTATAAGGTTTGGACAGCAGAAGAAATTGCACAAAACAGCGTGACGATACAAGGTCTGGGTGCACTTGAATGGCTGCTCTACGACTCACAATCGCCGTTGTCATCTGCAAAAGATCAAGCGTGTATGGCTGCAACCGCGATCAGTGAAAATTTGGCAAACAGAGCTGATACGATTGAAAAGGCGTGGCGTACAAACCCATGGACAGAACTCGATGAACAATCATGGAAGTCAGAATACATTGCTCTGCTTTCTAATCAGCTTGAGTTTTCCATGTCTAAGTTAAGCCGACCACTAGCCAATATTGGCAAACCGCGTCCTTATTTTTCCGAATCATGGCGCTCTAAAACGTCAATGCTTAACCTAAAAGCGAATCTTGCAGCGATGCAAGCGCTGTATTTGTCTGATGGTAATGGGCTTGATCAAATGCTGAGAGAGCGTGATTTAGTCGACTTAGCCGATCGGGTGAAAACGCAGTATGCAAACCTAGTCGAAACGTGGCCAGCAGAAGCTAGCTTGTTTGATTTATTGCAAACAAAGGATGGATACCGCACTGTGCTTTCACAATACAACAAAATGGATCAATTGAAATATTTATTGCATGACGAAGTTTCGGTCGCGCTGAATGTCATCATAGGGTTTAATGCCACAGATGGTGACTGATAATACTCGCCGCTCGTTGTTAAAAGCGGCTCTCTTTGGTGCCTGCGCACCAATGCTACCGTTTGGTTGTGCCAGCAATGAACTGAAACAACCCGCGCTGATTGGTTGCGCTGTAACAAACCGCAACCAGTTTAGTGTGGTCATCGCTGATAAAGCAGGGCATGCTATTACGCAACTGGCTCTACCTGCCAGAGGTCATGGTGTGGCTATTCATCCCCATCTAACTCAAGCCGTAGCTTTTGGGCGTCGCCCGGGTGAGTTTATGATGGTGTTTGACTATCAAACTGGTGAGATGATTACGCTTAATGCTTCGGGTTCAACAAGACACTTTTATGGCCACGGAGTTTATTCCCATGACGGTACATTATTGTTTGCAACCGAAGGTGAACGCGGAACAAGCCGGGGTATCATTGGTGTCTATGATGTGCAAAATGGCTACCAGAAAATTCGCGAACTAAGCGGGTTTGGCATTGGACCGCATGAAGTGATCATCATGCCAAATGACACTCTGGCGATTGGTGTTGGAGGTGTTCATACCAATGGTCGTGAGCCTTTAAACATTGAGACTATGATCCCAACGCTGACTTATCTCTCTATGGATGGTGTTGTTTTAGAACAGGTCTCTCTGCCTGACCGCCATCTGAGTATTCGTCATCTTGCTCACGATGGTAGTGAAACGGTGCTGTGTGGTCAACAATATCGCGGGCAGCCAGAAGATTCGCCATCACTAATCGCCATGCATACCCGTGGCGAAGAAATGCAGTCATTACTTGCAGAGCCTGAAGAGTGGGCGCGTTTCAATCATTATATCGCGAGTATTGCCGCAACAGATAAATGGATACTGGCGACTTCTCCGGTCGGCAATTGCTATGGTATCTGGTCTAAGCAGACTCGCCGCTTAGTCGAACTTGCGCCTTTACCTGATGCTTCAGGAGTGGTGGTTCATGGAGAACTATTTCAGGTGAGCTCAGGTTCAGGTTTAGTTGTGACAAACCAATATCCTCATGACTCAAAGACGACAAACTCCAATGTGCAATGGGATAATCACTGGTCGGCTATAGGCTAATTGTAGCGCGGCGCGACACTTGATAATAAAGGGCGCGACACTTGATAATAAAAATTTATGTTCAGGATACGCGCCCTCATAGTTCATTGGGCTAATAAGTTGGTGATTATTCAACCAATGAGATGTAGAGCTCACATTCACAAATTAGTGTAGCGGAATACATGGCTACCTGTTGGTTTGCATATTAGTGTCGTGACCAGAACACATTCTAAGGTCTGTCGCTATGCTATGTATTAAACCTGAAGCCCAAG
>NZ_JBKEBW010000173.1:0-26309 GCF_047973365.1 Vibrio sp. | reverse complement strand
TCCTGAATCCTGAATCCTGAATCCTGAATCCTGAATCCTGAATCCTGAATCCTGAAAAACAAAAAAGGGTTGACGTGTATACGCCAACCCTCAAGTATTTTCTCGCTTCTCGCTTCTCGCTTCTCGCTTCTCGCTTCTCGCTTCTCGCTTCTCGCTTCTCGCTTCTCGCTTCTCGCTTCTCGCTTCTCGCTTCTCGCTTCTCGCTTCTCGCTTCTCGCTTATTTATCAGCTAGCTTTTCTTCAAGCTCAGCCAATTTCTTTTCCATCTCTGTCAGCTTTTGACGTGTACGCAGTAGAACTTGAGTTTGTACGTCGAATTCTTCACGGCTAACAACGTCTAGCTTGTTTAGCTGACCTTGGATCACTTGGCGAACTTTTTGATCAACATCCGCGCCTAGCTCTTTTACTGGCTGTGGCATTGATTCGTGAATTTGTTTAGCGATTTGCTCTAATTTCTTTGGGTCAAACATAGTGGCTAAAACTCCTTTTGATTTGCCCACATTCTATGTAAATGATACGGGAAAGTCGCCATTTAGATGGCAAAAAAGAGAGCAGCAATAAAAAAGGTCACCGAAGTGACCTTTTTCTTAGTGCTTTATGCTTACTTGTTATCTGCTAATTCGCGGTGAGCGGCTTTCGCTTCATCCACTCGAGCTAGCTTTTCCAAGTCTTTGTCTTCAACAAACACTGGCAGTGGCTTGTGTTTCTCAGCTAGGTAGCTGTATATCACAGGCAGTACGAATAGCGTAAACAGCGTACCGATCGCCAGACCAGCAACGATTACGATACCGATACTAAAGCGCTGTTCAGCACCTGCACCTGTTGCGTACATCAGTGGGATAAGACCTGCAATCATCGCTGCCGTCGTCATCAGGATTGGACGAAGACGAACTTTCGCTGCTTCCATTACCGCATCGATACGAGACAGTTTGTTATGTAACTGCTCTTCTTTTGCTACTTCACAGATCAAGATACCGTGTTTGGTGATCAGACCAACCAGGGTAATCAAACCAACCTGCGAGTAGATGTTCATCGATGCCGTACCCCACGCCAGAGCAATCAATGCACCACATACCGCTAGCGGTACCGATACCATGATTACAATTGGATCGCGGATCGATTCAAACTGAATCGCCAGTACTAGGAAGATGATCGCCAGTGCCAAGCCGAATGTTGCGTATAGTGCGCTACCTTCCGTTACGAACTGACGAGCTTCACCCATGTAGTCATGGTTGTAGCCTGATGGCAGTTTGTTTTGTGCCACGTCTTCAAACCAGTTGATTGCGTCACCCATTGCTACACCAGGTGCTGGTACTGCACCAACCGTTGCTGAGTTTAGCTGGTTGAAGTGAGGCAGTGAGCGAGGCTCTGCGACAACATCAATCGTGATCAAGCTGCCAAGTGGCACTGCTTTACCGTCAACTGAGCGTACGTAGTAGTTCTTCATCGACTGTGGGTTTAGACGCCACTTACGTTCTACTTGAGGGATAACCTCGTATGAACGTCCATTTAGGTCGATACGGTTTACGTAACCATCCGCCATCATGGTACTTAGTGTTACACCAATGTCTTGCATGGTCACGCCGTATGCGCCTGCTTTGTCTTTGTCGATGCTGATCTTCATCGTTGCTGAATCGTAGTTCAGATCCAGATCCGAGTAGACGAACATTGGACTCTTCGATACGTCAGTCAAGATATCACTCGCGATAGTAAACAGGCTTTCGAAGCTGTTTGGTGTAGTGATAACGAACTGAATCGGTAGACCTGAACCTGCACCAGGAAGTTCTGGCATTTGGAACGCAGTTACCGACATACCTGGTACATGAGAAACAAGGTCACCTACACGTTTAGTGATGTCAGCTTGGCTTGCTTCACGCTCACTCCAAGGTTTCAGAGTTGCTAGACCGAATGCTTGGTTTGAGTTTGGTACACCGTTAAACACCTGAGCGTATTCTACTTCTGGTTGGTCAGATAGAATCTTGTTTACGTCGTTCATGGTGTTTTGGATGTAGTCCAAGTTCGCGTTTGATGGTGCTGTACCCATTAGTACAACTACACCTTTATCTTCCGAAGGTGCCAGTTCACTTGGAATGAACTTGAACAGAATCGGCAAACTTGCGAATACAATGATCGCAAACGCGATGATCACAGGACGGTGTGCCATCACTGATGTCAGCATTTTCTCGTAACGGTTGGTCATGCCATCCAATACGTGATGTACTTTCTGCTCAAATTTGCTTGGCTCTTCGTTGGCCTTAAGCATCTTCGAACACATCATCGGTGATAGAGTCAATGCGATAATACCGGATACAAATACCGCACCCGCTAGGGTTAACGCGAACTCTTTAAATAGCGAGCCTGTAATACCACCCATCAGCGCGATTGGCGCATATACCGCACCAAGGGTTAGGGTCATTGCAATTACAGGAACCGCAATTTCACGCGTACCGATGATGGCAGCACGGAACGGGGATTCGCCTTCTTTAATGTGACGGTCGACGTTTTCAAGAACAACGATCGCGTCATCCACCACCAGACCGATGGCGAGTACCATTGCCAGAAGTGTCATCAAGTTCCACGAGAAGCCCATTGCCTGCATCACCATAGCTACACCAATCAGTGATAGCGGGATGGTAACGATAGGAATCACAACCGCACGGAATGAACCTAGGAATAGGGTGATAACCACAAGTACGATCACCGCTGCTTCAAGAATGGTTTTCACAACTTCGTGAATTGATTCGTTGATAGCGATGGTTGAGTCATACATCACGTTCATTTTGATGTTACTTGGCAAGTTGCGCTCTAACTGAGGCAATAGCGCAAGAACATCAGCTGCGATGTTAATCGGGTTAGCACTCGGTGCTGCGTTGATCGCTGCAACTACTGCTTCCTGACCGTTCGCACTCGCACGGTAGATATCGTGGCTCTTCTCTAGCGTTACTTTCGCAATATCGCCAAGACGAATCACATCACCGTCGCCAGTTTTAACAACCAGAGCTTCGAGCTCAGCAACGTTGGATACCTGAGTATCTGCGCTACCGTTGTAAAGAACGAATTCACCTGTTGCCTGACCAGTTGCAGATTGGTAGTTGTTGGCATTCAACACGCCCATCACATCTGTCGCTGTCAGCTTAAGTGCACCCATTTTCGCTGGATCTAGCCATACGCGCAGTGCGTATTTCATACCACCGTATAGGTCAACTTTCGATACACCGTTTACCGTAAATAGCTGCGGGTTGATTACACGCTCAAGGTAGTCGGTGATCTGGCTCGAAGACAGTTCATCACTGGTGAAACCAATGTACAGTACCGCGGTAGTCGAACCTGTCGACATGGTTACTGTCGGGTCTTCTGCTTCTTTTGGAAGCTGTGAACGAACCGAGTTGGTTTTCGCCAGAATGTCAGACAGCGCCGCATTCGGGTCGGTATTCAACTTCATGTTTACGGTAATGGTAGACGTACCTAGAACCGAGGATGAAGTCATATAATCGATATTATCGGCCTGCGCGACGGCTTGCTCCAAAGGCTGAGTAATAAAGCCTTGGATCAAGTCAGCACTTGCACCGTAATAACTGGTGGTTACAGTAACCACCGTGTTTGTCATTTCAGGGTATTCTCGAACCTGCATCTTGAATACGGCTTGTAAACCAAGCAACGCAATCAAAAAGCTGATCGATACCGCTAAAACTGGACGTTTAATAAAAACATCAGTAAAGCGCATGATGCCTCCAATTAAAGCATTGGTGTTTCAGCAGGTGGTGTCAGTGCCGAATCTTCAACGATGGTCACTTTCGCGTGGTTACTTAGACGGATTTGACCCGACGTTACCACTACATCACCTGGTTTCACGCCTTCTAGAATATGCGCGATGTCTTTAGTACGTTCGCCCACTTTTACCACGTGTTGCTTAACGCGTTTTTCACCGTCTTCTTCAGTTACGATGTACACGTTGTCGCCATATAGGGTAAAGGTGATAGCTGTTTGTGGCAGTGTTACTTGGTTCTCTAACTTCGGTAGAATGATGTTTGCACGAGCGAACATACCGCTACGAAGTTTGCCATCGCTGTTTGGAATGTCAGCTTGAACTTGGATCAGACCACTTTGAACGTTAACCGCAGGTTCGATAGCAGAGATAGAACCTTTGAATGGCTTATCAGGGTAAGCATCAACAAAGATGTCTACTTCTTGGTCTAGCTTGATGCGAGAGATGTCTGTTTGAGGCACGGTGAAACGCAGGCGCATTACCGTTGTGTCTTCAAGACGCACGATGTCAGTACCTGCTTGTAGGTATTGACCAAGATAAACGTTACGAATACCAACTACACCAGCGAAAGGCGCTTTGATTTCACGGCGGTCAATGGTCGCTTTAAGACTTTCGATATCCGCTTTCAGTGAGAAGTAGTTTGCTTCTGCTTCGTCATACGCTTCTTTAGAGATAGAACCTTTTTTGAAAAGGCCTTGGTAGCGTTTGTACTTAGCTTGAGCCGCTGGCAGTTTAGCTTGAGAGCTCTTAAGGTTTGCGATTTCTACTTCAGAGTCTAGAAGAACCAAAGGCTGGCCCTCTTCAACTTGAGTACCAGAGTCGAAAGAAATCTTATCGATCACACCGCTGGTTTCGTTCGCAACAGTGACACCTTGGTTAGGTTCAATGAAGCCGATCGCCTCGATAACAGGAACCCAATCAACCGCTTGTACTTCTGTTACGGTTACTGGGAATTCTGGTTCCGGACGATTCGCCATGTATTCAGCAATTTTCTGTTGCTTGAATAAGTTGAAACCTATCACGCTTCCGAACAGAAGAATCGCGATAAGTAACATAAAGAAAGTCCACTTTTTCATTCTATTAAGAACTCCAAGTTAGTGTTTAATAATTGCATCCCAGCTGGCTTCAACGGCTGCTTCCAGCGCGTCTTCATCCAACTGATAAAATCCCAAAGCATGTTTTCTAGCAAGCGCAACACTAGCTTCGAAACTTAACCCTGAAAGAATTTCGTTATCGAGAGGTTTAAATACCCCTTCCACTTTGCCTTGATTAAAAAGACGATCTACTTGGGCAAACATTTGCCTTTCAAGTTCCCGAGTACTTTTACGATTTCCACATGGGAGTGATTCATATTGGACACGATTACTTAAGGTGTCTAAATTTGATCCAGCAAGGTGCCAAATATTGAGCCACATAGTGCGGTAACGCTCTTTCAGGGGCATATCGTCATGAACATCCGCTTGAACGGCTTCCGCGATACGTTTGGTAACGGTAAGGCGGACTTCTTCTAAAAGATGTTCTTTATCTGAGAAATATCGATAAATCGTGCCTGCTGCGACACCTGCTTCAGTTGCGAGCTTTTGCATGGATAGACCATGAAAACCCGATTCAGCAATTAAGCGTTCGGCAGCTGCGATGATTTGCTCGTATTTATCTCCAGTAGTGTTATAGGTCATAACCACACCACCCAATGAATGAACGTTCATTCATTATAGCGCAAAGACTGGTCAGTTATGCAACAAAATGTTGCAACTCTCTGTGTAAAAATTACGTGAAAATGACCGTAGCTTTCACACACTCACCCCTTTATCATAGGCGCCACTATTTCCACCCGCAGAGAATTTTTATGAAGCTGAACCCCAGACAAGACGAAGCCGTTAAGTACGTATCAGGCCCATGCTTGGTGCTAGCGGGCGCTGGTTCGGGTAAAACTCGTGTTATTACCAATAAAATCGCTTATTTGGTTCAGCAGTGTGGCTACAAGGCACGCAATATTGCTGCGGTAACCTTTACCAACAAGGCGGCACGCGAGATGAAAGAGCGTGTTGGCCAAACGTTAGGTAAATCTGAATCGAAAGGTCTGATGGTCTCGACGTTCCACACGTTAGGGTTGAACATTATCAAGCGCGAGTACAAGCACCTTGGCTTGAAAGCGGGCTTCTCATTGTTTGATGATCAAGACCAGCTCGCGCTACTCAAAGAGCTAACAGAGAAGCAGCTTGATGGTGACAAAGACTTGTTGCGCCAACTTTTGAGTTCAATCTCAAACTGGAAGAACGACATGCTGACACCGGAGCAAGCCAAAGCGCTGGCTCAAGGTGAGCAACAACAGCTCTTTGCATTCTGCTTCGAGATGTACCAAAAGCAGATGAAGGCGTATAACGCGCTTGATTTTGACGACTTGATTTCCCTACCCGTGCAACTGCTGCGTAATAACGAAGAAGTGCGCCAACGCTGGCAAAATCGCATTCGTTACTTATTGGTGGACGAATATCAAGATACCAACACCAGTCAATACGATTTGGTGAAGCTCATCGTTGGCGAGCGCGGTCGTTTAACTGTTGTAGGCGACGATGACCAATCTATCTATTCATGGCGTGGCGCTAAACCGCAAAACTTGGTGTTGCTCGGTGAAGACTATCCAAATCTGCGCTTGATTAAGTTGGAGCAGAATTACCGTTCCACTAGTCGTATCCTGCGTGCAGCTAACATCTTGATCGCGAATAACCCACACGTGTATGAGAAATCGCTGTTCTCGGAAATTCCTGACGGCGAAAAACTCAAAGTGTTACTGGCGAAGAATGAAGAGCACGAAGCGGAGCGCGTAACGGGTGAATTGATTGCGCACAAGTTTCTAAACCGCACCGAATATAAAGACTATGCGATTTTGTATCGTGGTAACCACCAATCGCGTTTGATTGAAAAGTCACTGATGCAAAACCGTGTGCCATACAAACTGTCTGGCGGCACGTCTTTCTTCGCTCGAGCAGAGATCAAAGACATCATGGCTTACCTACGCGTGTTGGTGAACCCAGATGATGACAACGCGTTCCTACGTATTGTGAATACGCCGCGTCGTGAAATTGGTCCCGTGACTCTAGAGAAGCTGGGTAGCTACGCCAACATGCGTGGTAAGAGCTTGTTTGAAGTCAGCTTTGAAATGGGATTGGAGCAGCACCTAACCGGCCGTGGCCTAGAGAACCTGCGCCGTTTCACGCAATGGTTGGTAGCTATTGCTGATCAAGCTGAGCGAGGTGATACGGTTGAAGCGGTGCGTTCGCTTGTACGTGATATTCATTACGAAGATTGGCTATACGAAACGTCAGCAAGCCCGAAAGCGGCTGAAATGCGCATGAAGAACGTTTCTGACCTTTATTCTTGGATTGTGGCTGACCTAGAAGGTGACAACTACGACCAAGAAGAGAAGACGCTAAAAGAGGTGGTTCAACGTCTTACTCTACGCGACATGATGGAACGTGGTGAAGAAGATGAAGATAGCGATGCGGTTCAATTGATGACACTGCACGCTTCGAAAGGCCTCGAGTTCCCGTTCGTGTACTTGATTGGTTCGGAAGAGGGCATTCTGCCGCACCAAACCAGTATTGATGAAGACAACGTTGAAGAAGAACGCCGCCTAATGTACGTGGGTATTACCCGTGCGCAGCGCGAGCTGACTTTTACCATGTGTAAGGAACGTCGACAGTTTGGTGAATTGATCAAGCCTACGCAAAGCCGCTTCTTAGATGAGCTGCCATTTGATGACGTTGAATGGGAAGTAAACAAAAAGCCAGTATCGGCAGAAGAGCGTATGGCAAAAGGCCAAGCACACATCGCCAATATTCGAGCAATGTTTAAGAAGTAATGCAGCGTTGTGACGACTAACTAAAAACAAAAAGGCTTGCCATGTGGCAAGCCTTTTTCGTTGATGTCTTTATTATAGACCTTCAATCATGTGGTCGATGGCTGCGATGATTTCGTCATCAGAACAGTCCATACACGTACCTTTAGCAGGCATCGCGTTGAAGCCTTGGATTGCATGGTTGGTCAGCACGTCTTTGCCTTGTGCAATACGTGGTGCCCAATCTGCAGCATCACCAGTTTTCGGTGCACCGTTCACGCCAGATGCGTGACAAGCAATACAGAAAGTACCGTAAACTGATGCACCATCACGTGGACCAGTTGGCTCTGCTTTTACTGGTTCTGCTCCTGCAAGATAAACATCACCGACAGGTTTGATGCGTTCTGCGATCGCATCGTATTCAGTTTGGCTGATGTCAGAAGCTAAAGCTGCCGTAGAGAAAGTTAAGGCAGCGAACAAAACGCTAATCATTCGTCGAGACATATCCATTAAACCCACTTCACATTCCCGAGGTAAGTGACTTACCTATTTATATAGTTAGAGTATTTAGAGCCGTTGGAGAAAGTTTTACGCGATTGCTTCTATAGTGAGCAGAAAACCTTATCTAACGGTCTAGAGTGATTAAACAACCAAGTTGCAGCTGTTAAATCAATGTAAATAATGGGTGATTATATCCCGATAACTTGTTGCAATAAACAACAAGTTATCCATGACAGGGCGTGAATCACATCAAAAATTCTCTTTAAAGGCAGATAACTGTCGAAAAAGAGACCAAACGAGAAAAAAAGTAAAAAAAGTACTAGACGGCATAGTGTGATATCCGTATTATTCCTCTCCGCCGATGGGGCATGCGCCCGTAGCTCAGTTGGATAGAGCGTTGGCCTCCGGAGCCAAAGGTCGAAGGTTCGAATCCTTTCGGGCGTGCCATTCCGGAATACAAATCAAAGGCACGAACATAGTGGTGGCTATAGCTCAGTTGGTAGAGCCCTGGATTGTGATTCCGGTGGTCGCGAGTTCGAATCTCGTTAGCCACCCCATTATTTCGGTAACTCATTAAGTTAATGAAGTTTCCAGTTTTGATTCAGATATCCCAAGAGTCGAAACAAAATTCGTCGGTGAATAGCGCAGCTTGGTAGCGCATCTGGTTTGGGACCAGAGGGTCGGGGGTTCGAATCCCTCTTCACCGACCACTCCAACGAAGCCTCAGTCGAAAGACTGGGGCTTTTTTGCATTCCAAGTTTATGGATTCAAACAGAGCGGGGTTCGCCTGATGTTCAAAATCTGGCTCTTCGCTCACCGATGCCAAAGCTTAAAGTGAGTAATTTTGCAAATTAATTGAATTAAATCTGTTGGAGTAAAGCCCTGTCATTGCGCTTTTTATGTCGAATTAAAAACTATTGTTTGATTTTTATGTGGTCATAAATTTTATTTTTGATGATGAATTGTGTTTTTGTTTCTTGTTTGTTAACGGTTGAATCTGGTGTTAATTTGATTTCTTATTCATTGCTTGCCTTTTATATTGTATGGCTGTTTTGCGTTTTCTTAGTATTTAAAGCTAGGTTTAATGGTGCGGTTTCACGTGCCAGACAAAAGGTCAAACCATTGCTTATTATGTTCTGGTTGCATACAAATTCGATAATAGTGCTTTGAATTTGTTTTTTTTTCGAGTTTTTATCCTATCTTTGTTGCTTTTCTGTGAAAGATTTGCCAAATTGATAGGCTTGTAAATTGTCAGGATTTTGTCCTGATAAGAATGGATTCACTTGTACTCATATTTCTCGTATTTTTCACAGGTATATGAGGCGCAGACAGGGCAGAAAACTGCCGAGCAGTAGAGGTCTGGTGTAGATGTCACTTTTAGAAGTAAAAAACCTTCGTATTGAATATCCTTCGCGTCACGGTGTGCATGCGGCAGTAAAATCGCTTTCGTTCAATATTGAGCGCGGTGAGATCGTCGGTGTGGTTGGCGAATCGGGTGCAGGTAAGTCTACCGTTGGTAATGCTGTTATTGATTTGCTTAGTCCTCCAGGCACGATTGCTGGTGGTGAAGTTTTCTTGGACGGAGAAAAAATTTCCGGCTTATCAGCAGAGAAAATGCGCAAAGTGCGTGGTTCTAAAATTGGCTTTATTTTCCAAGACCCAATGACCTCTTTGAACCCGCTATTTACGGTCGAGCATCAACTGACAGAAACCATTCATGCCAATATGAAGGTTTCAGATGAAGAAGCGTATCAACGTGCGCTCTCTTTAATGAAGCAAGTTGGCATTCCTCAGCCAGAAAACCGTCTTAAACAGTATCCGCACCAGTTTTCCGGTGGCATGCGCCAACGTGTGGTTATTGCTATCGCGCTTGCCGGTGAACCTGATCTGATCATCGCTGATGAACCAACAACGGCATTGGATGTTTCTATTCAGGATCAAATTCTCAGCCTTATCCGTGAGTTGTGTATCAAGAATAACGTAGGTTGTATGTTGGTTACGCATGACATGGGTGTGGTTTCTAACGTGACTGACCGAGTCGCGGTTATGTACCGTGGCGATCTGGTTGAATTTGGCCCAACAGCGAAAGTGTTGGGTAACCCTGACCACAAATACACTCGCAGCCTGATTTCTGCTGTACCTCGTTCAGATAAAAAGCTAGACCGTTTCCCTTTGGTGACTTATATCGAGCAAGCTGCGGATACCAACTCTATTGATATCAAGAACCACTGGTTGGGTAAAAGTCAGGATAACCGTAAGTACACCGGGCCTCTGTTAAAAGTAGAAAATGTTAACTTACGTTTTGTGACTAAAGACTCTTTATTCGAAAGCCGTCGTGAATACGTTCAAGCTTCAAACGATGTCAGTTTTGAAGTGTATGAAGGGGAAACTTTTGGTTTGGTTGGTGAATCGGGCTCAGGTAAATCGACTATTGCGCGTGTTATCGCGGGACTTTACCAACCAAACGATGGCCGTGTGACCTTTGAAGGGATCGACTTAACCGCTCTGAAATCAGAGAAAGAGCGCCGCCCTATGCGCCGCCAAATGCAGATGGTATTCCAAAACCCTTATACGTCGATGAACCCGCGTATGAAGATTTTCGATATCGTTGCGGAGCCTATTCGTTTCCATAAGCTCACTAGCGGTGAAGCGGAAACCCGTCAAATCGTCAATGACTTATTAGAGCATGTTGGTCTTGGTAAAATGGCTGGCGTGAAATATCCGCACGAGTTTTCCGGTGGCCAGCGTCAGCGTATTTCGATTGCACGTGCATTGGCAACTCGCCCGCGGTTATTGATTTGTGATGAACCAACATCCGCACTGGATGTATCTGTACAGGCGCAGATCTTGAACCTTCTCAAAGATCTTCAAGATGAGCTGAACCTTACCATGCTGTTTATTAGCCACGACTTACCTGTGATTCGTCAGATGTGTGATCGTGTCGGCGTGATGAAAATGGGAACCTTGTTGGAAGTTGCACCAACGGAGCAGCTTTTCAACTCTCCTCAGCACGAGTACAGTAAGCAACTGATTTCCTTGATGCCTGAATTTACAGGTTTGAGAGAAGAAGTAGAAACGGTTTAAAGCCGTGAACCCCAAGTAATCTGGGAAACAATAATCACCAAACGTTCTTGTTTGGCATTTTTAGCAGAAGCAAATACAACAACTAGGGATTTGGATTCCCGCATAAGGAGTTATGCAATGAAAACCATGAAAAGCAAATTAGCATTGGCTTTGATGGCCGCTGGTTTAAGCTTTGCCGCTAGCGCAGCAGATATTACCGTCGCTTATGATGCAGACCCAGTGTCGCTTGACCCGCATGAGCAACTTTCTGGTGGTACGCTACAACTGTCTCATATGGTATTTGATCCACTAGTTCGTTACACACAGGAATTGGATTTTGAACCTCGCCTAGCGGAAAAATGGGAGCGTATTGACGATAAAACCGTACGTTTCCACTTACGTAAAGGTGTTAAGTTCCATTCTGGTAACGAACTCACTGCAGACGATGTCGTGTGGACATTCAACCGTCTACAAGCGTCGACTGACTTTAAAGCGATTTTTGAACCGTTTGAAAAAATTGTAAAAATTGATGATGTTACTTTTGACTTAGTGTCTAAAGGTGCTTACCCACTGGTTCTTCAATCAGCAACTTACATCTTCCCAATGGATAGCAAGTTCTATTCAGGTAAGACAGAAGAAGGCAAAGACAAAGGCGAAATCATTAAGCACGGTAACTCATTCGCTTCTGCTCACACTTCAGGTACAGGTCCATTTGTGATCACTCACCGTGAGCAAGGCGTTAAGATGGAGTTTGAGCGTAATCCTAACTACTGGGATAAAGCATCGAAAGGTAACGTTGATCATCTAACTCTAGTGCCAATCAAAGAAGACGCCACTCGTGTTGCTGCGCTACTTTCTGGTGACGTAGACATGATTGCACCGGTTGCACCAAATGATCACCAACGTGTTACTGATGCGAAAGGTGTCGAGCTTGTGACTCTTGCGGGTACACGTATCATTACGTTCCAAATGAACCAATCAAGCAACGAAGCGTTGAAAGATGTGCGTGTTCGTCAAGCTATTGTTCATGCGATTAACAACGAAGGTATCGTTGATAAGATCATGAAAGGTTTTGCAACCGCGGCGGGTCAACAAAGCCCTCAAGGTTATGCAGGTTACAACCCAGAGCTAGTTCCTCGTTTTGACCTGAAGAAAGCAAAAGAGCTGATGAAAGAAGCTGGTTACGAGAAAGGCTTTACTCTAAGTATGATCGCACCGAATGACCGTTATGTGAACGATGCGAAAGTTGCTCAGGCTGTTTCTGCAATGCTGTCTAAGATCGGCATTAAAGTTGATCTGAAAACTATGCCTATTTCACAATACTGGGCTGACTTTGACGTTTGTTCAGCAGATATGTTGATGATCGGTTGGCACTCAGATACAGAAGATTCAGCAAACTTCACTGAATTCCTAACGATGACTCGTGATGAAAAAACCGGTCAAGGTCAATACAACTGTGGTCATTACTCGAACCCTGAAGTTGACCAACTGGTTAAAGATGCGAACGTAGAAACTGATCCAGCCAAACGTGCAGCAATGCTACAAAAAGTAGAAGCAACGCTATACAACGAGGCTGCTTTCGTTCCACTACATTGGCAAAACCTAGCTTGGGGCGCTAAAACTCAACTAGATATTAAACCAATTGTGAACGCAATGAACTTCCCATACTTTGGTGATCTCGTTGTTAAGCAGTAAGTTTGTTAAACAGTAAATTTGTTAAGCAATACGTTTGTTCAGCAATAATTACGCGATGAGTGATTAATAGCCCCCGTGTTTTGGGGGGCTATTAACATCGTGGGTGCCTGGTTTTGTTTCAGTCGGATTAGGCACTATTGTTAAGACTGATTGTGTACCTGCTGTGTGATACATCGTCTGGTACCGTTTAAGGATATAAAGGGGCAAGGAATGTTTTCGTTTCTGGTCAAGCGCCTGTTTCAGGCACTGATAGTGATGTTTGTGATCAGTTTAGTGGCGTTTTCCATTCAGGATAATCTGGGTGACCCGCTACGTGAGCTTGTTGGCCAGTCGGTTTCAGAAGCTCAGCGCCAGGCGCTGCGTGATGAAATGGGCCTTAATGATCCCTTCATGACAAAATATGCTCGCTTTTTCACTGCTGCCATGCACGGTGATTTAGGCACTTCTTATTTCTTCAAGCGCCCTGCGGTTGAGGTTATTTTGGATAAATTAGTTGCAACACTAGAGCTAGTATTTGGCGCGTCACTGATCATTATTGCGTGCTCCATTCCGCTAGGGGTCTATTCGGCTATTCATCCTAAAAGTTTTTTTACTAAGCTGGTAATGGCTGGCAGTAGTATTGGGATTTCAATTCCGGTATTCCTAACCGCTATCATGTTGATGTATGTCTTCTCAATTGAGTTGGGGTGGCTACCATCCTATGGTCGTGGTGAAACGTTGAATCTTCTTGGCTGGGATTCAGGTTATTTCACTGTGGATGGCCTATTACATCTGATCCTGCCTTGTATCGCTTTAGCTTCAATCATGCTGCCGCTATTTATCCGACTTGTGCGAGCGGAAATGTTAGAAGTGCTCAGCTCCGAGTACATTAAGTTTGCTAAAGCTAAAGGGTTAGCACTCAATAAAATTTACTATCAGCATGCGTTGAAAAATACTATGTTGCCAGTATTAACCGTAGGCGGTGTTCAAATCGGTACTATGGTGGCGTATACCATCTTGACCGAAACCGTTTTTCAATGGCCAGGCACCGGTTTGCTTTTTCTCGAGGCCATTAAACGAGTCGATACGCCATTAATTACTGCCTACGTTATCTTCGTTGGTCTGATTTTCGTTGTGACAAATACCATTGTTGATCTGCTGTATGGTCTGATTAACCCAACGGTTAACTTAACGGGTAAAGGAGCATAATTATGAGTCATTCAGCGGTTGTTCCTTCTCGTTGGGAGCGTTTTAAGCAGTCAGATTTTATGTACTATTTCTTACGTGACAAAGTCGCCATGGGCAGCTTCGCCGTATTTTTGGTCTTTTTAGTGCTTTCTGTTTCTGCGCCATTGATTGCACCAACTAACCCTTACGATCTAACCTCGATTGATATTATGGATGCTGAGTTGCCTCCGTCTTGGTTAGATGGCGGTGATGAACGCTTTACCTTAGGTACCGATGAGCAAGGGCGCGATATTTTATCGACCATGCTTTACGGTTCACGTCTTTCTCTGACGATTGGTTTCCTTGCGGTAGCGCTTCAGTTAGCTCTGGGTATCATCATCGGCCTGTCTTCTGGCTATTTTGGTGGTCGTATTGATAGCTTCCTGATGCGTTTTGCCGATGTTCAGTTGTCGTTCTCAACCATGATGGTGGCAATTATTGTTTCGGCAATTTTTAAAGCCAGTTTTGGTAGCGAATTCTACAGTGAATATGCGGTGATCATGCTGGTAGTGATCATTGGTGTTGCCGAGTGGCCACAGTATGCGCGTACTATCCGTGCATCAGTATTAGCCGAGAAGAAGAAAGAGTATGTCGAAGCGGCTCGTGTCATGGGCTTTAAAGCACCTCGTATCATGTTCCGTCATATTTTGCCTAACTGCTTATCGCCAATTTTGGTTATCTCAACCGTACAGGTGGCAAACGCCATCATGTCAGAAGCGGCACTTTCATTCCTTGGCTTAGGTTTGCCAGTTGACCAACCGTCACTGGGCGCTCTGATTAGTATTGGTTTTAACTATATTTTCTCTGGTGCCTGGTGGATCACTGCTTTCCCGGGTGTGCTGTTGGTAACCTTAGTCTTGGTGATTAACCTGCTCGGTGACTGGTTGCGCGATGTATTTAACCCGAAAATCTATAAAGGGTGATCCTGGTCGATTGATTTTGTTGACATAATCTACCTAAACTAGAGCCGTAAGTGATTACGGCTCTTTTTTTGCTTATGCTTATTTGCTGATGTTTTTTTGCTTATTTTTATCACTGAACAGTTGATTTCCCAGATAGGTATCATGACAGTAACCATAGTCACCTGAATGGAGAGCGTATGGATATTAAAGGGGTCGCAATGCCGAAACTTTCTCACTTTTTTTTGCTTGGCTTGCCTTTTTGTTTCGTTTCTCAGCCACTTTTGGCCGCAGAATCGGAACAGTTTTTATGTGGTGGAACTCAGACATCGACGAACGAACTTCCACGGCTGAACAGTAATTGCCCGATTGGTAATGGGCTGTGGGGAAATTCGGCACCGAAAGGAAAAGATTCTCTATTCTGGATTCAGTGTGGGCTGCTCAATGAATCGATGCCGCTCAGCCGCGCTAAAGTACTTTATAAGCATATCTCAACCGATGTATGGATGAAGCAAGAAGGGAAGGCGTTACGCTGCTTGATTGGACCATATCAAGATTATGCAACGGCGAAGAAAGAACTTGCTGGCGTCAAGAGCGAGAAGCTTTACAACGAAGCGTTCATTCGTGAAGTGCGCAAAGGAGAGCAAGATACACCAGTGGTGACGGCGAAAAAATCTGTATCCCAATCCCCCAACTTGCCTAAAAAAGCCATAGCCGCGAAACCTAAGCCTGTGGTCAAACCAACGACAAAACTTAAACCTGCCGTCACGGCTCCTAAACCTGTAGTCACGACTAAGGTAGCGTCAAAGACGACAAAAGCCATGCCGGCAACCACCATTCGACGTGAAGCAACCCTGAATGGTCTTCATTACGTGGTTCCCTACGTGATGGATGAAAAAGAGCAGTTTTATATGGAGCACGATCTGGCGTGGAATCGCTTAAGTTATAGCGGTGCAGTGCAACGCTGCCAGCAGCAACAAATGCGCTTGGCGACGGAAGGGGAGTGGCAACGGCTCATTGACTCTAAAGTGATGGAAAAAGACAAGTGGCCGGTTTATTTGCCCTATTGGGGTGAAGACAATAAAGGCTTGTTTACCACGGGTAAGGTTAATACGTTGAAAGGTACTTCCCTGCTCAATGTGCTGTGCGTAAAGTAGCCCTTCATTTCTCTATTGGAGAGAATAAAAAACCCAGTGTGATCACTGGATTTCAGACTGATGACAAACTCAATATCGTCATTCCTGCGAAGGCAGGAATCTAAATCCCAACGACATGCACAAGAGCGAGATCCCGGATAAATACTGCGTATTTTCCGGGATGACAGGTATAAATCGAACACTGACTTTGTCAACAAACTCAACCCCAGTGAGTTATCACTGGGTCTTTTTATCACTAGATAAGATTACGCATCTTCTGGAATCTTGTGCGGTTGCGTGCGGAAAAACTTCATCACAATCACAAAGAACACCGGAACGAAGAAGATCGCCAGAATCGTCGCAGCAAACATACCACCGACAACCCCCCAACCAATCGCGTTACGGCTAGCCGCACCCGCACCCGTACTCAGTGCTAGTGGAAGTACACCTAAGATGAAGGCAAATGACGTCATCATAATTGGACGCAAACGCATACGACACGCTTCGATGGTCGCTTTGATGAGGTCTTCACCTTCGTCATAAAGTGCTTTGGCAAACTCTACAATCAGAATGGCGTTTTTCGCAGACAGACCGATAGTGGTTAACAGACCTACCTGGAAGTAGATGTCGTTAGACAGCGACTTCATCGTCGCCGCAGCAATCGCACCAAATCCCCCTAGTGGAACCACCATGATGACCGAGAACGGTACACTCCAGCTTTCGTACAACGCAGCAAGGCTCAAGAATACGATTAGGATCGATAGCGCATAAAGTAGCGGCGCTTGAGAGCCAGTTTGTACTTCTTGGTAAGAAGCGCCCGTCCACTGTAGACCAATACCTTGTGGCAATTGAGCCACGATGTCGCTGATGGCTTGCATTGCATCACCCGTACTCTTACCCGCTGAGGCTGAACCTTGAATGTTCACCGCAGGAACACCGTTGTAGCGTTCTAGACGAGGAGAGCCGTAAGTCCAGTCTGTAGTTGCAAAAGCATCGAACGGAACCATCTCATCTTTGCTGTTTTTCACATGCCATAGGCTGAGATTTTCTGGTGTCATGCGGTACTCAGCATCAGCTTGTACGTATACTTTCTTCACACGACCGTTATCGATAAAGTCGTTAACGTAGCTCGAACCTAGTGCCGTTGAAAGCATACTGTTAATGTCGGAGACCGCTAGACCCATCGCCATCGCTTTTTCGTAGTCGATGTTGATACGGAACTGAGGCGTATCTTCCATACCGTTGGGACGAACACCGGTTAGGTTAGGGTTTTGCGCCGCCATGCCTAATAGTTGGTTACGCGCCTGGATTAGCTTATCGTGCCCCAAGTTGGCATTGTCCGTAAGATAAGCGTCAAAACCTGTTGCGTTACCAAGCCCCATGATCGCTGGAACGTTAAAGGTATAGATGTTCGCCTCTTTCACTTGAGAGAATGCACCCCAAGCCCGACCAACAATAGCGTCGACTGACATCGCAGGGTTAGTACGCTCATCCCAGTCTTTAAGACGAATGAACGCCATACCCATGTTTTGACCTTGACCAGCGAAGCTGAAGCCTGCAACGGTAAACACAGACTGAACCGAATCAGATTCATTTTGCATAAAGTGTTTTTCCACTTTTTCCATCACGGCCAACGTTTGCTCTTGAGTCGAGCCCGCCGGTAGCTGGATGATGGATAGGAAAATACCCTGGTCTTCTTCAGGAACAAAAGAGGTTGGTAAGCGAGTCCAAAGTGTACCTAAAATCGCTACAATCACGGCATACATCGCAAGGTAGCGAAGACGTTGGTTGACACCTTTACTCACTACATTTCTATAGCCGTTTGTACCGCGATCAAAGGCTGTGTTGAACCAAGCCAATGGGCCTCGGCGAACGTGGTGTTCACCTTTATGCATCGGTTTTAGCAGCGTTGCACAAAGCGCTGGTGTCAGAACCATTGCCACGATAACCGACAAGACCATTGACGATACAATCGTTAGTGAGAACTGACGATAAATCGCACCCGCCGCGCCACCAAAGAACGCCATTGGAATAAATACCGCACTTAGTACCATCGCGATACCAACCAATGCACCGGTAATTTGTCCCATCGACTTACGAGTGGCTTCACGCGGTGCAAGACCGTCTTCGGTCATTACCCGCTCAACGTTCTCGACCACCACGATAGCATCATCAACCAACAGACCGATTGCCAGCACCAAACCGAACATGGTCAGGGTGTTGATAGAGAAACCAAACGCAGCCATAACCCCGAAAGTACCGAGCAATACCACCGGAACGGCAATCGTTGGGATTAACGTTGCACGGAAGTTCTGCAAGAACAGATACATCACGAGGAATACCAGTACGATAGCTTCCACTAGCGTATGGACCACTTCTTCGATTGAGATTTGTACGAACGGTGTGGTGTCGTAAGGGTAAATCACTTCAACGTTATCTGGGAACGTTGGTGTCATCTCCTGGATGCGAGCTTTCACTAACTGAGAGGTATCAAGTGCGTTAGCACCGGTTGCCAGTTTAATTGCGATACCCGCGGAATATTTTCCGTTGTATAGCGCGACAGCCTGGTAACTTTCTGCACCCAGTTCAACGCGAGCCACATCTTTCAAACGAATCTGCGCACCATCGGTGTCAACGCGTAATAGGATGTTTTGGAATTCAGATACCGTTCTCATACGGCTTTGTGCCGTGATGGTTGCGTTGAGTCGCTGACCTTTAATGGAAGGCGCGGCACCTAACTGACCAACAGATACTTGTGTATTCTGCGCGCTGATCGCTGATTTCACCTGAGCTGGTGTCAGGCTGTATTTGTTTAGCTTGTTTGGATCTAACCAGATACGCATTGCGTTCTGTGCACCAAACACCTGAACTTCACCCACACCTTGCACACGGCTTAGTGGATCTTTGACGTTCGAAATCATGTAGTCAGAAAGGTCAGTGTTGTCCATGCTGGCGTCGGTTGAGACGAAGCCGACCACCATCAAGAATGAGCTAGATGATTTTGAAACGGTAATACCTTGTTGTTGTACTTCATTGGGCAGTGTTGCTTCCGCCAAGGCCAGCTTGTTTTGTACCTGAACTTGAGCGATATCGGCATCGGTACCACTTTCAAAAGTCAGTGTGATGCTGAAAGAACCCGATGAACTACTTTGTGACGACATATAAATCAGGTTATCAATCCCGTTCATATTCTGTTCTATCGTCTGTGTTACACTGTTTTCAACCGTATCAGCAGACGCACCAGGGTAAGTACCTGAAATGATAACTGTCGGCGGTGCGATATCCGGGTATTGAGATACCGGTAGTGTCATAATCGACAACACACCCGCCAGCATGATGATTATTGCAATCACCCAAGCAAAGATTGGGCGATCTATAAAAAATCGAGCCATATCTTATTGTTCCTCAGATGATTCCATAACTTGTGGATTAACCGTGCTGCCAGCGCGTACTTTTTGTAGACCAACCACAATAACGGTTTCTCCAGCCTGTAAGCCTGAATCAATCAGCCATTGAGAACCTACAGTATGTGTTGCGACGACTGGACGGCTTTCAACGACGTTTTCGGCGTTGACCAGTAAAACGGAAGCTTCACCACGAGCATTGCGGCTTAGTGCTGTTTGCGGAACCAAAATGGCGTCCTCACGATCTTCTGTTGGCAGTTGAGCGCGAACATAAAGTCCTGGTAACAGGAACTGATCTGGGTTCGGTAGCGTGGCTCGAACATTGACCGTACCGGTGTTTTCATCCACGGATACTTCAGCGAACTGTAACGTTGCTTTTTGTTCGATTGGGGTACCGTCATCTAGGAAGAGCTTGATACCTTTCAACTCATCGGTTTCTTTACCAGCACTTTGGCGTAGTTTGAGCAGCTCATTACTTGGTTGAGAAAGGTCAACATAAAGTGGGTCTAGCTGCTGAATGGTTGCCAGCGCATCGGTTTGGTTCGCGGTAACTAATGCACCTTCTGTTACCAATGAACGACCGATACGACCTGAAATTGGCGCTTTAATATAGGTGTAATCAAGGTCGATTTGTGCTGCGTTAACATTTGCTTGAGCCGCTTTTACTGAAGCTAGCGCTTCTTTGTAAGTCGCTTGTGCATCTTCGTAGTCTTGTTGGCTAACTGCATGTTTTTTAACAAGTTCACTATAGCGTTTCGCTTGGAGTTCGGTACGGCTTAGCGTTGCTTCTGCTTTTGCCAGGTTCGCTTTCATGCTCTCTAATGAAGCTTGATAAGTGGAAGCATCCAATTCATAAAGCACATCACCTTTTTCAACTAAGCTACCTTCGACAAATTTACGTGCAGTGACGATACCGCGAACCTGAGGGCGTACTTCTGCGATTCGGAAAGCATTAGTACGACCAGGCAGCGTGCTCGTTACATGAACAGGCTGAGTTGTGACTTTGATAACGTCTACCGCTACAGCAGGCGCTGCACCACTAGCTACCGCCGCTGGTTTGGCGTCAGGTTGACATCCTGCAAGCACAATTGCGGCTGCAATCGTGCTCAACCAAGTTTTCGACAAGGATTTACCCTGGCCCATATGTTTCTCTCCTTTACCACTAGAACTCATCCTGCATGCTTCCTTTTTATGCTTTGAAGGTCGTCGATAGGCAGAACGCGAATTGGGAACTCAAATGTAGTTATACAAATATTAGTAGTATAAATAACCCGCAGTTAATAATTGGTTAAGATATCGGTTCGTTACAGATTGTAAGGGTGACTTTGTCATTTATTGCACAGTTGGACAAGACCCTAAACGCAAAACATCACTAAAATTAATGAAAAAAGATAAAATATATGCTTGGCGAGTGTTGATGCTCGGTATTCTGTGCCTCACACAGAACAGATTAGTAGTGTTATTGATATTAATTTGGCTGATTTTATTGACTGACTGAAAGGCATAGAAAAGCCCTGCAAAATTTACAGGGCGGAAGTCCTGCTAGTTTGAGGCTAACGCATGGTAACAAACTCTTCTGATCCTGTTGGGTGGATCGCCACGACGGAGTCGAAGTCCGCTTTGGTCGCGCCCATCTTCATGGCGACGCCAAAACCTTGGATCATTTCATCGACCGCAAAGCCAATGCCGTGTAGACCAACAACCGTTTCTTCAACACCGGCACAAACCAACTTCATCTTACAGGGTTGACGGTGCGCAGTGACGGCTGTGTACATAGCGGTAAAGCTTGAGGTGTACACTTTTACGTTCTCTTCGCCGTATTTTGCAACCGCTTCAGGCTGAGTCAGACCGATAGTGCCAATAGGAGGATGGCTGAATACCACAGTAGGTACTAAGTTATAGTCCATCTTGGCGTTAGTTTTACCGTTGAATAAGCGCTCAGACAATTGGCGACCTGCTTTCACTGCCACAGGAGTCAGTTCAATACCGCCTTCCATAATGTCACCGACACAGTAAATGCCAGCCACGTTAGTATTTTGGTACTGATCAACTTTGATGTAGCCTTGCTCGTTGGTGGCAACGCCCGTTGCTGCTAGGTTGATAGCATCTGTTGCAGGGTGACGGCCAATCGCCCAAATCAAAGTATCAACGTTTTGGCTTTGACCATTTTCCAGGTGAAGAGTCAGGCTGCCGTCGGCTTCTTTTACCACTTCTTTTGGCACGCTGTGCGTATGTAGCGTTGGGCCTTCAGTGTTCATCACTTCAACCAAGGTATTGATGATCATTGGGTCAAAGCTACGTAGTGGTGATTCTTTACGGCAGAACAGGTGAGTTTCTGTACCCAGTGCGTGTAGTACACCAGCAATCTCAACAGCGATGTAACCCGCCCCGATTACTGCTACGCGTTTTGGTTGTTCTGCTAGGTCAAAGAAACCATTGGAGTCGATACCGTATTCCGCACCCGGAATGTTAGGAATGGTTGGACGACCACCGACAGCGATAAGAATGTGGTCTGCGGTGTAGCGAACACCGTTAACTTCTACTGTTTTTGCTTCGATGCCTTCTTCAGAAACAAAGCGCGCAAAGCCACGAATCACTTCTACTTTGTTGTTACCAAGAACACGGTCGTAAGATTGGTGAATACGACCAATATACGCTTGGCGGCTTTCAATCATTTTCGCCCAGTTGAAGCTTTTCACGTCGACGTCAAAGCCGTAATCAGGTGCGTATAAGTTCATTGCTTCAGCAACCTGTGCACCGTGCCACATCACTTTTTTAGGTACACAGCCTACGTTGACACATGTACCGCCAAGATCTTTCGCTTCAATCAATGCGACTTTTGCGCCGTACATCGCAGCGCGGTTTGCTGATGCGATACCGCCGCTACCGCCACCGATACAGATGTAATCAAAATGCGTTGTCATTACTTTCTCCATATTTTTTATTTTGGTTATTCTGGCACAATCCACTCGACTTTGTAATGACCGGTTACCGGCGCGATCGCTTGTTTCAGGAACGGCAGGATTTCCTCCATCTGGCTTTCCAGCTTCCATGGCGGGTTGATTACAATCATGCCGGATGCGGTCATGCCACGCTCGTTGGTATCGGGAGAGACACCCAGCTCGATTTGTAAAATTTTGTTAATACCAAGATTTTCCAAACCTTCAATCATGTCTTCGATATCACAGCGGTTTACCACCGGATACCAAATAGCATAGATGCCCGTTGCCCAACGTTTGTAGCTTTGTGCAATGGCATTGACCACGTCTCGATACTCTTTAGCCAGTTCGTAAGGAGGGTCGATCAAAACCAAACCACGACGCTCTTGCGGTGGCAAACTTGCTTTCAGGCGTTGAAAACCATCTTCTTTGTAAATCGATACTTGGCGATCACGTTCGAATTCCTGTTCCAACAGAGGGTAATCGCTAGGGTGTAATTCGGTTAATACCATGCGATCTTGCGCACGCAAGTGAGCACGCGCTACACGAGGAGAGCCTGGGTAGTAACGCAGTTCATCGCCTTGATTAAGGACTTTGATTGCATCGAGATAGCTCTGAATGTCTTCTGGCACATTATCTTGTTGCCAAATACGCGCAATACCTTGTTTGTACTCGCCGGTTTTTTCAGACCATTCATTAGTTAAGTCGTAACGACCGACGCCAGAGTGCGTATCGTGATAGACGAAGGGTTTATCTTTTTGCTGTAGTGCATTGAGGATTAAGCTTTGTACGATGTGTTTCACTACATCTGCGTGGTTTCCGGCATGGAAACTGTGTCGATAACTTAACAAATTCGCCTCTAACCTGTTTTCAGGGGATGTCGGTATCAGAAATATTTCGGCTAATTATACACCCAAGTTTTTATACTCCCAACTTTGTGCCGCAGCGAATGGGAATCGAACGCAAACTCGCATTAATTCTTCCCTGAAGCTCCGCCGAGCCATCCATGGCTCGGAGGGTTTGCTTATCGACCCCCATTCACTGATCAGGAAATTCCCCAGAATAGTATTAGATGCAGCTCACTCTTGAAAATTCACCTAGCTACCTATATTTATTAACCTAACAGACGAGGATATCTCATCCTCACTACTCTCCATAAAAAGGAACGTTTTATGTCGAATCCACTTGTTAGCTTTACGGATTTACCTCCGTTTTCAGAGATTAAGCCGGAGCACGTAAAGCCAGCGGTTGAACAGGCAATTGAAGATTGTCGTGCAAAGATTGAACAGGTACTTGAAGGTAATACGCAGCCAACTTGGGAAAATGTGATTGCACCTATCGAAGAAGTGGATGACCGTTTAAGTCGTTTATGGTCGCCTGTGAGCCATATGAACTCGGTGGTGAACAGCGACGAACTGCGTGAAGCTTATGAAAGCTGTCTGCCAATTCTGTCTGAATACGGCACTTGGGTTGGTCAGCACAAAGGTTTGTTTGAAGCGTATAAAGCGATCAAGAGCAGTGAAACGTTTGAAACCTTAACTCAGGCGCAAAAGAAGACGATTAAAGATGCACTGCGTGACTTTGAGTTATCTGGCATCGGTTTGCCGAAAGCGGAACAAAAGCGTTATGGCGAGATCAGCAAACGGCTGTCTGAGTTGGGTTCTAAATTCTCTAACAATGTGCTTGATGCCACTATGGGCTGGACTAAGCACATTACCGATCAAAATGAGCTAGCAGGCATGCCGGAATCGGCACTAGCGGCGGCGCAAGCAGCAGCGGAAGGCAAAGGTCTTGAAGGCTACCTGTTAACGTTGGATATTCCTTCATACCTACCCGTCATGACTTATTGTGATAACCAAGCACTGCGCAAAGAACTTTACCAAGCTTATGTAACGCGTGCTTCTGACCGTGGGCCGAATGCGGGCAAATGGGATAACACTGAGAACATCGCGGAGTTGCTAAAACTGCGTTATGAAGTGGCGCGTATGCTTGGTTTCAACACCTACAGCGAAAAGTCACTGGCAACCAAAATGGCGGAAACGCCAGATCAGGTTTTGAGCTTCTTGAACAACCTAGCAACAAAAGTGAAACCGCAAGGTGAGCGCGAAGTGCAGGAATTGCGTGAATTCGCTGAGCAAGAGTTTGGCGTTACTTCGTTTGAGCTGTGGGATATTGCTTATTACAGCGAAAAGCAAAAGCAGAAACTGTTTGAGATTTCTGACGAAGAGCTACGTCCTTACTTCCCAGAAAACAAAGTGGTTTCTGGTCTGTTTGAAGTGCTAAACCGTGTTTTCGGCATGAAAGTGCAAGAGCGCGAAGGCGTGGATACCTGGCATGAATCAGTGCGTTTCTTCGATATTTTCGACCGTAACGGCGCGCTGCGCGGTAGTTTCTACCTTGATCTTTACGCTCGTGAACACAAACGTGGCGGTGCGTGGATGGATGAGTGTCGCGTGCGTCGTATCAATGCCAATGGCGAGTTACAAACACCAGTGGCATACCTGACCTGTAACTTCAACCGCCCTGTCGGTGATAAACCTGCACTGTTCACCCACGACGAAGTGGTGACTCTGTTCCACGAAACGGGTCACGGTATTCACCATATGCTGACTCAAGTGGATGTGAGCCCGGTTTCTGGTATCAATGGTGTGCCTTGGGATGCGGTTGAGCTACCAAGTCAGTTCCTGGAAAACTGGTGTTGGGAAGAAGAGGCGCTGGCGTTTATTTCAGGTCATTACCAGACTGGCGAACCTTTGCCGAAAGCGATGCTCGACAACATGCTGGCAGCGAAGAACTTCCAGTCAGGTATGTTTATTTTGCGTCAGCTTGAATTCGGATTGTTCGACTTCACGTTGCACACGACTTATGACCCAGAAATTGGGCCACAAGTGCTTGAGACTCTGGCTGAAGTGAAGAAAAAAGTGGCAGTATTACCAAGCCTTGAGTGGAACCGTTTCTCACACAGCTTTAGCCACATTTTTGCTGGTGGTTACAGTGCGGGTTACTACAGTTACCTATGGGCAGAAGTGTTATCGGCTGATGCGTTCTCACGCTTTGAAGAGGAAGGTATCTTCAATGCGGAAACGGGAGCAAGTTTCCTTAATAACATTCTGGAAATGGGCGGCAGTGAAGAACCAATGGAGCTGTTCAAGCGCTTCCGTGGCCGCGAGCCACAAATTGATGCCTTGCTGCGCCACTCAGGTATTGCTGCGTAAGTTTGGTGTTATACTCTTCCTACTTGAAGCAGCAGCGGTGTTGGCTGCGCTCGCTCACCCCAATCACATAGCTTATCTATGCTCATGGGGATTCGCTCACTTGCCGCCTACCTGCAACTTCAAGTAGTTTGAGTATATTCAGATAATCCAGTTCAAAAAATAACATAGCCCCGCTTTATCCGGCGGGGTTATTTGTTAGAGTGGCTTTGCTTTTAAAACAGAAAATTTGGATTTAAAAGGAGATAACAGTGATTCAGGGACAGACGTTAATCATTTCTTTATTCACAACATTGTTGCTTTTAGGCTGCGCTGAGCTTAAGCAAGCAGGCAAAGATGTTGGGCACGCAACCCGAGACGCGGCAACCGCGATTGGTCATGCCACTCGCGACACCACTAAAGCCATTGGTCATGCCACTCGCGACACCACTAAAGCCATTGGTCACGCATCGCGCGATGCGGTGACAGATATTCACGATGATTTAAGCCAATAATAAGCAAAGAAATTGGCAGAACTACAAGCATGTAGGCGTTATTTAGGGTTATAATCGTCGCTATTATGTATAAATAACCAGTAGCTAAGCCATGATGGATCCCTCTCTTTTACTCGACGGTTTAAACGATAAACAACGCGAAGCCGATGCTGCGCC
>NZ_JBKEBW010000167.1:0-18753 GCF_047973365.1 Vibrio sp. | reverse complement strand
TAGTGTGTCTGACAGACCAGCCCTTTGTCCACAATAATTGCAACGCTTCCAGCTTAGCTTCCGCACTAAGAGAATGGCCATCAATTAAAAATGAATTTGAACCATGCATAGTGAAAACATGAGCCCAATAACGAACATGTTTTGTTGGGACAGAATATTTTTCAGCGAGCTCTCGAGGAGTGGAGCCATCAAGATACTTTTTAGCTACTTTGAACTTTAACTCGCGACTGTATTTGGACATAAATAAAAGCCCCCCAATAATTGGTTGTCCAACTATTGGGGGTCACTTCACTCTGCGTGGGAATGCATACTTAACTCAGATATGTATTCCCACGGAGAACCATGGGAACAAGCTTCTACGTTTCTTGAATTGACAGCTATATCAGCTTAACGGGCGCAAATAACGTAAGAAACGCTTCTCTGCCCCTTTAAAGCACCATAGAACAATAAAGGTTAAACACATGTAGAACAGACCGGCCGTCAGGAATGACTCAAATGGAGCATAGTAACGCGAGTTCACCAAGCGTGCCGCCCCTGTTAAGTCCATAATGGTGACGATACCGGCTACCGCACTGCCATGAATCATAAAAATCACTTCGTTGCTGTATGCGGGAAGCGCTCGACGAAGGGCACTTGGCAAAATAATACGACGATAAGTTTGCAACACGCTCATACCATAAGCTTTAGCCGCTTCCACTTCACCTTTTGGTAAACCGTTAATGGCTCCACGCACAATTTCTGCGGTGTATGCCGAGGTATTGAGGATAAAAGAAACCAATGCGCAGAACCACGCATTTTCCCAAAGCGTTCCTTTAACCGGGAAAAACTGATCCATACCGTAGTAAATCAGGTACAACTGTACCAGTAGCGGTGTACCACGAAAGAAATAGATATATCCCCAAGACGGCAAACTCAACGCATAATTTTTGCTGTTTCTGGCAATCGCTAAAGGTATTGCAATACCAATGCCGATGATCAGTGACAACGACACTAACCATACCGTTGTCCACAAGCCTTCGAAGTAAATTGGCAGGCTTTCGATGATCAGTGAAAAGTCCATATCTACCTCGTATGAATACTAAATTTACGCTCAACCAGCTTAAGCAGGCCGGTCGAAATGCTGGTAAACACAAGGAATATGACGGCAACCGTCATGTAGAAGGTAAATGGCATTTTTGTCGAACCAGCAGCCAATGAACTCATGCGAACCATATCTTCTAAACCGATGATAGAAACCAGCGCCGTCGTCTTCAGCAGTACCAGCCAGTTGTTACCAAACCCCGGTAGCGCGTGGCGAATCATTTGCGGCAGAAGGATGCGTCTAAATGACAATACGGCATTCATGCCATAAGCTTTCGCCGCTTCAAGTTCACCTTTATCCACCGCCATAATCGCACCACGAAAAGTCTCCGCCATGTATGCACCAAAAATGAAGCCTATGGTTAAAACACCCGCTACAAATGGGCTTACATCGATATAGTCAGGCACATACTGAACCCACTCATCGGCGGTTCCCAACCAGTTATTTAGCGCTTCATTGATCGAATACAGGCTGTTATTGAGTAGGATTTGACCACCGAAGAATATCAACATCATCAGCACTAAGTCTGGAATACCGCGAATGATCGTAGTGTAAAGAGTCGCAATGCTTCGCGCCCATGTATAAGGAGACAGTTTCGCCAATGCGCCTAACATACCAAGCACAACCGCTAATAGCAGTGACAATATGGCAACTTCAATGGTAAGTACGGCCCCTTTTGCTATAGAGGCTTCATATCCCTGTAGATCCAACATAAAAACTTCCTAGTTCCTTAAAGCTTGGCTGCTGGGTACTGCTACGAACTAGGAACCAACAACCAAGAATGCCTTTATTATTGTTTCATCCCTATTGCAAATGAACACAATAGGGACATTCGAGGCTAGTTAGTCACCATATACGTCATATTTGAAGTATTTGGCAGCGATTTGTTGATAAACGCCTTTTTCACGTAGCGAGTCGATAGCAGCGTTTAGTTTTTCAGTGAGATCTTTGTCTTGTTTACGAACCGCAATACCAAAACCGTCACCAAACCATTTCGGGTCAGTTAATGATGGACCAACGAATTCGTAACCTTCACCGCCTGGTTTGTTTAATACGCCATCTTCTAATGCCGATGCATCGCCAAGAACCGAAGCAATACGACCATTCGCTAGATCAAGATAGGCTTCATCAAATGAACCGTAACGAACGATTTCCACTGCGTCACCGTAGTTATCCGTTAGGTATTTATCGTGTGTTGTTGCGCGTTGCACACCAATTTTAACGCCTTTCAGACCTTCTTTAGAGAAATCTAAACCTGCGCCTTTTTTAGCGATAAATTTGTTTGGGATCAATGCGTATTTATGAGTGAAATCTACTTTGTTCTTACGCTCTTCAGTGATAGACATCGCGGCAATGATTGCATCGTACTTACGAGCAAGAAGAGACGGAATGATGCCATCCCAGTCTTGCGGTACGATTTGGCACTTAACCGCCATCTCGGTACATAGCGCATTCGCCATATCAACATCGAATCCCTTAAGTGAACCATCCGCTTCTGTCCAACTGAATGGAGGGTAAGCACCTTCAATACCAAAGCGAACAGATTTCCACTCTTTCGCTTGGGTAACACCTGTCGCAGCTGTAGCAGCGATTGCTGCAACTAATAACCACTTTTTCATTTCCATACTCCTGTGATTGTTGTGTTTTCTATTGTTATAGCTTTAGTTTTCTCAACCAATCGGTCAACCAACAGACTGGCTGAAATTGTTAATAAATCGATGAAATAAACTGTTTGAGACGTTCAGAGTCTGGGTTAGTAAACAGTTTTTTGGGGTCGCCCTGCTCTTCCACCAACCCTTGATGCAAAAACATAACATGGTTTGAAACATCGCGAGCGAACGCCATTTCATGGGTTACCACTAACATGGTTCGGCCTTCTTCAGCCAGTGAACGCATAACCCCCAAAACTTCACCCACTAGCTCAGGATCAAGCGCAGAGGTCGGCTCATCAAAAAGAAGAACCTCAGGTTCAACCGCAAGAGCACGAGCAATCGCCGCACGTTGTTGTTGACCACCAGACAGATGCCCCGGGTAGTAATCTTTGCGCTCATACAAACCGACTTTTTGCAGCAGAACTTCTGCATTTTCGATAGCTTGAGCTTTTGGTACACCAAGAACATACACCGGCGCTTCAATAACGTTTTCTAACACCGTCATATGTGACCAAAGATTAAAGCCCTGAAAAACCATAGCTAAGCGCGAACGGATACGCTGTACTTGTTTTTCGTTAGCAGGAAAAGAAATACCTCGTCTGTTTTTCTTCATCTGAATCAATTCACCATTGACCCAGATTTCGCCATCGGTGGGCGTTTCAAGTAAATTAATACAACGTAGGAAGGTACTTTTGCCAGAACCAGACGAGCCGATTATAGAGATAACATCGCCTTTATGCGCTTGAAGCGAGATACCTTTCAGCACTTCATTCTGACCAAAGGTTTTATGCAGTTGTTTTATATCGAGCGCGGGTACTTCTTTCATGCGCTTTAACTCCCTGTATTTTATGACACTGCCTGTATGTTATGGCACTGCTGAGCATTCCAGCTCAAATTCGCTACAAAGTATCACTCAGCGCCATGACATGCAACAAATTATTAACCTGCAAAAATGAAATATATAGTTATTTTATATGACTATATATTCATGTTGTGGCTGATTAATCTTCAAACAGCGCATATTCAAACATCCAATCACTGCCCAAACCAATCACAACATTTAACAAATAATCAAAGACACGGCTTATAACAGACTCCGAAACATAACACTTGCCGATATGTTTTAACCCTTTTACAAGCCCCAAATACGTAATAAACATCACAGTTTGAAAATAAGTTTCAACAAAAAATCTTCTATCTCCCTGATTTTATTATGTAGATGTAGTTTTATTTCATTTCCTAAACTAAAGTGATCAAGATCAATCACACCAAAGAGTTAGCACGTTAAACTCGCCACTAAATATAAGGCGATCCTAATGCCCATTATTATTTCGTTGGCTATGCTATAAAGCACAATACAAGTGTGTTACACATTCAGCCGAAACTTTCGCTTTTGCGGACACTTAAGCAGAATTCATTTCAGAATTAATAACATTATGAGGAATCTATGTCAGAAGCAGTGAATAAAGCACATTCTGATTCAGATATCGAGACTAAGAGCTACAGTGAGCTTCATCGTCCAGCGTCTGAGTTCAACAGCCGTTCAGATTACTTAGATCATGAATTACAAATCATGAAACCTCGCCGCTTTGGTCTAAACCTACCAGGTCGCGATTTCCGTTTCGAGCTTGAAGATTTCGTTCCTGCTCTTGCAGGTACGATCGGCATCATCGCGATGTACTCTTCGGTATCTATGTCTTGGGCAGAAGGTTTGACTCAAGCTTGGGATCACGTTCATCTAACTAAAGAGTTCGCAATTGAAGTTGCTCGTGTTGAGATGCTGATTCCTGCATTATTATTCTGTATTTTAGCCTCTGGTGTATTTAACCCAAAAGCTAACCTAGCGGGTAACCACGGTCCGATGATTCCACTTATCGGTACTATTGCGCTAGCTGGTGCTCACCCTCTTGCTCTAGCATTGCTTATCGGTGTCTTTGGCTTACTACTTAGCTTTTTCAAAGGTGGCTCTAAGCTTGTTAACCTCACATCTGAAGGCACAGCCGGTGGTTTGCTTATCTTCTTAGGGTTGACCGGTACTATCAGTCAGATTAACTCTATTCAAACTTGGGCAGTAGGCCTGCAATCTGCTGACGTTGCTGCTGGTAGCATGGGTTATGTTGGTTTCGTAGTACTGGGTATAACCGTTGGTATTTACGCATTCCTAGCAAAAATCAACATGCGCTGGTTGGCCATCCCTGTTTGTGCATTCACAGGCCTTGCTGTTGCTCTAGTGTTTGGTGCCGGCTTCGATATCGTATTCGAAACCAAAACAGGTCTGCCAAACCTAAATCCAGTGTATTGGTGGGGTAACACAGAACAGGGTTGGATGCTAGGTCTGCCTAATATGGAACATTTTATTGCCTCACTACCATTTGCAATTCTTGCGGTAGCAATGTGGTCTCCTGACTTCTTGGGCCACCGTATTTTCCAAGAGATGAACTACCCACGTAAAACTGAAAAAGTACTGATGGACGTTGATGACACTATGACTATGTGCTCATTCCGTCAAATGGTCGGTACGGCTGTGGGTGGTGGTAACATCACTTCATCTTGGGGCACTTATATGATCCCAGCTGCCATTGCCAAACGCCCTATTCCTGCCGGTGCAATTCTACTTGGTTCTCTATGTATCATTGTTGCGATTCTCGGTTTCCCAATGGACGTTGCCGTATGGCCCCCAGTAATGCGTGTTGCTCTATTAGTCGGTGTATCTCTACCGCTACTAGAAGCCGGTATGCAAATGGTTCGCGATACTAAAGACTCACAAGCTGCAGGTGTCTGTATCTTTGCTTCTATCGTTGCAAACCCAGTATTAGCTTGGGCACTGACCATGTTCCTAGACAACAACGGCCTCATCGGCGACAAAGAGCGTGCAGCACGTTTATCATTCATGGATAAAATTGTTATCCCTGTGACCGTGTTTATCATCTGTCTTGTTGCTATGCTTGCCGTTGGTATGCTAGAAACTCAATATGGTCTAAAAGCCTGGCTATAATCTATAGTTAAAGCATTCAGAGGGTAGCGCAAGACGCTACCCTCTTTGTATCGGATATATATTTGTGACTAACGTTATTTTTATTCTCAGTTTTTTCAACTTTTATTGATTTAGTTTAAGTTTTGCAATTTTTTTTTAGTGTAATGTAATTTCATCAAATGGACATTTCACTGTAAGAACACGTAACAATATCTATAGTAATAATCTGAGATTATGAGCTATACATATTGTTATCAAATCGAGTGTACTGCCTCTCTTTGACTAAAGAGATAGCTGGCTCAACGGCGAAACAGTACGTGTTTTTTCTACTAAAAAGGTAGGTATGTCATGGCAGAGCAATTTGCTAAAGCTTGGGAAGGTTTTGCTGCAGGTGAGTGGCAAAATGAAGTAAACGTTCGTGATTTCATTCAAAAGAACTACACTCCATACGAGGGTGACGAATCTTTCCTAGTTTCTGAGGGAACTGAAGCGACTAACGCGCTTTGGGCTAAAGTAATGGAAGGTATCAAACAGGAGAACTCTACTCACGCTCCTGTAGATTTTGACACTTCTGTTATCTCTACCATCACTGCTCACGATGCAGGCTACATCGAAAAAGATCTTGAAACTATCGTTGGTCTTCAAACTGAAGCTCCACTAAAACGTGCGATCATCCCTAACGGTGGTATTCGCATGATCGAAGGTTCATGCAAAACTTACGGTCGTGAACTTGACCCAATGGTTTCAAAAATCTTCTCAGAATATCGTAAAACTCATAACCAAGCGGTTTTCGATATCTACACACCATCAATTCTTGCTTGTCGTAAATCAGGCGTTCTGACTGGTCTTCCAGATGCATACGGTCGTGGTCGTATCATTGGTGACTACCGTCGTATTGCGCTTTACGGTATCGACTTCCTGATGAAAGACAAATTCGCACAGTTCTCTTCTCTACAAGAGAAATTTGAAAACGGCGAAGATCTTCAAATGACTATGCAGCTTCGTGAAGAAGTAGCAGAACAACACCGCGCTCTTGGCCAAATCAAAGAGATGGCAGCGAAATACGGTTTCGACATTTCTCGTCCAGCTGAAACTGCACAAGAAGCTATCCAATGGACTTACTTCGGCTACCTAGCTGCGGTTAAGTCTCAAAACGGTGCTGCAATGTCTCTAGGTCGTACTTCTACATTCCTGGACGTGTACATTGAGCGTGATATCGCTGCTGGTAAGATCACTGAAGACCAAGCTCAGGAAATGATCGACCACTTCGTAATGAAACTACGTATGGTTCGTTTCCTACGTACTCCTGAGTACGATGAGCTATTCTCTGGCGACCCAATTTGGGCAACAGAATCTATGGGTGGTATGGGTCTTGACGGTCGTACGCTAGTAACGCGTTCTAACTTCCGTTTCCTAAACAGCCTATACACTATGGGTCCTTCTCCAGAGCCAAACATCACTGTTCTTTGGTCTGAAGCACTTCCAGACGGCTTTAAACGTTTCTGTGCTAAAGTATCTATTGATACTTCTTCTATCCAGTACGAAAACGATGACCTAATGCGTCCAGACATGGACTCTGATGACTACGCAATTGCATGTTGTGTATCACCAATGGTTATTGGTAAACAAATGCAGTTCTTCGGTGCTCGTGCGAACCTTGCTAAAACTATGCTTTACACTATCAACGGTGGTGTTGATGAAAAATCTAAAGCACAAGTTGGTCCAGCAATGCCTAAGATCACTTCTGAAGTACTTGACTACAATGAGTTGTGGGAAAAAATGGACCACTTCATGGATTGGTTGGCAAAACAGTATGTTACTGCATTGAACGCTATCCACTACTCACACGACAAGTACAGCTACGAAGCTTCTCTTCTAGCTCTTCATGACTTAGACGTTAAACGTACTATGGCATGTGGTATCGCAGGTCTTTCTGTTGCAGCTGACTCACTATCAGCAATCAAATACGCAACGGTTAAACCAGTTCGCGACGAAAACGGTATTGCAATCGACTTCGAAATCGAAGGCGACTACCCTAAATTTGGTAACAACGACCCACGCGTTGATGACATCGCTTGTGAACTAGTTACTGTATTCATGAACAAAATTCGTGAACTTAAAACTTACCGTAATGCGATTCCTACTCAGTCAATTCTTACTATCACTTCAAACGTTGTGTACGGTAAGAAAACGGGTAACACACCTGACGGTCGTCGTGCTGGTACTCCATTTGCTCCAGGTGCAAACCCAATGCATGGTCGTGATGAGAAAGGTGCAGTAGCATCATTGACTTCAGTAGCGAAACTACCGTTTGCTGACGCTCAAGATGGTATCTCTTACACTTTCTCTATCGTTCCAAACGCATTAGGTAAAGAAGAAGGCAGCCAACGCGCTAACCTTGCTGGTCTAATGGATGGTTACTTCCACCATGAAGCAGGCATCGAAGGTGGTCAACACCTAAACGTGAACGTGCTTAACCGCGAAACTCTACTAGACGCTGTTAAACACCCAGAGAAATACCCTCAGCTAACTATCCGTGTATCTGGTTACGCTGTTCGTTTCAACTCTCTGACTGCTGAACAACAAGCTGACGTTATCGCTCGTACATTTACTGAATCTATGTAAGATTTCGCTTAAATCATGAGCTTAAAGCCCTCGCATTTGCGGGGGCTTTTATTTTATTAGTCAACTTATCAAAGTGTTAATAACACTATACTCAAACTACTTGAAGTTGCAGGTAGGCGGCAAGTGAGCGAATCCCCATGAGCATAGATAAGCTATGTGATTGGGGTGAGCGAGCGCAGCCAACACCGCTGCAGCTTCAAGTAGGAAGAGTATAACTGCAACGTAAATATTCACTTCTACCTTTTATCATTACTCGTGTTAGTTAATTCCATCAGTTAAACTTACTGCTCCGTTGAACTTGAGCTGTGATCTGATGTCCGTATTTAGAATTTTCTTGTTATTAACATGCAGTTTTTCTGTTCTTGCCGCTCAGTCTCCTACGGTGCAACTTAATGTCGATAATGATGGGGTGTATGGCATAGACCAAGACTACACCAGTGGTGTTTACCTTTCTTACACTTCAGGCGCCGTTGATCCTAATGGGTGGTTGAAACCACTTAGCCTTTCTGCTTGGGGCGCAGCCAGTTTAGATAAGTGGGAAATCAGCATTGGTCACAAAATGTGGACTCCTTCAGACATCGAACTAGAAACGCCGGAGCCTAACGAGCGTCCTTATGCTGGTTTATTGCATGGTGAATTTAGCTACATCAGCCTGCACCCACAGCAAGCGCAACGCTTCAATCTTCTGCTTGGGACTACTGGCGAAAATTCACTGTCTGAAGACGTACAAAAGATGGTGCATTCAATCACTAAATCCGATGATCCGAATGGTTGGGCGTACCAAGTCGAAGATAAAGTGGTGGGAAGTGTCGGCTATCTTTCCAACTTCAATCTCGTTCGCCAACGTTTCACCATCAACACTGAATTTGAAATTTCCAATGTTTCAGAAGTCAATGTTGGTAACTTCCGTAGCGATGCATCAACCGGGTTTATGGTCCGTTGGGGACAAGATCTTGCGGGTAGCTTCGGTAGTGCGCAAATATCCGCGGAGAATCCCTTTAAGGCAGGAATGATTGGCGCATCTAATTACGGTTGGTTTGTCTTCGGCGGTATTGAGGGACGCTATCGCTTTAACGACATCACCATAGAAGGAAGCAGACCACTCGATGGTCTGGAATACCCAGCCAGTTATTACGAGGTGACGTTACAACCTTGGCAAGCGACAGCTGTCATGGGCGCTGCCTGGTACAGTCGTCACTTCGGTGTTACTTTTACGACCACCGCCAATACTTCGGAATATAAAGAAGATAAGAAATCTCTTCACGGTACTGGCGGCGTTTCGTTCTATGCGTTTTTCTAATACCATCTTAGGTAAAGATATGATCAAATTGGGCATTGGTGGAACAGCGAATGGGCATCGAACACAAACACGCCCTTATTTTTTATAAGAACGACCTTCCATGGGGCTCCGCTGAGCCATCCTTGGCTCAGAGGGTTTGCTTATCGATGCCCATTCACTGATCAGAAAGTTTTCCAGACTGGTATAAACTCATTTGTAGGCTAGATACTTTTGTGTATTAGATACTAAAGCGTTGGCAATCTGAATTTAGTTCCGAAGAACGTTGATCAACGACGCGACTGATTGAACGCAATTGCTCATTGTTGCCTTCAAGCTCTTTCATCGCCAATGAAATCTGAGTCATGCTATCGGCCATCGACTGACTGGTGGTTGCCAGTTCTTTGATTGAGCTAACAATGATTTCCGTTTGGTGTGCTGCCTCGCCCGCTTTATCGGTAATTTGGGTCAAGGCTTCCATCGCCTCGTGCCCACGCTCCTGACCCACAAGCATGCTTTGCTCTGACTGACTAAATTTCTGAATCACCTCAGCACTCTCTTTTTTCATGGTTTCAATCGTACTTGAGATTTCGCTAACCGCACTTACCGTTCGCACTGCTAAGCTACGAACTTCATCAGCAACCACAGCAAAACCCCGACCTTGCTCACCGGCACGCGCCGCCTCTATCGCTGCGTTCAACGCGAGCAAATTTGTCTGCTCGGCAATGCTATTAATGATGGCCATCACTGAATCAACTTTGGCCGACGCCTCTTCAAGTTTTTGAATATTACCCGTAGCAGAGCTAAGAATTCTGCCCACATCTTCTAGCGAGCCTATCGCGGCAGCGATGATTTTCGAACCATTTTCAGCCGCATCGGTTGAGGATTGACTCACATCCGAAACAAATGTGAGTGAATTGGACACCTCTTGAGTAGTGACACTGACTTCTTCTGTCGCAGAAGCGAGTAGCTGTGTCTGCCCAAGAACATCAGACTGGCCATTCACCAGCTCATCAACTCCAGCATTCAGTTGAGCCGCATCGCCAGATAATGCTTCACTGCGTTGCTGCACGGCTTTCACTAACTCACCAAGATGCTCACAACTTTGGTTAATTGCTATTGCCAATTGATTAAATTCATCATTAGGGTTGTTGGAGATAGGCATACGCTGTGACAGATCACCTTCTGATAGCCGATCCATCACGGATTTCGTCTGAGTCAATGAACGTGTCAGTGAGATGCTCAACATGATAAAAATTGAAATAGTAATGACAGCTAAAACCGCACAAGCCACCAGAACAGACCACTGCGTTTGAGTTCCCACTTGCTCAGCTTGCGTCTGATAAGCCTCGCTAATACTCTCAATTTGTTTAGATAGATGTTCAATTAAATCCTTCGCCTGAGCCTCACTAGTCGCCAACTGAGCTTGTTGATCATTGACCAGTTGAGACAGTTCACTGACACGCAAAAAAGTCTCTTTGAACTTTGCGACTTCTTTTTCGTACAGATCAAGCATTGAATAGCTTTTTGACATATTGACAAAACTTGCCATGGCACGGTTGAACAGCTTTAAATTTTGCTCACTCGGTTGTAACAAGTATGTCTGTTGTGCTTTAACCATCGCTTGAAAATCGGAGTTAATGGTCACCATCCCGGTTTCTACGATTTTCGTTTCAATGGTGGTCGCGAGCGTTTTTAACTCACCCAGTTTTCCTTCTTCAACGTTAAAACCTAATTCTGATTTAAGAGCCATCCACGGTAACAATGACTGCTCAAACTGAGAAGTCACCTGTTGCAGTTGCAAAGACTCATCATTGAAGTTGAGCTGCTGAAGGAATTGGATATCCGCCTGCACCATCTCCATCAGATGATTGAGTTTTTCCGTTGCTTGAGAGACTTGGTTTGAGGTTAAACCCTCTTTTTCAGCAGCAAGCGAAAGTAGCTCGCCCTGAGTGGAGTGCATGGCTAAAGCGCCAGAGGTGATCTTCGAACTTTGCTTATATTGAGCCCCCATACCGGACAAACTTAATGCGGTATAAAGGCCTAGGCTAACAAAGCCAATACATAGAACAATAATAAATAGTGTGATTTTTTGCTTCTGAGATAGTTTCAGTACATCCATGCTAATTTTCCTTGTCACCATCCTGTGACTTTAGACTTCAAGAGACTAAGAGCTTAAAAAGCGAAAGTGTTACATTTACAGTTTTGTTAGTAACACCGTTTTTTATAACACTCATCTATATTTAGTTCGACGTTTTTTTAAACTAGTTTTTTGTAAACTATTTGGTTACAAGGATGAATTGAATAAGGAAAACCTATTTAATCGATATTATTTGTAATAAAATGACAAACAAAATACACAATCGAGAGCAACACATGTCTACTTCTGGTCGAATTCACTCATTCGAATCTTGCGGTACAGTCGATGGCCCAGGAATTCGCTTTATCGTTTTTCTTCAGGGTTGCTTATTCCGTTGCCAATACTGCCATAACCGCGATACCTGGGATACCCATGCAGGTAAAGTGGTGAGTGTTGAAGAAATCATTAATGAAGCAAAATCATACCGTCACTTTATGAATGCTTCTGGCGGTGGTGTAACCTGCTCAGGTGGTGAAGCCATGCTACAACCTGAATTTGTCAGAGATTTCTTCCGGGCAGCGAAAGCAGAAGGTATCCATACCTGCCTAGACACTAACGGTTATATCCGTAAGTTTACGCCTGTGATTGATGAGGTTTTGGAAGTTTCCGACCTTGTGATGCTCGATATCAAACAGATCAACGACGATATTCATCAAGATTTGGTTGGAGTATCAAACAGACGTACTCTCGATTTCGCTCACTACTTGCACAAGATTGGTAAAGCGACCTGGTTGCGCTACGTTATTGTGCCTGGATATACCGATGACGACGAATCCGCACATAAGTTAGGCGAGTTCATTAAAGATATGGACAATATCGAAAAAATCGAGCTTCTTCCGTACCACAAACTTGGAGCGCACAAATGGGAAGCGATGGGTGAAGAATATCCACTTGAAGGTGTTGAACCGCCCAGCAAGGAAACCATGGACAGAATCGTCTCGGTTCTTGAGCAATATCACTCGAACGTAAAATATTGATTCAAGCTTGGCTCACAACCATTAACAATACCAGTTCATACTATTCTAAATAAAAATGTGTTCAGATTTCTCTTTCCCACGGCCCCGTGGGAATGCATACCAAAGCCAAAATAGCGGAATTATGTAGCAAACGCACAATCAATATTAATCAATAACTTACGAGTAAGCACCTGTTGGCTGGCAACTAAAACCAGCTCAACAGTGCGTAGTTTGCGGGTTAACTGCCGTCCGGATCAGTATCAGTCTCAACCAATTTCATTTGCGACCGCCTAAGTTCAGCCAATTCAGCTCTATCCATGTTAGCAGTAGCAACTTTTCCAACAATCTCACCTTGCTTACCCGTTATGATAAAACCATGATGTGCCAACCAATCTAAAGCTAAATACAGCTCTTTATCGTCTTGAAGGCCAACACCAGGAAAGTATTTATGTGCCTTCATGCCGTGCGCTGTGATTACTTGGATCATGGCGTCGAACTGCTTCTGATGGGCTTTGGCCTCTTGATTAAGCCTCCAGTTGAACAGCCAGTTAAGCATGATGCAAAATCTCCTCTCCAAGCGCTGCTATTTGGTTGATAATCTCAGTTCGTTCTACCGCATCATGTGTTGCGTGAGCTGTTTCTGTTAAAGCAGCCAAGCGAATGTGTTCCTCATTGCCAGCGTCAAATTCAGGCAACTGAGTATGCTTAAAGATATTCCCGACCTGAATGTTCACAGTATGGCTTTCAATCCACTCCGCAACCATTGGCGTGTTGAGCAAACCGCATAGGTAAAATGCTTCTTCCTTCCGCTCAAAGGCGGAGTAATACACCTTATGGTCTGGCACGTAAGGCCGCATTCCGGCCACTGGTACTTCGGCGTCACCAACAACAGCAGCGTAAAAGCAGCTGGACATTTCAGGCCACACCACTTTCCACGGCATAAAGGTGTACTCGCCCACGTTATAGACGCCAAAGAATGGTGCGCCTTTCATTTGGCGGCGGTATGTGGACCGTTCAGTCAGAAGCCCTTTGTAGCTGGAGAACCACGCCTTGGTTTTTGTTAGCTCCGGCGAGTTCATCAGGATCGCGCTTGATGAATATTCCTCTTTGTCGATGCCACGATTAGGCACAAAGGTATACAGCTTTTCTTCTGCTCTGGCCGGATCTGCAAGCTTGAGGTAACACGCTTCAAAATCACCGGCCCCTTTCAGTAGAGGGTAAAGCAAATTGGGTTCGACCCACGCTGTTCTCGCTTGGCCAATATCTTTCCTTCCCGCATCTGGACGGCTACGAATTTGAACAAGCGAGTCGTTTGCATCAACAATTGGCACGTAATAAATGCCGTTTAAATCTGGCGTAATGCCTTTGCGTCCAGTCGTCCAGGAACACTGGCCTGAAATGGATTTTAAGACATGATGACGTCCTTGAGTCAGTACAGCCCAGGGCGAACCCGTTTCACCCACTGGGATAGCTTCTTTCACTTCAATGGCAATACGCTGCTTCACTTCGTCCAAACTCAGTTGAGTGGGAATGTTTCGGGTTGTTCCTGCCTTATTGCTCCACAGTCGGTATGGTACTGGGTACCGTCCTGACTCCTTTGTTTTGTTAAACACAGCAACTACCGTGTGATTGGAGGCATCATCAAAGGGTTTTAAGCCTTTCATATCATCCACGCATACAGGTGTTAAGTAGGCTGATTTTGGGTTAGACGGCTCTAACATAAAGGTTCTGAACCCAGCGGATGAAGGATTTTTAAACACCGTGCCCGTGATCACAAAAACCAGACGGCCATCGGCCTTGAGCCACTTATCAGCAGTTGTATACGTGATCATGGCGGAAATATCTAACTCATTGCCACCGTGACGCTTATTCTTTGAGAAAATACCGTAATGATCGCATGTTGGCTTGACCCGTTCACGATACGCATCTGGCAACTTAGACCAACGTACCCACGGTGGATTGCCAACGATACAGTCAAAATGACCAGCGGTTGCTGACCAGAAGAAGTTGCGTACCACACGAAACCAAATACCATTCCATTGTTGCCTGTGAAGCGCCAGGATTTGATCGTAGGTGTATTGCAGTGGTTCACGCCATTCAGTGGCTTCCTTTTGAGTCATTAACCCTGAAGCGATAAGCGTTGCTTCTGACTGTGGGTATTCCAGATCGCATTCCACATCTTCGCCCATCTGGATAAAGATATGATCCAAACGTGAGCGGTCGAAGGCCAGTGCTGACGGCAGCGCAATATCCAGTCCAGCAACCTGACTACCTATCTGATACTTCACAACGTCCTGTCCTTTCACTGGATCAGGCGCTGGGGAGTAGATGGCATCTGCCAGCAGCACAGGCACTTCAAGTGTTTGCCCAGGTGCAGCTTTGAGCAAGTCGGCGATTTCCATCAGAAAGTTGACTCGCGCTGTTTGCACAGCAAGCGGATTGAGATCAAAACCCCATACTGACGAACATAAATGTCGAACAATACGTTGACTGTCCCAGCCTTCTTGAATGGCTTCATCGCGTATCCGGCGCATGACTGCTAACAAAAATGCGCCAGAGCCACAGGTTGGATCAAGTACCCGCTTATTCAGCCACGTACCGTTCTGTGCGTTTTCAACCGCAAAATCAACCAGCCAGTCGGGGGTATAGAATTCACCTAAGCTTTGTCGCAGCTTACCAGGAACCAAGCCTTGATAGAGATCACGCAAAACGTCACGGGTATGACTTAACTTGTCAGTTCGGTACAGTGATAGTGCGGACAAAATGCCGCGAAGTGCGGGAACAATAAAAGGTGCGTGAACTTTGTTCCGTGCAACATCCAAGTACCAGCTAAAAATAGCTTCCTCTACAAAACCGTTGATCCCTGCTTGTGTAAATATACCTGCGCGTTCGATGTTCTGTGCCAGGGAGTCCAGCAACGCAGCATCATCTAACAAAGCCGCCATTTCTTGTGCAGGTTGCTCTATGGAGGACAGGCCATGTGCTGAAACTATTTCAGCGGCCAGCAGCTTTATAAGTAGCGAGTTGTAGGAGTGAATGATGAAAAGCCGCCCTGACATAGCCTGCTCTGGCTGGCCCTGCCACGTAAAGCCCATTTCTCGGCTTATGGCGTCAGCTTGCAGCACAGATATATCGGCAACCTGTCCGTAAAGCGTTCTCCATTCTTCAAATAGCATTTTGATTTTTGTATTGCCCACAACCGCTAGTTCATCGGCTAGCGCATTCGCCATTGCCTGCATCAACGATTGTGCGTTGCGTGAGCCGTGGCCGAAGTCAGACAATAAGTTATCAATCGATACGGCCCGTCGGGTTTCCGAACGAATGGCCTGCATCACCAAGCCAACCGCATATTCTGAAAATGGGATTAAATGCTGAGTTTCAATGGCATTGTCACGGACTTGAGCAAAACAAATGTGTTCGCCATCAATGGCTATGCCGATAAAGTCCTCTGGGGGAAGACCTACTTTTACGGCTTCTCGTTTGATATAGGGCAGTAAACGATCATCGATAGCTTCTTTGAACTTGGCGCTGCTTTTGGAGGACTTGAAGTAACCAGGGGCTTTAAATTCAATAATGACGTTGTTGTAACTGCAATCTTTTTTGGCACGTTCAGCATCAAAGTGAAGCCCTAAAGCGGCTTCCAATGCTGTGACCCATGCAATTCGTACTTCTTCTTCACCTTTCCAGGGCCGATTCCGCTTTACAGAGATGTGATTGAAGGCATCATGCTGTGCTGTGCTGTCAGAAACTATATTTTGGCTCATTTTTCACCGTCAACTACTGATGTCGATTTACTTTTCATTCCGCCAAATACGCCTTTGGCAGCAATACCCTTCGCTGGTCTTGGCTTGATATTCATCTTTGCGATCACTGGACGGAAATCTACCCCATGCTCGGCCATTTCGCCCATAAGGGCGGCAATGATCCCAAGATGCACAGGCACTTCTTCTTTTTTTGCAAGATTAGAGATAGACACGCGGTTCATGCCTAAAAGTTCAGCAAAATCACGGATAGTTAAGCCGGATTTCCCGATATTTCTGAGGAGTTCTTCATAGTTCATAGCTTCGGAGTATAAATGGCGAATGTTATTCATGCAATGATTAATAGTTGTAATTACAGCATTACTAATTATTTTGTGAAAATCGTCATCACACGCCTTGAAATGTCATGTAGAGATGAATAAAATAAAGTCATTACCACATGACATTTTGAGCGCAAAATGAAACAACACTTCCTTCTCTCAGCAAAAGCCCGAAGCCTGTCTGTGCGTAAAGTGTTCGCTATGTCAGATGATGAAGCGTTTTCACTGTTTAAAAGCTTACGCTGGGGTGATACCGGAACTGTGACCTGTCCTTGTTGTGGCGTGGTGGACGTCCATTACTTTATCCGCACCCGCAATCAGTGGCGCTGCAAAGACTGCAAACATACGTTTTCTGTGACAAGCGGCACAATCTTTGCGTTTCACAAGCTGCCATTAAAGGTGTATCTCGGTGCGATTGCCATTTTCACCAACGCAGTGAAAGGCTTGTCTGCCTTGCAGATGTCCCGTGATTTAGATGTGCAATACAAAACCGCCTTTGTTCTGGCCCACAAAATCAGGGAGTCGCTGATTATCCACAGAGACGAAAGCCCGTTGACTGGCGAAGTGCATATTGACGGTGCGTATGTGAATGGACATATCCGGCCAAAAAATAAGAAAACAGACCGGATTGATCGCCGCTTAGCGAAACACCAGAATCCCGATAAACGCTGCATTTTGGTTATGCGCCAGAAGTGTGAAGAATTGGCTCACCTCGTTGGCGCGAATAAGACCTTAACCTTCGTGCTGAAAAGCGAAAATCAGGCAGATGTATCAAAGCTGGCAAGTGCTTTTGTTCAGAAAGGCTCTACTATCTGTGCGGATGAATCAAATGCGTATGATCCACTTCACGCCAGGTTTGATACGCGCAGGGTTAACCACAGCATTGAATACCGTGCTGACGATGGCACAACCAACAACTTAGCTGAGAGCTATTTCAGTCGCTTCCGCCGTATGCAAATAGGCCAGACACATAAGTTTGGTATTGAATACCTTGCCAACTATGCAAATGAAGCGGCTTACAGAGAAGATACCCGTCGCCAGCCCAACGGGGATATTTTCATGGACATTATCAAGAAATGCGCCCGTACACTGACGAACCGTGACTGGTGCGGCTACTGGCAGGGCAATAAGCGCAATGCTGAGCGGTTAGCGTCTTAAATTAACTGCCAGTAATATAGTAACCCTTCTTTACCTGTGCGCTTAACTAAGCCTTTTGCTTCTAGGCGACTAAGGGCAGCAAAAACGCTTTTTTGAACTTGCTTGGTAGTGTCGGGGGATCCATCCAATCCTTTATTATTTTGTACGGCCACTGCAATATCACGACTGTTCATCCGAACAGTTGACTCGCGCAAGACGTTTAGAGTAATTCTAGCGCATTCACCTGGCTTAAAATGTTGGTTTCGCTCGCGGACACTTTTTGCCTTGACCGTTCTCAGGTCGAACTCAGGATCGAACAGCTTAATGGTTGCATCGATATGCTGTAAATCAGAGGCAATTCTACCAAGCTCCAGTTGATAGTGCCGGAACTGACCTGCAAGCTCAGCTTTTTTTGCGATTAATCCAGATATGACGTGTGAACCAGACATAATAACCCCCTGTTAATAAACAAGGTTATTTTATGGCGTGATGGGCTATAGGTATTGTGCGTTTGCTACATAATTCCGCCAAATAGGCAGTTAATCTGACTTTCTGTGAGTTAAATATGCATTCCCACGCGGAGTGAAGTGACCCCCAATAGTTGGACAACCAATTATTGGGGGTCTTTTATTTATGTCCAAATACAGTCGCGAGTTAAAGTTCAAAGTAGCTAAAAAGTATCTTGATGGCTCCACTCCTCGAGAGCTCGCTGAAAAATATTCTGTCCCAACAAAACATGTTCGTTATTGGGCTCATGTTTTCACTATGCATGGTTCAAATTCATTTTTAATTGATGGCCATTCTCTTAGTGCGGAAGCTAAGCTGGAAGCG
>NZ_JBKEBW010000090.1:0-111043 GCF_047973365.1 Vibrio sp. | reverse complement strand
ATGGTGAACAAGATGCGATTATTGGCTCAGATTGAACCCAGGATGGGTGCCACGTAAAAGTAAGTGATAACTTTAAAGGAAATGTGACATATCACTCAAAACGCTGTGACGTGTCAATTTCAAAACAGATTTAATCTACCTTCAAATCAACTTTAAATACAGCTATAAAAATAAATAAACCCTAGTATTTTGAACAATTGATATGATGTTCATTTTACTAGGGTTTGCGTGTTCACATTTCGCGACGCGCTACATCAAGTATACGCCAATAGTTGCGACAACATTGATACTATATTGTTTATATTGGATATATTGCTTGTATTGAATATATTGTTTGCATTGAATATTTTGCTTAATTATTTTCAAAAATGCTCAGTTTTTAGCCAAACAAGCATCAAAATCATGCAATAAACGATGAGCGTTATCGCTGTTTATTTATAATAAATTCTGTATGTTGTAATAGCTTAAATACTAAGGAACGATGACTCAGGTGAAAAAACGGACTATCACTCTCAACTGCGACATGGGCGAAAGTTATGGTTGTTGGCGTATGGGTAACGACGAATTGGTGATGCCATGGGTTGATATGGCAAATATCGCCTGCGGCTTTCATGCGTCAGATCCACATGTCATGAGCCGCACTATCGATTACGCTATCCAACATGATGTTCAGATAGGTGCTCATCCCGGTTACCCGGATTTACAAGGGTTTGGACGACGTTCGCTCTCTTTTTCGGAAGAAGAGATCTGTGAAATTCTGATTTACCAGATCGGGGCTCTCAAAGCCTTGTGTGAAAGTAAAAATACTGAAGTCAGCTATGTGAAGCCGCACGGTGCTTTGTATAACGATATGATGGCGAATGAAGATGTGTTTAGAGCGGTGGCGGATGCCGTATCCTGTTTCAACATTCCACTGATGATATTGGCTTCAGGTAACAATCAACGTTATTTAGATATCGCAGATAATTATGATGTTCCCTTACTGTTTGAAGCATTCGCGGACCGAACGTATTTATCCAACGGTCAACTAACGCCGCGCTCCATGCCTAACGCGGTCTTAACTTGTGAAGATGCGATTTTAAGTCAAATTAAGCAAATAGCAGAATACGGTAAAGTAACCACTGCTGATGGCACAGTCATCGCAATAGAGGCAGACACCATTTGTGTCCATGGTGACAACGATGCAGCGATTGAACTTATCGCAAAAATTCGCGCTCAGTTAGATGGTTAATCAGATTGAACATCGGTGCCCATTCACGGATTAGAAATTTTTCTAAAACGGTATTACTTCATGCCAACAAATTTGGCTAATGCTTGTGGATAACCACGCTCATCAGCCAATTGCTTCGCTCTAACCTCGATATCGCTTGCACTAAGCGACATACTGATCGGATGTTGCTCTTCAATTGAAGCGCCGGTGTTCTGGCTGTCTAGTTCCCAAGTCGAAACTATCTTTCTTACTGCTTCTAAAGCCGATGAGCCTTTGACAACTTCCAGACGAGCGTAGTGATTATCTTCAAATGATACATCTGCGGCACGCAACGTCGCATCATTGCCGGGAATTTGTTGTGCGCCGTATAAAGGCTTTCCGCCAACTTCTGCCCCCGCAAACTCAGGCATAAATTGACTGACATGAGCGATAGCCATTTGTGTCCGTTCATTAAGAACATCACTCTTCCACCCCTGAAGTATTTTTTGCTCAAGGTACTTTGGCAGAACAGGTTGCGAAGAGTTATCTACTGATGTGACTAACCCATCTTTAAATAACGTAATATCTTCCGTCATGCCATGTAATTGGAAAACACCGTCAGCGTAAGGTGTTAACTGAGCCATACCATTTGGAGTGCCACGCTCTCCATGAAAAACGACTTCTGGCCATTCATGTTGACATAGCGGCCAATGAGTGACATAAGCCGCTTTAAACTCAACCATACGCTTGCGTTGATAGTGAGCCATGTCATCGACTTTACCCGTTTCGTAACCACACGCATTAATGAGATAATCAGCTTCGACTTGATGCTGCATGCCATCAATATCCACGTAAGTAAGTAACCAGTGGTGATCTAAGTACTCAGCATTGACTAAAGTAGCATGAGTCCTCACCTGGCAGTTGTTCATCGCGTTCAACGCCAATTCTGCACTGGCAGCAAGTCGGAAAACGCTCCACCCATATTCTTGCACCACGACCACAGGGTATTTAATAGCATGTAAATTAGTATATTTAGCGAATGGGATTAACCAATCTTCATCACTTAACGGTTCTGTGGGTTGGGACTGATGAAGCAACTGCTCCAACTGATCTCGTTGGTAAAGCGAATAATATTTCGATGGTTCATCCATAATTTGATTTCGAGCGTCTTCATCAACCAGTTGTTGATAACAAGCCTGAATTTTATTCAAACGTGGAATGATATCTTGTGGGTCGCCAGAATCGGTATCAGGAATAGCGATCACTGTTGGTCGTTTGTTTAAAGTGTGCGGAAACAGGCGAATCGTTTCAACTGACTGACGCAATAGCTCAACACATTGCTGTTCTGAAATTTCTCTGTATAAGTTGCCACCAGCATGTAAGTGACAAATGGGTGGACCATTAACCAGACTCGGTCCTTTTTCCAACAACTGTACATTAACACCCAATTCCCCTAAGTGAATCGCAGCAGTGGCACCAGCAACACCACCGCCAATGATGGCAATACGAGGTGACTGAAAATTCTGAGTATTCTGAGACATTTCGCTACCGATAGTCATGCAAACTAAACCCATTCTAAAACGAATAGAGTGTTATTAAAATCACATTTTTTACGCGGCTATAGTCCGACTAAAAGAAAGTTGCAACATAAAAATTTGAAATAAATCGCTTGACTCAAGAACCTAGGGTTGATGAATTTATAGCCTTGTGCATAAAGAATTCTCGACAGCCGAAGGTTCTACAGGGCTAACAGTGAAATCCTCATCAATGGTGATCTGAGTTATCCCAGTATTTATCCACCGTTTTTGTGGATAACTCTTTCACTTACTCAAGGAACACCTAATTAAATGCTTTGTTTATAGGAACTAACAAACGTTTAATCAAACTATTCACGACAGCGGCTAATGTGCAAAAAGTGATGATTGGAAGCACTAACCACATATTCAAATGCAGCGACGGTGACAATTGAAAACCAAATTTCATCACACTGGCAACAACCACGTCAGCGCTGAGAGCGGCAATAATACCAGCGATCAGAGCCATTAAACCAAATTCTGACCAAATCGTCTGTGTGACTCTGCGACGGCTTGCTCCTAACGTTCTATAAAGCCGAATCTCTTGTTGACGCTGGCTCAAACTTAAACGCAATAGCGTAAAAATCAGGAGTATCCCAGCAACTACGCCCATTAAGGCAAGAACCGTTATCGACCAGACGATTTGAGTAAGCAGATCTTGAATTTTCGCCCCCATGGCTCGAATATCCATCAAACTGACCGTTGGATGATTGCGAGACAACTCACTAAGCACACCTTCATGCTGGGATTCGATTCTAAAGCTGACCAACCAAGAACTCGGAATATCTTTCAGTAAATCCGGGGTGAAAATAAAATAAAAGTTAGGTTTCATTGCTCGCCACTCTACATAGCGTATCGTATTTATCGTCGCATCAATAGATTGGCTGTTGATAACAAAAGTTAATTTATCGCCAATTTTCAAACCAAGATCTTCAGCAACACCTTGTTCAACAGAGACGCTCTTAGAGTCCGTCCACTGACCAACAATTAACTCATTGTAAGTGGGTAAAGTGTCACTCCATGTAAAGTTAAGTTCTCGCCTTAATGCATCACTGCTTTCCTCTCCATGAGCATAAGTTTTGGCGTCTATATCGTTTATCTGTGTCAAACGTCCTCGAATGATTGGGTAAGCTTCTGAACGCTCAATATTCGACTTGTCTAACCTGTCTAGATAGGCCTCTTTTTCATATGTTGCGATATTGAATGCGAACGCATTAGCAGCATTGGCAGGCAGCGTTTTCTGCCAGTCTGAAAGTAAATCGGTGCGGACTAACCACATGACAGCTAGCAACATTAATGAAAGAGACAAAGCACCAAACTGAATACCGGTTGCAACTGATGAACGATTAATTCGGCTCAGCGCCAGTTTCATCGAAGTATTGAGTGACAATCTCGCTAATGAACGTGTCACCACAATACTGATAACCGCGAGAATCAGAAACAAAACTGACATACCAGCAAGCACGATCCAAACTAATTTGTTTTGCCAATAAACAATGAGCATTGGCAGCAAAGGCACCAGTATTAACCCGATATTCCAGCGTATTCGGTTCTGCTTTTGACTTGCTTGCATCACACTGGCGGCGTTGACGTTTAACAAATGTCCAAGAGGAATGCCTAAAGCAGGAACTGCGATTAATATGCTTGAAATTAGTGCTACCAGAGCAGGTTTAAATCCATAACTTGGTAAAGGTGTAGGAAGCAGGTCAACTAAAGGAACTCTAAGCAGATATTCCAGGCCAATGCCGATAAAAACGCCACTGACTGCAGCAAAAGCTAACAACAAAGCAACTTGAATAGCCAGCCATCGCCCTACCCATTGCTTGCTGGCGCCCAGGCTTTTAAGCATCGCAATCGTACGCTGGCGAGTTGAAACATAGTGCTGACAAGTCAGGACTAAAGTGGTGGCGGCCATAATAATGACAATAGCAACCGTTAGAGACAAATATTGTTGTGTCCTTTCAAATACCTCATTGGTTCTACTGCCGCTGTCTTGATCTCTCCAACGTTCGCTTGGGGTCAGTGTTACGGCTTTTTTCAATCGTTCTATCGTAGAGTCTTCAGCATTGATAAAAAGTTGATACTGAACTCGACTACCGATTTGAATCGCACCCGTACGCTCTACATCGGATAAATGAATAAACACCGACGGCATTTGTTGAAAAGGATTAAAGCTCAATCCTGGCTCTTGTAATACTCGCCCTGATACCACAAAATCCGCATCGCCAATAGTGACATTGTCACCTATGTTAACATTAAGCTCGTTGAAAACTCGTTCATCAAGCCATAGTTGGTTTGGCTCTACTTGGTGTGTCACGGTTTGACCGTCGGATAGCTCGATGTCGCCACGCAACGGATATTGGCTATCGACCGCTTTAACGGTAACAAGCTTCATGCCGTTGTCGCTAAATGCCATTGTTGAAAAACGAGTCATTGTCGACGTTGACAGCTTTTCTCTTTGCGTCAGTTGGAGCAACATCGGAGGCAACGGGTTCGCCGAAACAAAAACACTGTCTGCGGTTAAAGCATCCTTACCTTGCTTAACAATCACTTGTTCCATTCGATCAGCCAACGCCGTTAATGCGAAGACACAAGCAATAATGAGCGTTAAAGCAATAGAAATTGGCCAAAGTTGCCCATGACGAATTTCACTAATGCTCCAGCGTAATAAACGTTTATTTAATGACGGAGCCACGCTCATACCCGCTCCTCCAACATACCCGCTTTCATATGGAAACGTCTTTGACATCTTGCCGCAAGTACAGGGTCATGTGTCACCAAAACCAATGTTGTTCCATGTTGAGCGTTGAGTTCAAAGAGCAAATCAATGACTTTTGCTGCGGTTTCCTGATCGAGATTCCCCGTTGGTTCGTCAGCAAACAACACTTGTGGGCCAATCATAAAAGCGCGGGCTAACGCTACACGTTGCTGTTCCCCGCCAGAAAGCTGGCTTGGTGAATGGTGAATTCGATGCTCAAGACCAACCGACTTCAAAAGTGCTTCTGCGCGTTGCTTGTCTTCTGGTTCACCTTTTAACAGACACGGTAAAGTGACATTTTCTAATGCAGATAAGCTTGGGATGAGTAAGAAACTTTGAAATACAAAGCCCACGGATTGACTGCGAATGGAAGCTCTGGCTTCGTCATCAAGTTCAGCTAATGGCTTACCCAAAAGATGAACTTCACCGCTAGTTGGTGTGTCCAAACCCGCAAGAAGTGTCATTAACGTGGATTTACCCGCTCCGGATGTTCCTACGATAGCGACGCTTTCGCCTTGGGAAATATCAAGATTCACCTCTTTGAGGATTGTTAATTGCTCCTGATTGGTGGAGACTACTTTTGATAACGATTGAGCTGAAATAACGGATGATTGCATGACTAGACTACTTTCCTTACTTCTTGTTGTATTTTTCTCTGCTAACGCTAGTAGTAACACACTCTTAGTGTTAGGTGATAGTTTGAGCGCTGGCTATAACATGTCCATAGAGCAAGCTTGGCCTAATTTGCTTGGTGATGCTTTAAAAAACAAAGGAAAATCTGTAACAGTAATTAACGGCAGCATTTCGGGGGATACCACGGGTAACGGGCTATCACGCTTACCTTCCTTACTGAAACAGCACAAACCAGACTCCGTGTTAATCGAGCTTGGTGCAAACGATGGTCTGCGCGGATTCCCTCCACAACTGGTTGAAAATAATCTAAAAACAATGATAGACACCATACAAGCACAAAATAGCCAAGTTATACTAATGCAAATTCGCATACCACCAAATTATGGCAAGCGTTATAGCGAAGCGTTTTCGCAGCTTTATCCTACTATTGCCAGCGAAAAATCTGTTCCTCTTCTTCCATTTTTCTTAGAGCAGGTCATCGTTAAACCTGAATGGATGATGCAAGATGGACTACACCCTAAACCCGACGCACAGCCTTGGATTGCAGATTTTATGGCGGAACAATTAAAACTTCTATTGTGAGATATTTCCTACGTTGTAACTAAAAATATGCAACTCAGTTGCCTCAGCTCAATAAACTTTACTTAGCTTTACGATATTGTGACATCCCCTAGTTCCAGAAGGTATCAATAATGCTCATAGAACCCGTAATACAAGGTGTGGTTGCACGTACCGCCCACCCTTTCGGTTGCGAACAAGCCATTTTAAAGCAAATTCAATACGTTAAATCAGCAAATCCCATTAAACACGGTCCTAAACGCGTTCTGATCCTTGGATCATCATCAGGCTTTGGGTTAGCTGCACGTATCGCATTAACATTCGGCGGAGCAAACGCAAACACCATCGGCGTTTCTATGGAAAGAGGTCCATCTGAAAAAGGAGTGGGCGGTGCAGGCTATTACAACAACCACTTTTTTAAAAAGCATGCGGAGAAAAATGGCAATATCGCGGTAAATATTGATGGCGATGTCTTTTCAAAAGACATTCGTGAACAAGTGGTTGAGGCTATCGAAACTTACTTCGAAGGCGAAGTGGATCTTATTATATACAGTATCGCCAGCGGCATGCGGCGCAAAGGTGACAGTAATGAATTCTGGCGCTCAGCCATTAAACCTATTGGTGAAGCCGTTTCCGGTTCAACCATCATTCTCGAGAACGATAGCTGGGTAAACAGTACTCTTGAACCAGCGACAGACGATGAAATCACCAGTACCATCAAGGTAATGGGTGGCGAAGACTGGGAAAACTGGATTGATACCCTGATCAATGCTGATTCTATCGCTGAAGGCTGTAAAACCGTTGCCTTTTCATACATAGGTCCTGAAATTACGCACCCTATCTACCTTGATGGTACCTTGGGGTACGCTAAAGTAGATTTACACCAAACCAGCCACTCGCTTAATCTGAAATTGGCGAATTACAATGGTGGCGCTTACGCTTCGGTATGTAAAGCGCTGGTAACTAAAGCAAGTGTGTTTATTCCGGGTTTAAGCCCATACATCTTAGCGCTCTATCAAGTGATGAAAGAGAAAGGTACTCATGAAGGTTGTATTGAACAGATGCAACGTTTATTTAGTGAGAAGCTCTATCCGGGCGAAAACGTTACAACGCCTGTAGATAATGAACGACTGATCCGCATGGATGATTTGGAGCTCAACCAAGATACACAGGCAAAAGTTACCGCTCTACTCGCGGAGATGCATGAAGGTAATTTCAAACAGCTTGGCGATTACCAGGGGGTTAAACAGGAGTTCCTCAACTTGAATGGCTTCGGTTTCGACGCTATCGACTACGCTAAAGATGTCGATCTCACGCAGTTCGTCATTGAAGACAACTAACGCAGTGCATGATGGCTAAGAAATCATCCATCTATAAGCCACATACAAAAAAACCGTCAATGTTGACAAATACCCTACAGGCACTAAAACTGTACTGCTAGATTGAGTACAGTTTTGCTTCATCCCTCCAATATACTCAAACTACTTGAAGTTGCAGGTAGGCGGCAAGTGAGTGAATCCCCATGACCACAGATAACCATGCGTGATTGGGGTGAACGAACGCAGTCCCCATGCCAAAAATAAAGCGCTGCAGCTTCAAGTAGGAAGAGTATATTAAGCAATACATAACTTTACTCACATGACGGGGCTACCTATAATCGCCCCCTTTTTATCATTTCAAGAGCGGTCGTGATGGACGTATTAACAGCAAAACTGAAAAAACTCGAGAAGCAGAATTATCGCGCCTATCAGCAAATTAAAGGTCAATATGACTTCGGCGATTACAATCTGTATATCGATTATGTTCAGTCCGATCCATTCGCGTCGGCTTCTCGCTTACGCGCAACCAGAGCTTGGTCACTCACTGGATTAGCGTGGTTGAAAGACAAGTCTGCTGCCTATCAAATGGCTGCGCGAGACTTTATCGCACGCTCATTTGCAGAATTTGCCAAACAAGAAAACTCAGTAACAATACATATTACTGGGCAAACAGTGATGGACAGCACTGCGGTACTATTTACCGAACACGGCATTGAATTACGCTTCCGGATGTCACTACCCGCTGAAGGTCGTGATATTTTGGCTAAGAAAGCATTGAATACTTTGACCTTCCATATGCCTAAGTTCATTCGCAAAGCAACAAATGCACGTGAACTTGATTTGCAAGCACTCGCCCATCATTGTGAAGTTGTAGAAGATCAAGAAGCTTTACGTGCACAATTGACAGCAAATAACTTGGTTGCCTTTATTGCCAATGGCAGTGTGTTACCACGGATCGCGGGTAACTGTGATCTGCCGATGAAAGATGCGGTTACGTTTCAGTCCCCAACAGAACTAGAAACTGTCCTGCGCACCCCAAATCAAGGGGACATTCGTGGGCTTGGCATCCCAAAAGGGATTACTTTGATCGTTGGCGGTGGTTTCCACGGCAAATCCACCTTGCTCACAGCAATAGAACGTTCCATTTACAACCATATTCCTGGTGATGGCCGCGAAGGTATCGTTGCTGACTGCAATGCGATGAAAATTCGCGCAGAAGATGGTCGATGTGTGCATAATCTTAATCTCTCAAACTACATTAACCATTTGCCCCTAGGCAAAGATACTCGCGATTTCAATACGCAAGATGCTTCCGGTTCAACCTCTCAGGCTGCGTGGCTGCAAGAATCCATTGAAGCTGGAGCGACAACACTGTTCATTGATGAAGACACGTCGGCAACAAACTTCATGATTCGCGACGAACGTATGCAAGCTTTGGTCAGCAAAGGAGATGAACCGATTACACCGTTAGTTGATCGTATTGGTCAGTTACGAGATGAAATGGGAATATCAAGTTTAGTGGTTATGGGCGGCTCTGGTGACTATCTGGATATCGCAGATACCGTAATTCAAATGCATGACTTCCAGCCAATTGATGTGACAGAGAAAGCTCAGCAAGTTATTGCACTTCATCCGACTGAACGCAAAAACGAGTGCGAAACGCCTCTCGAAAACATCGCTCCTCGCGCGTTAAATTGTATGGCTCTGCAAACAATACTGGCAGAAGGTAAGTTTCGCGTATCCGCAAAAGGCACCGATTCACTGCGTTTCGGTAAAGAGTTCACTGATTTGTCAGCTTTAGAGCAGATTGAGTCATCATCGGAGATCAACGCTATCGGTTGGCTGTGGTTTCAACTGGCGCAAACACCAGGATGGTCAACAAATCCAGCGAAAGATTTCGTCGAAATGCTGAATACTGACTGGCATGAAAGAATGCCAAACCATGGTGACTTAGCAAAACCGCGTATTCTAGATACCATGGCAGCGCTCAATCGTTTTCGTAAAGCTAAGTTTAAAAACGCATAGTTCATTAGAGTTCAAACAGAAACAGCGCGAATAGCGCGCTGTTTCTGTTTTGACGTTTTCTAAGCCTCTTGACGAAGGATATTCCATGCTTCGCACAGAATTCTAAATTTGTCAGCATTGCCGTTATCTCGGTCAGGGTGCCACCTAAGTGCTAGCTTTCGCCATGTTTTACGAATTTCAAAATGCGTAGCATCGTCATTTAACTCAAACAATCTGAGTGCTTGCTGACGATTGAGGTCTTTACTTCCACCAACAAACTTACGATAACGAGTCCAAAACTCATTGAGCAGGCGCTTCACCTCCCCTTCACTCGCTTCATAGTGTTCCCACTGACAATAATACTCACGCAGCGGATCTTCCCTATCAATCGTGTGAGACGCATTACGAAACATCGGCATCAAAATAATGTCCATAGCTTCAACTTGTAGCCATTGCTTTGGATACAACGTCTCTTGCAATTGATATAGCGCATTCATAATAAGAAAATTACGTTTGAACAGATCCTTTTCTGGAGCCTCGTCCAATGTAGGCATCAAATCCAACTCACTTAAATGTGCAGCTAGCTTGTGGACTTTCCACCCCGACGGCTGGCGTTTTAACACTTCCAAAATTGGCCACAATAAAGGATTCTCAACATAGTTTTGAAAGCTTGCGGACAATTGCTGTGCTTCAGTCATAGCGTTTCTCTCATTTTTCCCTTTCATTATTCAAATCTATGTGTGCCTTTTTGTCGAGTAAGAATCGGAGGAAACTATTAACGCTTTGACCTTTATTCAATTTTTTGTCACTAACAGAATGGCAAACTTTAAATGGGATATAATACCGTTCTGGAAAACTTTCTGATCAGTGGATGGGTGTCGATAAACAAACCCTCCGAGCCATGGATGGCTCGGCGGAGCCCCATGGAAGGACATTCTTATAAAAATAAGGGCGTGTTTGTGTTCGATCCCCATTCGCTGTTCCACCAATACCCAATTTGAGTAATGGATCGTTGTTCTATATGTATGTACCCAAAATGAATGTACCCAGAAGCCTATCGCTTTTAAGCGTAGTGTACGCTGCCATTTTTATTTTTTCGGCAATATCGCCTTCATCACGAGCTGTTTGGATAGCTGAAATCATCCCCGCGTTACTCATACTTGGCATTGTATGGTTTGTCTCAATCAAGCAAACCTTGAGCACAACCTCATATATTCTCCTTTTTGTTTGGCTAGCTCTCCATACTATTGGAGCCAAATATACCTTCGCCGAAGTCCCATTTGACTGGTTTAATCATCTTATTGGATCTGAGCGCAATAACTTTGATCGCGTCGCCCACTTTTCGATTGGCTTGTACGCCTATCCCATCGCTGAGCTACTGATTCGAAACAGACTCGCAAAACCATGGTTAGCCATTAGCTATGCCCTGTTTTGTATCATGAGTATCGCTGCGGGCTACGAGATTGTTGAATGGTGGTACGCTGACTTAGCTGGTGGCGACGAAGGAATCGCATTTTTGGGTTCACAGGGAGATATCTGGGATGCTCAAAAAGACATGCTCTGCGATACACTAGGGGCATTAACATCGCTACTGTTATTAACCGTTCAAATCCGTATCAATCCTAAACGCTTGATGAATTTATGAATTGAATCTCAAAAATTGAAAGAATAATGAAATTGCAACATTCACCGACTGTCATTCCGTTTATTCTGGTCAGAAATAAAACAATAGCAACATCAAAATGATAAAAATTTATTCAAAGAGAAGGCATGATGAAAATGATCGAATGCTGCCCGCTTTGTCAAAGCGACGAGTACCTGATATCTGAAAACGGTGAAAAATTTATTTGTGGGAAATGTGGATTTAAAACCCAAGAGCTAAGTAACGTCATTCAGACAATTTTGTCTGAGAGTACAGTATCGACTCCATACATTCATGTATCGGAGAATACCCGTCATTAATCCAACCGATAAAAGGCGAGATTAAACTAAATACAGTGTTAACTGATCTAAACTATCGAGCACGGTTACATTAGGATCAGAGACTCGATTCTGCCAAGTGATAGGAGTAATTTGAAAAGTAGTCACACCGGCATTCAGCCCTGCTTTTATACCTTTATTGGTATCATCTACATAAACACATTCGTCAAGCATAAAGCCCATATTCATCGCACAATAACGAATGAGATCAGGCTCAGGTTTCCAGCTATTGGCTTCGAAAGCAGAAAAAATTTTTCCTGCGAAATAGTGATATAAACCAGCCGATTTTAATACCGATTCAATGCGCTCTTTGGGAGCATTTGATGTGACACAAAATTCTGTATCGCTATCTCGTAACCAATCTAAAAGAGCAATAGCACCACGCATCGGAGTTAACTTCTCCAAAAACAAAGGCTCTAATACTTCACGATATCTCTGCTCCAAGACATCGACATCTGCTGATTTTTCAGCAAGCTGCAAAGTTGAGTGGATAATATCGGCAATCTTACCACCTTCAAAGTTATCAATAATATCTTCAATAGATAACTTTGCCCCAATTTCACCAAACACTTGAACTAAGGCTTCACAACACAAGCGCTCACTATCGACTAGCGTACCTTCGCAATCGAAAATAACGCAGTTCGTTTTTTTGCCAACCATAAATTTTCTCCTTTCCTTGCAGTTTAAATACAAAAAAATCAGGAAAAATGATTCAGTTAACAAATTGAAATGCACTTATGGAGCAAAGTTCATATTTTGTAGCATCGTCACTGTTTAAAACGATGCAGAATATTCCGACCACAGTACCCGCATTATGTTACCGCTCAATATAGAACAAACCCGAGTATTGATTATTGATTAACCACTTCTGGATTACAGCTTGAGCAAATTCGTCAATCGACGCATATGCTGAGTTTTTAACGACAACATCTGAAACCAATAATGTATTATCGTTGTGAGTGACCAGAGCTGCGGCAACAGGCTCGGATTGCTGAAAGCCGACGTATAAAAAACAAGGTTCTGAAAAAATGATTTGAGTAAAAAACTCTAAAAGGTAATTTTGTTCTTGTTCATTTCTCCCACGTGAAGCTTGCAATAGTGAAAACATCACTGTTAAACGATGAAAATCGACCAGATATATCTCATCAACGTTAATTGTAACTTCTGCATGATGTTCAAAACTCATAACTTGGTTGTTTTCACACAGGAATTGATAAACCTCTCTGCCTTTTAAGCTCTCTGGCGTTGGGAATTCAACCTCGACTTGATCAAACAGCCACTGATTTTTCACTTTAACGACGTTTAGATAGTTATCTGTCATGACATCTTCTTCTATTGAAGTGGTTACGTTAATACACATTAAGCCGTATGGAATATGCGAAGGATACTGAGCAATACTCTATGTAACAAGTGTTGATATCTCATCTGTACATCATTCTTGCTTTAATGCCAAACATTTGCTTCTGCATTCGTTTCTAAGTTGGTATATGATGGTTGCCAATACTTGCCAAACGTTATAGGAAAACAAATGAAGAAACTACTGTTGGCAATGGGGCTTTCAGTTCTGTTGATGGGCTGTTCAGACAACGAAGTTGGGGATGTCTCTTTGGGGATCTTTACCTTACAAGATGTAAAAATATCCTCTCTTCATGATGATAAAATTGAAGGTGTAACCTGCCATATAGCTTCTATCGAAGCGAATTTGAGTCTATCAGACCCAAGTGACAGTTCTATTTCTTGTCGACAAACAGGTGAAATTACCCCGGAGATGATCGCATCAATTGACAAAAGTAAATCTGGTGAAGTAGTTTTCAAGCAATCTAAAAGCATCTTCTTTAAGACCATGAAAGTAAGACGAATTTTTGACCCTGAGAATCAAACACTGCTTTATTTGTCATATACAACAAAAGAAACTGATGGTAGCTTCAAGCACAGCTTGTCAACTGTACCACTATGGGGAACTAAAGCCTATAAGACCTTCTCAGAACAAACTTCAGTTCAACAATGATTTAAGATAACGAAAAATAGTTGTAAGAGTCTCTAAAAGAAAATTACCTCATCTTAATGCGGCTTTTTAGCCGCTTTTTTGTCTGTGTTAAGTCAAGTGAGCCTTGACTCTCTTTATACGTGCGCAAGTTATGGACATTCTTGTCATCAAAGTTTGCGCTACTGCACGATTAGCAGTTATGATCATTATCAATATTTGAACCGTGATTCATTTAGCATTAGATTGAAACTTCGTTTAGTTCTATTGCTCTAGTACAAGAGTTTACACAATTTTTGAATCCATCTTTTCTTTCATTCAAGTTGTGCAACATAGTTAAAGCAGTAGTTAGAGTTGGTATGCGGTTATGTCGTTTGTGCAAGATAAGTTGTCCGTGATAGAAAACGTTATTGATGACACGTACTTAAAACGTTTAGTTCATATTTTCGACGTGTTTAAACACGGTGTATTCTATATGGACGAACAATGCTTAATGACGTTTTATAACCCTGAGTTTTATCACCAGTTTGGGTTTGAATCAAAAACCATTGAACTCACTGATTGGTTCGATATAGTGCACCCTCTCGATGCAGCGCTGCTAGATAACCGAATTGATCAGCATATTAGCGAAGGCGGCGATGTCGTGACACAATACCGTCTAAGAAAAGCCAACGGCCAATATATCTGGGTGGAAGGTGTCGCGACAACCAAAACGATATGCGGTCAAAGGTTTATGATTGGTTGCCATCGCGACATTTCAGACCAAAAACTCATGGAGTCTTACCTTCATCAAGCAGCCTTTTTTGATAACGCTACCGGTTTATCAAACCGAACCAAATTGCTGCACGACATTTCAACACTTGCTAAAACGCCACAACTCAATGCAACTTTGCTCTATATTCAAATCGATGATATTAAGACTTACCTAAACCAGTATGGAACCGATATTCTTCAGCAGATCATTGAGCATTTGACTGGGGCACTGCGCGTCCTCCCGGATGATGCTTGCGAACACTATAGAGTTCGTTCAGATGACTTTGCAGTTCTACTCTATGGCAACTATACCACGGGAGAACTTCAGCGCCTTTGCCAAAAAATATTGAAGCAATACGCAGAATCAACTCTTGAGTATGGAAAATTATACGGAGATAAAATCAGTATCGGCGTTTATCCATACATTGATACAGGGTTAGATCCCATTGAATGTTTGAGTATCGCTTCCAGAACATGTCAATTTGCTGGCGAAAATAACCGCTCAAGAATAGAAGTGTACTCAGGCAAAACCCAACACAGTGTTGATAGATTCTTCTTCATAGAAAAAGAACTGAAGAAAGCGCTCCACACTCGTTCTCTCAGTGTTAAGTTCCAACCGATAATCAATGCTACCAATGGTAAAGTGGCAAGCTTCGAAGCGTTAGTTCGGTGGCGTTCCAAAGGTTATGGTGAAATTTATCCTGACGAATTTATTCCAATTGCAGAAAAAAAGGGCTTAATCAATGAACTTGGGTATTTGGTTTTTGGTAAAGCCTGTGAATTTATTAGCCGCTATAACCAATTACATGCCGCAACAATTCGCGTCAATGTCAACGTTTCCGTATTACAGCTATTAGATACCAACTTCCCTTCTAATCTTTACACGTTAGCTGTAAATTCTGCTGTCGAACCTACATCAATCGTCCTGGAACTCACAGAAACTGTCTTGCTGGATGGCAATAAAAATGCACTTAATCAAATTCATATACTCGCCAGTATGGGGTTTGCTCTTTCACTGGATGACTTTGGTTCCGGTTTCAGTTCGATACACAGCTTCTTAGGGTTACCATTAAGCCAAATTAAAGTAGACCGAGTCATGACGACCAAATCTATGACTGATGTAGCTTACGAACAGTATTTGCAGTTTATTACTCAGTTATGCCGATCTAAAAATATTGATATTGTATTTGAAGGCATCGAAAACCAAGCGATGTTCCAGAAATATAAAGATATGGGGGCATCCTACTTTCAAGGGTATTGGTTCTCCAAGCCCTTAACGTTAGCCAGTGCGAGTCGCTATACACTACTTCGAAGTGATGTTATTCCTCAAGCGACTTCAAAGTTAACTGCTTGAGGAACCCCGCTTATTGACCCACAGTGTAGCTTTCCTGAGCAGTATAATAGTTGCTGTCAAATGCTAGGTTGCCCCACATCGCGTTAGCATGCGCTTTTGTAATGATCTCTTCACTAACAGGCGCTGCTACCAATGAATCCTTGCCAGCATCATAAGTATAAGTGGTTATATCCTTCTCAGGCTCAATAACCACCACCTGATTATCCGCCGTCATCCAAGCAAAGTTTTTACCACGCTGCATCATTGCGCGTTGCTTCTCAACAGCTACCTCTTTAGTGAGGTCATGCCCAATCATCGGGTTTTGACTGCTGATCCCTGCTAAAGATAGTAGCGTTGGTAATAAGTCTATTTGGCTTACCAATCGATTATCAAGCTGAGGTTCAATACCGCCACCAAAAATAACCGCTGGAATTTTAAAATGACCAATAGGTACCGGTGATGAGCCTGAACTTCGGGCATCATGATCAGCGATGACAGCAAACACTGTGTTATCCCAATATTTAGATCTCCTGGCTTTTTCTACAAACTCCCCTAACGCAAAGTCAGCATATTTCACTGCATTTTCTACCGTTGCACTCGGTTGGTTATAGGGTTCGATGACATTGTCAGGATAGTCATAAGGGCTATGATTTGAAGAAGAAAATACTAAGCTAAAAAACGGCTGATTCGCTTGTTTCATCATAGTGAACTGTTCGTCCGCTTTGGTATATAAGTCTTGATCAGATGCCCCCCATGAACCGACAAATTTGGGCGCAGCAAAGGTTGGAAAATCTTGCATATCAACAAAACCATTGCCTAAGAAAAAGCTCTTCATATTATCAAAATGACTTTCTCCACCGTATATAAACTGAGTGTGATACTGTTTTGCACGCAATAAATCCGCCACAGTAAAGAAGTTTGTCTGACTTTTGCCTAACTTAACCACTGAACGGGCTGGCGTAGGCGAGAAACCTGTAGTTACGGCTTCTATCCCACGAACAGAACGTGTACCTGTCGCATACATTCTGGTGAATGCCCAACCTTGTTGGATCAGTTTGTCGAGATTTGGCGAAACATCAATACCGCCTAAACTCTTAACATAACGTGCACCATGGCTCTCTAGCAGCAAAATTACAATATTCTTGTTTTGTCCAGTGTAAGAAGCTGTGTGATTAGCAAGCGTTGGTTTCTCAGTATCAACAAATGAGTCGGCAGTAATACTCATTGAACGCCTAATCTGTTCAACAATTTTTTGTTTATCCATTTGGGGATAAAACGCAAATGCACTGGCTTCTGATCCCATTTGCTTGGCTGCAAACATCACTGAATACGATGAGTTGAGCGTCAAGTCGTTGACCAAAGGATCAGCGGCAAATGCCACCATCGCAGGGTTAAGCGGACGATGGTTAAACGTTGACCTAGCTCCCAATACACAAACTGCTACAGCAATTATCGCAACAACTGGTCGCCAGTACCAACGAGGGATTTTTAGTCCACTAACAAGATGTGCAGACCATCTCCAGCCGACAAAAAGAGTAAAAACCGTCACGAACGTGCCGATAAACAGCTCAGGCTTATATCCTGACCAAAGCATACCGAACACCTCTTTTGGATAAATCAGATACTCGATAAAAAGTCGGTTTGGACGTAAATCATACTCAATGATAAAAGCCGGCGTTGCCACTTCCATATAAACAATTAGCCACAAACCGCCCGTAATCCACAACCGAAGTATCCAGCTCCATATACGACCAGCAAGGTGTTCGCCTGACAAAAACGAGGTAAGCAATGCAGGAAGAATAAACAGATAACAAACCGAAGCTATGTCTACACGCAACCCACTTGCAAATACATTCCACCAACCTTGAGCATCAGAGACTCGTTCAAATTGCCAGAGAGATAGACCTAATCGTGAAATACTGAACAATGCGATCATCACTACGGAGGCAGCGGCTAAGGGATAAATAGGTCCCAATATCGACTTATATTGATTCATAATAATTCTCTTTATAATTAGTTATATACGGTCAATCTCATCAATAGAATCTAGCGATCGCGCATGTTAGCACCATGTAAACAAGCCAAATCAAATAAACTATCGAAGCAGATCTCAGTAATAAAAAAGTTAAGGAATTATGTTTGAAGTGATGTGAAAAAAATGTCGTCACGGCTCAGATGACATCTGAACAGTAACGACAGATTAGAATGATGAGGAAATGAGGCTATTAATGAAATTTTCGTCTAAAAATAGCCATAACGAATATGAACAGTGCCCCGCGGTCAGAATTTGACCTAACCACGGTAATACCTTTGCGGTACAAACGGCATTTTCTCGACTAACATTGGCAACATTTTTCCTCGCACTTCTGCAAATACTTCTGTGCCTATAGCAGAGAAATCAGAACGGATGTACGCCATTGACACCGGTTTATCAGCAGTAGGACCGGCAGTACCACTAGTAACGACGCCAATCTGTTGCCCTTCAGCATCGAAAAGTTCCGTTCCTTCGCGTACAGGAGCTTTGGTTTGACCGACTAAACCCACTCGCTTACGAGCAACGTCTTTCGTTGCGAGCTGGTTAAGAATAATGTCTGCACCAGGGAAGCCACCTTCACGAGCGCCACCAGTGCGGCGTACCGGCTGAATTGCCCACAACAAACTTGCTTCTACCGGCGTAGTCGTTGTATCCAAATCGTGACCATATAGACATAAACCGCACTCTAAACGGAGCGAATCACGAGCACCTAGACCGATCCATTCCACTTCTTCAAAGGAAGTTAATTTGCGAGCAAGTGCTTGTGCCTTTTCAGCCGGAACAGAAATTTCGTAGCCATCTTCACCGGTATAACCACTGCGGCTAACAATGCATTCGATATCATCAATACTGACTTGTTGAATATCCATAAACAGCATATCAGCGACAGTAGGTTGCAGACGCGCAAGTACTTCAGCCGCTTTAGGGCCTTGAAGTGCTAATAACGCTCTATCTTCAATGATTTCCAGCTCTACACCGGAAGGTAGGTGTGCATGCAGATGATCAATATCCTGAGATTTACATGCGGCATTAACAACAACGAATAGGTGATCACCCAAATTGGCAACCATCAGATCGTCTAAAATACCGCCCTGATCATTAGTAAAAAATGCATAACGCTGCTTTCCTACTGGTAGATCAACAATATCAACAGGAACTAAGGTTTCTAGCGCTTGTGCTGCACCGTCACCATGCAGGCGAAGCTGCCCCATGTGAGAAACATCAAACAACCCCGCAGCTTGACGGGTATGTAAGTGTTCTTTCTTTACTCCTAGCGAATATTGAACCGGCATATCGTAACCAGCAAAAGGAACCATTTTTGCGCCGACTTCGGTGTGCAAAACGTGTAGAGGTGTTACCAACAGTTCCTGAGTCGCATGTTCTTGAGTCATTTTATTCTCCATTTTGCCAAGCTCTTATCTTCAGAGTTAGCCATCTCAAAAGCAAAAGTTCCATCAAGTGGAAACCAAGTTTCCAATAATAAACAAGAATGCGCCTGTTTTAGCCGTTTAACAAGTTTTAAACAGTGACCAAAGTCTAACTTAACAACTCAATCACATTAGCTATGACCAATAAAAAAGCTGCATTGCGTCTTTAAACATCAATGCGGCGTATTTTTCTTCAAATAAAAGCAAAATGCAAACGTTTGCCTTCACTATAGGAAACTTTTCTATTTTGAAGTAACCCAGAGAATATGAGCATCCTCTTCACTCAGTGACACTAACATATGTCCCATATTGGCATCGTAATAAACGCTATCCCCTTCTTCTAAGCGAACAGGTTCATAAAACTCACTGTAGAACATAACCACACCTTCAAGGATAAGCAGAAACTCTTCACCATCGTGACGAACCCAATCGCCATACTCGTCAAAAGCACGCGCACGGACACGACTTTTAAATGGCATCATTTTTTTATTAGATAGCTGTGTGGCTAACAATTCATGTTCGTAGGTTTGAGTAGGATGTGGTTTTCCGGACGAGTTTTTAGTGATATCTCTTCGCCCTGTAGCAAGAATTTTTTTAGGCGGCTCAAATAGTTGAGGCATATCTATTTGTAGACCATGCGCCAACTTTTGCATTGCCTGAAAAGTCGGAGATATCTGTTCATTTTCTATTTTACTAAGAGTAGAACGAGCTAAACCCGTTCGATTACTTGCCTCTTCTAATGTTATCCCTAACTTAGTGCGAATATCTTTAATGCGTTGCCCAAGCTTCAGTGGTTCGATACTTTGTTCACTTGCTTCTTTGGCAAGTATCATTGATGGGTACTCATCATAAATGTCTTCTGACATGTTTTCCCTCTAATGAATAGCATTCCTGTATTTTGAAAAATCATTGTGGCACAAAGGTGTTGTTTCATTAAAGAGCACACAATTAAATAAAGCGTGCTTTAGGTAACAAAAACCACACCCATGTTTCCTATAGGAAATTTTTCGTTGATTGTTGTCACACCAAAGAGTATGTTACTGGTTTGTTAGTTATGACAGTTATGTTGACTATGCCTATCTTTACTTTTGCTATTTGTTTCAGATATCAAAAGTAAAGCTAGATTTGCAATTTAAGATTTGAAATCGTTGTTGATTAGGTCTATTTAGGAAGTCTGTCGACAACAAAACATTGGATAATGCTTAAACTGATTGAATCGCTTACCTCACAAGCCACATTCAACAGGTAGCAAGAGTTAGAATATTTTTTGGGAGAAATAGCAATGGACAATACACTGAAGTTTACAGAAAGCCATGAATGGGTTCGTGACAACGGCGATGGCACTGTAACTATCGGCATTTCTGAACATGCACAAGAAATGTTGGGTGACGTCGTTTTCGTTGAACTACCAGAAGCAGATACTGAGATTGATGCTGGCGACAGCTTTTCTCTTGTTGAATCAGTTAAAGCAGCTTCTGACATCTACGCACCGGTTTCAGGTGTCGTTATTGAAGTGAACGAAGAACTACAAGACAGCCCAGAACTTATCAACGAAGAACCTTATGAAGGTGGCTGGATTGTTAAAGTAAAAATGTCTGATCCTGCAGAGCTTGAAAATCTTAAAGATGCCGAAGAGTATCTGAGCTCGATCGAAGAAGACTAATTAATACAACAGGAAAGCTGTCCATTTTGGGCAGCTTTTTTTCAAAGCCACGCCAGCGAGTGGGCTCGTGGTTTTAGAAGGTAAAGGGAAAATGACTGAATTACTTCATAGCCTAAGCACACAAAATGAATTTGTTGCTCGACACAATGGTCCTAGTCTCAGCGATCAAGCAAAAATGCTTGAGACCATTAAAGCAGAAAGCTTAAACGCACTTATCGCAGAGACAGTTCCTGCAAGCATTCGTCTCGAATCTCCAATGAATCTTGCTCCGGCAAAAAGTGAAGCAGACATGCTGACTGCAATGCGAGTATTCGCAGAGCAAAACCAGATTAAAAGAACATTCATCGGTCAGGGTTACTACAACACTTTCACACCAAACGTAATCCTACGCAACGTGCTGGAGAATCCAGGCTGGTACACCGCATACACCCCGTATCAACCAGAAATATCGCAAGGTCGCTTAGAGTCATTGTTGAACTACCAGCAAATGGTAATGGACCTCACTGGTATGGATATTGCGAACGCTTCGCTACTTGACGAAGCTACCGCAGCAGCAGAAGCGATGACGCTATGTCAACGCGCGAGTAAAAGTAAAAGCAATGCATTCTTCGTTGCAGATGACGTGCATCCACAAACTATCGAAGTGGTGAAAACTCGCGCTGAGTTCTTTGGTTTTGACGTCATTATTGGCGCAATCGATTGTCTGTCTGAACAGAATGTATTCGGTGCTCTACTTCAATACCCAAGTACAACAGGTGAAGTTCGTGATTTAACCGATATCATCGAAAAAGCGCACGCAAACAAAACATTGGTCACAGTAGCTACTGATCTACTTGCAAGCACATTACTTAAACCTGCTGGTGAAATGGGTGCTGACGTTGTTATCGGCTCAGCTCAACGCTTTGGTGTACCAATGGGTTACGGCGGTCCACACGCGGCATTTATGGCAACTCGCGAAGCTTATAAGCGCACTATGCCTGGCCGTGTCATCGGTGTATCGATTGACAGCAAAGGTAATCAGGCACTTCGCATGGCAATGCAGACTCGTGAACAACATATTCGCCGCGAGAAAGCGACATCGAACATCTGTACTGCTCAGGCTTTGTTAGCAAATATGGCCTCTTTCTACGCGGTATACCATGGAGCAGAAGGCTTATTAAAGATTGCCCGTCGTACTCATCACCTAACGGCAATTTTAGCTGCAGGTTTAACCAAATCGGGTTACGAGTTAGCGCATAACAGCTTCTTCGATACCATTACAATCAACACTGCAAGTAATACCGAAGCGCTCTATCAAAAAGCTCAACAAGCTGACATTAACTTGCGCAAGTTGCCAACACAACTTGGTATCAGCTTAGACGAAACAGCAACGCTAGCCGATATTAACGCTCTGTTCATCATCTTCGACGTAAAAGAAGATATCACTGCAATTTCAAACAGTATCGCTAGCAATGAATTTGCAGCCATTCCAGACAATTGTCGTCGAGCTTCTCAGTATCTGACTCACTCGGTGTTTAACACCTATCACAGTGAAACTCAGATGATGCGTTATTTGAAGAAACTTGAAAATAAAGATTTCTCGCTGACCCATGGCATGATTCCGCTAGGCAGTTGTACCATGAAACTGAATGCTGCGGCTGAGATGATTCCTATCACTTGGCCAGAGTTTGGTGCGCTTCACCCATTCGCACCAAAAGTGCAAGCAGCCGGTTACACAGCTTTAGCTAATGATCTAAAAGAAAAGCTATGTGAAATCACAGGCTACGATGCCTTTTCTCTGCAACCAAACTCAGGCGCTTCTGGTGAATATGCGGGATTACTAGCGATCCAACGTTACCACCAAAGCCGTGGAGATGGTCATCGTAACGTATGTTTGATCCCAAGCTCAGCGCACGGTACTAACCCAGCAAGCGCTGCAATGGTTTCTTTAAAAGTTGTCGTAGTTAAATGTGATGAAAACGGAAACATCGACCTAGTCGATCTTGCAGACAAGATTGAGAAGCATCAAGACAATCTGGCATGCATTATGATCACTTACCCTTCTACACACGGTGTTTATGAAGAGCAAGTGCGTGAAGTTTGCGACATGGTACATGCAGCGGGTGGTCAGGTTTATCTCGATGGTGCAAATATGAACGCTCAAGTGGGTTTAACTTCACCAGGCTTCATTGGGTCTGACGTATCGCACTTGAACCTGCATAAAACATTCTGTATTCCACATGGCGGTGGTGGTCCAGGTATGGGACCGATTGGTGTTAAGTCTCACTTAGCTCCATTCTTGCCAGGTCATATCGAAGGTGGCGTTGACGGTGCAGATTACGCGGTTTCAGCCGCAGATATCGGTAGCGCTTCTATTCTTCCTATCTCATGGGCATACATTGCAATGATGGGTACAGAAGGCTTAACAGAAGCCACCAAGGTAGCGATTCTAAACGCAAACTATGTAATGGAACGTCTGCGCCCTCACTACCCTGTTCTTTACCGAGGTACAAACGGTCGTGTCGCGCATGAATGTATTATCGATATTCGTCCGCTTAAAGAAGAAACAAGTATCAGTGAAGAAGATATCGCGAAGCGTTTAATGGACTACGGTTTCCATGCGCCAACAATGTCATTCCCTGTCGCTGGCACTTTGATGGTTGAGCCAACGGAATCTGAAGATTTAGCCGAGCTAGACCGTTTCTGTGATGCAATGATCGCCATTCGTGAAGAGATCAACCAAGTACACGCTGGTACTTGGCCATTGGCAAATAACCCATTGGTCAATGCTCCACACACCCAAGTCGACCTATCAAGCACCGATTGGGATCACCCATATTCACGTGAGATCGCGTGCTTCCCAAGCAAGCAAACAAAGGACTCGAAATACTGGCCAACAGTAAACCGCGTCGATAACGTGTATGGTGACCGTAATCTGATCTGTTCTTGCCCGAGTATTGACAGCTACGAGTAAATAAATACTCTATCTCATTAGTTGTAATTTGGACTAAATAGCAAAAGCCGCCTATAAGGCGGCTCTTTTTTATCCGTTTTTTATCGCTGAGCTACCAGGCATTTAGCATCCAGGTCACTTTTTTCTGGCTTTGAATATAATCGTTTATCAACGAGACTGAGCCTTTGTTCTTTACCTTTACGCTTTTACTCTGTTGCCCAAGGTGTTGACCAATAAGCGAGCTAATGTTTGCGACTAATAAATTCATACAACCACCCTTTTATCTCTTTTAGTAAGTTTGTCTTTTCGTTACCAAGATAATATGGGCAGATTGGATTAAAAGAAAATCGCAAATAACCATTAATTCAATAGGGATAATCTATTAAATTATGCGGCAAGAAATATGGTTGAAATACATCGTTGTATCGATTCGCCTTCATTTTTATCTTAATTCTCTTTTGCTATCTCAATTCACCATAGCGTTCGAGATAAAGCACTGTCGCAGCAGTACGTGAAGGTACAGCCAGCTTCTTCAGCAGGCTCTTCATGTGCACTTTCACTGTCGCTTCAGAGATAAAAAGGTTATCGGCAATCTGTTTGTTACGATACCCCTTGGCAACTTCCCCAAGTATCTGCGATTCACGTTCGGTTAAAGAATCAAATACATCAGAGTAGTGTTTACGTTCACGAAGATATTTAGCCACCACGCTGCTGTATACCTTTTCACCTAAGGCGGCTTGCTTTAGAAGTTCAACCAATTCATCCGGCTCGGTATCTTTTAACAGATAACCATCTGCTCCAGCTTTCACTAACGCTTCAATATCTGCCGCACTATCTGAGACGGTAAGAATAACGATGGTTGAACTGCATCCATCGGTACGCAAAGCTTGCAGAGTATCTAAACCAGACATGCCTTTCATATTTAAATCGAGCAGAATTAAATCCGGTTCTTCCGCGTGTGCTAAAGCCACAGCTTCAGTACCGTTGCTCGCTTCAGCAATGACATCAAATTCATCTTCTAGGCTTAGTAATTGATTAATGCCTCTACGAATTAGCGGGTGGTCATCGACCAACATTACTTTAATCTTCGTCAACGTTAATGTCCTTAGACTGTTTAAATTTTAAAGTTATTCTGCAACCAGAATTGGCAGCAGAATCCACTGTCAATTCTCCGTGTAAGCGGGCTGCGCGCTCCTGCATTATGCTTAAACCATAGTGGTTGAGTTTTGCATCCTGTTTGTCAAAGCCGACACCATCGTCTTCCACAATAACAATGATATCGTCACTAACTTCTTTACACTCAACACCAATTTTCGCTGCATCGGCATGTTTAATCGCATTGATTACGGCTTCTCGGATCAACTGCATCAAATGTACCTGTTGGTGCGCATCCAAATCCAACGACGAAAGGTTATTCGTAAGCTCAATCGTCGCACTAGTGTGCTCTTTTAACTGGTTGAGCATCTCTAGCAAAGCACGGCCAAAACTGCCTTCTTTGATGGTTAATCGGAACGTGGTCAGTAACTCTCTTAATTGAGTATAGGCACCTGATAATCCATTATCGATATCTTTGATGATTTCTTCTGTCTTGCCACTTTGCGGTGACTGTTCAAGTTTGTTCATCGACCGCTTAAGTAAAGAGACCTGAATCTTTAAGTAAGAAAGCGATTGAGCTAAAGAATCATGCAACTCTCGCGCAATCGTGGCGCGTTCTTCCATTAACAGCAGTTGTTCTGCCTGCTTTTGCGCTTTGTTAAAATACACCGCGCGCGCCAACATCTGCACAAAACTATCAATCAGCGCTTTATCTGGACAAGGTAGCTTCGCACGCCAGTACAATCTACCAAGCGGTTGTCCATCGACCATCAATGGCTGTTCATGGCAGTCGTTATTGCAATCCTTATCGCAATAACCCTCTGTTAACACAATATCTTTACCCGCTTCTTCATCTATTTCCAAGCGAACAGCTTCAATACCTTCAACACTAACGATTTGTTTCAGCAAAGCCTGAAAGTTCTCTTGGCTAATACGTGAAGCCGTGAGCTGTTGAGATGATTCATACAACACCTGCAGTGATTGATTGGCATGCTGAAGCTTATGGGTTTTCTCATTTACTGCATTTTCAAGGCCGTGATACAGCTTTCCTAGCTCATTGGCCATATCGTTGAAGGTGCGAGTCAATATCGCCATCTCACTACGACTGGTGACTTTCAGTTGCACATTAAAAGAGCGGTTTTGCACCTGCTCGCTTGCAATAACCAAGTTTCGCAGCGGGCCAACAACTTCTCTATGGATATAGATGATGACCAATGCCGAAACCAAAAATACACCTCCAAGACCTAAGCCCCCCACCCAAGCAAGCTTAATTAATTTACCTTCTGAAAACTGCTGTAACTTGTAAACAAACACATCGATTTGATGTACGAAACCAGCAACAAGTTCTAAATATTCAGCACGTTGGTCACTTTTCAATAAATCTTTAAGCTGAAGCCAACGGGTGGTGATATCGTGGTAATCTTGCTGAATGTCAGCGGGCACTGTCCATTGTCTTAACGCTTGCATCGACGGTGAAAACAGTGAGCGTTCGAAACTTTCTATATGGCTGGTATAATCCATCGAGGAACTTTGAATATCATGAGCTAAACGGTAACTCTGCATACGCATGGAGCCCGATACGTTAACCGCTTCAGCATCATTGAGAGATGAAGCTAACGTTATGATAGCAAAGCCAATTGTTGCAAAGGACAACATAATAATGCAGAACATTGCTTTGGCGATGGTGCCAATCAGTGATCTTTCAACTTTCTTAGCCAATCTGGTGCATTTCCTTCATTTCGATGCTTGTCATCTTTGTTAAATTCTGAATCACAGCCAAACACATAACAATATGTGATCACTCTCGCTGAAAATAATTGATCTAAAACAACGGATACCCCCAATTACCCCCTTATGGGTATTTAAGAAAATAGCCTGAAAACTACAATTTTCATATGGATAAGTGGAAATTGTGGCTTAACAATAGCCTGTGAGTTAACAACAGTCTGTGGCTTAACAGCGGTCTGTGGTTTAAAAACGGTCTGTGGCTTAAAAGGCATGAGCTACAATTTATCTATCGCTTACGAATAATAAGGTGATTGTAGTGGTCGATTTAGCCAGACGTCGATTGTTCTTACGTAAAACTGTTGAAGACTCAGCAATAATAATGCCTTGGGTTAAATCTGCAGGTACTTTTACCGACGAATGTACACGTTGCGGCAAATGCGTCTCGGTTTGCGAAACCAGCGTCATCATCAACGGTGATGGCGGTTTTCCAACCGTCGATTTTAGCCGAGGCGAATGCACCTTTTGCTATCAATGTGCCGATGTTTGTCCGGAACCGATTTTCCTGCCACAGTCCAGTTCACCTTGGCAAATTAAAGCTGATATCAAAAAAAATTGTTTGGCTTATCAGAATGTTGAATGTCGTAGCTGTGGCGAAATATGCGACACAATGGCGATTCAGTTTAAGTTGCAACTTAATAGAGTTGCACAACCAGTTATCAATATTGATGACTGCAGTGGTTGCGGTGCATGTGTTTCAGTGTGCCCAACAGCATCTATCCATGTGAGCAATACAATATAAGAATGAGAGTAATGTATGTCACTGAATGAAGTGCACATTTCAAGTTTGGTGGTTCATGTGCTCCCGCAGCACGTCGAATCAATAACGGCTCAGATCGAAGAATTCGACAATGCAGAAGTCTTTGGTTCTAGCCCTGAAGGCAAAATTGTGGTGGTTCTCGAAACTGAGAATCAAGGTTTTATTACCGACACGATTGATGCCATCAACAATTTACCTAACGTGCTCAGCGCTGTTTTGGTTTATCACCAAATCGAAACCGGTTTAGAGCAGTTGGGCGAAGACACTGGAATTCAACAATCCCAAACAGAGGATGAAGTATGAAAATGACGAGACGAGCGTTTGTGAAAGCAAACGCGGCAGCATCAGCTGCAGCCATCGCGGGTGTGACATTACCAGCTTCGGCTGCCAATCTGATTGCTAGCACTGATCAAACCAAAATTACCTGGGACAAAGCGCCTTGTCGTTTCTGTGGTACTGGCTGCTCAGTTTTAATCGGTACACAAAATGGTCGTATTGTGGCGACTCAAGGTGACCCTGAAGCACCCGTCAACAAAGGTCTGAACTGCATCAAAGGCTATTTCCTTTCGAAAATCATGTACGGCAAAGACCGTCTTACTCAGCCTCTTCTTCGTATGCGCAATGGCGAATACGCAAAAGATGGCGATTTCACAGCCATTTCTTGGGACCAAGCCTTTGATATTATGGCGGAGAAGTGGAAAGCGTCTCTTGCTAAGAAAGGCCCGACGAGTATCGGTATGTTTGGTTCTGGTCAATGGACCATTATGGAAGGTTACGCTGCATCCAAAATGATGAAAGCTGGCTTCCGCTCAAATAATATCGACCCGAACGCCCGTCACTGTATGGCATCAGCAGTAGTGGGGTTCATGCGTACATTTGGTATTGATGAGCCAATGGGTTGTTATGATGACTTAGAATATGCGGATTCATTCGTGCTTTGGGGTTCGAACATGGCCGAAATGCACCCTATTCTTTGGAGCCGTCTGACTGACCGCCGTTTAAGTCAACAGCACGTTAAAGTAAACGTACTGTCTACTTATTACCACCGTTCATTTGAGCTGGCTGATCACGGTTACATTTTCCACCCACAATCTGACCTAGCAATCGCCAACTTTATCGCTAACTACATCATTCAGAATGATGCAGTAAACTGGGATTTTGTTAACAAACACACCCATTTCAAGCAAGCTGTGACTGATATCGGCTACGGTCTGCGTGATGAGCACCCGCTACAGAAAAAAGCAAAAAATGCCAATGATGGTGCAATGAGCAGCATCTCTTTTGAAGAGTACAAAAAATCAGTCGCGCCATATACGGCAGCGAAAGCGGCTGAACTGTCAGGCGTGAGCGAAGAGAAACTGATCACACTTGCCAAACAGTACGCAGATCCAAATACCAAGGTAATGTCGCTTTGGACTATGGGGATGAACCAACATACCCGCGGTGTATGGATGCAAAGCCTTGTGTATAACTTACACTTGCTCACCGGTAAAATTTCCACTCCGGGCAACAGTCCATTTTCACTAACAGGTCAGCCATCGGCTTGTGGTACTGCACGTGAAGTGGGTACCTTTGCTCACCGTCTGCCTGCAGACATGGTGGTTGCAAACCCTAAACACCGTGAAATTGCCGAGAAAGTTTGGAAACTACCTGAAGGCACCATTCCGCCAAAACCTGGTTTCCACGCAGTTCTTCAAGACCGTATGCTCAATGACGGAGTACTGAACTGCTACTGGGTTCAATGTAACAACAACATGCAAGCCGGTCCAAACATCAACGGTGAACGTTTACCGGGTTACCGTAACCCCGAAAACTTCATCGTAGTTTCTGACCCATACCCAACAGTAACAGCGCAAGCGGCTGACTTGATTCTTCCAACAGCAATGTGGGTAGAGAAAGAAGGTGCTTACGGTAACGCAGAGCGTCGTACTCAATCTTGGTACCAACAAGTAGGTACAGTTGGCGAAGCGAAATCTGACTTATGGCAAGTGATGGAATTTTCTAAACGCTTCAAGATGGAAGAAGTTTGGCCAGAAGAACTACTAGCGAAAATGCCTGAATACCGTGGTAAAACCATGTTTGACGTACTGTTCAAAAATGGTCAAATCGACAAATTCCCAGTAACTGAAGCTCGCGAGTTGAACGACGATGCCCACCACTTTGGCTTCTACGTACAAAAAGGGCTCTTTGAAGAATATGCCACTTTCGGCCGAGGGCACGGGCATGACTTAGCACCATTTGAAATGTACCATCAAACTCGAGGTCTACGTTGGCCGTTTGTGAATGGTAAAGAAACCCAATGGCGCTTTAAAGAAGGTTCAGATCCATATGCGAAGAAAGGCTCTGGCTGGGACTTCTACGGTAAACCAGACGGTAAAGCTTGGATTATCTCAGCTCCATATGAAGCGCCACCGGAAATGCCAGATGCAGAATACGATTTGTGGCTATGTACTGGTCGTGTTCTTGAACATTGGCACACAGGTAGCATGACTCGCCGTGTACCTGAACTCTACAAAGCCTTCCCTGATGCTGTGTGTTTCATGCATCATGAAGATGCTGTCGCACGAGGTCTACGCCGTGGTGATGAGGTGGTTATTGCTAACAAACGCGGTGAAGTTAGAGCGCGTGTAGAAACCCGTGGTCGTAACAAGCCGCCAAAAGGCTTGGTATTCGTGCCATTCTTTGATGCTCGCATTCTGATCAACAAATTGATCCTAGATGCTACCGACCCGCTTTCAAAACAAACGGACTTCAAGAAATGTCCAGTTAAAATCACGAAAGTGGCATAAGTATAAAATGCATGTAAAGGCTGCCCCAATTGATCCCTCGGGCAGCCTCATTAAAGAATTTAGCCATTAGGCGGAGAATGTAATATGAAAAAATTACTGGTTGCACTGTTATCAGTTGGTGCTGTTTTATCGGGAGCCGTCTTTGCGCAAGCTGAGTTGGATCTTCTTGGCGGCACGGGTGGTTTAGAATCATTACGTGGTTCTAGCCTTCTTGAAGAAACGCGAAACGCAGATGAAATGAAGAAAATTCCTCGCGAACAATCTTTAGAGACAGATTACGTTTATCAACCACCTTTGATTCCACACTCAATTCGTAACTACGAAGTCACTAAAGATGCGAATAAGTGTTTGTCTTGTCACAGTTGGAAAAACGCCAAAGACATGGCGGCAACAAAAATTAGCGTAACACACTTCTTAAATCGTGAAGATGCCGTGCTTGCTGATGTATCACCTCGACGTTATTTCTGTTTGCAATGTCACGTTCCTCAAGCGGACGCTCAACCTTTGGTTGAAAATGACTTTAAACGTGTCGAATCACTTCGCTAGGCAAACCACACAATAAGAGGCGATTTATGAAACTACTTAAAGCGTTTTGGAGTAAGTTAACAAGGCCAAGTAAAGCTGCTGCTGGCGTTGTCTTATTCTTGGGGTTTGCCGGTGGCTTGCTATTCTGGGGCGCATTTAACACGGGTATGGAGATGACCAACACAGAAGAGTTCTGTTCTGGTTGTCACGCTCCTATCGTGGCAGAAATCCAAGAAACGGTTCACTACTCTAACCGTTCAGGCGTGCGTGCAATTTGTTCTGACTGTCACGTCCCACACGAATGGACAGATAAAATCGTTCGTAAAGTTCAGGCATCTAAAGAGCTGTTTGCACATTACGTACTGAAAACTATCGATACTCCAGAAAAATTCAAAGAGCGCCGCGCGCACTTAGCAGAGCGTGAATGGGCGAGGATGAAAAAGAACGACTCGCTTGAATGTCGTAACTGTCACCAATTTGAATTTATGGATTTCTCAGAGCAAGGTGAACGTAGTGTTCAACAACACTCTACTGCCCTAGCGTCTGGTGAGAAAACCTGTGTTGACTGCCACAAAGGTATCGCACACAACCTACCAGATATGCACGGCGTAGAAGGCTGGCAATAACAAGGAGCAGAGAAATGAGTACACTTGAATCCATTATCTGGCATGTCCTTGGTTACAGCGCAATGCCAGTCATTATCCTCGGTGGATTTGTTGGCATTGCTGCCATTTCCATTGGCATACTGTCACTGACCAAAGATAAAGAGTCGTAAGCGTAAGTTATTGCTGACGATTGTTTACTTAACTTTACTCAAATCCGGTGCCTAGCGCCGGATTTTTTATTTAAGTTAAAGCTAAATTAACGATATACAATGAATTGGGAGCAATCGCCAATTTATTCCTCCACTTTTAAATTAGCTTTTACTTACATAAGATTTAGGGATAGTGACCATGGCTAACTACAGTTGGATTCAACGATTACTTATTGTTCCGCCACTCGTGTTGGGCGGTATTGTTCTGTTTGTCGCACCCAGTATGAAAGCCGAACCACCAAAAACCGAACAAGCGGGTGGATCTAAAGTTGTACGGGTGATGAAGGTCAAACCGCTCGCCATTCAACCTAGCGCCGTTGGATACGGCTATACCCAACCAGCTCAAGAGTGGCAAGCTCAGGCAGAAGTTGAAGGTCGGGTGATCTGGGTGTCAGATAACTTTAAAAATGGTGCCTTCATTGCCAAGGGAGAATCGTTACTAAAGCTTGACGACTCCGCTTATCAACTCGCCATTACTAAACTCAATGCCGAGTTAGATGTCTCTAAACTCAAGTATCAGACTATAGGCGTAAGCTATTCGATTGCTGAGCAAGATTACAAGCTGCAAAAAGAAGAGTATGAACGTAGCGAACGCTTAGCCAAAACCGGTCATCTTTCTCAGACTGAAAAAGACAAAGCCAAACGGGATCTACTTAGCAAACAACAGTTGCTGCAAAACCTGAAAAATGAACAAGCGATTACGATTGCTGAACAACAAGTATTAAATGCTGAGCTGGAAATTGCTCGGCGTGACCTTAGCCATACTGAAGTTAAAGCGCCTTACGATATTCGCATCACCGCAACCAACATTGATGTCGAAGAATATGTAAACAAAGGACAAGCCCTACTCCAGTCAGATGGAATGGCAGCGGTCGAAGTGCTTGCCCAGTATTCGATTGGTAAGATGAGACCATTACGTCGCGCGACTCAGGTACAGAGCTTCGACAATGCACTTCACAGTGATTTGCAAGCCACCGTCACTCTCACCACTGGTGAAAAGCAGATTCACTGGCAAGGAATGGTAGACCGAAGCGGCGGCACGATAGACCCACAAACACAAAGCCAAACGTTGATTGTTCGTGTAGACGAACCCTATCAACAAGCGCAACCGGGCAAAAAGCCACCTTTGATTCGCGATACTTTTGTCAAAGTCACGCTAAAGGCACCACAACTTGAAAATCAGCTCATCGTTCCTATCAATTCTCTACATAACGGCAATGTTTATGTTGTGAAAGACAACAAACTTGTCATTCAACCAATAGAAGTGGATTTTACTCAAGGTCAAATTGCAATTCTGAAATCCGGTGTCAGTGAAGGAGACACCGTGGTTGTAAGTCAATTGCAGCCTGCTGTAGAAGGAATGACATTGAAACCACAGCCCGATAAAGCCATGGTTCAATGGGTCAGCCAGCAAGCAAAGGGAGATGAATTATGATCGCCTACTTTGCTCAGCACAAAACGGCGGCCAACGTGTTGATGATTGCGATTTTGCTACTGGGGATATATGCCCTGCCTAAAATGCAAAAAGATACGTTTCCTTTAGCGCCAACCACCAATATTGAAGTGAAGGTCAGCTATCCGGGAGCCTCCCCCAAAGAGGTGGCGGATGAGGTTTGTATTCCTCTTCAGGACGCAATGGACAAGCTAGATGGAATTTATGAGTTCACTTGTGATGCACGAGAAAACGTCGCCATTGGCAATGTGGAAATCAACCGCAACGAGAACATTGATGTTCTCACCAGCGAAGTTCAACAACAGGTCAATGCCATTAGTGATTTTCCTGATCGCGCAGAGCGCCCAACCGTGACTAAACTCGACCGTGTAGCCTCCGTCGTTAGCATCGCGATTACCGGCCCTATGTCTGATCAAGATCTCTACTGGTACGCAAACAAGATTAAGCAGAACTTGAAAGCGAACCCAGATATCGCACAAGTGACTATCAGTGGATTTTCGGCGCAGGAAATTGAAGTCTCCATTGCGAGTGAAACCTTACAGCAATACGACTTGAGCATCTCTGATTTGGCAAACCGAATCCAACAAGAGAACATCAGCATTCCAGCAGGCACAATGAGAAGTGATCTGTCTGAATCAAGCATTCGTTTTGACCAGCTTGCTAAACATGTCGACGACATCGGTGCTTTGATGATCAACAGCACCACTCAACTACGTTTAAAAGACATCGCAACCATAGAGCAAAAGTTTGCCCTTGAAGAAGATAAGATTCTGTTTAACGGACAAAGAGCGGCGTTACTGCAAATCTCAAAGAACCAAAATCAGGATACGCTTAAAGTGCGTGAAGTTGTTGAGCGTCTTATCGACAAAGAACGCGCGTTGGCTCCACAAGGTGTTAAACTCACCATTACACAAGATGTGAGCGTCAATATTAAAGAACGTTTGCGTATTCTAGGCAGCAACGGCGTGCAAGGTTTGATCCTTGCATTCTTAGCGTTATGGGCATTCTTCAATATCCGCTTTAGCTTCTGGGTAACAGTCGGTCTTCCCGTCTCTTTTCTCGGCACACTGTTTATCATGCTCATTCTCGGATACACCATTAACATGATGACCATGGTTGGGCTAATTGTCGCTATCGGTATCCTGATGGATGACTCATTGATCATTGCTGAAAACATCGCGGCAAAACGTGAAGCAGGGCTTCCTGCGATTCAAGCTGCAATAGAAGGTACCAAACAAGTGCTGCCGGGGGTAATTGCATCCTTTGCAACCACCATCATGGTCGTTGGCCCGTTGATGTTTTTAACTGGAAACCTGGGTGACATACTCCGTTATATTCCGATTGTGTTAATGATGACGCTCATCGTGAGCCTATTCGAAGCCATGTTTATATTGCCTTCTCATCTGGCGCATCATCCTGATATCTCTAACAGCAATACCATACGCAGTAAAATTACTGCCGGATTTGAGTATGTACGCGACAAAGGCTTTGTGCCCTTATCTGTCATGGCAATGCGGGCGCCATACCTTAGCATTGGTATTTTAATCTTTGTGGTTGCTGCAACCACAGCCACTTTCCCTGCTGGGTTACTTAAATTCAAAGCAATGCCAACCCTTGAAAGCGATACTCTACAAGCTCGAATACTGCTCGACCAAGGCAGTTTGTTGTCACAAACAGAAACTGTAGTGAACAAAGTCGAAAACGCGTTAAAAGAGATAGATGAAGAATATCAAGAGAAGTTTGGTGAGCCATTAGTCAACAGTATTACCGTTATGTATAACACCAATATTGATGCCTTTGATTCTGGTCCGCATATGGCTACTGTAAGTGCTGACTTGCTTCCCGCTCAGTTTCGTCAAGAAAGCATCAAAGGCCTTATTCAAAGTTGGAAAAGCAAAGTTGGTCCAACCGCAGATGTCATCGCACTCAAGTTTACAGACAAAGAACGTGGCGTTGCCGGTATCGGTATTGATATCCGAGTTCAGGGCAACGACCCACAAGAACTCTATGCGGTGAACTTAGCTTTGATGAAATGGCTCAAACAGTTCGACGGTGTTTTCAATCTTTCTTCCGATTTGCGATATGGGCGCGATGACATCCAAGTCGCACTCAAAGACCAAGCGGGAGTACTCGGCGTGACAGCCGCGCAAGTCGCCCAAACATTGAGAAATGCCGTGAAAGGTAACAATGACCTTACGGTGTTCCAAGACGGAGAAATCGTTGATATACGGGTTCGTCAAAGTGATTTTCTTCATCAAGCAACCATAGCAGAACTGAATGATCTGCTTATTACCGCCAATAATGGCAAGCTGATCCCGTTGATGGTTGTCGCTGATTTAACTCAGTCTAAAGCCTTCTCTCGTCTTAACTTAGTTAACGGTATTCCAACGGCCACAATTCAAGGCAATATCAACACCCAAGTCGCCAATGCACGTGAAATCATGCTGCAGTTTTATAAAGACTTTGTACCTAAAATGGCGCAGAAATACCCAGAAGTCAGTTTTGCTTCTCAGGGACAAGATAAAGAGAGTGCAAACACAGGTTCATCACTACTCACTTATTTTGCTCTGGGCATTATTGGTGTCTATTTGATTTTGGCATTTCTATTTAAAAGTTTTGTTCAGCCTTTCGCGGTTTTGCTTGCCATTCCGATGGCTTGGATTGGCGTCGTATGGGGGCACTTAGGATTGGGAATAGATTTGACGATTCCGAGTCTGGTTGGTTTTGCCACCCTTGCGGGTATTGTGGTTAACGACAATATTTTGTTGGTCACTTTTATTAAAGACAAAGTCGCAGAAGGTGAAGAACTTCACCAAGCCTGCAAGTTGGCCATTCACGATCGATTCCGAGCAATATTGATTACGTCACTCACCACGTTTGCAGGTTTACTCCCTTTGCTGACTGAAACCAGCACTCAGGCACAGTTCCTAATTCCGCTAATTGCCAGTATTGCCTTTGGTCTGGTGAGTGCCACATTGCTTGCCGCTGTAGTGGTCTCTTGTGTGCTGCTGATTTTGCATGATATTAACCCCAAATTTTGCGGCAGTGATTTGGCATTAGAAAACCCAGAGCACGCGATATAGCGTGCTCAATCAAACGTTAACGTTGAGTGAAAACTACAAGGTGCTGAGGAAAACGAGCATGATTGGCGTGAGCACCATGGACACGAAGTAACTGGTAATCCAACTGGTATTAGCCACTTCTTTATCCAAATCATAAAGAACGGCAGGTAAGGTGCCCATAAATGCAGTGGGCATCACTGCCAAAACCAAACACACCTTCGCAACCAGTTGTCCTTCAACCTGCCAAAGGTTAAACAGTGAAAGCATGACTAAAACCACCAGCACCGCACAAACAGAACGTGCAATGGTCGCCGTCAATGCCACTTTTTGCCAACGCTTTCCACCTTTTAGGTTAAAGGTTAGCCCTACAGAAGCTATCAGCAAAAATGTACCCACTGGGATTGTCCAGTGACTCACTGAAAGCAAAAATTCAGGACGTTCAATTCCCGCCACATTGAGCAGCAAACCAGCAGAGATCGCGCAAATGGCGATGAGGAAAATCGGGTCTTTCCACACTTGTTTGTTTTGTGTGGACTTGAGCGCTTCATCTTGTGATTTGGATTTTGCGTACGGGAACACTAGCCCGAAATAGGTTAACTCTTCAAACAATTTAAACAGCGCCATCATAGCGACACCGTTTTCACCGAAGGTAATAAAGAGCACAAGGTTACCCAGCGCGCCAATGTTATAAAGCGCAGTCACTGGCACAAGCGCCCCAGTTTGTACCTGAGTTAAGTTATTCTTTCTTGCTACAAGAACACCCACCAAAGCACCCGCAGCAATCACACCTGCACCTATAAAAGGTAAATACAATAACTCGGTGCGAATATTACTTAGCTGCCATAAAGATACAAAAACACTAAATGGAATCAATGCCATCAGCGCTACTTTGGTTAAAACCAAACTAACAAAAGATGAACGCTGTTTAAGATAACGTTGGAAAAACAATCCCAGCACAAAACCGCTAAAAATAATGCTGAAAGTAAAGACGAATGGGTTCACAAAGATAGACCTTACATCTAATGCACAGACGCGTTTAGTTATCTCAGCTTAGCTAGGTCATTACAATGCTTTTTGAAAAATTATTTTTAAAATTGGCACGTTTGCCCTTCTCTCTTAACCGACTACCCAACGTTAGTTCAAACCTTTTAAATACTGCTTGTTTGTTGTGCCTATAATGTTTGATAGCAACGCTTGTTGCGCTGCATCATCACCATTCAACGCTTGCTTAAACAGGTGAATAAGTTCTGATTTGCTCACGGACAACTGGGTATTAGTGGGGATATCACGCAAATCAATCATAATATCGGTGAACACATCCGGTACATCCGTCAGCAAATCTAAGTTTAGGAAGTTCTCATTACCGTACAGACAATTGTGATTACCACGCTGCTTGTGAATAACATGAGATTGACCTTTTAAACTGATGATTGATGCGCTCTTCTCACAGCGTTTCATGCAGCCTTTATTCATTCTCTGCTTCTTACAGCCGATACTTTGAATGATCAGACACTGTCTGCTGGTCATCAAATGAATCGGATGATAAAGGCTGTAAAACAATCTAAAGCCTTTCGGTCTGACTAATCGCTTCATCTGTTTGGCGCTGAGCTCATTGGAGATAAACGCTCCATGACCTTTCAGCTCTTGCTCAATACACTGCAACGACAGCGAGTTAGTGATGTTAAGTTGAGGTCCAGCAACCCAAGGTAACCCCATACTTTGAGCGACTTCAGCCATACCAAGATTATTGGTGACCAACCATTGCGGCTTCATATGTTCAAGAAGACGGCACGCGGCTTGGTAATGTTCACCAACCAAAATAGCAGGGAAATACGGGATAAGATTTGGGTAACGACTCAACGCATCCACCACTTCGTCATATTGAAGAGCCAACGCATCCGGAATACGGTAGAAAAACTCAACGTCATGGTTTGATTCAGTAAGTCCTAGATCATCAACATTATCGATCAATACGGAAAGCTTCGGCACACTGTTTAGCTTTGCATTTGGGTCAAATTTTGCCAGTTCGATATCGACTTTGTAGCCACATCCCTTCAAGCTTCGCCTAGCATTAGAAGTGATAGTCATTGCCTGAGTAACCGCATCCACTTGTCCAATAATCTCGGTATTGCGGTCATAAATAAATTGTTTGGCCTGGGTAAACTCTATGCTTTCAGACTGCATTTCAACGTGTTTAGCCGCAAAATTTCTCGGGTTATCAATATACATACCTCGATGGATGTCACCTTTAAGATAACCATTGGTAAAGTCGCGATTGAACACGGTATAGAGCTCAGACATATCTGTAAGCACTTCATCCGTTTGACAGTAATGGTCAATTTGTTTACGCCAGTTATCGACCACAGTGTACACGTAATGAGATTTTTTAATTCGTCCTTCCACCTTCAACGAATAGACACCCGCCTTAGCCAACGCACCCATATCTTGATAAGCAGAGTTGTCTTTAAGATTCAGCGGATAATGATTCCCCGCTGAAGTTATCTGATATTGGTCACGACAAGGTTGACTGCAACGCCCACGGTTTCCGGATGCGCCATTAAGTTCCGAGCTGAAATAACACAAACCGGAGAAACCGATACAATATGATCCATGAACGAACACTTCCATCGACACATTGTGCACACGACCGTACTGTGCTAAATGCGCTATCTCATCAATATTCAGTTCACGGGATAAGTTAGCTCGGCTAGCACCAAGTTTGCTTAGCAGCTTAATTTGCCCTTCATTGTGGGTGTTCATCTGAGTGGAGGCATGCATATCCAACTGCGGGAAATGGTGCTTGATAAGATATGCCAGACCAAGATCCTGAACTATCACGCCATCGACATCGGTATCGCACAGTTGCTTTAACAATCGAACGAGTGAAGGAATTTCACTCTCCAACATCACGATATTGAGAGTGAGAAAAATTTTACATTGGTTCTGGTGAGCGAGTTCAACTACGCCGTCAAGCACATCAAGCGTAATGTTAGTTGCGCGATTACGTGCGTTAAATCTGTCTAAGCCACAGTAGACTGCATCGGCACCCGCAGCGATAGCTGCCTTAATTGAATCTAAATCGCCACCTGGGGCAAGTAATTCAAACTGATCTGTTGTAAAACCCAAACTGCACTACTCTCTCACATCAAACAGAGCTTGGAATTATAGCGACATTGATCACATAACCCTTGATGTAGCTCAGTTGTCGGTAAAATTTGTTGAACAAGCGCAGTACCCATTCAACAATTTATTCAGCACTCCACCTAATCTACCGTAGTTAAACGCAGCATTACGCTAAGTTCTAGAGCACGAAATACACTGAGCGTTAGCCAACGCCCTAACTTTTCTAATCCGTAACCTTTCAAAATTCATCTTTTTTTTCTGTTTGGATCGCACATATTGCGTTTTAGCCTAAGCTATTAATTATTACACATAAACTTTTTTACTAGTTGAGCCTCTTTAACCAACAAACAGCTTTAGTGACAAAAGACGCAGCCTCATTTAAGCAGTCCAATAACAGACATAGAAGGTATTCACACAATGTTAATAGATAAATTAACGCTTAAGAGCCGATTGATTATTACGGTAGCAATCCCCTGCTTAGCATTGATATTTGTAGGTTTAGCAAGCTTGAATGCCATGTCAGCAATGGCAAATAAAACAGAAGAAATGTACTTAAACACTGCGGCCCCAATGCGAGCCGTTGCAGAAGCCGCGTCGCGAATTCCCAGAATGCGTGTGGGTATTGATATGATGCTGCTACAAGAAACCGCTTTACGTGACACTAAGGGCATTAAAACTCGCGTCAAAGAGACTCGTGAAGAAGACATTCCGCAGATGCGTGATGCGCTGACTTTAGCAGTGAAAACCCAAGTTAACCCAGAATTAAAAGGCAAAGTACAGACCCTACTCAATGATTTTGAAAAAATGGTCAGTAATGAACTAAACCCTTTGCTTCTGGCACTGGATAAAGACGATATGGCAACAGCACAACAAATCTATAAAGACAAATACGCTGTGAGCTACGGAACCATGCGCAAAGACGCGAACACATTATTGGAAACTTTACTTGAGCAAGCCGAGTCACAAAATAAACTGAGTTACGCCAATTATGTCTCTGGCAGAACAACTCAGATCATTATCATCAGTGCAGGGCTCATCATTTCATTCATCATCTCTTCTGCTATTGTCATTAGCTTACGTAATCGTGTTTCTACTCTTAGAGATACGATCACAAGTGCGGCGCAAGACTTATCGCTCAACACACGTATTAAATTGGATGGGAAGGACGAATTAACTGAAATTGGCGATAGTTTTAACCTGTTTATGGAGAAGGTACATAAGGCTATCAATCAAGTTGCAGCGAACTCGCAGCAACTGGCAAACATGGCTCGTGACGTATCAGAGAGAGCCCGTCATACACAAAGTAACTGTACCTCCCAACGAGACAGAACCGTGCAAGTGGCAACTGCCATTCACCAATTGGGCGCGACCGTCAGTGAAATTGCGACCAACGCTGCACAAGCTGCAGATGCGGCGAACGAAGCAACACATCAATCCAGCGATGGGCAAAAAGTCGTTCTTCAGGCAAGAAAACAAATTGGAGAACTCTCTAATGAACTGGATAAAGCAACCGATGTGGTTGAGTCACTGGCTAAACAGGTTAACGATATCAGTTCAACCTTAGATACCATTCGCAACATTTCAGATCAAACCAACTTGCTGGCACTAAATGCGGCTATTGAAGCCGCTCGCGCAGGCGACCAAGGTCGTGGATTTGCTGTCGTAGCCGACGAAGTAAGGACACTCGCCAGTCGTTCTGCTGACTCAACGGAGGAGATTCAAAAAGTGATTAATAGACTGCAAACGGAATCGAAACGCGCAGTAGAAGCTATGCAGCAAGGTCGCCAACAAAGTGATTTAGTCGTCGAGTATGCAGACAATGCAGCCAATGCATTGGAGCAGATCAACAGCCACATTGACCACATCAGTGGACAGAATATTCAGGTCGCGACTGCCACTGAAGAGCAATCAACCGTTGTGGACGACATAAACCGCAATGTTGAAGAAATAAATCATCTCACCACGGAAACCACAGATATAGCAGTACAACTCAATCAATCCAGTAACAGCTTACAACAACTCTCGTCTCAGTTAGACATGCTCGTAGGCAACTTCAAACTATAAGCTTGTTTTTCGTCATTGCCCCTGTGTTTTTTGAATTGAATTCATAGGGGTCAATGATATTTTGATTAAATTCATATAAATTTGCGAATAATCACTACACACTCGCAATCTCTAAATATAGTACAAAAAATCTGTGTACATGCTCACATCTGATTGAAATTCAACCATTTTAATTATTAGCAAGTTGGTAAAGTCCAATGCGATAAATAACCGCAACAAATACGGATAATTACAGCTATGCTTATCAATAATTTCACTTTGAAAACTCGGTTGCTTATAACCGTAACTATCCCTTGCTTAGCTTTGATCGCTGTTGGCTTGCACAGCCTAAGTTCAATGGATTCTATCGATAAAAGAACCAAATCTATGTATCTCAACACTGCCGCACCAATGCGCGCAATGGCAGAAACAGCATCCAGGATCCCTCGCATGCGAGTTGGCATAGACATGATGTTACTTCAAGAAACAGCTCTGCGAGATGCCAAGGGCATTGCGACACGAGTGAAAGAAACAAGGACAGAAGACATACCAGAAATGAGAGCAGCGTTAGATTACGCAGTTGAAGCACAATCAGACGATATTTTAAAACAGCGCGTGCAAACACTCGCCGATGCTTTTGCAATAGTGGTGACGGACGAGATAGAACCAATGTTAAACGCACTGGATAGCAACGACCTTTCCACAGCTCAGCAAATTTATCGCGATAAATATGCAAAAAGTTACGGTGTTATGAGAAAGGAAGCCAATGTTATTTTAGACACGCTACTGCAACAAGCTGAAGTACAAAACTCTATCAGCCATGACACCTACCTCAAAAATCGTAATACGCTGATTGTGATTAGTGTCGTAGGGTTGCTTATCTCTTTTATTATCTCGTCATCTATTGTCTTTAACCTGCGCAGACGAGTAACCTATCTGCGTGAAACTATGAATCATGCAGCGTTGAATATGGCACTGAGCACGCGCCTTGACGCGGAAGGTCGCGATGAACTCACTCATATCGCCAACAGCTTTAACCAGTTTATTGAAAAAGTACATACTGCTATGGTTCAGGTGGCGAAAAACTCACGCGACTTAGCCAACATGGCAGAAAATGTTTCTGAACGAGCGGACCACACACGCAATAACTGCGCTTCACAACGTGACCGCACTGTTCAAGTCGCCACTGCAATTCATCAGTTAGGTGAAACTGTCGATGAAATAGCCACAAATGCTTCGCATGCAGCAGAAGCGGCAAACGAAGCGACACATCAATCCAGTGACGGACGAAGTGTGGTTGGTCAAGCAAGAGATCAAATTGGTGAGCTTTCCAGAGAACTCGAAGAAGCGACCGATATCGTCCAGTCATTGGCCAAACAAGTTGACGACATCAGCTCAACACTCGATACCATTCGCAATATCTCAGACCAAACAAACTTACTTGCACTTAACGCGGCGATTGAAGCTGCGCGTGCCGGAGAACAAGGACGTGGATTTGCCGTAGTGGCCGATGAAGTTCGCACTTTGGCGAGCCGATCTGCTCATTCAACAGAAGAGATCCAAAACATTATCGACAGGCTACAAACCGAATCTCGTCGTGCGGTTGAAGCCATGGACAAGGGACGAAACCAAAGTAACCTTGTTGTCGGATTTGCCAACAATGCCACCACATCCCTAGGGCAAATAAGTAACCATATTGAACAGATCAGCACCCAGAATATTCAAGTTGCAACAGCAACTGAAGAACAATCAACGGTTGTATTGGATATCAACCGTAACCTGGAAGAGATCAACCAACTGACATCAGAAACCACTGAGATTTCAGAGCAGCTCAATCAATCCAGCACTCATCTGCAAAGACTGTCGGCAGATTTGGATAAGTTAGTCGGCAACTTTAAACTTTGATACCAGTTTAACTTTATCGCCTGAACCACCTATCACCTGTAACCATTATCGGATATATCGGAACCCCCGTTTCTGAGACATCCGGTAATGGCTTTTTACATTAAATAATTGTGAACAATTAACTAGATAGGTTGAAAATTGCGTCGACTTTAGCTATTCATGGCTCAATTTCGCAAAAAGAAGCTTTACTGCATGCTTACTATCTTCAAAACCTTTTTCTGGCTAGGTTGGATTAGCTTCGGTGGCCCCGCCGCTCACATTGGCTATTTTCGTCAAACCTTCGTTGAAAAACTGAAGTGGTTAGATGACAGCGAATACGCTCAGATTGTGGCACTCAGCCAATTTTTGCCCGGTCCAGGGTCAAGCCAAGTGGGTTTTTCTATCGGTTACAAACGTGGTGGTTTATTTGGAGCGATCGCCGCTTTCATCGGTTTTACCGCACCATCCATCATACTCATGATCCTGCTTGCTCTCATGAGCAGCCAGATCACGGATACCACCATATTTCACAACATCGTACACGGACTTAAATTGCTCGCCGTAGTGGTAGTTGCTGACGCGACTTGGGGAATGTACAAGAACTTCTGCTCAAGCAAACTCTCAGCAGGCTTAGCTCCGTTAACGGCATGCGCCCTGCTGGTTGTACCGAGCATTACTAGTCAATTATTAGTGCTAATATTGGCCGCTATCATTGGAGCGCGATACCTCAAAGGAAATGCAGCGAAAACACAAAGCACGTTTAAACCCAGTTATACCCCTTTACTGCTATTTGCCTTAATACTTATCGGCACCTCTGTGTTATCAAACCACCAAAATATTCAACTGTTTAGTGATTTCTTTCAGGCAGGAAGCTTAGTTTTCGGTGGTGGACATGTGGTTCTGCCACTATTGCAAAATCTTGTTGGTGACCAACTAAGCCAAGATACCTTTTTGACCGGATACGCAGCAGCTCAGGCTGTTCCTGGGCCTATGTTTACCTTCGCCACATATATTGGTTACGCGCTAATGCCACAAACACCTATTGTTGGCGCACTGTTGGCGACTATTGCAGTATTTCTTCCGGGCTTTCTGCTGTTATTAGCTGTGCTGAAAAACTGGCATTCATTAGCAGATAACCCAACCATTGCTGGTGCACTGAATGGCGTAAACGCATCTGTTGTTGGCTTGCTTGCCGCAGCTTTGTACCAACCGGTATTTACCAGTGCCGTCTTTACCGTTTCAGACATAGCTTTAATATTGGTTGGATTTTATCTGCTCAAGCAACTCAAGCTGCCGATAGTTGCTTGCGTTGCATTCTTCATTGTTGCGGGAGCGGCTTTAGGGATATAGAATTCCAACGTTTTCATAACATTTATGACATGGAGTGGTTATGTTTAGAGGAAAGGCGAATGTTAGCGGAGTCTTTACGGTGGTTCTCGCCAGTGTTTTCTGGGGCACAACAGGAACCGCAGCCAGTTTCGCACCAGATATTAGTCCTTTAGCCATCGGCGCCTCTGCCATGGGTGGCGGTGGCTTATTACTCATGTTCAATGCCCGAAGAAAGCTCACTGGCGATGTAGCGACACTACTTCAGCAATACAAACTTTTGCTTTGTGGTGGCGCAGCGGTCGCTATTTATCCGCTTGCTTTTTACACCTCAATGCGATTTTCTGGCGTCGCGATAGGCACCTTGATCTCCATCGCCAGCGCACCATTTTTTACCGTTTTGCTTGAGCGTCTTATCAGCAAAAAACGGATATCTTTGCAGTGGATAGTCTCTTTCATCGTAGGGGCTATTGGTATCGTGTTACTCACGCTTGGAAAAGAACAAAGTGTTCACTCAGATGTAAGTTCGATGCTTCACCTTTTAGGAATTGCACTGGGGCTTATAGCCGCACTCACTTATGCCACCTACTCATGGGCGGCACGAGGCATGATTGAACAAGGAGTGAACTCTCAATCAGCAATGGCGAGTATGTTTGGTTTAGCGGCTACCTTGTTGCTACCCTCGCTGTACATTACCGGAGACAATCTGTTTGCGGATGCGAAACACACTGCAGTAGTCATCTATATGGCAACCATACCAATGTTCCTTGGCTACCTACTGTTTGGTTATGCGTTAAAGCACTTGGAAGCGAGCACGGCTACGCTGATCACTCTGCTTGAACCCGCCATTGCCACATTGTTTGCCGTCGCGTTGGTAGGTGAACGATTCGCCGTTATAGGCTGGTATGGGTTTGCATTTATTCTTGTCTGCTTAGTGCTGCAAGTACTTCCTGTTCAGGCTTCTCGCCTTAACAAGTCTCAAGCAGCAGACAGCTATTGATGAGTCCAATTAACCTGTCTGTTTGCCTTGTTAAACGATTTATTCAGCATTAGAAAGGCCCAATATCGGCGAATTCCTACGCAATAGCAGCATGGTTTATCTGTATACTTGACGAAGATTTGTCACTAAAGCAGTAACATTTGAAACATGCTGGTGGCTGAAAGACAACAATAGCCAACTGCGGAGAACTCGATGACTGAGCAGAGTGTTGGGCAGATTCTCAAAGCCATCAACAGTATTGAAGCCAAAATAGAACAACAAAACAATGTGTTAAGAGATCTCAACCTAAAAGTAAAAACACTGGAAAGCCAAAACAAACAATTGGCACAAATGATCCACAAACTTCAGACGCCAGCAGTGGCGAAAACCGACACTGAACAAGTCGCGTTGAACAAACAGTTTCAGGCTAGTGTGTCGAAGAGCTTGAACTCAATCGAAGACAATTCCAAGAAAGCAATTGAACTGATTAAAGCTAACGCAGGTTCAGGCGGGAAAAAACGCGCTTGGCCATAAACATTTTTATGCAGCCTTGTTAATGCCTCTACAATCGGCGAGTAATTGTCATTAACTCAAGCTCGCCAAACGTGCCGCAAAACCCATAAAGAACATACCGAGCAAACCATTACCCAAATTCGCCAATAGCTTGTTGTTTTTGAACAGTTGAGTCAACGAAGTACCGAGGAAAATCAACACACTCAAATAGACAATGCTAAACACTTCTAAAATGGTCGCCAAAATCAAGTAAGACGCCCAAGTGTGCTCGTAGGTGTAATCAATAAACTGAATGAAAAACGACACATAAAAAAGAATCGCTTTGGGGTTAGTCAAACTCAAAGTGAGTGACTTGGCAAACACGTTTTCTTTCTTCTTAGGACGTGCTATTTCTGCGTTATCATCGCCTCTATTACTCATCAATTGATGGATAATCTTAACACCTAAATACAGCAGATAAGCCGCACCAAGATAACGAATGATGGTAAACAATACCGGAGAAGTTTGAATGAGAGACGCGACCCCCAGATAAGAGAGCAGGATTAAGACAGCATCGCCGATTAACACACCAGATGCCGCTTGATAGCCAGCTTTCACGCCTAGCGATGAGCTTGATTTCAATACATAAAGAGAGTTTGGACCCGGAGCAAGAATGATCATTGTTAGACCGACTAAATAGGTCCAAATATTTATAACGCCAAACGCCTCTAACATATTGCCCTCTATACACTGCGCTGAATCAAACCAGAAATATACGCCCGAAGAATGTAAATATCCAGTTACAACATGATGAGTGATTAAATTTTTCAGTTAAATAATTTGAGTTAGCATTTGAAAGAGAATTTGCCTACAAACGCACATTGCATATCTAATCAATCAGTTTAATATCTTCACCCGACAATTAATGTCTATTCATTCACCCAGAAAAACAATAAATTAAACAAGGAAATATAACTATGAAATCGATGTTCACCTTCGATTCAATGCTAACACCAAAACTCGTAACCGGTCTTTACTGGCTGCTTATTATAATCGCTGTGATCTCTGGGCTTGGCACCATGTTCAGTGGCTATGCGGGATTAACAGCAAGCTCTTTCTTCTTAGGCTTAATAACTATTATTTTAGGGTCTATTGGTGCGCGGATCTGGTGTGAACTGATGATCGTTGTCTTTAAGATCAATGAAAATCTTCAAATACTAAAAGATAAGTAAGAAGCAGGCTTAGGGTTGAGAAGTCTCAACCCTATTATTGTATAAAGAAAAAGAGCCGCGAAAAGCGGCTCTCAATAACTCGAAATTTCCGAAGTGTTGAAAGTTTACTCTTTACCGTAAACATTGTTCTCTTGCTCTTGTACACGGATGAATGTTGTGCGCTTAGTTAGCTCTTTAAGCGAGGCTGCGCCTACGTATGTACAGGTTGAACGTACGCCACCAAGGACATCTTGAATGGTATTTTCAACAGGGCCACGGAATGGAATTAATACGGTTTTTCCTTCAGCTGCACGGTAACCAGCAACACCGCCAGAGTGCTTGTCCATCGCGCTCTTAGAAGACATTCCGTAGAACTTCATGAAGGTTTCTCCGTTCTTCTCAATTAGCTCGCCACCCGCTTCTTCATGACCAGCTAACATGCCGCCAAGCATGACGAAATCTGCGCCACCACCGAAAGCTTTAGCCACATCACCAGGGCAAGTACAACCACCATCACCGATGATACGACCACCAAGACCGTGGGCTGCATCAGCACACTCAATGATTGCTGAAAGTTGTGGGTAACCAACGCCTGTTTTCACGCGGGTTGTACAAACAGAACCAGGACCAATCCCTACTTTTACGATATCCGCACCAGCTAGGATCAGTTCTTCAACCATGTCGCCAGTCACTACGTTACCAGCAACGATTACTTTGCTGGGAAAAGCTGTGCGTACTTTTTGAACGTAATCGACCAAATGCTCTGAATAACCGTTAGCAATATCGATACAGATGAACATCAGCTCTTCGCTCATCGCCATAATGTCTTTGGTTTTCTGGAAGTCATTATCTGATGTGCCAGTAGAAACCATCACGTTTTGTAGCGTATTAGCATCTGCGTTTTGAACAAACTCAGCCCACTGTTCAACGTTATAGTGTTTGTGAATAGCCGTCATTACGCTATGTTTTGCTAGAGCTTCAGCCATTTTAAAACTACCGACAGAGTCCATGTTTGCAGCAATCACAGGTACGCCAGACCATTGACGACCACTATGCTTAAATGTAAACTCGCGGGTTAAATTTACTTGAGATCGGCTTTTTAGGGTTGAACGTTTCGGGCGAAACAGTACATCTTTAAAACCTAACTTAAGTTCTTGTTCGATACGCATTGTGTAATTCCTTGATTAATTTACAGTTTGTGCCTCTTTTGCAGAGTGCATCGTGAACACGTTGGCAGACGTAGTCACTTTTCGGACACAAAAAAACCGGAGCGTTGGCAGACGCTCCGGTTTTCAGCATTATAGGTTGTGATTTCTTTCCTACAAGTCTGATATTTGCTTTTTTTTGTGTTATCCTAGTGAAGATTTCATATCCCCCAAACTTACAATCTTTCCTCATACCGACCAACCTTAAAAATAATTTAAATATCAATAAATTAGCTTTTAAACGTCAATTTTCTGTTCCTTAGTAAATGTTGCTATAACCGTTTAGCTACGATGCTGCACTGAAATAACGTGAACTGAATCACTTAAAACTGAAATATCAACACTTTCATTTTGTTTATTTTTCGTCCAAACAATCCTAGATCACAGCTTTTTATTTGCTCTGAATATAAAAAATAATAACGGTTCAGTAATTGCTTATATTTATAAGTGCTTCGCCTTTAAATACAGAAGATTATACTCAAACTACTTGAAGTTGCAGGTAGGCGGCAAGTGAGCGAATCCCCATGAGCATAGATAAGCTATGTGATTGGGGTGAGCGAGCGCAGCCAACACCGCTGCAGATTCAAGTAGGAAGAGTATAGAAAAATATAAATTGATATGCACAGATAATAGAGTGTCAAAATCCTGAGAGACACCAGCGCATCAATTGATGGCAGTGGAGAAAAAAGATGAAATATCTAGGACAAACTCCTGTTGGTTTATTCCTTTTATTTTTAGCTTTACCAACTCTGGCAGCAGAAAACCGACACCAATTTTACGCAGATAGTGGCTATAACTATATCGATAACAATAACTCCACAGAGAGCGCTTGGACGACAACGCTTGGATACAGCTATTTTTTGTCTCCCTTTGTTGGCGTTGACTTTGGATACACTGATACCATTTCAGACGGCGCAACATTCTATGATACCAATGGTGACACTCAACAAGTGAAGTACCGTAGTTTTTTTGCGGGCGCGAGAATAGAGCAGCCCATCAATAGTTTTACCAGCGTTTATGCCAAAGGCGGTATTGGGCAAACCAATCTGGAAGAAACGAATACCAGTGTTAGCCCTGAAACCAGCCAAGACCGTTCGGGCATTAATCCGTACATTGGAATTGGTGCCAAAGTGCAGCCAATGTATGTGGAGAAACTGGAACTAAGTGTTGAGCTCAAATATCAAGATCTGCAAGACGAATACTCCGCAACCTCTTTAACTTTGGGGGCTCGGTTCAGCCTGTAACCTGAATTGATATTTAACAAGAGGTTTTAATTTACCAATTCACGTAGATGACAAAGTAAATCGCTGGCTAACATTCCTCGCTCACCTTTTTCTTTTGCATTCACATCTGCTGCTTTACTGTGAATGATTACCCCTAATTTTGCGGCTTCAAAACAACTCAAACCTTGCGCGAGAATAGAAGCGATAACGCCAGTTAACACATCGCCCATACCTCCACTCGCCATGCCTGGATTGCCCGCTAAGCATACAAAAATCTCATTACCATCACTAACTAGCGTGCCCGCACCTTTCAATACCACTACACCACCATATTTGTTTTGCAGATCTTTAATGGCTTTGAATCTGTCTGCTTCAATAGAATTGACATCGACTCCAAGTAATTTTGCAGCTTCGGCAGGGTGTGGAGTGATGATCCGCTTATCATCTGAATTGGGGTTTTGTGCAAGAAAATATAGCGCATCAGCATCAACAACTTTGTTAGTTAGAAGATCCTGAGTGTGACGGAAAAGCATTTCTGCTTTTGCATCTCGGCCTAATCCCGGCCCAATAGCGACTACGTTGCTCCACTCTAACCGACGTTTGATTCTTTGCTCATCGTCCCAAGCAGCACTCATCACTTCTGGGATGGATACTAAAATGGAGGAAACATTGAATGGATGAAGCAGTGATGCTATAAGGCCACAACCAACTCTGGCACACGCTCGGGCAGCGAGAATCATGGCTCCGCCCATACCTTCGTTGCCACCGATCAGAAGCACTTTACCGTACATCCCCTTGTGGGCACATGCTTCTCTCTGAGCAAGCATCAACTTAATGGATTTAGGCAAAATGGATTTCAGGGTCGGTTTATTTTGCTGTTCAAAGCACTCCTCAACACCTAACCCAGCAAAGTGCAATTGCCCTACGTAGTTCCGTGCCTGCCCAGTGACTAAGCCTTGTTTTAAACCTATAAAACTAATGGTGTGATTAGCTTTGACTGCAACACCTAACACCGCTCCGGTATTTGCGCATAACCCTGATGGGATGTCTATTGCCACAACAGGCACATGACTCGCATTAAGCAATTGGATAATGTCTTTAATGGGCTCTCGAACCGTTCCTGATAATCCAGTTCCTAGCAATCCGTCGATAATAAGATCAATGTCATCAGGAATGACATCATCAAAAGGATAAACTTCGCCGTCGTGATCCAGCCAATGATAATAAGCAGATAATGCATCACCTTTAAGATTTTCAGGATCGCCGTGTTGCCAAACCGTCACCTGAACACCCATTGATTTAGCCAAACAAGCGACGATATAACCATCTCCACCATTGTTCCCACTACCGTAGCATACCAACCAATGATGAGTACCCGGATATTGTGCAAACGCAATGGTGAAAGCAGCTTGTCCCGCCCTCTCCATCAGGCTGAACATTTCGAGCCCCATTGATTTGGCAGCTAACACTTCACCTTGCTTAACTTGCTGTGCAGTATAAAAAACGCTGGGTATAGGCATACGAATCCCTCTCAACTAACCCGTTGCTGAAATCTCTCATATTATTTATTTGGTATTTGTTCTATGTATTATTTGCTTTTAAAACCACTAAAGCTTCTGCCGTTGCATCCTGGATAGAAAGAAACAGCGAATTAACAACACCTGTTGGTGTACGCATTGGGTTTAACGTGATGTTCTGATACATAAAATCAGCTTGCTGTGTAATAGGACGAACATTGCGACACTTAAACAAATAAGGCCGTTGCTGCCATGTAATGAAGCTTCGACAGCCTAAGTCATAAACGGGTTTAGTTTTAAGACGGAACCATTCTTGTGGGATCTCAGGAAAAACGTCAAATAGCGATTGCCCAATCACCTCCTGAGCCATTTTCCCACTATGGTGTGTCATAAAACCATTCCACACTTGAACTTTGTAATCGCGGTCAAGTACGATCAACCCCATGTCGACGTTTTGAACCATGTCGACCATCCAATGAAATTGCCCAAATTCTGCTGGAAGAGACAGCATTAGAAATCCTCCATCAAGTAAGCAAGCTTGCTATTGAGTAACGGCAAAGATTCATCCACGAACATGAATAATAGGTCACAACGAATTGAAGTATCTTCAATGCTGTAGCTGACTTCAAAAGTCATCGTTTTACTAAACGAACCCGCAGTAGAGTTGATCACGGAATCGATAGTGATGTGCTGCCCAAGAAGTACAGGAGAACTCTGGAAAAAGCGCACTTCAGCTTGCTCCCCTAAACCATTGAGGAACGACCCCACCAGAATGTTGGAGACATCCATTAATAATTCCAACTCTTCAAGATCTTCACTCTCAGCCGGTATTTTCATTAATTTTTTCAAATCAGAAACACTGGTATCACTGAGAAGCACCAGAGCCTCTCCAGCGATACCTTCACCACTGAAACCTTGGCATACACCTGACACGTGCGCATTATCTGCAAGATCACGAAGCGTCATGTGAAGCTCTGTCACTTCAAAAATGTTTACATTCGGCAATGGTAAACGTACAAACACATCAAAATGTCTTGCAAGTGCATCCGCTGCTCGACCAATGGCGACGTTCGCCACTTCCATATAGATATCGCGACGACGAAGTACTGGTAGTTCAAATGACACAGGTGTGACGACTTTAGGAACCGAAGCAGGTTCAACCAAGGTTCTCAGAACATCTTTGAGGATATTGATATCTATGGGCTTTTGAATAAAGGCTTTAGCACCCAGCGCCATTACACGCTCTTTCGCCTTAGGCTGAATATCGCCTGACACAACAACGACTGGCGTCGCAATTCCTCTGTTTTTCATTTCTTCCAAAGTGCCAAAGCCATCCAACTCAGGCATGGTTAGATCCAAAAACATGAGGTTAAATGTTTGCTGCTGCATAATATGCAACGCATCGAGTCCGTGCTCAGCAAATGTAATATTTGCATTCAGAGTCGCAGGGAGGGAACGCGCCATCTGCTTTCTAGCAAGAGCAGAGTCATCACAGATAAGTACAGGAAACGACATAACACTACCTTCCCTTAGTTTATTAAGACTCTATAAAGTGTATACCTAAATGTGTGATTAGCACTAAAAATAGATGACTACTTATTGATTACTTTAGAGATTAGGGCCAAAGAGTAAGCAATATGATACGTAATAGCACCACGCATACTAATAGGCTAATACCTAACCGATACCATTTATATTCGGAAATTGACATAGGAACACGCTTATAGAACATTGTGGTGACGCCTTTCCAATCGTGACTACGGCGACCATATTGAGTAATACCTGTCAGAACAAAGATAATGCCAATCACTAAAATACTTTTTTCAATCCAAAATAGTGCGATATCCATAACAACTCCCTCGTACATCATTGACAACAAGTATATAAGCAAACGAAGTTGGACACTTTAGGACTATGGTCGTATGTCAGGCAGCAAAAAGGAGCCATAAGGCCCCTTTTTAATAACTGAAAGCATGTTACAAATGTGCTGTACGGCTACGTACTATCTTTGGCAATTCTGTAATGCTATCTCTATAACTGAACCACAAATAGGTCACAGTAATAGAGAAGAACAAGTAAGAAAGCGCGAACACAAGTGGTGAGGTGATCAGTTCAGCAGATAACCCCCACATTACGCCAACAACCGTCACCGTCAACTTAGAGAGTAATCCGCACACCAGTAAGAAAACCGCTAATTCAGGTACTCGCGTACTTCTAAAAGCAAACCAATAACAACTGCCAACAGCAAGAGCAGCAACAGACATGCCGAGTAGGAAAGAATGAATATGGGCAGCAGAAGCGACACCAGCAGAAAGCGAAGTCATTAATATCAATAATAGTTTCATAACATGCCTACCTCTTTAGTGACAGCAATGAATCCTTTCAGTTTTTAATTATTCTCGCTCATCATTTGTTTATTTCAAGGTCAGAAAATCAACAAAATTTATACTTATTAAACAAATGGTTGAATTGTTAAATGGACGTTAAATCATCATCTTGTTTAACACAGATAATCGCTAGAAATTGCGAGAAAAATAATTACAAAAAAATTATTTATTAACATTTAATTAACTATAAATATTTTCAAATAAAGTATTTCAAAATGTAACTAAGCTATCTCATCTTATACTTCGCCATTATCTTCCAAAGAAAAAAGACAACATATATAAACCATATCAATCAATGGCTACAATACAGAAGGCTTGGCTATTTTTTGCATTCCAAATGCTCGATCTACTCGCCAATTTCGCTTCGCTCTGATACCTTTACACCACTTTCACCTTAGCTTCCAAAAACCATGTTGTCTCAACACAGAATTAACAAAATTGTAGAAATTGGCGATACATTGCACCGTAGCGGCTGAATTTTTAGCGTCAATGCTAACGGGGATTTTTGTAGCATTTTTAGCCATCGTCGCGGGCAAATTACTGCATACTCCATTTATTCGCCGAAAATAGACAGATGATATACTCAAACTACTTGGAGTTGCAGGTAGGCGACAAGTGAGTGAATCCCCATGAGCATAGATAAACTATGTGATTGGGGGTGAACGAACGCAGTCAACACCGCTGCAGCTTCAAGTAGGAAGAGTATATAAATAATGAATAAAGAAAGAGCCCTATTCGAAATCAGCGATCAAGCAGCTTTTGAATAGGGCTCTTTTCCTTTGTGTTTCATTTTACGGCTGAAACTACCTTTACCTTTTTTTGCTTTCTCAACTCGTTGTCTAAATAATTGGCTTGTTACTACCGCTTTTAACGCATTGTCTTTAATTTCACCTCGACCAAATTCAGTATCGATGACTTCATTTGGAAGAGATTTTGATAATTTCATGTTCATCAAACTCTCCTATATAAGTTGTACGTATTTTGCGCCAAACATTCTGAGTGTCAATAAATCAGTTGATAAAATAAGATTCATTTGTGTATTTCGAGTCACTCAAACTTGCTAGAAATGGTGCTTAGTGCAAAAAAATGATTGAAACTTGTTTCACAACTTCGACTCAGTTCAAGATCCGATTGACAAGTTAATTCAATAGCCTAGACTCATGGCTAGCTAGAAAGAAGTTCTTTGTTTACACATTGTTTCGTTGGATTACTCGTAACTCCCCCGTCGTGTCGTACGCAATAGCAATTTATTTTTCCACGCTATCAGCGCCCTAATCGGCTTTAAACAAATATGTTTTAGGATAATTAATATGTCTACACCTGTTACTGGTACCGTTAAATGGTTCAACGAAACAAAAGGTTTTGGTTTCATTAAACAAGAAAACGGTCCTGACGTTTTTGCACATTTCAGCGCAATTCAAAGTGAAGGTTTCCGCACTCTAGCTGAAGGCCAAAAAGTTGAGTTCGTTGTAACTCAAGGTCAAAAAGGCCCACAAGCTGAAAGCATTAAAGTTATCTAATTTTAATAGCTATATTTGCTAGATAGCCAGCGTAATGCTGGCTATTTCGTTTCCGGTGCAGTCTTTGGAAACTTCTCTTCATAGATCTCCATGAAATCTTTTCTTATCAATTGTTCCAAATAGGTTGCTCGCTCGGTCGGGCAAAATATCTTAATGTGCACGACTTGCTCCCCTGCTGCGGTACTGGTGATTTCAACATGTGGATCTGCACCAGGTAAATCAACGCCTGCGTGCTTCTCGATAACGCTGTTGTAGCGACGCGCCACATCCATAAAATGAGCGAAATGCGCTTCAATTCGTTGGTGAATTTGAGGGACTAACGGAAACAAATTCACAAAGTCAGGAACAACGATAGTAATGTCATGAAACACATAACGTTTCATAAAATTAAGGTTCTTTACTGGATGAATAAAGAACATGCTGTTCGGTAGCGTCGCGGTTTTACCAGTGTAATGATAATGAGCCTTTTGTAGAGCAATCTCTTGAATAACCGTTGCCATCATATTGTGTTCAATCACTTCACCACTGATTGAGCCCACTTCAATCCAGTCACCAATTCGAAACGAACGTGAACTGGCACGCTGAATCGATCCAGTAAAACACAAGATAATTTCTTTTGAAGCCACGACAATAGCAACCGCAATCGCAGTAACAGACAGTGCAAATTGACTGATTTCCGATTGCCAAAGCATAAACAGGACTATCACAGTCACTGTAAACGCCCCGTTCTTAGTGCGCGACATCCATTTTCTTTGTTCCTCAGTAATAAAAGCAACGTCACCACGAATATGTGCAAGAACTAATCGGCGCACCAACCATACAACAAGCAAAATTAGCAAGGTTAACAACATCTTGTGCGTAGATAGAAAATCTATCACCGCATTTAATTTATCCATAATTCTTCCTACTACAATGTACTACCGAATAGCTGACTGAAATGGCTTAATGATTAAGCTAACTCAGTTTTTATATAAAAAAAAGCGTTGGCAACCAACATAGCGCCAACGCTTGAATAATTATAACCGACCGAACTGGTTGATAAAGCAGCTTATTGTTTATAGTGTCGCGCTGTATTTTCCGCAAGAGTAACAATAACACTCACCGCTTGCTCCATACCTTCAATCGTAATGAATTCATGAATACCATGGAAATTGTAACCACCCGTAAAAATATTCGGGCATGGCAATCCCATAAAAGATAAACGAGCACCATCTGTACCGCCACGAATTGGTTTGATTAATGGTGCTATACCACACTGTTCCATAGCGACTTTAGCTAGTTCAATAATATGCGGATGTGGTTCAACCATCTCTTTCATGTTGGCGTAGCTGTCATGAACAACAAGCTCAACACTACCTTTCGATAGCTGCTTATTTAACTGGTCAACCTTCTGTTGCATGAATGCCTTGCGGGCAGCTAAGCCATCTCGCTCGAAATCACGAAGTATGTAATCCAACTGCGATTTCGCGACGCTCATACAAGCGGAAGAAAGATGGTAAAAACCTTCATAACCTTCGGTATTCTGCGGTGTTTCTTCTTCAGGCATCATCAGAACAAAACGCGAAGCAATGTGCATAGCGTTCACCATTTTGCCTTTCGCCGTCCCCGGATGAACACTCACACCATGGCAAATAACTTCAGCCGTAGCTGCATGGAAGTTTTCATATTCAAGTTCCCCGACAGGACCTCCGTCAATGGTATAGGCCCACTCAGCGCCAAATTTTGTAACGTCAAAATGGTTAGCACCTCGACCAATTTCTTCATCGGGCGTAAAACCAATACAAATGTCACCATGTGGAATTGACGGGTCGGCAATCAGCATTTCAATTGCGGTGATAATTTCAGCAATGCCTGCTTTGTTATCCGCTCCAAGAAGCGTATTACCGTCAGTCGTTATAAGGTTCTTGCCATGTAACTGATGCAGCTCAGGGTACTGGATAGGAGAGAGAACTTCATCACCTTTACCAAGAGCAATATCCCCACCTTGATAGTTTTCGACAATTTGAGGCACAACATGCTTACCAGAAGCATCTGGAGAGGTATCCATATGAGCAATAAAACCAATAGGAGGAACATGGTAATCAACATTTGATTTTAGTCTCGCCATCACATAGCTATGACTATCAATAGTGACATCACTGAGCCCTAACTCTAGCAACTCTTCATAAAGAGCTTGAGCAAACACTTTTTGCCCAGCAGAGCTTGGACAATGATGATTCTTAGGTTTTGATTGAGTATCGTAAGTGACATAACGTAAAAAACGTTGAATAAGATTTTCCATGACAATTCCGCTTTAATTTCAGTACGTAGCAACAGAAAGCTATTAGCTACAACACGTACCACAATATTTAGTGATACGCAGCTTATTGCATTCAATAGTACGTCTTATTTAAAAGTAAGAATTGTTATAAATCAGTTTTTAGTAACTTTCCTATTCAGCAATGAAATATTAGCCGGCTCCAGTTAATACCCTTTCCGCAGTTCATTCGTTATTGGTCGGGTCTTGGTGTCGTAAATAGAAATGTCTGTTTCATTCACAACATATAGTTGGAATTAACATCACAAACCACTAAAAAAGCGAAAGAGAAATCATTCACAACTTTGCTGTTTAAGAATTAAGCCACTAACTTTAACCATGTCTCCTTTATTTTCCCCCTAGAAAATAGTTAATGCTGACAACGTCAAACTTCTTTAGAGGTTTTACTACATTCATAATGGCTCAAAATAAAAAATCCCCAGTAGGCTCACAACTGGGGATTTTTATTTCCTGACAAAACGCTGGCAAAAACCAAGCATGCATTTAACGTTGAGAGTGCATATTAATCTCATACTTTTTTCATATTATGTGAGTGGTTAAGTAAGTTACCCCCGAATTGAACTACTGCTAACTCAAATAGTTTGCCGCATCCAACCAGAATGCGGCTTTTTTTTGCGACATACAATGCGCTTCACTTACAAAGCATATAACTGGTTAGCGCCGCAGCCTCAACCAATACTGTCGCTCCATCACTAATAAATACTTGATCACTAAACAGGTCGTGCAACGCATGGTTCCAGTTCAGTTCAACGGTTTGAGGCCTAGAGGATTTATTGATAATCACCACCCCTTTATCACCACGGCTAAACACCAATAAATCGTCACTGGCTTCTATTATTACCATCGGTAATCCGTGCATTCGATTATGAAATTCGATTTGCGCCAGAAGTTTAGGTTCCTTCCAAGCATTAAGCCATCGTGGCTGCCCCAACTTATTCTTAATGTGACTGGTGTCCAAATCGGTATAGATCAATGGCACTCCACCATCTCGCCCCAAAATATAACTGTACGCTAAACTCTCCAACGCCTCATCCATAACCAGATTAGTAAACACATCGTTATTGGGAATATCATGAGTGATCGCAAAAGTAATAGCTCGTTCTTTCGATAACGCTTCACCAAAGCAGTACGGGTCTATCAACCATTTCAAACTGCCCGATTTTTGCAGTGCATTAAATACGGTCTGAAAAAGAGGAAAATCATATGCCCCTAGGCTGGTTTCTGCCAAATAAGGCTCCAAAAATAATTGGTATTCTTCTTTTGTTGCGCCACCATCAGTGATGATCTCGCCAAAAATATGGACATCTTTAGTGATCTCGTCTGTCCAGACTTTCTTTAGATGTTCTATCGTCATATGCTTAGCGGCATCGATTCTGAATCCCTTTACTCCTAATGATTTAAGTGCTTTGAGGTAAGCTTGTTGCATTGCTACCACATGTGGACAGTCTCTTAACGTCGGTAAACCTTGATCATGCGGTCCACCTGTGATTCGCCCATTTTGCACTTGCCACTTATCTTTCCAGTCTTTAATCCCAAACGCTTCAACAAAATCTTCTTCTTGAAATAGCGGTTGTGATAAATCACCAAATAGAATTTGCTTTTGATAATAACGCGAGGATTTTTGATACTGCTTCATATCTTCACGACTTGGAAATTGAAGATCAAGCCGCCTTTTCGATTCGTTTGCCATGTGGTTAAACACCACATCGGCATAGACATGAACACCTAAAGCTGTCAAAGCATCGGTCATTTGAATAAAGGATTGAGTATCGCCAAGTTGGTTGTCGATAACTCTGTAATCTTGCGGCTGGTAGCGTTGCCACCATTTTGTTCCTTGATCGCTCTTCGCAGATTTCATGGGAGGGGAAACAAGTACCGCTTTATACCCTGCTTCGAATATCGCTGAAGCGCGCTCAGCCACGAGGGAATAAGGCCAGTCAAATGCGTGCAATATAACGTCAGTTGGCTGATGGTTCATTGAGATACTCCTTGTTACTCAACAAGCCGAATGGAAACGAAAGTGAATGCGCGGCTTGCCCGGGCTAATAGCCCTTTGAACTAAACCGAGTATAAAATATTCAATCTTTTTGAAATCCACCTCAAAGTTATTTGTAACGGTGGAGAATGAAGGCGTAGATTGACCTATTTCACCTAAAAAACATCGCTCAGAAAGAGTATAACTTCAGCGCCCTCTATATTTCAGTGCAATCTCTATAGAAAAGGTCTTCAAATGAAGACCTTTCAAGTACGGGAACTCGTCGGTTACTTTCTTAACGCATTCAATTTGGCTTGAGCCAAACCGTAGATGCTGTCTACCGGATAGCTACCATCTTCTGTCGCAATACCGACTTTCTTACCAGTGAAAATCTCAATTGCTTCAGATACGTGGCTTATCGCCCAGATATTAAACTCACCCTTTTCTACCGCTTTGACGATATCAGGTCTTAGCATCAAATTGTGTCTATTGGCTTGAGGAATGATCACCCCCTGAGAGCTATGACGTCCTTTAATGCAGCACACATCAAAGAAACCTTCAATTTTCTCGTTCACCCCCCCAATAGGTTGAGATTCACCAAACTGGTTCATAGAACCGGTAATCGCAATATCCTGACGGTTAGGTTGCTTAGAAAATGCCGATACAATTGCACAGAACTCAGCCATACTTGCACTGTCTCCGTCCACACCACCATAGGATTGCTCAAAGGTAATCGTCGTGGTCAGCGGCACACGTGCCGTGCGTCCAAATACCGAGTTGAGATAAGCGGAAAGAATCATCACACCTTTAGAGTGAATGCTTCCGCCTAAATCGACACTGCGTTCAATATCGATGATCTCACCATCGCCGTATGACGTTGTCGCGGTAATACGGTTGGGGGCACCAAACATATGATCTTTCGTTGCCAGCACAGATAACGCATTAACCTGACCAATAGCAGCACCGTCTGTTTGAATAAGCGTCGTACCGTTCGAGAAGGTCTCCATCACACTTTCTTGCAAACGGTTAACACGCATTTGCTGGTTGTTTAAAGCTTCTTCAACATGACTCTGACGAATCATGTTTGAATTTGCCTGCTTAGCGACATAGTTTGATTCACGCAACAGGTTAGCAATATGTGCTGAATGAAGAGAAAGCTTGGACTGGTCACCGGCCATTCTTGAACTGTGCTCGATAATGCGAGCTATCGCTTTGCGGTCGCAATGCAAAAGATTGCTGTCATGAACGATACTGGAAATGAAACGTGCGTAATGAAGCTCTGTATCATCAGTACGCTTCATTTCGTCTTCAAAATCCGCGGTTACACGAAATAGCTCACTGAACTCTGGATCATAGTGCGCAAGCAGTTCGTAAGTACGGTAATCACCAAACAGAATAATTTTCACATCCAGTGGAATAGGTTCAGGATCCAATGACACGGTACCCGTTAGCGTCACTTCCTTCTCTAACGATGTGAAGCTGATCTGACGAGAGCGCAACGCACGTTTCAAACCGTCCCATACATAAGGTTGTTCTAGCACTTTTACCGCATCCATCATTAACACGCCGCCATTAGCTTTATGCAAACTGCCGGCACGGATCAAGGAAAAGTCAGTAAATACAGTACCTTTGTAAGTTGCTGTTTCGATGTAACCAAACAAAGAGTGGTAGTTAGGGTTTTCCTCCACTACAATCGGGAAATCATCAGAGCCGCGGCTGACAAGAACGTTCACTTTGTAACGACGCGGCAATTTTTTATCTAAAGCCGCTGTCGCAATATCACCCTGCTCTCCAGCACCTTCCAAAAAGATATCGACATTTTCCACAATGTCTTTTTGTAGGTCTGTCAGGTAACTTTTGATTTCCACATACTGAGAGTAATCTTGTTTAAGTTGCTTAATGAAGTGAGCAACCACATCAAGTGTCACATCATCATTCAGCTTTTTGATTTTTTCAGTGTACGCCTCTTCCCACTCCGTCAAATGGCGAACCATATTACGTAGCGACACCTCCAATTTATCAATCGTCTGACTGAAGTGTTCTTGCTCTTTTTTCGTCAGAGCATCAAAAGTTTCTTCGGTGTGTAACTCTTCACCATTCAAAGCAACAAACTGATATTCACCTTGGTTGGTAATCGTGAGGCTAATACCCTTTTCTTTGGCATCTTTAGTGATGTTTTCCAATTCACTTTGTTGCTTTTGGTCGAGCTGGTTTTTCATCTTCTCTGCACGACCAATATATAGCTCATTATCGAAAGCTAATGGCATACCGTTCATCAGCTTAGTCATTAGCTTTTCGATATCTTGACGAAATGCGCTACCCACACCGCGTGGCAGTTTTAGCACTCGCGGTGTACGAATATCGTCAAAGTTAGCGACATAACACCAGTCATATAAGTTATCACTCTCATATTTATGGCGAGTAAGATAACGCATGATCATCGTACGCTTACCTAACCCGTTGCGACCAATCGCATAGATGTTATAGCCCTTCTCTTTAATCGACATGGCGAACTCAACCGCTTTTTGCGCGCGCTCTTGACCAACGATTTCATCAATTGGGGGTAATTCTTTGGTGGACTTACAAGGCAATTGTTCTAGCTTTGCTACGTGGTAAAGCTGTTCTGCGTTCAGTAGTTGAATAGCCATAGCTCCACTCCTTTGGGTTTATACTTCTTCTTTTGTATATCAAGTCTAGTCATAAAGCTTTGACTTTTTAGTGATTTAGTCCCAGTTACAATGCAAGCGAACAAATAATAAACAATTTTGATAATATTTATTCTTGATAACCATTATCAATTGATGATCTATTGCATTTAAATAAATGCAAATGAGGTCAAAGGTCAACCTATCCCCAAAAACGTGAAGCCACAGGTTTACAGAGCCATAAAATTTAAATAAATATGGTCTAGACTTATGTTGTTTACGTTTGAATGTGCGTGCTTTCACTTAATTTGAAATATTCGCTAGTTTATTACGGACACTTGCGTTATGATTTGCGCGTCCAATCGATTCACGCTCGATAGGTTGTGCGAAGGAAACCTTCCGGTACTAGCGTTTAGCCAGTTATATGTAGAAGCATTTTGTTCAAACGTCACCTAAGTAATAAGCGCCTTCTTTTGGCTAAATAGATTAATTTTTTAAGATTTGGAGACATCATGTCTAACACTACTGGTACCGTTAAATGGTTTAACGAAACTAAAGGTTTTGGTTTCATCGCTCAAGATAACGGCGGCGCAGACGTATTCGTACACTTCCGTGCAATCACTGCAGAAGGTTTCAAAACTCTGAAAGAAGGTCAAAAAGTTTCTTTCACTGTTGAAAACGGTCAAAAAGGCCCACAAGCTGCTAACGTAACTGTTATCTAAGCTTGATTACAATCTTCGGATTGACGTGAAAAGGTCGCTTTATGCGGCCTTTTGTGTTTTTGTTATCTGCTAAATTCGTTACACATTAGAGGAAACCAATGCGTACTTTCGTTCTCAGAGCACGTTCAGCCCCAACCGATAGTCAAAAACTGCAAGCTGAAGTGGGCGGCAAAGCCCATGCTGAAATTCTTGCGCATGGTATTATGAACGCGATTTTCACTGCTCAATCACACCGTGAAGATACTGTCATTCACTTGGTGTTGGAAAGTACTCAAGATTTCTCTCGTACCATTACGATTGATGCCAACACCATCAGCGATGTGGGTGGTTTCCACGAAGCAGCATTAATCGCTCTGCTAGTCAAAGCATTGGATAAATCTTTGGGTATGACCAAAGAACAAATTCGCGAAGTGCAGCCAGGTTTAACGGTACAGACCATTAGCTTTGAGGCCTTGGTAACCAAGCTTGCTGATTCCCATTCTATCTACATGATGGATAAAAAAGGGGAATCGATTCGTACCATCGAAATGGGTTCAAACCCTTGTTTCTTACTTACCGATCATATTCCTATGCCGAAAAAGACCGGCAATTCGCTAAAAAGATTGGGAGTGGAAAAATTAAGCTTAGGGCCAAAAATGCTGTTTGCTTCCCAGTGTATTACGCTTATTCACAATGAACTGGATATACGTGAATAAAGGGAAATGATACTGCAAAGGCTCTCTACTCGAGAGCCTTTGGCTTTATTTCAAATAAAGCAGCGATAAGTATCGTATAAGGTCATATTCAATAGGTGTCAGACCAGTACTACAAATTTAGTGCGATACTTCTCGTTTTAAATCACAATTTTCTATATCCATTGCATTCACTTTTCTACTTGCGTATAAAACGAGCAGTCACAGACTTACCCATGCAAATTTAAAGGTTACCTACCTTAGTTACCAACCATATGTTCACCAACTATATGATAATCAACCATTTGCATTTACTGCAATATTTACACTTAGGTCAATCTCAATAATGCGTAACAACCAACCAGTAACACAAAAAGAAATTCTATTCCCGTCTCACTATAATTTGTTGTCCATTACTCAGCCAAGTAGCCATATCACTTATGCAAGTGAAGAGTTTTGCAAAGTAGCGGGTTACTCCCTAGAAGAAATGGTTGGTCAACCACATAATTTGGTACGACATCCAGATATGCCTGAAGCAGCCTTCGAAAATATGTGGACTCAGCTAAAAAGTGGTCGTTCATGGATGGGGTTGGTAAAAAACCGGGCTAAATCTGGTGAGCATTACTGGGTTGACGCTTTTGCTTCACCAGTTATTGATAATGGCAAGGTCATCGAATACCAATCGGTTCGATTATGTCCCAACAGAGAACATGTCAAAAATGCCGAGAAAGTTTATGCCCAAATAAAAGCTAATAAGACCCCATGGCAACTTAAAATGCCACGCACGCGACTATGGCAAAGAATGTCATTAGGTTTATTTGCTACGGCGATCATTGCCTCTGTCGCTGAACACTTCATCTCAGGTAGTGGTGTACCTGCCATGTTAGTACTCAGTATCGCTAATGCTTATACGCTAACTCGTCGTCTGGAGAAAATCTCCGCTAAGGCTCGTAAAGTGTATAACAACCCTTTGATGGAATTAGTTTATACCAGACATGTCGATGACCTTGCAGAGATAGAGCTTGCACTGAAAAAACGCCAATCAGAACTCAACGCGGTTGTTGGTCGTATTCAGGATTCAAACCAACAGCTCGTGGACGCCGCCAAAATTTCCTCGAACAACTGTAACCATACAGCAGAGAATCTTGATGGGCAGACCAGAGAAACTGAGCAAGTTGCGACGGCAATCACGCAAATGAACTCAACAGCCAATGAAATTGCGAATAATGCACAAGCCGCATCAGCGGTAGCCAATAGTGCACAAACGTCTGCCAATGAGGGAGTAGATTCCGTTGAATATACCGTTAGCGCTATTATTCAATTAGCGAAGCAACTCGATTCCGCTTCTGACGTCATAGAAAAACTTTCCGCTCAAAGCGCAACTATTGGTCAGGTAATTGAAGTCATTCAGAATGTTTCCGAGCAGACGAACCTTTTGGCGCTAAATGCTGCCATCGAAGCAGCACGAGCCGGTGAACAAGGTCGAGGCTTTGCTGTTGTCGCAGACGAGGTTCGAAAACTCGCACAACGCAGCTCAGAGTCGAGTGAAGAAATTCAAAACATTGTTCAGACTATTCAGAGCAGTACACATGAAGCTGTAGATACTATAAAACAAGGTAATGTTTTATCTCAAAACTGTGTCGATAGCGCTAATCAGTCGGGGGACAAACTCAAAGCCCTCTTGGCTCAAATGGCAGATATTACCCAACGAAACGAGCATATTGCCGCAGCAGTCGATGAGATGGCCGACGTAACAGCAAGTATGAGCTCAAGCGTGAAATCTATTCGCGACGGATCAGGTGCGACATTAGTATTAGCTAACGACACCCATCAACAATGTGAAACTTTGGTAACCAATTTAAATTCACAAGGTGGGTTAGTTAAGCAGTTTCGTCGTTTATAAAAAACAATATCGTAAATACACACAAGGCTCCTTTCGGAGCCTTGTGTGTATTTATATCTAACTATAATGTAACTAGCCTTTACGACGTTTATCTACTGCATCGGCAAGTTGACGTAATACTGTTTCAGTATCGTTCCAGCCAATACATGCATCGGTAATTGACTGGCCGTAAGTTGGTGCTTGACCGTCAACGAGATCTTGGCGGCCTTCAACAAGATGTGATTCAATCATCACACCGAAAATTGCGTGTTCACCACTAGCGATTTGCGCACTCACATCATCACTCACCACCAGTTGACGTTGGTATTGTTTAGAGCTGTTTGCGTGGCTGAAGTCAATCATCACTTTTTGACGTAAACCCGATGCCTCTAGCTTATTTTTTACGTCACTAACATGTTCAACACTGTAGTTTGGCTCTTTACCACCACGAAGAATAATATGGCAGTCAGGGTTACCCGCTGTTTCAACAATCGCTGAATGACCAAACTTAGTCACCGATAGGAAGTTATGTGATGCCTCGGCTGAACGAATAGCATCAGCGGCAATCTTAATGTTGCCATCAGTACCGTTTTTGAAACCTACTGGACATGAGATACCAGAAGCCAATTCACGGTGTACTTGTGATTCGGTAGTACGAGCACCGATTGCTCCCCAACTGATCAAATCCGCTACATATTGCGGCGTGATCATATCTAAAAACTCACTCGCCGTCGGCATACCCATGTCTGTCAAATCAAGCAGTAACTTGCGCCCCATGCGTAAACCGTCATTAATCTTGTACGTATCATTAAGGTATGGGTCGTTGATAAGACCTTTCCAACCCACTGTGGTACGCGGTTTTTCAAAGTAAACACGCATAACAACTTCAAGTTGACCACTGAGTTCATCGCGCAGTTTCTTCAAACGTTTGCCATATTCAATCGCAGCTTCGGTATCATGAATAGAACAAGGCCCAACAATAACCAGTAGCCTGTCATCTTCATCGTTTAAAATGTTATGGATCGCTTGGCGTGCTTGAAACGTTGTTGAAGAAGCAACATCAGTCGCTGGAAATTTTTCTAGTACTGCAACTGGGGGTAATAGTTCTTTAATTCGTTTAATATTTACATCATCGGTTTGATACATCGCTTACTTCTTCCTATTTCCTATTTTGCTTCGCTGCAGGGGCTATTGAACAGATAATAGCGAATCCTTTGGCAGTCTCGTTTCCTTAGTCCGTAACTTAATCCACCCAGACCGAATTGTGCAACCATTATTTTTATAAAAATGCAATATAAGGTAAATATTTACACCTTTGCTTATGTGTAATATTTTTTTTACATTCATAACCCAAATAAACGCCGAACTAGCAGTGAAAAACTGTTCTAGAATAGTTTTGAATCTAATGAAGATGTCTGAATGTAACGGACGACACTTAATACATGTTTTAGCGATTGCGCGCTCGCAAATGAGAATACATATCAATTATACTGCGTACTCTAATCCACACACAAGGTGACAGTCATGATGGAAAAAGTCACACAATGGTTATCGGCAGACCCTGATCCTAAAACTCGGGAAGAACTGCAATATCTCATTGACCATAAACAATATGAAGAATTAGAAGATCGCTTTAAATGCCGGCTCGAGTTTGGTACTGCTGGTCTGCGAGGAAAAGTCGGTTGCGGTCCAAACCGCATGAACCGTTTAGTGATTCAACAAACCGCGTTAGGTCTTGGCGAATACCTAGTGAAACAAGTTGACAATGCTAAACAGCGTGGTGTCGTGATTGGCTATGATGGTCGAACTGATTCAAAATCATTTGCTCATGACACTGCTGCGGTACTAACGGCTTTAGGCATTAAGGTTTATTTAACTCATAAGGTCGCCGCAACCCCAATTACAGCATTTGGCGTCAAACACTTCAATGCGGCTGCGGCTGTGGTTGTGACAGCAAGCCACAACCCTCCCGAGTACAATGGATTCAAAGTTTACTGGGAAAACGGCGCACAAATCATTCCACCACACGATTCTGGCATTGCAAAAGAAATTGATATCGCAGCCACTCATATGATCCCACTGATGCCTCATGCTGATGCAGAACGCCAAGGTCTACTAGTTTGGTTACGTGATGATTACTATCAAGCGTATCGCTACACGATTAACAGCAACCCATTGCTTTCAAACCACACCGACCCAAGTAGCATCTCTATTGCTTACACGGCAATGCATGGCGTTGGCGCGAATATGGCGGAAGACTTACTCCATGATGCGGGCTTTAAGAAAGTAATAAGCGTAACTGAACAGCGTGAACCTGATGGTACCTTCCCAACGATTAACTTCCCTAACCCAGAGGAAGCTGGCGCAATGGATATGGTCATTGAGCTTGCCGATGCTATCGAAGCGGAACTGGCTTGTGCCAATGACCCAGATGCAGACCGCTTTGCTGTTGCTGTACGTAAACCCGATGGAAGTTACCAAATGCTCACGGGTGACCAAGTAGGTACTATTTTCGGCAACTACTTACTGAGTAAAACCGATGCAAAATCTCAGTTAGTAGGTAATACCATTGTCTCTTCCAGTCTACTGAGCAAAGTTGCAAAAGCACACGGCGCGAAGTATTACCAAACACTCACGGGTTTTAAATGGTTAACCAATATTGCCATGCAAGAGCAAAGCGACCAACATAAGTTCCTGTTTGCTTATGAAGAAGCACTTGGTTATACCGTGGGTAACGCGGTTTGGGACAAAGACGGTCTGTCTGCGCTGGTCGCATTCGCTCAACTAGCAGCAGAACTATACAGTCAAGGCAAAACCATTTGGGATCAACTTGAAGAGATCTACCGCAAGCATGGCATGTACATTAATGCTCAACGTAGTATTGCGCTTGACCCAGATTCCCCGCCAGTAGGTGAACGTCTACGTGCTATGCCACCGACTAAAATTGCGGGTAAGAAGATCTTAATTAGTGAAGATTTAAAGCACTCAGTTCGCACTGATAGTCATGGCAACAGAGAAACCATCAAGCTACCAAGCAGTGATGTACTGATTTATCACTTAGAAGGTGGCGCTCGCGTCATTGTGCGACCTTCAGGTACAGAACCGAAGTTAAAATGTTACTACGAAGTGGTGGGCAGTTTTGCTAACAATGAGAGCTTTAAAAGTGCTCAGGAACGAGCAGAAGAGCAGATATCACTGCTGATTAGTGAGCATCAAAACAGTTTGAAATAAAAGCCAACATACTGAGGCAAGGCGAGTTCTCTCTTTGCCTCATAAACCCTTCCATGGGGCTCCGCTGAGCCATCCTTGGCTCAGAGGGTTTGCTTATCGATGCCCATTCACTGATCAGAAATTTTTCTAGAGCGGTATTAAAAGCAGCGGAAGCTGATCAGTGAATAGGTGCGCCGTTTTTCGCATTGAACTGGCCAAAGTGCTGTTCCAGAATTTCGGGGGTTAGTTTGCCTTCCGCTTCTAAACGTTTCAGTTCTGCAACTATCGCTTTTTGTTCTTCAATACTTGGTAATGAAACCTCTGGCTCGTTACCTGTTTCTTGAGTCAAATGCTCTAGCTCTTTTTCAAAATCGCTCATTACTGTTACCTAAACTTCAAAGTTCTACATATCAAATACTGGGGAGAAGTTTACCTAACTCCCCAGCAGGATACTAGAGCTTAAAGCTACCAACCATCTTATCCAAACGACCAGAAAGCTCGCGAAGCTCTTGACTTGCGCCGGCAAGCTCTTCAGCCGTACCTGTGGTGACCTCATTGATAGCGTTTATCTCTTCGATATTCATGTTAATAGTATGGACCACAGTCGACTGCTCTTCTGTTGCGGTAGCTACTTGGGTATTTCTGTCAGAGATATCATGAATACGCTCAGAGATACCAATCAACACTTGAACCGCTTCGTCAGAAGAAGACACACCTTCCAGAGTAACGGACTTACCCGCTTCCATAGCTGATACGGCATCTTTTGCATCACCTTGAAGCTGATTGATCATCTTTTGGATCAGCTCGGTAGAGGCTGCGGTACGGCTGGCGAGATTACGAACTTCATCGGCAACCACTGCAAATCCGCGACCTTGTTCACCCGCACGTGCCGCTTCAATCGCCGCGTTTAGCGCCAACAGGTTAGTTTGATCAGAAATATCGCGGATAACATCCAGTATTGAACCGATATCTTGTGTGGTAGAGGCAAGTTGACTCACCACCTGCCCAATATTTTCAATATCATCAGCCAAACGAGCAATGGCATCTTTCGCCTGATTAACCACTTTACGCCCTACCTCGGTATTCGACGTCGCTTGGTTTGCTGTTTCCGCAGCAGTCGCAGCGTTAGTAGCAATCTCGCTGATGGTCGACCCCATTTGGTTAATGGCAGTCACTACCTGAATAGTCTGGTCACGTTGCTGCTGGCTGTTGTCATGCGTAGTATGCGCTTTGGTTGACACCGTTTGCGCCGCTTCTTGCAGTGCATGGCTAGTTGAAGCCACTTTTTTCATCGACTGATGGATCTTTTCTATAAATCCGTTAAAACCAGATGAAAGTTGAGCAATCTCATCGCTACCTTGAATTTCAATTCGTTGTGACAAATCGCCATCGCCCTTACCTAAGTCCGTAAAACGAATAGCAATTTGACGGATCGGGTTAGCAATGCTGCTTGCCAGAATCAATCCCATCGCAATAAAAATTGCCGCAACAATAATAGTCGTGATCAACATACGTTGCGCCACTTCGTTCAAATCAGCGAACACTTCGTTGACCGGTACGGTACCCACAACAAACCAGTCCATAGACTTGACATAAAAACTGGCTACAAACACATCCACGCCTTCGTGTTGAGCTGTAATAAGGTTGAAGCTTGACTTGTTCAGCAGTTTGTTGGTTTGCGCACCAAACAACTGAGTCAACGTTGATTTCGCGTTTGACCTGTCACGGTGGATTTGCACTTCCCCTTTCGCGTTAGTCAGAAATACGTAGCCAGTCTGCTCAATTTTATAGCTGTTCAGCAGCTTAACCATGTCATCCATCGATTTAGAAAGACCAGACAGGGTATCGCCATTCACATCCTGGAAGTTGGCGAACATCTTCACCTCACCTGTCGCTTCCTGAAACATGCTGACCATGGTTGGATTTCCTGAGCTAACAAAACCATAAAACCAACCATCTTGCTGCTTGTTGAGTTCACGCAGAAAGCCATTCTGGTTCCAATAATAGGCTGTTTTACGGTTCGCTACAGACGCATCGTTCAGCTTGAACTGAGTACGAATGTTGTTGAGTTGTTTAACCAACATAGCTTCATCACCAGAATCGACGTCCTTCGTAGCGATGGCTTTTTTAATAAATTCACTGTTGGTGAGCTGCTCTGCTGCCAATAGCAAGTGCGTCACATCACTATCGATTGAGCCACTGATGTGTTGCAGCATCGATGGGAGTTCGATATCCACTAATCGATGCTCTAATACATCTCTTGCCTGACGTTGTGCCATTACCCCAACAATAATTGTTGAAGCGAGAACTGCAAAGGTAATTCCGGTAACTACCTTGGTTTTAATGCTGACATGGCTAAATTTGAGCATCTATTTTTTACCTACTATAGCAATTGGTTATAACGAACGTTGTATCGACTTTAAAGTACAATTCTTTATGGTTAAACATCAATTAATTCATCAAATTTATTAATTCATCAATCCAAGTTTCATTAGATGTATTTATTTCATTGAAAAGGTTTAGAAAAGCCCAATTCGTCGCCATATGATGACCGACACAAAGTACAGTGAGATGTGCTTATTTGCTCAACAAATCATCAGATGAACAAATATCTCGTGGTAAAAGGAACTTTTTCGATTCAAAGCTCACTAACAACAAGATTATCAAGGAGAGTAGGATTTCATGCAGTCAGAAACCTTTCATTCGCTACAGCAATATTTAAATCAACAAGTTATTGGTCAGTCCGCCTTGGTTGAACAACTTCTAGTCGCTCTACTAGCCGACGGGCACATTCTGGTTGAAGGACCTCCCGGTCTCGCCAAAACTCGTGCGGTTAAATCGCTGGCAGACTGTATTGAAGGAGATTTCCACCGTATTCAGTTCACTCCTGATTTACTGCCAGCAGACCTTACAGGTACAGATATCTTCCGCCCTGAAACCGGTGAGTTTACATTCCAAGCTGGACCTATTTTTAACTCTCTTGTTCTTGCGGATGAAATCAACCGCGCTCCAGCGAAAGTTCAGGCAGCGATGCTTGAAGCTATGGCGGAAAAACAGATTACCGCAGGCAGAAAGACCTATCGGTTACCGGAACTGTTTCTTGTGATGGCGACGCAAAACCCAATTGAGCAAGAAGGGACCTATCCGCTACCAGAAGCTCAGCTTGACCGTTTTTTACTGCATTTAAACGTTGATTACCCAAGTGCCGAACATGAACTGGAAATCCTTCGTCTTAACCGTGGTGAAGCCAAAGGTGAAGCAGCACAGACGTTACCCAAAGTCACTCAACAGCAGATCTTTGCCGCACGCCAAGAAGTACTGAATATTCATATGGCGGAAACCATCGAAAAATACTTAGTGCGTTTGGTGATGGCAACCCGCAAGCCTGAACAATATGATGCTAAACTGGCGCAATGGTTAGAGTTGGGAGTTAGCCCAAGAGCAACCATCGCCCTCGACCGATGCGCACGTGCCCGTGCATGGTTACAAGGGCGCGATTACGTAAGCCCGGAAGACGTACAAGCAATGGCTTTTCCAGTACTTCGCCATCGTTTATTGCTCACCTATCAAGCACAGGCCGAGGGGATACACCCTAACCAAGTGATAACTCACTTGCTTGCTTTGGTCGGCAGTGCGTAAGGCAGCATGATGGCTCAGTCTTTAAAACCGTCGTTACCAGCAAATTCAGATGGCGTTCATCTGTGTTTGGAAGAGTTACTGCCCTATAAACAACATACGGTGAAATGGCTACCACCGGCCAAAAGTTTATGGTCGCAACTGTTAGGTCAGCACCAAAGCAAACAACTAGGGCGCGGTATGGATTTCGCGGAAGTTCGGCAATATCAGCCGGGTGATGATATTCGAACCATAGACTGGCGCGTGACCGCCCGAACCGGAAAACCACACACTAAGTTGTTTTCAGAAGAACGGGAAAAGCCCGTGATTCTGTACGTCGATCTCAGTGCTACCATGCAATTTGGTTCGTCTTTGTTGTTGAAGTCAGTGCAAGCCGCTCACATGGCAAGCTTGCTCAGTTGGCTTTCCGTTGCAGAGAGAGATCGAATAGGTGCGGTTATCGACATGGGTTCTCGCCTGATTGAAATAAAACCGACCAGTAGAAACAAAGGCCCGTTACAAATCATCGCCCAACTTGTTGAATGCCAACAGCAGGCGCTCTCGCAAACATTGACACCCAGTTCTATGCAAACTGCATTAATGACATTAAATCGTCTCTGCCCTAAAGGAAGTGAGGTGATAATGATCAGTGATTTTGTTAATTATGAGGATTCGTTTAAACCATTATTCAACCAGTTACGTAAGCATAATCGCGTGAGATTAGTCCATATTTTTGATCCATTAGAGCAAGGTGAGACTCAATTTAGAGGAATTGAGAGAGTCAGTGACGGCAAAAATGCGCGCTGGCTTAACTTTTCGTCCAAATCTGATCGCCTAAGTATCAAAAATGCGTTTGATTATCAGAAATTAGAATTAGAATCATTGTGCCAATCTATGGAAATGGACTACCAATTTCTTTCTAGCGATATATCTTTGCTACAACAACTTTCTGGATAATTTAAAAGATATGCAAGAACCATCAAATTTACTCAATCTTAGCAATTTGCATTTACCTGAAGTACCTTCATGGCTACCACTTTCTTGGGGATGGTGGGCAAGTCTATTAGCTATTGTTGTGATACTGATCAGTATCACATTAATTGTCCGTGCTAAGAAAAAACGTATGGCGCCGAAAAAGACCGCTTTACGTTTGCTTAACCCAGCACTAGGACATCAGACTCCATCATCAGCGATTGAGTTAGTTCGTCAAGCAGCGTTATGTTATTTCCCACGTGAGCAGGTCGCTCACCTAACCGGCTCAGATTGGTATGCATTTTTGGATTCTCAAGTAGGTTCATCTTTTTTTATGAAGAATGAAGAAACTTGGCAGAAGGCTCTGTATCAAAAGCAGAAAGTCGAAAATGCTCAAGATTTGGTAGCAGATTGCTATCAATGGGTAAACACAGCGTTGCCGCCGCAAAAAAGGAGAAATTTGAGCGTTGGCAAACATTGAATTTGTATGGTGGTGGCTGGTCGTATTATTGCCGCTACCTTTAGTTATTAATCGAGTTCTACCACCAGTAAAAGAAAGGGCAGCCATACCGTTGCCCTATTTACCACAACAACATTCTGTCGCACCACCAAAGCAGTGGTTAGCTAAATGTTTAGCCACTCTCGTCTGGCTTTGCCTGATTGCTGCTATATGCAGACCGGTCTGGTATGGTGACCCTGTCACTACATCACCAAAACATCGTGACATGATGTTGGTCGTTGATCTCTCCTACTCAATGAGTCAGGAAGATATGAAATCCAACGGTGATTACATTGATAGGCTATCAGCGGTTAAAAAAGTCCTCAGTGATTTTATCAACAAACGCGAAGGTGACCGCCTGGGTTTGATCTTCTTCGCTGACCATGCGTATTTGCAAACGCCACTGACCTTAGATCGCCAAACCATCAGCCAACAGCTTAACCAAGCCATACGTCGTCTCATTGGTACCAAAACCGCCATCGGTGAAGGTATTGGTTTAGCAACGAAAACCTTTATTGATAGCGACGCACCACAGCGTGTGATGATTTTGCTCAGTGACGGCAGCAATACTTCTGGCGTGCTAGAGCCGATAGAAGCGGCAAAAATTGCCAAGAAATACAACGCAACCATCTACACCGTGGGTGTAGGTGCTGGCGAGATGATGGTGAAAGAGTTCTTCCTCACCCGTAAAGTCAACACAGCTCAGGACTTAGATGAAAAGAGCCTGATGGAAATCGCTAAGATAACTGGCGGTCAGTATTTCCGTGCTCGTGATGAAAAGGAACTTGCTACGATCTATGACACGATCAATGCGCTGGAGCCGATTAGCCAAGCAACACAAACCTGGCGACCACAAAGCGAATGGTTCACTTATCCGTTAGCGATGGCACTGCTTTTATCGGTTATTTTATTCATCGTAAGGAGAAACCATGTCTGATTTCACCCTCCTTGCTCCTCTATGGCTTGTGGCGCTGATACCTTTAGCTGGCATCGTTTTTTGGCTGTCAAAACACAAACAAAGCCAAGGGTTGATTGCCAGCCACATTGCCAGTGCACTTGGCATTGAAAATCGCCATCGTTCCAAAACCGTGGTTTCACTTATAGCGCTAAGTTGGCTGGTCACTGTGATGGCGTTAGCTGGTCCAAGTTTCGAGAAACAAACTCGCCCAAGCTATACCAACAGCAATGCCCGTATTTTGGTGATGGATATGTCGTTGTCACTTTACGCAACGGACATCAAACCTAATCGTTTAACTCAAGCCCGTTATAAAGCACTCGACTTACTTAAAGGGTGGAGCGAAGGCAGCACAGGCTTAGTCGCTTATGCGGGTGATGCGTACACGGTCAGTCCATTGACCAGTGACAGTGCAACCATCGCCAATTTACTGCCTAACTTGTCTCCCGACATCATGCCCTATCAGGGCTCTAATGCCGCATCAGGCATTAAGATGGCTATCGAGATGCTAAAAAACGCAGGACTTGTGCGTGGTGAACTGGTACTTCTCGCTGACGACCTTGATGAACAAGAGCAATCGGATATCGAAAGCGAACTTTCGGGTACGCACTTTAAGCTGGTGATTCTTGGCATCGGCAGTGCAGCAGGGGCACCAATCACATTAAGCGACGGCTCACTTCTGAAAACAGATAACGGACAAACAGTCGTTGCCAAGACTAACTTTGAATCGATGCAATCTTTGACGAAAAAGGTAAATGGAGTCTTCACGCCTTATCAAGCAAACGGTCAAGACGTAGTACGTATCCTTGCGGAACAGCAAGTGCAGCAAGATGTGAGCAAAAAAAACGATAAAAAAACGCTCACTGAGAACGTCAATAACGGCTATTGGCTACTACCACTGCTCATTGTTCCCGCTTTATTGCTTTTCCGCAGAGGAATGATCTTTGTTTTGCTACTGACCACCGGAATCACTGTGACATCACCAGATGCCAACGCGACTTCTTGGCTCAACATTGGTTCCCCTTGGAAAAACCGCAACCAGCAAGCGATGGAAGCTTATCATGCCAAAGATTATCAAAGCGCCAGCGAGCAGTTTACCGATCCGGAATGGCAAGGTGTGGCTCGCTATCAAAACAAGGATTTCAAAGGCGCTATCGAAAGCTTTTCTAAAGTAGAAAACCCCTCATCGAGAACACAATACAATCTTGCCAACGCTTATGCCCAAAATGGTGACTTGGACAAAGCCAAGGAACTCTACCAACATATTTTGCAACAACAACCAGACAACCAAGACGCAAAACACAACTTAAATGTTGTTGAGCAAGCTCTACGCCAGCAACAGCAACAGCAACAGCAACAGCAGTCTCAATCTGGCTCGGATTCGGGTCAATCGCAAAACAACGCATCACAGCAGCCAGATTCTCATTCGCCACAACAAAACGAGGCGCAACAGTCACGGGATCAAAAACAGGCGAACCCTCAAAACGATAAGGCACAAGGCAAACAGAGTAAGGATTCTGCACAAGACAACCAAGATGCAGACCAAAATGCAAAGCATGGCAAAGAATCCACTCAACAAACCGATGCTCAAGCCAATGCTCAAGATAGCAAGCAAAATGACCAATCAGAACAAGGTTCGCAGCCTAATGAAAAACCGACAACAACAACCTCAACGACAACTGAAAACACAGATCCAGAGCTAAGAAAACTGGAGCAGGTAGAAAGCGCTCGGGATCCGAGTCAGCTATTGCGTGCACAATTGATTCTTCAGGCTCAAGGTAAAGAGCCTCCACAAACTGATGGTAAAAAGTGGTAACGATGAACGTACTATATTCTTATTTCGCTAACTTTCCGCGATTTACATACTTATCTCGTTTTGGACGAGTCGCTCTGTGCTTAGCCATCGCTACTATTAGCCTTCATAGTTTTTCCGCTCAGGCGGCATCTTTTTACGCCAGCGTGAGTAAAAACAAAGTCGCCAAAAATGAAGTTTTTCAATTACGTGTCGTTAGCGACGAAAAAGCATCTTCAGACGATATTGATTTCACTGTGCTCAGTAACGACTTCCTTTTGGGACGCCCTAGTTTCGGTTCGTCGGTCAATATCATCAACGGCACTCGCAGCAACAAAAGTGAGTGGACCATATCTCTTGCCGCAACCCACATAGGTATTGTCACCATCCCGAGTTTTGAGCTTAACGGGCAAAAGACTCAACCGATTGCGATTCAGGTCGCTCCAGACGAGCAAACTCCAGCAGTCAAAGATCTGGTTGAAGTGCAGACTCAGCTTTCAACGTCAGAACTCTACCCAAATGAAAGTGCGTTATTGAAAGCTCGCTTGATTATCAAAGCTGATCCACGTCGCCTGCAAAACCCAACGGTTTCGCCACCAGCAGTTTTACCATCAACGGTTGAAGGGTTAGAACTTAAAGCCGCAAGTGAGGCAAACCAATATCAAACAGTGCTAGACGGAGTGGAAGTGACCGTCGTCGATCAGGATTTTCGAATCACAGCAAAAGAGACTGGCACTTACCAACTTCGTGAACCAGTGTTCAAAGGTACGATTGTTTATGGCAGCAACTATGGTGGCGGTACTCGTCTGGTTCCGATCGAAACCAAAGCAAAAAGCTACACGATAGCCGTCAATGCAAAGCCGGCTGACTATCAGGGCATTTGGCTACCAACCAATAAACTGAGTCTGACACAGCAATGGACAGATGCTCAGGGGAATGCGATTTCTGGAGAGAGTTACAAAACGCAGGTAGGCGAATCGATCACGCGAGAAGTGCAGTTGCAAGTGTCAGGCTTAACTCAAGAGCAGTTGCCGAACATTAAAGTGAACTACCCTCCTTCGTTAAGTATTTACGATGAAAAACCACAGTTCACCACTTTGGAAAATGGTGACGTGGTGATGACAGTGAAACAAGTTCTTATCCCACGTCAAAGTGGTGATATTGCGTTACCTGAAGTCTTCGTCGACTGGTGGAACACGGTCAGCAAACAACAACAAGCGAGCAAAATTCCAGGTTTAACTCTGAATGTGACACCAAATGATACTCCACTTGTCGCAACGCCGACGCCGGTGCAGTCAGCAACAAAAGTCGAAACCATCACAGTCAAAGATGCTGGCTTCTGGCCCTATTTAACTGCGTTGTTCGCCACACTTTGGATGATCACGGGTATGTTCGCATGGCGCCTTAAACACTCTCTAGCTGCAAAGCAAACAACAAACTACGCAACCTCTATTTCGAGCGAATATCAAGCTGTTAAAAACGCCCTTTCTGGCTTCGACGCAGGAAACGTTGATGGTATTACCATTACTGCCACCGTAAAAGCATGGCTTGATAACGTTAAACTCAGCGAGGAAGATCATCTCGCTATCAACGAAGCTCTGAATCAGGTTAATCAAGCGCTCTACTCATCAACGCCTCAAGAGATAAAAACAGATCAACTCAAAAAACTGGTTGAACGTATTCAAAAGCAACAAGCCAAGATGCATAAAGTTGAGCCTAAATCTCTTGCCCAGCTATAAGCAACTCTTAGCTTGTCGCTTTCAATCACAAAGAAATCGGTATTGCGCCATCGAAAAGGTGGCACAATACTCATCAATAATTCAAGCAGATTGGCTCGCCACCCATGTTAGAAAAAGAAAACCTGATCAAACTCGCTCGCATACAAATGCCATTTGGCAAATATGCAGGGCGTGTACTTATCGATTTACCGGAAGAATATTTATTGTGGTTCGATAAAAAAGGTTGGCCCGCTGGCGAGCTCGGTCAGCTACTTCAACTGTGTCTGGCACTTAAAATTGAAGGGCTAGATAGTGTAGTGAAGCCGTTGAAACGGATGTGATTTGGCGGAAGAATGGGTTCCATAAGAATCCACGTTCAACTCTAGCTATACAGTTCTGCGCCTAATAATTGAACGATAGAATCAGTAGCTAATCGTCTCTTTGTCACATCTCCTTTTTACAGAGTCACACTTGTTCTTGTTATTAATATGCAATGGGGTGACTCTTATCACGCTTTTGAGTAAAAAACTAATCCTTTAGCATTATGTTTTTAAAAGAAAAAATATTAATTATGTATTTTAAAAACATTAAAGTACCAATGAATGACAACGAAGTCCTATCTATTAATTTGAATCTGTAACATGTGATTTCTATTCTAATTTCGGGCGAAATAGCTATAGGTTTTTCATTCCAAATGGGACCAGTGTTTGGCCTACTTACCCAGAAAGAAAAGCAAAGGTGAATAGGCTTCTTATCATTTTAGCTTGTTATTCAGAATGAATTAATAACCATCACTAAACCAAATATTGCGCTTGAGGCCGAGCGTGGATTAATTCCGAAGATGCGTAATGCTGCCTCACTTCTTTAACCAACAGGCAGGATTGCCAACTTTGGGGAACGCAACAATGTTAATGGATTCAATTTTTAAGCGTGGTGTAAATATAGTAATAGGAGGTGTAGCTATCTTGCTAGCTACATAAGCATTCGCAAAGGATAGAGCTTATTTTAATGAAGTGACTGCATTACAAATAGATAATGTGGAGCAAACCAACATTTCAGACTGGCTAACCGTTTCAGTCAATATTCACAGCAGAAACGTGGCATTTAAAAATCCATTTGAAGGCGGTTCATCTGTATCACTAACACTAAAATGGTCAATAGATAAAGATAAAAACACAACATACCCTCAATCAATGGAGCTCGAAGCAAATACTGACTCTGGCGTTTCAGTAGAACCGATCTCAATTACCCCTGAACAATGTCTGTTTTCGAGTTCAAACCAATCATGTGAGTTTGAAATATCGTTCAACGTTCCAGAGCAAAATAGTGAGACACAAATAAAAATTAACGCTAAAACGACTGAAAGTGGTCAAGATGGATTGTTGAACAATGATACTACGATCAATTTTACGGTCACAAACCACGTTCAGCCTAGTGAGGCGATAACGACATCTGTCACCGTCGATACACAATGTTTTGCTTATAAAGCAGGCGATGTCAACTTAATGGCCAATCTATCCGAAACAAGAATACCTAACGAGCCAGATAGTAGTACTTCAATATCCAACGCTAATCTAAACTATGCTATTGGCCTGATTAATGAATCAGCCACAGAAATTGGCACAGCAGGAACTGGCGATGACGGTAACGCCTCTTTGCTTTATAACATCGATAACCTTACAGCAGGTGATCACTACTTATTTGTCTCCTATGAAGGTGATAGCATCTATAAATCCAGTGCCAATAGCGGAATATTAGGTATTTACTACAATTTTGTAGGCTTCCAGCCACCAATCAATCCCGCTGGTAATAGTATTTTTGGCAATGGTCGTGTCGTGCCAGTAAAAGTCAAAATTGTTGACGCTGATTTGAACCCAGTGACCGAAGCTAAGCCTACTGTTTGGATTTATAAATGGTCAGAAGGTACTGGTCTTGGTGAAGATTATGAACCAGCCACCTCTGTTTCATCTGCTGATACTGACAATATAATGAGATACGACTTTGATGAGCAGCAATATATTTACAATGCTGATTTGAGTGCTTTAACCAATGGTACCTATGCTATTGTGGTAGATCCAAATGACAGCCACGTATGTAATAGTGGTCCCTATCAAGCCATCATTACTATTGCTAAAAAAGGGAAAAAAGGTTGATGAATGCATAAATGAGGTCTTTAATCCCATTGATATGATTCAATTACTATAACGTAGGTATCGAAGGGTTGACTAACATTGTCAGCCCTTTTCAATTTAGCGGTGTTCCATCATCTTTTATTATAAATACTATAGCAATCTCTTATAATCATTAAGTTACGAGATGAACAAAAACCATGGTGACTTTATGACCATTCATATACCAACTGTCTTTTTAATGATCATTGCTACCAGTGGCGCTCTGGGATTCTCTGTTGGTTGGGTGGCGCGAGCAAAGCAAGATAAAGAACTATTGCTGTGGACAGTTGGGTTATTATTACAAACTCTGGTCTACGTTTTATTTTTCCTTCGAGATCAAACTTCAACGCTAATATCGGTTATTTTTGCCAATATTGCTCTTTCTGCCAGTTACTCATGTTTTTTGGCGGCAATTAATGAGTTTCACCAGCGCACGCTGTCACGGTTGTGGTATTTTGCTCCACCGCTGGTTCTCGGTGTGACATTCAGTTTTATGATGGATAGCATTAGTTCACGCATCATAGTTAGCGGATTGATCTTCGCTTCTCAATGCATGTTTATGCTGTTTGCTTTACTTAAATATAAAGCTATTGGCAGAGGGAAATATCTGATGGTTGGTAGCATACTGATGGTGATAGGAGTTTTAGCCATCCGTGTGACAAACGCAATATTCAAACCGGATGATATAACTAGCATGCTGCATCAAACACCAACTCAGGTACTGACATTTTTTACGGTTTTCATTTCGCTGATTCTGAGTTCAAATGGTTTCGTATTAATGATTAAAGAACGAGCAGACGAATGCATCCTTATGATAGCGATGAAGGATCGGCTAACCGGAATATGGAACCGTGTTCGGCTAGAAGAAGAAGTTCAAAAAGAGATCGACAGATCGGAGCGTTATGGCCACCCGGCTTCATTGATCATGTTAGATCTCGATTTTTTCAAAAAGATTAATGATCAGTTCGGCCATCGTGCTGGTGATTTGATACTGAAAGAGTTTTGTCTGGTGGTGAAAAGTTGTATTCGTACAACAGATGTTCTCGCTCGATGGGGTGGAGAAGAATTTGTCGTGTTGTTACCAAACACCGGATTTTCCCAAGCAACAGGTCTGGCTGAGCGGATCAGAGTCACTATAGAGAAACATGAATTTCATCTGGGATTAAGGATAACAGCAAGTTTGGGATTCTCTACCTGCCAACCAGACGACACTTTAGATTCATGGTTAGAACGTGCAGATAAAGCACTATATCGCGCTAAATCTGCGGGGCGAAATTGCGTGAAAAGTGATGTCCTATCGACAAAAGATATACCAAATAAAGTATCACCTCCGGTTCAGCTTGTATGGCATGCGGCTTATAAGTCAGGTAATGACTTGATTGATACTCAGCATAGAACACTGTTCGAACAAGCCAATACCCTTTTTCTGGCTATTATAGAGAGTAGCCCCAAAGCAAAAATATCTTCGCTAGTTGATTCATTGATTTTGGAAATTGAACAGCATTTCAAAGATGAAGAATCCATCTTCCAACGTGCAAAATATCCCAGATGGCAATATCACCAGACGATTCATAGCCATCTGCTTAAAAAAGCCAAGGACCTTAGTCATCGCTATGATTCAGGTGAGATCCGAGAAAGCGATCTGCTGCATTTTTTCCTTTATGAGATGATTTCACAACATGTTCTTATTGAAGACAGCAAATATTTTTCATCTCTGACAGCAGAGTGATTCTCAAAAATCCATATCATTCAGCCTTAAATATCTATTGAGATAGTATTTTTCTAGAAAACACGCATAATCTCGCTATACCACACTCAGAGAAAAAATTACCTATGACTGATTTTCAATATTACTTTCATCAACTGCCTTGTTTTAACTGTAAAAAAACCTCTGTAAGCACTGATCTTGGCTGGTTAACGGCTGCGATGAAAGAGGATGTCCTAGCGCAAGTTGCTGAAATAATCTCGCAAGGCAACGTTGAGCCGGATCTTTCAGTAAACGTGACTTGTACTAAAGACGAAGCACGTGATTACTTATTACTGAATTTTTACGGTTACAACGAAGAAGAGCTAGCAAATCAAGTTGAAACGCAAGATGAGCAAGAAGTAGCCGATGAAATTGCGGATCTAATTGCAGAAAGCAATGGTTCCGTCGTTTTTGAACACGAAATCGCACTGCAAAGTTGCACCGATTGCGACATTGACCAATAGTCACAACCAGTGCAAGAAAGCCACCTCTCACCAATCAAAGCAGAGGTGGCGTTCACGTTTTAGTTCATTAATATACCTTGAGGCAACACTTTATTTTTCCATTTTTAAGCACTGAATCTCTATTTCAGTGACGGACGAACACGCCTTTTATAATTAAATATAAATTCATAATTTTCATATTTATATTTCATCAACACTAAGATGCACTTCATTCGCCAATGCTGACAAACACAAGCAAAGGTGAAATAGCAGTAATTATTAAATTTCATATAGTTAAACAGGCACAATCGCATATTTTTGTTTCCGATTTGTTTCATTTGTTGACATTTAATTATGTCTTTAATATTTTTTTGCGGTAATATCATCCAATAAACAAATGGATCAATAATATAATTTATTTAAACTAACCATATATATTGAATAAGTTTTCATTATTAACACAACTTTATGATTATTTATTCTTGGTGTGGCAATTTAGCTATTTTGAATATCAACACTTATTAACCTTAAATTCGAATGTAAACTACCTCTGTTGGAGTCAGATTGAGTAGTTACCTCAAGTTAGAGACAACGACATATACCCAAACTACTTGGAGTTGCAGGTAGGCGGCAAGTGAGTGAGTCCCCATGAGCATAGATAACTATGCGATTGGGGTGAGTGAACGCAGTCAACACCGCTGCGGCTTCAAGTAGGAAGGGTATAAGTATGGTTCTTACCGCTTTAGTCCTTCTCTCTTCAGGAAAAAATAACAAGGATTTTAAACTATGATGGTAATTCGCCCAGTCACTAGGGACGACAAACAAGCTCTATTGAAACTAGCGTCTAAAACCGGTGTCGGTTTTACCTCGCTACCAAACAATGAAGCGCGATTGGCCGCACGTATTGAGCGTATGATCGACACATGGCAAGGGAAAGCACCTATTCACGATCAAGGCTATCTATTTGTATTGGAAGATACAGAAAGTAAACAAGTGGTTGGTATCAGTGGCATTGAAGTTGCGATTGGTTTAACAGAACCTTGGTATGATTTCCGGGTTGGTACTTTGGTACATGCGTCAAAGGAGCTTAACGTATATAGCCAAATGCCAACGCTTTTCCTGAGCAATGACCATACAGGTTACAGTGAACTGTGTACGCTGTTCTTAGATCCTAATTTTCGCAAAAACCAAAATGGTCACTTGCTGTCGAAAAGTCGCATGCTATTTATGTCTACCTTTGAAGATAAATTTGCCGACAAATTGATCGCAGAGATGCGTGGTGTCTCTGATGAAAAAGGTAACTCACCATTTTGGGAAAGCTTAGGACGTCATTTCTTCTCCATCGATTTCAGTGAAGCAGATTACTTAACAGGTATGGGCCAAAAAGCTTTTATCGCTGAGCTAATGCCTAAGCACCCGATGTATGTTGATTTCTTAACAGACGAAGCAAAAGCCGTTATTGCAGAAGTTCACGAAAATACACGACCTGCACGTAAAATCTTAGAAAGTGAAGGTATGTGCTACGAAGGCTACATCGACATTTTCGATGCGGGTCCCACTCTGGAAGCGTACACCAAAGATCTACGCATCGTTCGTGAAAGTGAAAATCGTAAGGTGTTGATTTCAGATACTTATCATGAAACAGACTCTACGCTACTGGTCGGCAACCTGGATTACCGCAACTACCGTGCAATCATTAGCTGCCAACCTTGTAATGAAACAGAAATCACGCTCTCTCCAACGCAAGCTGAAATTTTAAATGTAGAGAATGGTGATTTGATCCGAGTTGCACCTCTGTTTGCAAAAGAAGAGCCTCGCGAAGAGCTCTGTCAAAGGGTAGACGGATAGGAGTCTAAAAATATGTCAGCTTATGAAGTTAACTTTGACGGTCTTGTCGGTTTAACACACAACTACGCAGGTCTTTCGTTTGGTAACGTTGCATCGACTTCAAACAAAAATGCGGTAGCAAACCCAAAACTGGCGGCGCTGCAAGGTTTAGCAAAAATGAAAAACCTTGCTGATTCAGGTTTCAAGCAAGGAGTACTTCCGCCACAAGAACGCCCATGTGTTGATACGCTTCGCACTTTAGGTTTCTCTGGCACTGATGCACAAGTCATCACTCAAGTTGAGAAAAAAACACCACACCTGCTTGCTAATGTCAGTTCGGCGTCTTCAATGTGGGTTGCAAATGCGGCAACTGTTTCACCTTCTACTGACACTGCGGATGGTAAAGTTCACTTCACAGTGGCAAACCTCAACAACAAGTTCCACCGTTCAATTGAAGAGCACACCACCAGCAATGCGCTAAAAGCCATTTTTGCAGATAACAAGCACTTTGCTCACCACACAGCACTGCCACAACAAATGTTATTCGGCGACGAAGGTGCAGCCAACCACAACCGTCTGTGCCGTAGCTACGGTGACAAAGGTGTTGAAGTGTTTGTCTATGGTCGGCAGGTGTTTGGAGGTCCTTCTTCTAATGAATCTCTTCAAAGACAAAGAGAACCTAAGATCTTCCCTGCTCGTCAAACCCGTGAAGCGAGCGAAGCAGTAGCTCGTCTGCATCAATTAGACGAGTCACAAACCGTTTTCTTACAACAAAACCCGGATGTGATTGACCAAGGTGTATTCCACAACGACGTTATCGCAGTAAGCAACGGTCCAGTGTTGTTCCATCACCAACAAGCATTCATCAATCAAGTAGCTGTGTTTGATGAAATTCGCCGCAAGTTAACTCAATTTGACTGTGAATTTACGCCAATTGAAGTACCAACGGACAAAGTGTCAGTACAAGATGCTGTAGGTACTTACCTGTTCAACAGCCAGCTTCTAAGCAAAGCTGACGGCAACATGGTCATTGTGGTTCCAGAAGAGTCACGTAGCAACCAACGTGTTTGGACATATCTCACTGAGCTAACCCAAAGTGGCGGCCCGATTAACCAAGTGAAAGTATTCGACCTACGCGAAAGTATGTGTAACGGTGGAGGCCCAGCTTGTCTGCGTCTACGTGTTGTTCTTAACGAACAAGAGCTAAATGCAACGAACCCGCAGGCACTGATCAACGATGCTCTGTATGGTTCTTTAACTCATTGGGTGAACAAACACTACCGTGACCGTCTGACTGAAGCTGATTTGGCAGACCCACAATTACTCATCGAAAACCGCACGGCACTGGATGAGCTGACTCAAATCATGCACCTTGGTTCAATCTACCCATTCCAACGCTAAGCAAGGAACTATTGGCAATGGATTTTTTAAAACAGACACTTTCAGGGGAAGCCTTTTCCCCTGTATCAGGTGAAACAGCCACTTTGCGTTGGAACTGTCCGACGCAAGGTATTATCGCTTTCGAACCTATAGAGTTCTCAGATAACCCACAATCAAAAAGTGTGGTTATCTCCGCAGGCATTCACGGTAACGAAACAGCACCTATCGAGATCGTTGCTGAATTAGTGCAAGACTTCCTAGCAGAACGACGTACGCTCGATGTTCGTCTGTTAGTCATTCTTGGCAACCTCGAAGCGATGCGCAGTGGTGACCGCTACTTAGAAGTAGACATGAACCGCCTATTCAGTGGTAAGCATGCCAATTACCAAGCTTGCGAAGAAACACGACGGGCACAGTTTATTGAGCAGCAACTTATTGAATTTTTTGAGCAGAAACCCCATACACAGCGCTTTCACTTTGATCTGCACACCGCAAGAAAACCATCCTTTCATGTACGATTCGGTCTGCTTCCTTATGTGGAGTCTGGCAAATATCAACCTGAAATGATCGAATGGCTACGCAGTGTTGGCTTAGAAGCATTGGTGATCAACCACGCTCCGGCAGCGACGTTTAGCTACTTCAGTAGCAAAACTTGTGGTACACAGAGCTGCACTCTTGAACTGGGTAAAGCCCTGCCCTTTGGTGAAAATGATCTTTCTCAGTTTGTTGGTATCAAACAAGGCTTAATTGCACTCACTACAGGTATTGCATGTCCTGACAATAGCGCAGCAGAAATGCCAGTATATAAAGTCAGCCAAGAGCTCACCAAACTCACGGAAGCATTTAAACTGAACTTTGCAGAAAGCGTTCAAAACTTTACCGCCTTTGATAAGGGAAGCTTACTCGCAACAGACGGCGAGAAAGAGTACCGAGTCGTGCAAAATCAAGAATGGCTGATTTTCCCCAACAGCGGCGTTCGTCCCGGTCTACGAGCGGGTTTGATGTTAACTCAAACTACACTCAATGACTGGGTAGCCTAATTGTATTCAGCCTGTAACTAAGTATTTATAATTCATGAAAAAGCCATTAGCACAGCCTCTGGCTTAGTCACATTTATACCGTTGATATCGTCAGTTAATGCGCGCTTAACTGACTCAGTTCCGTAATAGAGTGATGGCTTAACCAACCTATATCATAGAAAAACTGCGTCATCGGCTGAGCAAAGAAAATAATGCCGATTAGACCCATGGTTGTTAACACAATTGTATATGGCAGCGCCATAAACACCATTCGACCGTAAGACAAACGAATTAACGGTGCTAAAGCCGAAGTGAGTAGAAACAGAAAAGCGGCTTGACCATTTGGTGTGGCAATTGAAGGTAAGTTGGTACCCGTGTTAATAGCAACAGCTAGTAAGTCAAATTGTTCGCGGGATATGATTCCCTGAAGCAACGCTTCTTTAACTTCATGAATATATACCGTACCCACAAACACGTTATCAGACACCATAGACAATAAACCATTGGCTACGTAGAACAAAGCTAGCTGTGTACCGTTATCTTCAATATGAAGAACCGCATCAATAATGGGTTTAAATAGATGCTGATCAATGATCACTGCGACGATTGAGAAAAATACAGCAAGCAAGGCAGTAAATGGTAATGCTTCTTCAAACGCTTTCCCCATCGAATGCTCATCAATAACGCCCGTAAACGCTGTCGCTAAGATGATTACTGACAGGCCAATTAAACCGACCGCAGCCAAGTGAAGCGCAAGCCCAACAATAAGCCATACGGCAATAATGCCTTGGATCCATAGCTTTGCTCTATCTTGATTGGTGCGTGTTTTGCGCTCTTCCTCTTCAAAATCAATGAGGATCTGATGAACACTAGCAGGCAGTTTTGCGCCGTAACCAAACAATTTGAACTTTTCAACCAACACACAAGTCAAGAGACCTAAAATGAAGACAGGAATCGTAACGGGAGACATACGGATTAAAAACTCACCAAAATGCCAACCAGCTTGGTCAGAAATGATTAGGTTCTGAGGTTCTCCAACCATAGTCATAACGCCACCGAGCGCAGTGCCAATGCCGGCGTGCATCAGTAACGAGCGTAAGAATGCACGATAATTTTCCAAGTCATCACGAGTCAACTCAGGAATAGATTCATCTTTAGTATGATCATGCGCAGACTGGAATTGCTGACCTGATGCGACTTTATGATAAATAGAGTAGAAACCCACAGCGACGCTAATGATGACGGCAATAACAGTCAATGCATCTAAAAAGGCCGAAAGAAATGCGGCAGTGGTACAGAAAGCCAGTGACAGCATTACTTTTGAGCGAATTCCCAATAATATTTTGGTGAAAATAAACAACAGTAGATTTTTCATGAAATAGATGCCAGCTACCATGAATATCAGTAGCAGTAACACTTCAATATTGGCAACGAGTTCATGTTTAACTTGAGCACTGCTGGTCATCCCAATGGCGACAGCTTGAAGTGCTAATAATCCACCAGGTTGAAGGGGATAACATTTTAACGCCATAGCTAACGTGAAGATGAATTCGATAACTAGCAGCCAACCCGCGATGAATGGGTTAATGAGAAAAAAAACAATAGGGTTGATGATCAGGAAGGAAATAATCGCCAATTTATACCAATCTGGAGCCTTCCCTAAAAAATTTTTGATGAATGCGTTGCTCAGTGACGTCGGCATCGTTATTACTCTCAATGTTGTTAATACCAATCATACTAATTACCTGGTCAAGTGGACATTGAGTATCGATAAGCAAACCCTCCGAGCCATGGATGGCTCGGCGGAGCTTCATGGACGAATTGATGCGTGTTTGCGTTCGGTACTCATTGTCTAAGACTGAACAGTTTAATCGTGAAATTGGTATAAGTACCTTAATAAGTGAAGCCCTGATTTACAGGGCTTCACAACACTGCAATCGTCAATTAATTATGCGATTTTCGAGTTTTCCATCTGTTGGTCAACCACTCTCATTCGTTCACCATAAATAGGTCGAAGCGCTTCAAGGACATTAATTCGGCTTATCATTCCCACAAACTTTCCATTATCTAATACTGGTAAATAATGAGGTTGATTGATTTTCATTGATTTAGCACGTTCTTCAAGTGATAGAGTATTGAATCTTGTTGCAATACCGGAACTCGTCGTTGGGAACAACTGCTCTCTATCAATACAAAGGTACTCAGCAACATCAACCAATTTGTCATTAACATCAATAGCGATAACATCTCGAGACATGAGATCAACCACTTTTTGATTTTCTGCGGGAATGTAATTCTGACACCACAATTCGACCAACACATCATGCACTGAAAAGATACCAACTAATCTGTTATCAACATCCACGACAGGTGCTGAACTCGCATTACATTCAATCAGTGCATCAATAGCCGTTGGTACTAATGTATTGGCATTAAGTACAAGCGAGTTAGTCGTCATGATGTCTTTCATAGTGATGGTGTTGTTCATAGTAATTTCCTTTACTGACGTAATTTGTGTCGTTTGTGTAATTGACGCAATAGCTGCCGCCTTGAGTTGAGGACGACGAAAAATAGACCAGTTTGCTAAGCCGACGAGCACAGCACCGCCGATGATATTGCCGAAGGTCACCGGAATTAAGTTCGCAGTGATGAAGTGGGCAATATTTAAATCTGCGTAATGAGCCGATGTCGTTCCGACTTGCTGCCAAAATGACTCTGGTGCAAAGTTTTGAATCACAATACCTAAAGGAACCATAAACATGTTGGCGACACAGTGTTCAAAACCACTAGAGACGAACATAGCGACTGGCATGACTGTCATTGCCGCTTTCGTCATGGCGTTAGCAGAACTGAAAGTCAGCCAGATAGCTAAACAAACCAGTAAGTTACATAACACGCCAAGTGAGAATGCTTGTAAGGTAGTATGATGAAGTTTGTGTTGTGCGATATTGAGTGCATTTAATCCCCATTGGCCATTATCTAACTGGTATAAACCCGCAGCCGTAACGATCAATAGTAAGAACATCGCGCCAATGAAGTTACCAAAGTAAACTTTGCCCCAGATCGACAACATTTTTCCGAAACTAATTTGTTTATTGGCCCAGGAGATGCTTGAAAGCACTGAGCTGGTAAACAATTCGCCGCCACAAATAACAATGAGGATCAACCCCATGCTAAATGCCAGTCCACCAGCAAATCGGCTTATCCCCCACCCGGTATTTGCACTTCCTGTTGTGACGGTGATATAGAACAAGAACGCAAGCCCGATAAATGCCCCTGCCATAACCGAAAGACTCAGTGTCATAGCGCTTGTTTTTTTTGCTTTACTTAATGCGAACTTTTCTGCTTCTGCCATCATTTCTGCTGGCGAGAAATAATGTTGATTGATTGAGTCAGTTGAAGACATAAACGCCCCCTAAACTCTTATCCATGTAAACCTCCTTATGTAAAACAGCACCTTATGTGCGGTTCGCATTTAAATTAACGCCTTACATAAAACCAAGTAAAATTGATAATTTTTAAAAACCCCATCAATTATATTGATGTATATTTTCTCGAGAGTAGAATCTGGTTCTAATGCTTATAGATAGGTTCGTGTAGGAACGTCGTCACAGGAAAGTTCATGAAATATTCGCTAAAACAACTCGCTGTTTTTGATGCTATATCGGATAGTGGCAGCGTGAGTATTGCTGCGGAAAAATTAGCCTTAACGCAGTCGGCAACAAGTATGTCTCTTGCCCAACTAGAAAAAATGTTAGGCCGACCATTGTTTGAGAGGCAAGGGAAACAGATGGCCCTGACCCATTGGGGAATGTGGCTTCGCCCCAAAGCGAAACGCTTGCTGAAAGATGCTCAACAAATTGAAATGGGATTTTATGACCAACAATTGGTGAGTGGGGAAATTAGTATTGGAGCAAGCCAAACTCCGGCGGAACATTTAGTTCCCGACTTAATCAGTATTATTGATAATGACTTTCCAGAGATACGAATAGACTTACAGGTTAAGAGTACCCAAGCAATAATAGAGGGCGTTTTGGATTACAAATATGACTTGGGAATCATAGAAGGACGCAGCGACGATAACCGCATACATCAAGAAGTGTGGTGTCGGGATCATTTGGCGATTATCGCATCTGCTCACCACCCTTTTGCTAACAGAACGAAAGTAAGTATGGCACAGTTAGAGGAGGCAAAGTGGGTACTACGCGAGCAAGGTTCTGGTACCAGAAAAACCTTTGATAACTCTATTTATAAGTTTATTGAAAATATTGATGTCTGGCGCGAGTACGAGCATGTACCGGTACTGAGAGCGTTAGTAGCAAATGGACCCTATTTGACTTGTTTGCCTTTCCTTGATGTAGAACGCTTCATCGACAGTGGTCAGTTAGTCACACTTAATATTCCCGAGCTCAGTATGGAGCGTACACTTTCATTTATTTGGCGTGCTGATATGGCAGAGAACCCGTTGGCTGAGTGTATTATGCGTGAGGGTTTTCGTATGACGAAAAGTCGCCCGTCATTAACATAAAAGAAATTTATTGATGCTATAAGTTTTATATATACATGGCACCAGTAAATATACAGTAAACAAATCAAAGAACCACAAAGCCAGTAGCGGCAAAACTACTGGCTTAATTATACCCAAACTACTTGAAGTTGCAGGTAGGCGGCAAGTGAGTGAATCCCCATGAGCATAGATAAACTATGTGATTGGGGTGAACGAACGTAGCCAACACCGCTGCAGCTTCAAGTAGGAAGGGTATAGCATAGTAAATGTTCAGATAATTAACGATGCTTAGTAGTAAATTGAAGTATAAGCTGGTTAATTTCATCCGGCTTATCAATTTGCACCCAGTGAGTAGCATCATTGACACGAGCAAATTCAAAGCTGGCATTTTCACCAATAAAATGCACTGAGTCTTTCATCTGCTTTTGACCTAAATAGTGGTCATGCTCTGACCAGATACCTAGGCATGGCGCTTGAACTAAGCCAAAATCTTCTGCTGTAACTGGGCTTTCTAAGTTGAACGCATTGCGGTACCAGTTAAGTCCGGGAACAATATCTTTGCTTTCTTTAAAGGCTTGTTTCCAATGTTCCCATTCAGGATGATCGCGAATCCACTCTTTCAGAAGCTTCCAATCTTCGGCAGCGAGGATATCTTGCGCCATAGGTAGCTGGAATAAAAAGATATACCATGACATTTCACGTTGTTTGATATCAAGCATACTCACCAAACCGAGCGGGTGACCAACGGAAATCGCGGTTAGAGATTTAGTCGTTTGAGGATAAATCCCGGCGAATGCCCACGACACAGCCGATCCCCAGTCATGCCCAACGATATGAGCTTTTTCGATACCGAGATGATCCACTACCGCTTTTACGTCAGATGCAAGCATAGTAATGTGGTAGTGCTCTTTTCCCATCGGTTTTGATGTGTTGCCATAGCCGCGCATATCTAAAGTAATGACACGGTAGCCAGCATTGACCAAAGGATCGATTTGCTTGCGCCAGCAATTGGCTGAGTCAGGAAAACCATGCACGAAAACAATTGGCTCACCTTGACCTTTTTCATAAGCCTGAATGGTGATATCACCATTTTGTACCTGAAAAGAATTACCTAGGTGTGATAAATCTGTGTTCATATTTTTATCCTTTTAATAGTCAGTCGTCGCTAATAGTCAGTAGTCGCGGTTCGCGACTACTGAGAAACGACCATGAATTATTTTTCAGTTGCACTAAGCATTTTTAACAGGTCTTGCAGCCCTTTATCATTTTGCCAATCGTAGATAGGGTCAAACAGTCCCATTAGCTGCGATGCTTGAGTACTATCACCTTGTGTGACTTTGACTTTTCCGGCTTTTAGTAAACCATCAAACGACGCGGTGTTATTGTAGAGCTCTGCCCAAACTTCTGGCTTCATTTGCACTGTGACATCGGATTTGACCTTATTCACTTCAGCGTGATCTAAATAGTTCACCACAGCACGACTGATTTCCAGGCCATAAACCTGTTCACCACCAAAATCGAACTTAATGGTTGCTTCAGTGTTTCCTGAGCGCTCAGGATTAATACGAATTCGATAATAGTTAACGAAGTCGTCGATATTTTGAACAATTGCCGTAGGTGTTGATGGAACATTGGTAATGATATTTACCTGTCCGCGAAGTTCAGCGGCTTGTGCTAAGTAAAAAGAGCGCGAGTTGGTTGATGTAGTGCGGTAGCCCATTTGTTCCAACGCATCGGCTTTAAGCGCTTTGTTTTTCTGAGTCGGGTTATTTTGTACTAAATAGTCAGAGACTTGTGCCGACCATAAGTAATCACCGTTATCAAATGCTTGCTTAGCAACGTTATAGGTTTTCTCTTCACCACCCATAGCGGCTACCATACGTCCCGCTTCATCTTTTGGATGCAGTTTGTTTAAGTGTGCCGCATTACGATCGTATTGACCAAATAGCGCGGTATATATGCGTGGCGGCATAATTGAGATTTCACCATAGTTCTGTACCAGAATCGGTGATTCTTTCAGATACTTAGGCAATTTCACGCTATAACGCAGCTCATCTGGACCTTGCCCCAGAGCTATGTTTTTCAATGATTGATCAAGCACAAAGGCTAAACCATCATGGTAGCTTTCCAGACGTGCATTAATTTTATCTTTACCGATTAAAGACGTTGAGTGGGTCGACAGTAAGATCTCCGGATCCAACGCTTTAATTTTATTGAGTGCTCCCATCCAGTCATTTGGATTACGGTAACGTCCGCCTCGGGCACTATAGATGTTCGGGAACCAACCCCAAACAACGTTGTTCAGTACGGTTTTCTTGCTTGGCACATAAACCATCAACTGATTTGGAGTATCGGTTGCAATGCCATCCATGTAGAACACCATATCCAGGCCAGCAATGTTAATTGTTTGACCATCATGAGTTGGTGATAAGTTTACCGGCATAAAACCACTTTGGTCAGGCATGATGGTGTTTTTAAATTTGGCATTATCACCCTGAGTCGGCAAATAGGCGTTAAATTGCTCGATACTACGAGCCACTGTGATCCCGCTAGTCTCTGGATGAATGGAAGAAACACCACCATTTTTTGCCACCGAAGCATTGGTATTCGGATGACCTATAATCTTAATTTGTTTGTTGCCGCGTGCGGCTTCTTGCTCCACGATATAGCGTGCACCAAATGTGTAGTGCTCGTGAGAATAGACGATGGCGGCAATCGGCTTGTCGCTTTCTTTACGCAGCATGGTATAGAACTCTTCTGCATCATGATCGTTATCACCCGTATCATAAATAATGATACCTTTAGGTGCTTCGATTGCGCTCATATTGACAATAGAGCCGGAGCCAAATGTCCAGATACCATCGGCAATTTTTACCGTCGTTGGCGCATCATAAGAAACACGCTTTTCGCTATATTTGCCTAAATTCCAGAATGACGCCGTTTCCTGATTGACTTTTGCGTTGTTACCGCTGTCAGGAAGATGAGTGAGTGGTGTGTCTTTAGCATTCATATAGGGCGAGCTAAAATCCGCATTGCTAGCTGCCACTGCAAAGGTTGCGGTTAAGGTCAGTACAGAGCTTACCGCTATGTTCAGAGCTTTCATTTTCATATCTATTGTCTTCTGTTTGTTGGATTAAATAAATATGATTTTGCTCTTGTACATAACGTAATGATAGTTAAGATTACCTTGCATTTATTGCAAGAAGGTGGGAGATATGGATCTACAGCAGCGTTATCTGGATTTGCCGTTAGAGTTGATGAAAACGATGGTTTTGCTCTATCACAATCCGAACTTAAAGAAGGTGGGAGATATTCTTAACAAGTCTGAAAGTGCCGTCAGCCGAGATATAAGTAAGCTGCGTGAAAGGCTGAATGACCCCATTTTTATCCGTAGCGCTCAAGGGATGGAACTGACTCCGTTAGTGCAGCAACTGGCCCCACAAATTGAGCAGTCTTACAACCAAATCGCGAATGTAATCAAGCAAGCAACAACGTCTCGTACTGACTATTCACAATATACCCAGCCGATTGTGATTGCGCTTAACTCTTATATTTATCAGTATACAGCGGCAAAGTTAACTATTGTATTGTTGCAACATTTTCCCCAAGCGACATTTCATATTCGACGTTGGGGCAAAAATACGCTCGATGGTATTACGGCAGGAGAGGTAGATATCGGCGTTCACTTCAGTGACTTTGAAACCAATAAAAGCATTGCTCAACAATATCTTTACGAGCATCAAGTTTATTTGGCCTGTCACCCTGATGTGACTATTACTAAATTAGATGATGTCCTTGATCATTTGTTGATTGTCTCCAAATTGGCTTCCTGGAATGAGCATCGTTATCGCCTATTAGAAAAACTCGATCTCGAACCAACAAAAGTCGCTTATGTGGATTCATTATCAACGGCCTACGACATTGTACAAAGCGTACCATCGGTCTCATTTTTGCCTGATTTTATCTATGACAGTGCAAAAGTGAAGGCCATAAAGTTAGATAACAATATTGATTACTCACTCTCATCTTTTTTCAAACAAAGTCACAGACAAGAGCCGTTTACCCAGCATCTGCATAGTTTAATACAGTCGGTTATTTCACTTACACCTCAAGAGCTGAGAGTAAAGTAGTGGTAATTAATTAGGGTTATAGAGTTGCATGACAATTGCGTTCGCGTAGCAGCTTGAACGGCACTGACCGCAACCATTACATAGATCTATATTTAGATAAGGAAGCTCGTCAGGTTGAATTAAAATTGCGTTATTCTGGCATACGCCTTTGCATTGCTGGCAGTCAATATTTAAGTAGTTATTACAACTTTGTGTAAAGTGTGGGCGCAAGTTTATAGACACTGGAGCTGAATAATGCAATGCATTAGTAGAACACGCTTTTACACATTCTCCACATAAACTGCACTCATTGTAATCAAGATTAAGTTGAGCTAACTGGGCGTCAATTTCAATGATATTGTTCGGGCAAACTTGTTGGCATTTTGCACAGCCATCACAAAGATGAACGAACAAAGCTTCATCCACCGCATGAGGAGGTCTTGCGACCAACCGAGGTGTCGTTTCTTGTTGATTGATGCATTCAACGGGATTTCTCAGACGAGTGAGGAAACCACGTCTGCTGTGATCTATCAATTCATTCATCTCAAGTATACTTTCTTCTCAACGACTTCAATGCCGAACTCTTCAACCAGTTCTTTCAACCATAGTGATACATCACTAGCCAACTGCTGGTAAAAAACATTTGGTGCTTTTTGTGTCAGTTGATCAAGATAGGTCAATCCCCAAGGCATTAAATGTTGACCAAGTAACTCGTAAGCCGCGTGTGTTTTATCTTGTTCTAAGAGATAAGCACAGGCTAGCAACATTAATCCAAATTGATCTTCCGGCTCACGTTGACCCGAATTCAGAACGATACCGTGCTGTTTTAAGAATAAGCAATATTGAACATTTGACTCACCAAACAGTACTTGCTCTTTATCTAGATATACGGATCCCCACGGCGGAACTGGCATAAAACCAATACCTTCAAATAACGCACTAAAGTCTTGTTCAAGTTGTTCAGAGCTTAATGATTTTAGTTCATCGAGAGTGCTGGCTTGAAGTACGTTCTCAGCAACCAATGCTTCTACAAGTTCTATAGATTCAGCTTGACTGTATTTCTGATAGAACAGACTGCCTAAAATCTTAATCTTATGGATAATCATTTTCATTTCAATTATTTAACCAACCTTTACAGAGTGTCATTTTTGCATATGCGGCTCAAAATGCATCTAATAAAAGGCAATAAAAAGTTAAATTAATATTCACTTTGATTTATATCAACTGGAACTGTTGTCACCATTTGAACAACAACAATTTACCACTAAAGTGTTAAGTGTAAATTATGTTGAGGCATCCAACTATGACGAAACAAAAACAGCAATCTGAATTAATGAGCCTGACTCGTCGTGGGTTTATTAAAGCGACGTCTGCCGTAGGTGGCGCGGCAGCGTTAGCCAGTGGTATTAGCCTACCTTTTAAATCGAGTTCAGTGAATGCAGCTGAGCCTGTTAACGACGAAAAAGTTATTTGGAGTGCATGTACCGTCAACTGCGGTTCTCGTTGTCCACTGCGTATGCATGTGCAAAATGGTGAAATAAAATACGTTGAAACAGATAACACTGGTGATGACAAATTTGGCAATAGCCCGCAAGTTCGCGCCTGTTTGCGTGGTCGTTCTATGCGTCGACGTGTTTACAACCCAGATCGTTTGAAGTATCCAATGAAACGTGTGGGTAAACGTGGTGAAGGCAAATTTAAACGTATTAGCTGGGAAGAAGCATACGATGAAATTGCTGAAACGATGAAACGTTTGATCAAAGATTACGGTAATGACTCTATCTACCTGAATTATGGTACAGGTACGCTAGGTGGTACCGTGACTAAATCATGGCCGCCAGCATCCACTCTTGTCGCGCGTTTAATGAATCTATGTGGTGGTTACTTAAATCATTATGGTGACTACTCCACAGCCCAAATCGCGGAGGGTTTACACCATACCTATGGTGGCTGGGCACTGAACAACTCGTTCTCTGATCTGGCAAATACTAAACTGAATATTCAATTTGGTAATAATCCAGCCGAAACACGTATGTCTGGCGGAGGCTTAATACATCACTATGTAGAGAGCAAAAATAAGTCGAATGCCAGAACTATCATTATCGATCCGCGTTACACCGATACTGCTGGCGGTCGAGAAGATCAGTGGATCCCAATCCGCCCTTCTACCGATGCGGCACTAGTCGCTGCTTTAGCGCACGTATTAATTACTGAAGATTTAGTTGATCAAGCTTTCCTTGATAAATATTGTGTCGGTTATGACGAGAAAACTCTCCCTAAATCAGCACCTAAAAACAGTGACTATAAGTCATACATTTTAGGCAAAGGTGAAGATGGTGTAGAAAAAACACCGCAATGGGCATCGAAAATTACCGGTATCCCTGTTGATACCATTGTTAAACTCGCGCGTGAAATGGGTACAAGTAAGCCTTGTGCTATCCATCAAGGTTGGGGGTTACAACGTACTTCTAATGGTGAGTTAGCTTCGCGTGCGATTGCTATGCTATCGCTGTTAACTGGCTCTGTGGGTGTTACAGGCGGTTCAACTGGTGCGCGTGAAAGTGATATCAGCATCCCGTTTGTACGCTTTCCAAAAGTAGCAAATCCAATCAAAACATCCATTTCAATGTTCTTATGGACAGATGCTATCTATCGTCACCATGAAATGACAGATAAAACCGATGGTGTTCGCGGTGCAGAGCGTTTAGCAAATCCAATCAAAATGATATGGAACTACGCAGGTAACTGTCTGGTTAACCAACATGCAGATATCAACCGCACTCACGACATCCTACAAGACGATAAAGCGTGTGAAATGATTGTGGTGATCGATAACCATATGACCTCTTCTGCAAAATACGCGGATATTATCTTGCCTGATTTAACCACATCCGAACAAGATGACTGGGCGATGGATGGCAAAGCATCAAATGCTCCGTATTTTATCTATGCACAAAAAGCCATAGAGCCTCAGTTTGAAGCGAAAGGCATTTATGAAATGTGTTCTGAAATTGCAAAACGCATGGGCGTCGGTGAAGAGTTTACAGAAGGGCGAACTCAGGAAGAGTGGATCGAACATTTGTATGCTGAAACTCGCAAGTTAGATCCTTCATTGCCAACTTTCGAAGAGATGAAAAAGATTGGTATCTATAAGCGTCAGTATCAGCGTGATTTCATTGCTTATGAAAATTTCCGTAAAGATCCACAAGCGAATCCGCTAACCACACCAAGTGGTAAAATTGAAATCTACTCTGAAACATTGGCGAATATTGCGAAAGAGTGGGAATTGAAAGAGGGCGAAGTGATTCACCCACTACCCATTTATGTTGACTCAATTGAAGGTCATAACGACCCGCTTGCTGAGAAGTACCCACTGCAATTAACGGGCTTCCACTACAAGGCGCGTTGTCACTCAACCTACGGTAACGTAGCAGAAATTAAAGCTGTCGCTCGTCAGGAAGTATGGATTAACCCGATTGATGCACAAGAGCGCGGCATTAAGAACGGCGACATGGTAGCCATTTATAACGATCGTGGTGAAGTTCATATTCCGGCTAAAGTGACACCGCGTATTTTGCCTCGTGTTGTTGCGTTAGGTGAAGGTGCCTGGTATTCACCGGATGGTCAGAAGGTGGATCACGCAGGTTCAATCAACGTGTTAACCACTCAGCGTCCAAGTCCGCTTGCCAAGGGTAATCCTCAGCACTCTAACTTGGTTCAAATCAAAGCAGTTAATAAAGCGTAAGGTAGGTTTGTAATGAAACAATATGGCTTTTACATAGATACAAGTAAATGCACAGGTTGTAAAACTTGCCAGCTTGCTTGTAAAGATTACCGCGATTTAGATATCAAGCGTAACTATCGCCGTGTATATGAATATGCTGGTGGTGGTTTTGTGCAAGATGGTAACACATGGATCCAAAAAGATGTGTTCTCATACTACTTATCTATTGCATGTAATCACTGTTCAAACCCTGCTTGTGTCAAGGTGTGTCCGTCGGGTGCAATGCATAAACGTGCAGAAGATGGTTTAGTGGTTGTTAATGAGGATGTGTGTATTGGCTGTCAGCATTGTAGTAATGCTTGCCCTTACGGCGCACCGCAATTTAACAAAGAAAAAGGTCACATGACTAAGTGTGACGGCTGTTATGAACGAGTAGCAGAAGGTAAACAACCTATTTGTGTTGAATCTTGCCCACTACGAGCGCTTGAGTTTGGTGAAATTCAAGTTCTACGTGAGAAATATGGCTCAACGGCTGATGTTGCTCCACTACCATCATCAAGTTTAACCTTGCCAAACATTGTGATTAAGCTAAACAAAAATGCCAAGCCGACTGGCGACACGAGTGGTTTCCTAGCAAACCCGAAGGAGGTTTAAGATGATTTTCCATGAGTATTCTTTAATCTTTTTCACCGTATTAGCTCAAACTGCTGTTGGTGCTTACCTACTTGTCAGCGCTCGTGCTCTAGTTAAGGGATATGATGTTGACCAAATAAACAGTTATAAAGTGCCGATGTTTGTGCTTTGGGCAATTATGGGTCTAGGCTTTTTGTTCTCTCTGACTCACTTAGGCTCACCGTTACGTGCGTTTAACTCCTTTAATCAACTGGGTTCGGCTTGGTTATCAAATGAGGTGTTTTTTGGTGCTGCGTTCTTTGCTGTTGGTGGTCTGCAATGGCTGCTGTCAGTATTGAATAAAGGTAGTGCTGGTGTACAAAAAGCGTTAATGGTTGCGGCGATGGCGATGGGCTGTGTCTTTATGTACTCAATGATCAATGTTTACATGATTGATACCATTCCAACTTGGTTTAATGCATACACCCCGCTGAGTTTTATCATGACGATGGTTGTTGGAGGTTTACTACTCTCACAACTGGTTATCGTTGTTGCTAATGACACTCACTTCACGATCGACCGTAATATCATCATATTGGCATTTGTTGCCGTCACAATCAGTTTGGCTGTAACCGTTGGTAAAGCGAACCTTGTTGGTGATATTCAAAGCTCGGTAGTAAAAGCATCGGAATTGGTTAATGGTTTAGGCTGTTATCTTGGCGTTCAGGTTGTCCTATTATTAGCGGGCTTACTCATATGGGTATTGCCAATGATAAATGAGTCGCGCGTTAATCAGGTCAACTTAGCTATTGCTCTGGTACTGATTTTAGCTTCTGAGTTAGTAGGCCGAGGTTTGTTCTACAGTTTACACATGACAAGTGGGTTGTAGATAATTCTACGTTAAACGACAAAAGGGGTAAGTGTATTCATTACCCCTTTTTGCTACCCAAATCTACCATTCAATCTCTATCGGCGTACCTATCGGCACGAGTGTGATGAATTCATCCATTTCTTGGTTGGTTAATGCGATGCAACCATTGGTCCAATCAAAGCTTTGGATGAAGTTGGGATCACCGTTGAAACCTTCCTTCAAGCCATGAATTTCAACATCACCGCCAGGGTCAACACCGTCAGCTTCTGCGCGCCTTTTATCCCTTAAATTGGGATAATTTAATTTCATTGCACGGTAGAACTGCGATTCTGGAAGAATCTCATCGAGATAATAACGTCCTTCTGGTGTGCGTTGGTCACCTTCTTGCAACTTATGACCTTTAGGGCTTTTACCTAACGCTATTCGATACTGTTTAAATACTTCACCTTGAAAAAGCAAATACATGCGACGCTTGGATTTATCGACTTTGACTAAATCAGCCCTTATCGAATGCTGATGCTGCACTTCAGTTTGTGCAAATGAAACACAGCTAATGGACAGTGATAGAAGAAAAATAAAGAGCCGAAATGCCATAGTACTCATCAACCTTAAAATGCGCCTGCCAATAATCAGTCGCTGCCTCTTACCAATAACGTTAACACCTCTGCGTGGTTGGTATGCGGAAACATATCAAACCATTGAACTTTAACCACTTTGTAGCTCGGTAAGTGCTTCACATCTTCTTTCATGGTGTGAGGATTACAGCTTGAGTAAACAATATGCTTCGGCGCAAGCGCTTCCAACTGGTCCGTCAAACTGCTACCAAGACCTCTGCGTGGTGGATTGACCAGCACAAGATCCGGCGCTGAATTTTGTGAATGAGAGAACTGAGCGGAATCCAACGCAGCAAAACTTAAGTTATCAATACCCATCTCCTGCGCAGAGCGTTCCGCGCTGGCAATCGCTTCCGGCTCAATCTCAATACCAATCACTTCCGTTTTTGGCGTTGAACAATGCAGCGCAAAGCCACCGACACCGCAGAACAGATCCCACATTTTGTTTGGTGCAATTTCCCTTACCCACTCTCTTGCCGTCGCGTAAAGCGATTGTGCAACCTTCGGGTTGGTTTGGAAAAAGCTCTTAGGACGAATAACCAGTGGTACATCGTTGAAGCGCTCAATCAAATACTCTTGTTCGGTCAAAAAGATCTCTTCATCCCCTTCCAAACGCGCCATGTGTATAGGTTGAATATTGACTGAAACTACTTCAATGTTAGGAAAATCTGCGAGCAAGCGGTGCAAATTGTTGGTGATACGCGGTAATACCTCTTTACTGCGTGCCACAAAACGTAACATAAACTTTCCATCGTGCTCACTGCGAGTCAGTAAGATGAATTTCAACTCACCTTTCTTTTTGTTTTTGTTGTACGGAGGGATGCCTGAAATACGGATCCAGTTTTCCAAATAGCTCAGTAATTGCTGTGTTTCTAGCGGATACAATGGGCAATGCGTTAAAGAAAGCGGCTCACCATTAAGCGTGTTTTCGATACCAAGAATAGGTGCATGCGCTGCACCAAGCACCACCATTTTAGCTTTGTTTCTGAAGCGAGTTTCACTGCTAGTGACGGGCGATAACCACTGCTCTGGATTAAGGTCAGCGAGCAAATTCTTCAGCTCGGCATCTTTAACAGAAACCTGTTGTTGATAAGGCTGAGCGCAATTCGTGCAGGAAGTACATAATTGCTGAGTAAAGAACTCGCATTGCATAACAGTTGTCACCCAATTTGGAAAAGCGCTAGTCTATTCGCCTAGCGACAAATCACCAAATAAATATTAATGTCCTTTTAATTTATGGATGATTTCCATACCCGCCACCACAATTAAACCAGCAACAACGCCGATGATGCCATTCAGTAAAGTGGGAACCAAGGCATTAACCAAGCTTAAGTCAGGCAGTTTCATAATAATAGGTTCGACCCAGTGATGAATGAACGGCACGTTATGAACAACAATGCCGCCACCGACCAAGAACATTGCTGCGGTACCAACAACAGTCAGACCTTTCATTAGCTTAGGCGCAAACGAAACCAGCACGCCACCCAATTTTGCTAACAAACCCTCACCTTTAGATTTCCTTTCCAGATAAAAGCCAAGGTCATCGAGTTTCACAATACCAGCTACTAAACCATAAACGCCTACCGTCATAATAATGGCGATAAGGCTTACCACTACGATTTGCGTCATCATCTCTTTGCCTTGCACTGTACCCAAAGCAATCACGATAATTTCAGCAGAAAGAATAAAGTCGGTACGAATTGCACCACCTATTTTACTTTTTTCGTACTCTTCAACGCTGACTTGTTTTAGTTCAGCCATTGCCTCTTCTGGCTCTTTTTGCGGAGCAGAATGAAACAGCTTCTCTAGCACTTTTTCTGCACCTTCAAAGCAGAGAAATAGACCACCTAGCAGCAATAAAGGCATAATCAGCCAAGGAACAAAAGAGCTGATCACCAATGCCGCAGGTACAAGGATCATTTTATTACGAAACGAGCCTTTCGCCACCGACCACACCACCGGTATTTCTCGTTCTGCAGCCACACCAGAAACCTGCTGGGCATTCAGGGCCAAATCATCACCTAACACGCCCGCCGTTTTCTTTGCTGCCACTTTCGACATCACAGCCACATCATCAAGCACAGTTGCAATATCGTCTAACAAAGTGAGTAAGCTAGCTCCAGCCATATAAGATTCTCTTTTGGGTTTGAACAAAACAACAGGTAACATAGCAGCCTGTCAGAAATGATGAAACATCTTTAACAACGCTCATCCTATGGCATGAGAATAATTATTCCAAGGAAAGTAATGAACAATTCACAAGCTTACCCAATCGGAACCCCTGGTCAAAAATGGGGAGAGGATGAACGCCTACAATGGCGAGCAACCACAACCATTAAACGTGAATATCAACAACAAGTTGTAGCAAAAATCAAAGCGCTGGAAAACGAATTTGTTGTGCAGCAGTATGGTGCCTTGTCATATGACAAAGAGCGTTACCCGTTGTTCGCGATTAAGAGCAAGAATTGGCATGAGAATAAACCCACCGTATTAATTACCGGTGGTGTTCACGGCTACGAAACCAGTGGCGTTCATGGCGCACTGAAATTCATGGCTACCGAAGCCAAGCGCTACCAGCAGCACTTCAATATTATTGCAGCACCTTGTGTCAGCCCTTGGGGATACGAAACCATCAACCGCTGGAATCCAAACGCGATTGACCCTAACCGTTCGTTTTATGCTGATAGCCCTGCGGAAGAGGCAGCCAATCTGATGGCATTAGTCGCCAGCCTGCCGCAAGAAGTATTGGTTCATATCGATTTACATGAAACCACAGACACTGATGAAACAGAATTTCGCCCGGCTTTAGCGGCTCGCGATGGTATCGCCTACCAAGCCGACAGCATTCCAGACGGTTTTTACACCGTTGGCGACACTGAATTGCCACAACTTGAGTTCCAAGCGGCGGTTATTGCATCGGTTGCGAAAGTGACGCACATTGCTCCGGCTGATGCCAATGGACAGATCATCGGCTCAGATGTGGTTCAACAGGGTGTGATTCTTTACCCAATGAAGAAACTTGGGCTATGCGGTGGCGTAACCAATTGCCAATACGGCACAACAACAGAAGTCTACCCTGACAGCCCAAAAGTAACCGACGAGGAGTGTAACGACGCTCAGGTTGCTGCTGTGGTTGGGGCGCTGGATTATGTTATTCGTAAAGTTTCAGGTCAATAACCGGTTCTTATACTGCTCCGGCGTCTGTCCGGAGTATTTTTTAAACATCGCGATAAACGGGCTGGCTTGGTTGTATCCCAATGTCAGTGCAACCTCTTTCACCGACTGCCCGCTACGCAGCAAATCCATGGAATGGAGATAGCGAACACGCAATCGCCACTCGGTAAAACTCATACCGAGCTCCGTTTGACAATAGCGGGCAAGTGTTCGCTCAGTCGCGTGCACTCGCTCTGCCCATTGTTGCAAACTGGTGTTATCGGTCGGATTCTCTTCCACCGCCGCTAAGATCGGTGCCAGATATTTATGATGACTCGACGGTAAAAAGTGCTGCTGCATTTCTCGTGTCGCAAGCTGGTCAATCAATACCTGTAACAGACGTTTATCTTCATCACTTTCTGCCACACTGATTTCACGCATACGAAAATCGTCGATGATTGCGGTGACTATCGGCGTAACGGTAATCAGACTCGTATTGGTCGGGAAAGCGTGTGTCATTTCCAGCGAAATATTGATTGAACAGTAATCCAGAGGCTTTCGATTGAAACTCTTATGGCGCGTTCCCGCTGGCACCCATATCGCAAGATGTGGCGGTGCTAGGAATCGGGTATCTTCCGCTTCCATTTCCAATATACCACCAGCGATAAGCTGAACTTGACCCCAAGAGTGACTGTGAACCCGCGTTTCTGTGTTTGATAGGAAGGCTTCAAAGTTCATAAACACTTCAGAAGGTGCTTTAGCTATGGTTAGCGAGGGATGGAGATTTCGCGCCGGTTTCTTCACTCTGCTTTCCTTGTCGAGTTATTTCTCTTTAACGAGCTACTGTTCTGTAACGAGCCATGTCTTTTTAACGACATTTATCAGACTAAAGACTCTAAACGAGATGAAGAGAGAATTCAAAACAAGAGCGCGAATAATAATATTACACTGCCTCAAATAAGACCTTTTTTATGCTGATACATTTTGACATCAGCCAGGTTCAGTGCTGCATCCAAAGACATGTCTTGATTAATAGCAACCACCCCTGCCGATGTTTTAACCAACATATTGATGCCGCGTTGCTCATTAGCAAAATAAAACTCACAAATATCGGCTAAAGAAGGAGCGGATTTCAATTTTGCGACCAGAATAAATTCGTCACCACCAATACGATAAGCTTGTCCCGGCCAGTGACGCTTGATCTGTTTTGCCAGTTGTTTCAGAACACTATCACCTATCTGGTGCCCATAGGTATCATTGATAGACTTAAATTTATTGATATCTAAGTAGACAAACAGCAAATTGTTACTCACCCCTCGACGGTAACGAAAATTCAAGGCTCGTCGGTTTTTCAAATGGGTTAAATCATCAATCATAGAGCGTCGATAAAAAATCACAACAAACCCCATAACCACAATCAACCCAAGCAGAAAGATCATCTGATTATATTTTTGTGCTTGATTTTGTTTAACTGTGGTGTGATACCAATCTGGCACAGCGTCGTATTTACTAACGATTTTAGGAATATCAATCAGCTGCATAGCCGCAGAGAAGAAGGTGGCTAGTTTTTCACCCTCTTCATTAGCGGGAAAGCCGATCGACAGATTATAAGAATAAACCGGCCCTATTGCTCTGTCTTCTTCAATCGGCAGAATCTGTTTCGATTCGCGTAAAAATTGATTAAATGTCACCCGGGTAACAAAGATATAGTCGACCTTGTTATCCAATAATGCCTGTAACATGGCTGGTTGACTTTTATAGGTATAAAGCGTCTTGCCCGGTAGCATCTTATTCAATAATGTTTCAAAAAACTTCCCTTGTAATACACCAATACGCTCACCAACTAATTCTGAGATTGTGTGGTATGCATTATGGTTGTAACCTTTTCTCTTCACCAAAATTGCGTTCGGGCTGTAATAAGGTTTGCTAAAATTAAATAATTGCTCTCGTTCTTTGGTTATTGCCATAGGCAGTAGTAAGTCAATCTTTTGTTGTTGCAAGTCTTGATACATCTGCTTCCATGGTTCATCCCACTCATTGACCAACAAACAAGAGATGTGTAATAAATCGCACGCTTGAAAAGCAATATCAGAGGCGATCCCTTCAACACCTCCCCCAGCCTGAAAAGCAGAGAATAGAGCATTATCTTCTACTTTCATCCGATAGCTGCGGTTGACATCCAAACCACTATTTTGAAATTGCAAGGCGAGTGTTTGTTTGCGGATATTGAGATGATAGAACTCACCCACTTCACGGATTTTTCTCTGTATCTCTTCACCACGTACCGTTTCAGCTAACTGATTGAGCAATTCAGGATGGCGACCTTTAGGAGCAATGAGTCTTGCCGGAGGCATGGATAACTGATGGTTAACAAGAATCGCAAAGCTCCCTTCCAGCAGCAGATCCAGGCTTGATAGTGTCGTAAGGATACCGTCTACCTGGTGAGAATTCAGTAATTCGTAAGCCTGTTCAAAGCTATTAAACATTTCCAGACGAACGTTCGGATAATCCCGGTGCAGAATATCAGCATAGACGGTGCCATAGGGCACGGCGACACGCTCTATTTCATCGATCTCTTTTGGCTGATTATAAAAATAAAGTGAGTAAATAACATTGGTCGGGTCGGAAAAATCGAGCAGCCCGGCACGCTCTTCAAGATAAACAAAATTGGCGGCAAAATCCGCTTCGCCACGGATCACCGATGAGAGCGTGTCACTCATACTTGTGTGCCAATCGTAGTCAAACTCCAGACCTAATTTCTCTTCCAGAGCTTGAAACAGCGTTAATGCCACCACATCACCTGAAGTAATCGCAATGCGATAGCGTTCAGGAGTCACAGCAGCGAAGCTTGTATTACAAATTATCAGTAGTAAAACAATCCAAACTCGCAAAATCAATTCACCAGTAAAACAGCCTTTATCCGCCCCCATTTTACCTTGCTTAACGAACCGGCTCAGTGCACCCGAAAGTGAACTTAACGTAGGAAATATCTCAATATTGCAAGATTGAATCATACTGACGACTTTTAATACCCAAGGAACCTAGGCGCTATTTTTCTTCTCGGTATGCCGTTGTTGCTTCATTTGATACATTGCGACATCGGCTTGGTGCATAGCATGATCAATATCCACAGCCACCTTGTTTCCTGTTACGATACCAAAGGAAGTCTTAACCTTGATTTGCACACCATTATCTGAATTGACATAGTCGAACTGACCGATATCAATCATCAGTGAGGAGAGTTCATCTTCATCCAGTTTGCCAATCAAAATAAACTCATCACCACCGATACGGTAAGCTCGTCCCGGCCACTGTTTCTTAATCATCTTGCTCAGAAAGATCAATATCTGATCACCGATCTTATGCCCATAATTATCATTGATATGTTTGAAGCGGTTAACGTCCATGTACACTAAAACCTGACCAGCAGTTAACCCCTTACGGTGATAGCGGTATAACGCTGCACGATTATTGAGTTTGGTCAAATCATCAATCATAGCCCGACGATACCAGGTCCAGCCACCAAGCAATAAAACAACCAAGACAACACTAAAAGCGATTTGCATACGCTGAGCGGCCTTTTGTTGCAGAAACAGATTGGTCTGCCAGTCTTTTTGCTGTTTATATTTATTAATGATCGCTTCAACATCTAGGAGTTTAATCGCCAACGTGAAGAGTGATTCCAGCTTTGCTCCCTGCTCCGAGCGCGTGAAACCAATGCTGTGGTTGTAGGAATGGAAAACACCGATAAGTTCATCTTTCACTATGGGTAGCAGGTATTCACTATCACTGAGCAACTTACGGTAAGACATCTGTGTCATGGTAATATAATCAACGTCGCCATTAATTAGCGCTTCAATTTGGTCTCGCTGAGAATGAAAAGTATAAATATTGCTTGTCGGTAACTTTTGGCTGAGTAACTGATCGAAAAACGCGCCTTCAATCACCCCGATACGTTCCGCCAACATCTCATTCACCGAACGATAAACCCGATTTTTATACCCCTGACGCTTTACCATAATGGCTTGTGGCTGATAATAGTAGCGACTGAAGTAAAAATCTTCGCTCCGCGTTTTTGTCTCCACGATGGGCGTAAGCAAATCAATATCACCGCTTTTAAGCTCATTGTACATATGCTGCCAGGCTTCACCAGATTTACTGACAATGTCACAGCGTAATTGCATAAGTTCACAGCTTTGGGCGACCACTTCAGCACTAATGCCATCCACCTTACCATTTGGATGGTAGTTAACATAAAGGGGATAATCCTCCAATTTAACCCGTAAAGGTTTAGAAGGGTCGATACCTTTAGCAACAACCAATTGCTGTAAAACACGTTTTTGCATCGCATGCTGATAACGCGCGACCCGTTCACGCAACAGTTCTTGCACCTCTTTGGACTGGAACAACTGCGCCAGTTGTGCCAATAACTCAGGCTCTTTACCCTTAGTAGCAATGACAGAAACCGGCGGTATCACCATACGGTGGTTAACCATAAAGGGAATATAGTTCTGCTCCACCATAGCACTCATATGATTGATGGAGCCCAACACACCATCAACCTGACCACTTTCCAGCAATGCGATCGCTTCCGACAATTCGCTGAATTCAGTAACGCTCAATTGATCGTTATACTGCTGAACATTACGCAGGTATTCACTTCCTTTTCTGATGGCAACACGACTCACATCATTTTCAGTAAAACGCATATTCTTGTAGTAAAAGAAAGCAGACATGACATTCGTCGGTTCAGAAAATGCCACCCGCTGCTGACGTTGTTCGTTATAGCTGATGTTAGCCGCGAAATCGGCCTCGCCACGTTCCACCGCGTCGATCACCTGCAAATGTGAAGAATAATTGACGTATTCAACACCAATGGCTAATTTTTTAGCCGCATAATCAAACAGGATATGACTGGTAAAATCGTCACCCCAGGTCGCGACTTTATAAACCGGCTGGGCAAACACAGGAAGTAGCCACATGCTCAAAGCAATAATGACCAGTTTGCGCATAATATATAAAAAATTGCTCATCATAAGGATAATTCGCCGATTACGGAACATGGATTAAATGAGTCATTCATAATAATTTATTTGGCAGAACCATTAATTTTTTCTATATTTTCATTGATCGTGTTGAGCAGTTCTTTAAAACCGACCGGTTTAGAAAAGTAATACCCTTGCAGCAAATGGCAGGCTAAATTGGTTAAAATCTGCGACTGTTCTTGCGTCTCAACACCTTCAGCAACAATGGTTAACTCTTTAATATTCGCCACAGCAAAAATACTTTTCACTAATTTGTAAGCATCCTCGTCTTTGGCCAAATCGTTAATAAAGCTCTTATCAATCTTAATTTCGTCAACCGGTAACTTCGACAAATAGCTCAGCGATGAGTAACCCGTACCAAAATCATCAATTGAAAATTTAATACCAAACGCTTTTAGTTGTTCAATAATGACGACGGTGCCCGGCACATCCCCGAGGAACGTCCCTTCGGTGATTTCAAAAACCAGGCGGTGTGGGTCTATACCTGTCTGGTTAATGGTCCGCATCGTGTTCTCAACAAATCCCTTGCTCATCAACTGACTGGGTGAAATATTGACCGAAATCGTCAGAGCATTTTCACCATTCGGGCTAATTTCCTGTATATCAGCACAAGCCCGATTGATCACAAAATCACAAATATCGCCGATGATCCCTTTCTTCTCGGCGATAGGAATAAAGTCTGTCGGTGAAATCTGACCTAACTCTTCATTTTCCCAACGTATCAATGCCTCAACACCAATAATTTTGCCGCTTAGCGAGCTGACCTGAGGTTGGTAGTGAATATAAAATTCATTATTATCTAATGCAGTATTCAGTAGATTAGAAATTTTAAAATGGCGCTCAGAAGTCAGCGACATAAACGATGAATAGGTAACAGTAAACACATTATTGGCTTTGATATACTTCATCGCCAATTCGGCATTACGCACAATAATAGAGCCGAGAATATTTCTATTCTTAAAGTTAACCAGTGAATTTCGCACACGTAAGGTGATCGGCTCCCCGCAAACCAAAATATTGTTCAAAAATTCATGCTGTTTTTCGAACCGTTATTCCGCAGCTAATTTGAGATTTAAAATAGTGTGATCCCGTGATCACTAATGATAAAAAATGTAAGCACGCTCTTGACCCCGATCCTCAGTTTTGATCTATTACTGTTATTTAAGGGTCGCTCACTATGCCTATTTCACAACCTGTCATTAAACGCTTAGATCACCTTGGATTAGTTGCTGCTTTTTGTCATGAAGTTGGCTTACCTCGTATTATTGACCGGATTATTCCTAAAACGTCTGACCACAATGTCTCTCACGGTGATGCCGTACTCGCTATGATCCTGAACGGATTAGGCTTTCACAGTCGAACACTGCATATGTTTTCCGACTTTTTTGAGACAAAACCGATTGCACGATTGCTCGCGAAAGACATTGAAGCCCACCATTTAACGGATGACGTCCTTGGCCGGACACTAGACGCTTTGTTTGAGGCTGATGTTTCACTTTTATATCAAGCTATT
>NZ_JBKEBW010000096.1:0-27075 GCF_047973365.1 Vibrio sp. | reverse complement strand
GAATAACCAGAGGTACCTTTTCAACAAATTGCCAAAGAAACAATATGATGATTGAAGGCTCATAACCACCTAGTTCCAATCAGGTTATACCAAGGGCTCATTGAAGCCGCGACGAATGATATGAAAGCTAGGTTCGGATATTCATCAAGGCGGGTAATCTGATACCCAAAGCCGAATATATGGGAGCAATTGAGTATCAGAAATTATCATGATTGTCTCTTGCAATAAGAGAGGGTCCATATATGGTATAAGAGGATAATGCCATTCTGGAGAAATTTAATGGTCAATTTTCAACCAAACAAAAGCAAAAAAGCCGCACATAGATAAACTACATACGGCTTTTCATTGAAATGTCTACCAATTAGTCTGCGTACGGATACTCTGTACAGCCTAATTTTTGTGAAATACGACGAGCAGCCGCATGAAGTTCACAAATATATTCTGCTTTCTTCTCTTCGGTAAAGCGAATGGTTGGAAGAGAAATACTTAGACCCGCAATCACTTGGTTAAAGCGATCATAAACCGGTACAGCAATACATCTTAAACCAATTTCTTGCTCTTCAACGTCTTCGGCAAAACCTTGCTCTTTCACTAGCGCCAATTCAACCAATAACGAATCCACATCTTTATGGGTACGTTCAGTTGTTTGAACAAACTCGACTTCAGAAAGGATATCTCGAACTTCTTGTTCAGGGCGCACGCAAAGCAATACTTTACCAATTGCTGTTGAGTAAAGAGGATTGCGACGTCCTATACGCGATTGCATACGCAAGTTGTATTTGGAATCTAACTTATGCACGTAGATGATACTATCACCGTCCAGAGCACCTAAGTGAAGAGCTTCCATAGAGAGATCAGAGATACGGCGCATTTCACCATTCGCTAATTCCACCAAATCAACGTATTCCAAAGCTGCCGAGCCTAATTCAAACAACTTTAGAGTTAGCGAATAGTTCTCTGTCTCTCCTTCCTGAGAGACATAACCAAGAGATTTCATCGTCTGTAGAAAACGATAAACCGTACTTTTCGACATCATCAATCTTTGAGCTAACTCACTGATGCCAATATCTTTCTGCGTCGCAAGCGCCTGTAAAATACCGAATGTTTTTAATACGGATGATACCGATTCGGGTTGCTTGTCAGCTGTCATCTTGTCTTACCTATTTTTAATATTCATTTTTATCGACATACTCTATATCGCCCAATAGACAGTTGGCATGAGCTCGATTTAACCAGAATGCTGCACAGGGCAGCGTTCAAAAAAACTAAAACATGTTTCCATACGATTAAACGTCCGCCAGTTAATTTAAAATAATGCGCTTAAAAAAAATAGGCTTCAGTTATCTTTTTTAGTAATTAATCGTCAAATTTATCAGTTTTAGTCAGTTTTAGTCAGTTTTATCGCCTTTCCCACAAAAAAAGGCTCATAGTCAAACAATTACATATCAATTCATAAACATTATCTTCATCACAATTAGATCACAAAATCACTGACAAGAATTCGTTGTTTAGACGACACTTGCTTTATCTCCAATACACTGTCAGACAGAGCTTCAACACGGCTACTGTTGCTTTGGGCACTGATTTTGATTGCTGCCAATTTCTCAACCATAATTTGACTTGTCGTCAATTGTTGCGCCGTTGCCACGGATATTGCGTGAGACATTTCAGCCGCAGTATCAATACACAACTTCACCTCTTTCACTGCATCATAAGAGATCTGCGAACTGTGTGTCGCTTCTACCATGCTAGCTTTACACTGTTGTATCAGTTTTACGGATTCTGAAACAGAATGTTGCAGTGACTGAATATTTCCAAGAATGCCATTGGTCGATTGCGTAGTATTCGTTGCAAGCTGGCAGACTTCATCAGCGACAACCGCGAATCCTTGCCCATGTTGACCTGCTCTCGCCGCTTCAATGGCTGCATTAAGAGCCAGCAAATTGGTTCGAGCCGCAATCTCTTCGATCATTGTAAGCGCAGACTCAATGTGTTTAGCATCGTTAACCAGATGTTCAATCGTCGAAACAGTTTGCTCTAGCAACACGGATGTAGAACTGATGCATTTATCATTGAGTTTGATATGTTCATAACCCTTTTGTGACTCTTCAACCGCTAACGACATTTTATCATTCGTTGCTTTTGCTTGCTGAGCGACATGATTGATAACACCTTCCATTTCTTCCGTTAACAGAGCAACTTCATCAGTAAGTTCAACCTGGTTTTTGACGGCTTGCTCAGTTTGACGAACATGGACACTATTATGTTCAACGACGTCATTCAGAGCATTGGAAGACTGCTGCAACTGTCCTAGCAAGCCGCACTGCAGTTCTCGAACGGATTCGACATTCTTTGCCAGCCAAGCCAATTCTTTGCTTTCGCTATAAATGGTTTGCAGTGTCAGGTCTCTATTTGCCATTGCATTTAGCACCTCACTCAGTGCTTTTAAACCAGCCTGAATATGCCTAGATGTTGTGATCACCACACTAAGGGATAGAAATCCAACCGCGATGATGAAAACAACTAAGCGTAACATGTATTGATTCTGTTGGTCTTTTACTTGCAAGACCTTATTTTGTGCTTCAGTGATGAGGACATCCTTAAACGCATCTAAAACATTAATCTGCTCTCTTACCGAATGAGACATATTCTCTGTCATCATTCTCTCTTTCTCAAAAAGCCTAATTATCTGCAAATGATTGTCTGTCACACCTTTATTGTTAGTAATATGAGCTAACAATGAATTTACCAATGCAAAGCCACTGTGCGATAAGTTATCTGTCCGTGACGATAGTTCATTGATAATGTTGCCAATCTCTAAACTAAGCTCTTTATTATTAGCCAACAGAGTATTAACGACCTCGAGGTTGGTTGAATCTAATACTTTATCTGTGTTAGCGATCAATGAATCAAGCAGGTCACTCAAGTTTTCCACTGTCTTTGAATTGTTGAGAGCTCTGTCAGTTGCGTTCAGCGTATAAATGAAACGTCTAACCTGAGACGAAATCAATTTGTACTGCTGAATTTGTCTGGCCTGTACAGAGCGAAGTTCATCATGCAGTTCCATCATGCTCATCAGGTTTTTAAAATCTTGTTCAAAACTATCTGGAATAACCCAATGCAAATGCAATTCACTGTGCTCTTTGTCAATTCCTACAACTTCTGTTTTCGAAAACTGCACATGGGTCAAAACGTGTCCACTGACTTCTCTCCACGTTTCGCTCGTGAAATGAGCGATATTCCCTTCTAACTCGACCAATTCAGTTTCCACAACCGACAATCGGGATAGTTCATCCATCGAAAATTTGCCGATGTAATCTAATTGTTCAGTGAGTTTCTGACTTTGCCAAAAACCAGTCCCACCAATCAATGCGATAACCGCCAGCAACAAGCTAGTAACAAAATAAAAGCGACTCACGATAGACATTTTGTGCCAAATATTCATGCAAACCTCTAGCGAAACAAGCCTTCTCAATATCGCTAACGTGAAGGCTTCCATTAATAGAATTAAACTAACTCTGTTGATATTTTCAGAGCCAATTCAGCGATAGGAACAGCCGCAATGAGCTGCTGTGTATACGCTTGTTGCGGGTGATAAATCACTTGATCAACCGAACCTTGCTCAACTATTTTTCCGTGTTGCAGTACCAATACCCGGTCGCAGAAATACTTGACTGTGGCAATATCATGGGTAATTAAGATGAATGCCGTGCCATAAGCATTCTGGAATTCAATGAGCAAATCCAGCACTTGTGAGCGTAATGACACATCAAGCGCAGCGGTCGCTTCATCGGCAATCACAACCTTGGGAATTGTCACCAATGCGCGAGCAATAACGATCCTTTGCCTCTGTCCGCCAGAGAAAGCGTGGGGATAGCGACTTGAAAACTGAGGCGGTAGTCCCACCCATTTCATGATATTGCGTACTCGCTCTTCTCGTTGCGCTTTGTTCATGTCAGTGCGTAATTTGAGAAGCGGTTCTGCAATGATATCGAACACAGTCATCCGTGGGTTTAACGATGACCAAGGGTCTTGGAAAATAAGCCGAAGATCGGCAAACAGTGGGTCACGTACAGCGCGTTTATAATTAGACAATTCAATTTCAACATCACCCTCCTCATCAACATATTGAATCGTGCCAGATGTCGCTGGTGACATACCCAATATTGCTCGTCCCAATGTACTCTTACCCGATCCCGATTCCCCCACAATACCCAATGACTCTCCCGGATACAGTTTGAGACAAGCATTGTCGACTGCGGTCATGGTGCTTTTTTTCTTAAACATTTTTGCAGGGTTATGGAAAACTTTGCTCACTCCGTTCAAATCTAAAATTGGCCTAATTTCCCGCCTTTGTTGCAGACCATACGGCACCTTAACTTTTGATGGTTTTTCTAACGACTTTGTCGCTTCCATCAGCTTTTGAGTATAAGGATGCTCAGGACATTCAAACACTTGGCGAACACTACCGCACTCAACCAATTGACCTTTTTCCATCACCACTACTCGGTCGGAAATCTGCACGACAACACCTAAATCATGAGTAATGAACAGTATCGCCATACCAAGCTCAGCTTGGAGTTTTTTAAACAGCAACAGAATTTCAGCTTGCGTCGTCACGTCCAGTGCAGTTGTTGGCTCATCGGCAATTAATATGTCTGGGCGTGAGGCAATGGCCATAGCGATAACCACACGTTGTCGTTGTCCACCCGACAATTCAAACGAATATTTGTTGATTAGCTTTTCCGGCTCTGGCATCAGAACTTGCTGAAGAAGCGCTATCGCTCGTATGTGGGCTTGTTGTTTAGAAATGTTTGGTTCCACTAAGCACAATACTTCTTCAATTTGGTCACCTACAGTATGAACAGGGCTCAACGCTGCCATGGGTTCTTGAGACACCAATGAGAAATTGAAACAACGTAGAGTACGCATACATTTGCTTCGAGGATCCATTTGCGCGATGTCGATAACATCGCCAGTTTCGGTGGTATAAAGAATTTCACCAGAATCAATATGACCCGGTTTGTCCAATAGTTGCATGATTGCAGATGAAGTAACCGACTTACCTGAACCCGACTCGCCAATAACCGACAAGGTTTCACCACGATAAAGATCAAACGAGACACCCTTAACTGCATGGAAATTCTCCATACTGGTTGGGAAACTCACGTTAAGATTTCTTATTTGTAGAATTTTTTCGCTCATTATTTTATACCTTGATCATGGTATGGGTCACAGGCATCGCGTAGACCATCGCCAACGAAATTCATCGCCAGAATAACGATGATGACTGCCACAGCAGGAATAAGTAGCCACGTAGCTTCGGCCAACGCTCGAATGTTTTGTGCTTCTTGAAGTAGAACACCCCAGCTCACCATCGGCGCTTGCAAGCCCAATCCAAGGAAACTCAATGCGGTTTCACCAAGGATCATCATAGGAATCGCCAGAGTCACTACCGCAATAATGTGGCTCATGAAGTTTGGTACCATATAGCAACGAATAATTTCAAACGGGCTATTACCATCCAACCAAGCTGCAGCAACATACTCTTCGCCACGCAGAGACATAAAGCGGCTTCGCACCACCCGCGCCATGTCTGGCCAAGAAACGAGTCCCAAAATGATAGTGATTAGGAAATATTTAGTCAGAGCGCTCCATTCCGCAGGCAAAGATGCAGACAGCGCCATCCACAACGGCAGCGTCGGAATAGATTTAATGAACTCAATAGTTCGTTGGATAACGTTATCTATCGTTCCACCAAAGTAACCCGATACGCCACCAATCAAAATGCCCAATATAAAAGTGGTAAATACACCCATCAAACCGACAGACAACGAAATACGTGCACCATAGATTAAACGTGACAACATATCTCGCCCCATACGGTCAGATCCTAGGATAAAGAAAGGCTGCTTTGGGTCATGAGGGACAATAAACTTGTGGCTCATTGGAATAAAACCCATTAGCTCATACGACTCAGTTTTAGCAAAGAATGAGAAATAGACTTTGCTGTTTGGGTCTAACTCGTAATGTCTTTTTAAGGTGCGTTGATCGGTTTTGCTTTGGAAAAATTCTAAGTGTGGTGCCCAACGCCAACCGGTGGTCGTGTTGTCAAATAAGCTAACAGACTGCGGCGGTGCATAGGTATAGCGGCGCCAGTTTTCACTTGGATCAAATGGCGCAAAAAACTCAGCGAATATTGCGATGACATAAACAATTAGCAGAAATTTCAAACTGTACCAAGCCAATTTATGTTGGCGCATTTTAAAACCGATCAATTGCCATTGCGTTGCGGTAGTTAAATCAAGCGTTGTCTTGCGACGTTTAAACTGATGCCCAAGATTTCGAATAACAAACGTAGTCATAATTAAAACTCCTTCGCAACACCAACACGTACTCGAGGATCAATCCAGTACAGCAAAAGGTCAGAAATCAAAGTGCCGATAATGGTGAGAATGGACATAATCAGAAGGACATCACCTGCTACATACATGTCTTGAGAACGTAACGACGCAAGCATTAAGGGGCCTAAAGTCGGAATATTCATTACTTGGCTGACGATAATATCTGCGCCCAGAAGTGCAGGAAGCATCCAGCCAATAGTTGAAACGATGGGAAGCACGGCAATACGAACTGGATATTTCAAAATAAGTTTCGCTTCCGTCTGCCCTTTCGCACGAGCTGTTTTAACGTAAGGCTTTTTAAGTTCATCAAGCAGGTTTGCACGCATAATACGAATAATACCCGCCATACCAGCAGTACCAACAACTAAGATGTAAATCCAGCTTCTTGACGCAGCATCTATCAGCTTTGCCCAGGACAATGGTTGGTCAAGATATTCATCGGAGTATAAGCCAGAGATCACCGTATCAAAGCTGTAATACCCGATGAGTAACGCAACAATGGCAATAACAAAGTTAGGAGTCGCCATACCGATGAAACCGAAAATCGTTGCGACATAATCGCCCCATGAGTACTGACGCAAAGCTGAGTACATACCAATAGGAATAGCGAGCAGAAATTGAAACAAAAAGACAGCTGCTGCCAGCGAGATCGTTGGCCAGATTCGAGGTTCAATCGTGGTCCATACCGATTGGTTTGTGGTTAACGAGATACCCAGATCACCAACTAATAATCCTGAAATCCAGTTTAGATAACGCTCCCATAAAGGCTTATCTAATCCATACATTTCGCGCATGGTGAATATCATTTGTGGGTCAACCGTTTGTCCCATAGATTGCAGTTCAGCGATTTTGGCCGAAGCAAAATCACCAGGAGGAAGATCAATTACAGCGAATACGACGATAGATACCGCTAACAGCGTAACGAAAATCGAAACCAGACGCTTACCTGCAAACAGAAAAAAACTGCTCATTACTGTTCCTTATCCTGATATCAAAAGATGATGACATCAAAACCTAAATAGCGCTTATTGATGCGTTAAATGAATTAAAACTTAAGCAACACTTCATAGAACGCACCACTGACAAATTTAATCATGGCTATGAAAAACGATGAAAATGCCCCATACTCTAGTGGGGCAAAATCCAAACAAAGCTAAAAACTAAGCAAAACTCAAAACTGATAGTTATTGGCTTTTCCAAAGCTGGCTCATACGCATTGGCCCTGGAGTTGGGAAGTTGTAGTTTTGTGGCATGTTTTCAGGAACATTATGTAGTTTATTGTTCACTACAACTCCCGCGGGCATCGCCTCAACAGTACCCATGACATAAAAGTTCTCCTTAGCAATTTGGATAATTTCTTTCATGTATTTCTGTTGTTCTGCTTGAGAAGAGGTCTGCTTGAGTTTGTTCCACAAGTCAATTTGATGTTTGATATGTTTTGGCGGTTCTACTGCATACTCATTTTCAGGCTCACTTGCCCATAAGTAATACCCTAAGCCCCATGTCGATTCCGGGCTAAATGGTAAATAGAAACGCGCCTCATCAATGATACCTACCCCGCCATCGCCAATAATTGGGATGAGGTCGAAGTCGTTGGTCAGACGTAAGTTGATGACGTGGTTAATTTCAAGCACCCGAATATCCAAGAAAATACCGACAGCTTTCCATTGATTTTTCACTAACTCTAAAGAGTCGGCTAATACACCTTTGTCTGAAACTTTTGACAATGCCTCAATACGCAGACGCTCGCCATTCTTCAGTAAACGGTAACCCTCGCTATCACGTTTACTCAGACCAAGGGAATCCAGAATCTTATTCGCCTTGTGAAGATCAAACTCCGTATATTGCTTCGCCATTTCTTCATCGAAGAACGGAGAAATACTTAATGGTGCAGCTTGATAGGCTTTTACAGCACCAGAGTAAACCGTTTCACTGATCTCTTCACGGTCAATAGCATGTGAAAGTGCAATGCGGAACTCTTTGTTTTGAAACAGTTCGCGTTTAAGCGGGTCTTTCACTGTCTGGTTCAGTGCAATGGCTAGCTCAGTACTTTGTGTGTTTGGACGAAACTCATAGCTATATCCGCCTTTTTTTTCATTTTCAATCAACAAAGAACGATAAGACGTTTGCCCAATATGACGGTGCTGATAATCTGCTTCACCATTTGCTGCGCGAAGTACCATCTCTTCTTGGTCTTCACTGTAGCGCCAGCGTACAGAATCTAAGTACGGTAGCTGGTTACCCTCGGTATCCACTTGCCAGTAGTAAGGATTACGCTCAAATACCGCATAGCTTGCATTTGGTCCTGGAGGCGTTGTCACTTTCCATGCTGTTAAAACAGGGCGATCAACGTTTGCATAGTGCTCAATGAAATAATGTGCTTCACACTTAGTTGAAGCGTACTGACGCCATGATTTAAAACCGGCGGCTTGCGCATTTTCTACCGCTTTATCATTAAACTTAGGCAGAAATTGAGAACAGTAGTGTTTAGGAAATGCGGTATAGCTTTCACTGTCTACTGTTGCCAGACTGCGGATAAACAAACCATTGGGTTGCGTTAACGTAATTTTTACTGTGAATGCATCTACCACTTCAGCTTTCGCAGAATCGTGACGAGGAAGAACCAACGGACGATTACCAGAATGTTCAGGGTCACCGACAATCTCATTGATATAGAACGCAATATCTTCAGCGGTGAAAGGAGTACCATCAGACCATTTTACGCCTTTGCGAAGATGAATAGTGAATTCAGTATTCTCTTCGTTTGACGTAAAACTCGTCGCAAGGTTGGGAATCACGTTCGAGTAGGTTGTATCGAAGTTAAACAAATTATCGTAAGCGATAGTGCGACTGCGGTGACCATTATCCACCACCTTACCAACCAAGTTTAACGTGCCGCCATATTGACCGATAGACTCATTAGGCTCGACGATAAGTGGGTTTTCAGGCAGACGCTGTTCAACTTTCGGTAGCTTGCCCGATTTTACTAACTCAGCGAGTTGTGGCGATTCATTGTAGCTACCGGCCCAACTAGAAAAAGACAGTGCTGCGGTAACGGCAATCGCTGCTTTTCCTAGATGAGGTATCTTATTGTGTTTTTCCATGTTTAACTCCATAAGATGATCGAATGTTTCAAGGGTTATGTTTTTAAGATTTTTAACATCAATTTGATGGTTGTAATTTGATACTTCTAGATACTTAAGGCATCACGGATGTAACGCTGATAAACTTCCTGCCAGTACATGTACTTCTATGTCTGTCTCTCTAGCTTGGATAACACCAGAAATAGCGGGAACACTGGAATGCGGGTATAAAACGTTGCTGTTGGGCGCACATGGATAACAACAAGTCTGTCCTTGCCCCTTGACTAACCGCAGTTCACTAAAAAGATTTTTGGATTCAATTCGAGAAGGCGCTGTGGCAACATGGCTAAACCAACTTCGCCATTCATCCACACAGTATCCGGTCATCAGGAAAGAGAGTTCTCGGTTGCTGAATATACGATGTAGACGAACTTCATAATCCATCTCTAAACGTTGATAGGTCGTAACCTTACAACCGATAAATGGAGACCAGGTGGAAACTAAGCTATCGCCCTTTCTGAAAGCATCAATGTGGCATGGTCTGCTATACCACTGCAGCGTCTCTGGATGCTGAAATGCCAGAATGTTATCACCTGCCCAGCCTTGATTTATCCACCGAACGCTGTCGATGCAAAATCCGTGCGCTGAGCTGTAAGCGAACTTGTAGTACTTATCTATACACTCTCTAAGCTCGTTACTGCCCGATGCATTAGTCAATAAATAGCTACTACCATTTCGCCATTGAAGATGGTTGTCATTGATCCATTGCGGTTCAGCCACTTCGGATAATGGTTCGACATCGGCTTGCCAAAATGGATGTGAATCTGTCATCGATAACGCATTAAATGCCTTAAACGCCAGCAATGGAGAAACCGAACTGGTATAGAACTCACTGATAAGCAAGTTTGGATAGGCATACCCAGGAAGTAACATACCGCTACAGTCAGAGATAGGTTGATTTGCCCACCAGTTCATTCCCTGAGTCCACAACGTGCGCCATAAGCCCACATCTGAATGTTCAGGATATACTCTGGCAAGCTCAGCCCAGAACGCTAAAGAGGCACATCGATAGTTGAGAGAACGACCATAAGCTAGCTGCCGACCTGCTGAGTCAAACCATGTGCAGTAGGTTTTTGCAAACTCTAACGCATTATTAAGCAGCCTTTCTTTTCGGGGTGATTCTGGGTTCCATCGGCAATACATCAACCCATAAAGCTGAAACGCCAGCGGATTGTAATAGTCCATGACTCCAGTAGCACCGTCTTGGTACCAGCCTTGTTGCAGTTGCATTTCATCGATAGCCTGAAGGTCAAGCTCCAGATTCAGGTTATTGATATCAATCCCCAAAGCAGAAAGTGACTCCACAATGAGGACACGGAACCAATACCAGTTGTTAGAGGGAAGAGCGATGTATGTTGACGACAATAACCAAGCGGCTAAGTTTTCTTTCTGCTCCTCATTCAATGGCTGCCAGTAAATTTCAGGTGCTTCTTTCAATGCCATTGCAATGGCCGCCATTTCAACAACACGCTGATCATAGTTCTTCGCGTATTGCCAAAAACCGCTCGATTCTGGCGTGGTACCGTCAATAATTCTTTGACTCAATAAATAATTGATTTCGGAATGTATGTGTTTAGCCGGAACCGCTAACCACATTAAACGGCACACATATTCAATGTCTGCTGTTTGGCGAGTATAATGGGCGGCACTATTAGCTTGAATATCCAATCTCGCTTGAACATCCAATGTTACCTGTTGTGCAATAATCATAGAGTGCTGATGCAGCACTTTTTTGGCTAATTCTGCAACACTCTTGCGAGTGGCAAATAGATTATTTTTTTTAATTAGATTTTTCCAGCAGACAGACATTATAAATATTCACTCAGTTAAACATGCCGTTTTGTTGTAAATAATTAAATATCACAGAGCACTAATATTAAAATCACTTTTTATATTTTCGATATATGAGTCATAACTCCATTCATTAACCTCACTTATTTTTAGATTGCCTCGCATTTTTGCAGGTAAATTAAACCCATCATTGCATAAAATAAGACTCACCAAATTTAACAAAATAAATTAATTTGGGATTTAAAGATGTATTTATATTAATTACATCGCAATTATTGGTATTCATAATTACCCGATAGAGTACTATTTATTACTACTTTTGAAAAAATGTGAGTAATAAACAACCGGTAATTTCTGGCTTAAACATTTCCCCATCGCTTTTAAATGGGGTTGAATATACGAAAAGAACATAAAGTAACCTTTGCAGAGATAGTGTTGCTCTTTAAACGATATTTCGCCATCCAGGCTGATCCTCTGTGCGGGACAGGCACCATGACATAACTGGCGCTGTGAACAATTTTCACAGTGCAAATCACTCGCCTCTTGCTTTCCTTGCCCAAAACTCTGTTGAATCGGTGTTTCAATAAGCTCTGGGTAGCCAGTACGCTTGAGGTTGCCAAGTTTAAATTCGGGATAAACAAAGTGGTCACAGCTATAAACATCGCCACTGTGTTCCACCACCAAGTTATCACCGCACATAGGTGAATGTACGCAAATAGAAGAAGGCATTCCTAAGCTCATACCTAATGCATTATCAAAATGGCTTACAAATACTTTGCCGATATCCTTTTCACGCCAAGTATTAAACACTTCAATCATAAAGGCTCCAAATTGCTCAGCACCAACACTTCGCTCTGACACACCAACCCCTTTCACCGCTTCGACAACAGGAATAAATTGAATGAACTGAACGCCTAATGAAGTCAAATGTTGATATACACGCCTTGCGTGACTGCCGTTATTCGATTGCACAACGGTAAGCACGTTATAGTCCACTTGATATTTTTGCAGCAGCTTAAGACCTTTCACCACTTGTTGATAAGAACCTTTACCATTTCGATACTTGCGATAGTAGTTATGCAATTCTTCATCACCATCAATACTGATCCCTACCAAAAAGCGATGCTTTCTCAGGAAAAGCGCCCATTCATGACTGATTAAAACACCGTTGGTTTGTAATGTGTTCACAACCGTCATTCCTTCGCGCTGATACAAACGTTGAAACGCTAATACTTTTTCGTAGAACGCTATACCACGTAAGGTTGGCTCTCCACCTTGCCAACCGAACGTCACTTCTCGAGTTCCACGAGGTTGGCTTTCGATATAACCCTTGATGTGTGCTGCTAAAATTTCGTCATTCATGTCGAAGCGATTTTGATTCGGAAACAGATCTGTTTTGTTGAGATAAAAGCAGTAGTCGCAATCAAGATTGCACAGAGGACCAATCGGTTTAATCAATACATGAAATGGGTTACGAGTTAAACGCTTTGCTGTTGTGATATACATATTGATAACTTCTATGGATTAAAAGTAAAAATATTAAAGGATTAAATAGCTCTTATTGATAATAAATATTATTTTTAAAGATTAATTTCCCATTTGCGATCGAGTTAAAAAAAAGACCATGAATAGATATTTTCAACGGTTATAAAATTGCAAGATATTTATAATATGAAAGAACTAACAATGAATAGACCAAACCTGCTCTATATATTTCCAGACCAGTTCCGACAAATGTCAATGAGCCTATGGAATGAATTATTATTTAAAGAACATTGTTCAGGGAAACCGGACCCTGTATATACCCCGAATATTGATCAATTTGCTCAACAAGCTTATGTATTACCAAACGCTGTAAGTAATTGTCCGATGTGCAGCCCACACCGAGGGAGTTTATTTACCGGTCAATACCCCAATAAAAGTGGTGTACCACTTAATTGTCAATCGCAACGTATTATTTCCGAGCTGCCGCAGAATGCGACATGCTTTACCGATGTTCTGGCTCAGTCTGGCTATCATGTCGGTTACATCGGGAAATGGCACCTTGATTTACCCACACCAAATGCACCAGATCGACCGGGAGAGTATGTATCAGCGTCTGTCCCTGCATGGGATTCGTACACCGAGCCAAATCGCCGACACGGAATTCACTACTGGTATGGTTACGGAACGTTTGATGAACATAGCAATCCCCATTACTATGATACAAAGGGCATAAGGCACGAACCACGCACTTGGTCTGCCGAACACGAAGCCGATAAAGCCATTGCCTATTTACACAATGAAAATGCAGAAAGAGAGGTCAGCAAACCTTTCGCGTTATTTATTTCGATGAACCCGCCACACAGTCCCTATCAAAGTCTGGACGACTGCCGAGAGCAAGACTTACAGCTTTATGAGAAGTTTATCAATGAACAATTGCTAGTACGAGATAACGCCGATCTCAACATGGATAAAGCCGCGACCGCTCGATATTACTTTGCGAACGTCAGTGGCGTAGATCAACAATTTGGACGGATTATTCAGGCGTTAAAAGATATCAACGAGTGGGATAACACAGTTGTGGTCTTTACTAGTGATCATGGTGAAACCCTTTGTAGCCATGGGCTGAACGATGCCAAAAACGTTATCTATGACGAAGCTTTTCTCGTCCCATTTTTAGTCAAAGATGTAGGGCAAACGTTGCCTAAAGTCTCTGAAACTTTATTAAACAGCGCGGACATCATGCCCACCGTATTGGAGCTACTAGGGCTGAAAGATCGGGTGCCAACAAATATCACAGGGCAAAGCAAAGCACCTTCCATTCTCGGCATCAGCAAAAATGAAGAACCAAGTTGCACACTCTACATCCGTAATCTGGATGGTGATAAAAATGATGAGGGGAAAGTGATCAGTTATTTCCCTCAAAGTAGAGGGATCCGAACCGAGAGATATACCTTTGCATTGCAAATCGACGGACATTTTAAACTGGATAACATGCTGCTGTTTGACAATAAAAAAGACCCCTACCAACTAGCCAACATTTCTTGGCAATGCCCTGCTAGCCTTGCCCGAAATCTACTGTCCCAACTTGCCGACGAACTCTACCGCATTGATGACCCGTGGGCAGAGCAAAAAATCTTAAATGAACTACTACCTTATCCAAATTATAAGGATTGATAATGAGCAACACGCTACCGAATGTGATTATCTTCTATGCCGATGACTTGGGCTTTGGCGATTTAAGTTGCTATGGTGCCAATGGCATCCCTACTCCAAACCTCGATAAATTGGCGGAAGAAGGGATCAAATTCCATCAAGCTTATTCGACTGCCGCGACCTGTACCCCTTCTCGATATAGCTTGCTTACAGGCAGCTATCCATGGCGTAACCCTAACGCCGCTGTTTTACCTGGCGATGCGCCGCAAATAATCAGTAACAATCAACCAACTCTACCTAAAATGTTTAAAAAGCAAGGCTATAACACCGGTATCGTCGGCAAATGGCACCTTGGTTTAGGCGAAGGCAATCTCGACTTCAACCAAGAAATTTCCGGCACACCGAATGATGTTGGCTTCGATCAATCTTTCATAATGGCAGCCACCAACGACCGTGTACCGTGCGTTTATATCGAAAATCGTCACGTTGCAAACTTAGACCCGAACGATCCTATCGAAGTCACTTACGACTGGGAGAAAGCATTTGCTGATGTGCCGAATGGCCGGAGCAACCCTGAACTGCTTGATATCATGTACGACCATGGTCACGACGGCACCATCATTAATGGTGTAAGCCGTATCGGCCATATGCGTGGGGGGCAATCTGCAGTCTGGAACGATGAGACTATGGGCGAGCGTTTTGCCGAAAAAGCAATAGAGTTTATTGAACAAAACCAGCACACGCCATTTTTCCTCTACTATGCTCTCCATCAACCACACGTACCACGTATTCCAAATCCGAGATTCAGAAATACAACCCCTTATGGTGTTCGTGGTGATGCTATCGTAGAGATGGATTGGTGTATCGGTGAGGTATTAAACAAACTGGAAGCTCTGGGATTAAAAGGCCGTACCCTAGTCATATTTTCTAGCGACAATGGACCAGTGCTCAATGATGGCTATAAAGACCAAGCGATTGAACTCAATGGTGATCATAAAATGGCGGGGCCATTACGTGGCGGGAAATACAGCTTGTTTGAAGGAGGCACCCGGGTTCCATTCATCGCGCGTTGGCCTAATGTGATCACGGAAAAGGAAAGCAACGCGCTAATCAACCAAGTTGATCTATACCATAGCCTAGCATTGCTAATTGGCCATCGGTTAAGCAAAAACGAAGCTCCAGATAGTGAAGAGCAATTAGGTACATTAGTCGGTCTTCATCCCTATGGACGAAAAAACATGATTCTGGAAGGAATGCAGTATAAGAAAGTATTCCGTGACAGGCGCTATGTATATATTCCTCCCCACGATGATGACTTTATCTGTCAGTATACTGGTAATGAAAAAGGTAATCTCTCTACACCACAGTTATATGACTTACTTGATGATATTGGTCAGCTCAACAACCTTGCAGAAGCTATGCCTGAAAAAGTTAAAGAAATGCAAAATCTATTAGACCAGTTAATCTCACGAGGAGAAACTCGCGACCCCATTCGTCAACGCATAACTTTTCCCCGCGTTAGGACGAAGATTTAAGGTCAATAACAACTTCGATAAAAACAGCAAAAAGGTGCATGACGATGCACCTTTTTGCTAACTCACTGACTAGAGATTGGCTAGTTGGAAATCCACTGCCATTCATAACCCGCTAAATTCACATTCAGCAACTCGCCTCGCGTATTACAAACCGTTAACTGTTGAGGCTCACTAGAATAGTTCACCGCAGTAGCTTTATCCGTTTGCGGGTAATAAGCCACATCCACATATGGACTGTCTGACAACCAAGCATGTTGTTGCTCTTCATTGTGACTTAGCCATATTAGTACTTGCTGTAACAGCCGCGCGTTGCTCATGTTGAAAGGCAAGTTCCCTATATACACCGAACGGCCTTGACCATAATTGCTAGCGGTTAACGCTAAATGTTGCTCTTGCGCTGCAAGCACCGCAATATCTGTCGCCTGGGGATACACATAGCTGGGATTGCCAAAATCAAGCTTATCCGTAACGAATTGGCTAAGGTAATGATCTTTTGTGATTGAAAGAGGCATAGCAACTCGCCCCATGGTTAATGCGGTTTCCTTTTCTAAGCCAAACACATCACCGAGCTGGAAGTAACGACCATTTTTCTGCAATGCTGAAGGGTCACATACCCCAAGTAAACCACCGCCTTGACCAACAAACTTACGCAGCGCCACTAGCACATCGCTGTTGTCCCAGCACTGTGCGCCACTCCATGCGGAGTTCGCATCGCCGGTATTAATGATCACTTTGATCTCTTCACTAATACCATTTTGAATGATGTCATCAAAGCTAATGAACTCAACATCAAATGGTAGGCCAGCCAGACATTCCAGCAAATTGTTGCCGACAAACTCCATCACATCAGGGCGTGGTGGTATATAAAAACGTTGGTCGCGTGCCTGATTTTGTAACCAACTGCGAGCCTTTCCCCACGCACTTAACAGCGCAATTTTCCCCGGTAACTTCTGCGACTCAGTACCTTGAGTATGTTGCAAATAATCGCCGAATTCCCGAGAAATTTCAGCCACATGGTCGATAAAATGCGGAAATTTATTCGCGAGAGAAAGATAACCACCGTAACCAATTCTATCCAACGGCTTCTGTAACATTGCTCGGCGTATTTTGACCCAGTTCGACATGGACTCCATCACAGGGTCATTTCCTTCACGAAATACATCAGGAAAGAAGTAAGGATAAAAACGCGCCTCACGCGTTTGTTTTCCCATCGAGTCAGTAAGACGGCGTAATGCAACACCATCTTCGACCGCCCCAATATTAATATCGAGACCAATCCTTTGATAGCTTTCCAAAAATGGTTCAGTGCCTATCCAGTGGTCACCTTGGAACATCGCCGTTTTCTTTCCAGCATCGTGTGCCATATGGACTAACTCAGTAGAAAAATCAACCACAAACTCTTGTACAAACGTCATCCAGTCCTTGTATCGCTTAGAAGGTGCTTTGTAAGTGCCGTTGTAATAACCTGCATCGACAAAATCCTCTGGGGTTAATCGATAGCCAAAACGCTTTGCAAAGTCGTCCAAAGCTCGTGGGCTTACGGTTTCACCATAGCCCGTCCAGTCACGATAGATATCTTGGTTTTGTTCACCGGTATCAATCACAAACAAAAATGCAAAAGTGGTAAAGCGCACTACGGTTGTGCTTGGATGCTCAACCAACCATTGTGCAAAACACTGAATTAAATGGGCGCGACACTCCGGATGGTATGGATCTAAGCTCTTGATGCGACGACCTTGCCAATCATTGGTTAAAGCGTTGTACATTGAAACACTGTCCCATACCTGACGAGCCATAAAGGTCACACTGTACTCATGGTAAGGTTCTGTTTTCTCAATAGTCACTTGTTGAGTGGTCGCATCAAATTGCCACAATGCGGTATCGATAACCGTGTTAGTCGTTCGATTTCGTACTTCCCACCAACACTTAGGATCACTGTCGTCATCTAGTTCATATTTGTCTTTGCTGTAGCCATCAAGAGGATGGATGACCAGTGTTTCAGCCTTTGCGGTTACTGGAAATGACATCAGATATTTACGATGCAGATATTCAGGGTGTTGATCGGCAAATTGCTGGTCAGCACGAACCAGGCAGACAACCGAATAAATGTCGCCATCTTGCTGGACCAATGACTCAGGCATTGTTGTACCATCACTATCTCGCAATGCGTCAGCCTGCCAACGTTGGTAGAGCTCTAAGACAACTTGTTCTTGACCAACCTCAACAGGCAACGTCATATGCCCTTTGCTTTTAACCATTTGTTTCATAGTTAAACTCCAAAACATCAATACCACGGACTAGTTGGTCCGCATAAATAAAACCGAAGCAAATCCAAGCGATTACCAGAAGAAGTTTCGATATCCGTTTGCACGCATTAACGCTTCAAGATAGTAGTAATCCCCATAAGGAAGCATGTTGTCGCACAGACCGGCGTTGACAAATGAGGCTCCGTGAGCGAGCAGTCCCAATGCGCTTTCATCGTGTGTTAAATCACACTGAGTCATAAGCCCTTGTAACAGATACAATCCCCACTCTCGGTACATTTCAGCTTCCTCGTCGTTTTCAATGCATTGAGCGATAAGAAGTAAGCCAGCAGCGGTAATCGCGCCTGCCGAACTGTCTTTGTATTGAATTTCATGTTCTGGAAGTAAGTAGTCCCAAACTGGCACACCATCGTCACTGATATGATCAGTCGCATATTTGGCGAGCTTCTTCGCCAATGTCAGGAACTGCTCATCCCTGGTGTAAAGATAGGTTTGTGCAAATCCATGAATTGCCCAAGATTGACCGCGAGCCCAGCAGGAATCATCGGCATAACCTTGGAACGTTTCACCGTTTAATGGCTGCTGAGTGATAGGGTCAAAATTAAATGAATGGTAGGTAGAGAAATCTTCACGAATAATATGCTTTGCCAACGTTTTACTGTGGCGCTTAGCAACATTGGCATAGACAGACGAACCCGTGATTTCTGAAGCCCAGAACAACAAAGCCGTATTTTGTAAAGAATCGATAATAGATTTGCCCAAGGTCACTTCAGGCCCCAAAGGGTGAGTGTCATTCCACGCCACAATGTATCCACCAATTTTTCTGAATCGATGAAGCAAATGATCTGCCGCTCTTAATGCCATCATTTTCGATTGTTCATCGCCCGTCAGCTTGTAGTCGGCAACACAACTAAGGCTGTATTGAAAACCCAAATCATGATCGAGCCAGAAAGGATCTAGCAACATGCCAGCAAAGTAACTCTTGCGCAGTTTTGCACTGTTTCTAAATATTCCCTGCCCCGTCATTTGGTAACTTAGCCAAAGTTCACCAGTCCAGAACGACGACGCCCAGTCAAACTGGTCACAATAATCCCATTGGTTTACCTCTGTGCCGATTTTGGGATTGCGTTCGCCAATTTTGGCGATATTGCGACGTATAGACTCGACAACAATTGGTAAATGATTCATTACACGTTGTGCGTCTAGTGCTCGCGGAACAGGACGTAGTAAGACTTGCTCGGTCATAGAAAATACTCTTAATAGATTTGCAGGAAAAACCGTGAATTACCTTTCTCGATAGTGAACCGAGCTGACAGTACGTAACCTCTCAGCAGCTTGCTCAGGCGTTAAACCTCGCTGAGATTCAGCAAACATCTCAAAGCCAACCATGAACTTTCTGACGCTTGCACTTGTTTGGTTATTAAAGGCAACAAAAATCAAATGGGAAATAACAGGCCAGTACAATAATAGACAGCCTAAACATAATATTTCTTATATTCTCCATGCCACACACAATAAAATGCGAAACACAACACAGAAATAATTAATCACTTAGAAAAATTACGAACACAAGTAATAAAAACTATTATAGATAGAAACAATAGCCATTCAATACCAATTAAAATAATCTTTCACTTGATGGATATTGAGAATTAAATTTTGCGACACAGATAAAACAATTTGAGAAATAAAGTTAATCACACAACCATAACTCATTGGTATCAACGAATCAATTAACAACCACATTCAACTCGTACCCCCCATACAATTACAGAACAACGTAATTAAAATCAAAAAGATAACTACATACAGTAATCAAAGAACATGTAAATACAACAGTCACAATTAACGCGAGATATATCTCATAAAATTCAAAAAATGTAAAAGTTACCAATATAAATGTTAAATACCCCATATAAAACAAAAATATTAAACCCATTAAAAATGTCAGTTACCAAATAAAACAAATAGCATATTGATCATGAAGTGGATCGTAAAAAAGATGAATAAAATAAATTTTTAATATATTTAAAATTTGTTTTATATAAGATTCACCTGTCAATTTGATTAATAAAAACACATTGCTCACATTGCAATTAAATTAAGTTATTAACCAAATTAATACCTTCGATTACGTTTCTCAGTAATCAATATAAAAATATGGAGTAAAATATGAACATCAAACCATTAGCAGCAGTGGTATCTTTCTTGGCAGCAGGCTCAGTAGCGGCAGGTGACATCTACGCCACGGATACCAATACAGTGGCACTGTCTGGTTGGGCAAAAGCAATTGGCTTATACGTTAATGCAGACAAAGCGGATAAAGACACTCACGTGTTTACCGATGCACACCTAAATGTAAAAGCGACACACGTCCTCAATGAAGAGACTAAAGTCATCAGTTCTTTTGCTATTAACACTGGCGACAGCTTGAGCAAAGCCAATAAAAATGCTGAATTCGATGACATTAAGCTAGAATTCGATCACACAGGCTTTGGTAACCTATCTCTAGGCGATACAGGCAACTCATTTGGTGCGGTAGAAAAAGCAAAATCTGGTGAAGGTTTAAACTTGTTCTATGTAAACCAAGGTGGCGTTGACGGTCAGGGCATTCGCTATAAGAAATCAATTGATAAACTAGAGTTCTCTGTTAACTACGAAACTGACAGCGACGCCAGTAATGACTCAAACTATGCTCTTTCTGCGAGCTACAAAGCTGACTCATTTACTGCGGCATTAGCATACGGTTCTGATGGAGACGAAGCCGATACACTTGGCGCTGCAGCAGATATCACATTCGGTGACCTAAAACTAGCCGCTACTTACATCTCATTTGAAAACGCGCAAAGTTTAAAAGCAAATGACAACGTTGAGCTAACACTTGATCTACCTAACGATGGTGAAACGTATTCCGTTGCAGCAACTTACACTATCGACCTGTTCCGTATTTACGGCTCAGTACAGTATGCTGAAGGTGACTACCAAGGTACGACATTTGACGCTCAAACTGCATACCTAGGTCTGGGCTATGATGTCACGAAAGAGTTCAAAACGGACTTCGTTCTTCAAACAGGCGAAATCGAAAAAGCTGGCGTAAAAGAAGACGGTAACGCCGCCAAATTCGTCGCTAAATACTCGTTCTAAATACTCGCCTTTTTATCTACCGACTTTTCTTACTATTACGCATTTTGCGAAGGCCACATCAACATTGATGTGGCTCTTTTTCTTCAATTCCACCCAATGGTATTAAACCATCCAAATCACTTAGATCGGGCGATGACACTGTTAAGCGTTTAATCTGACTTTATTTAATTTGGCTTTATTTAATTTTGAATATGCAGTGAAACATCATGTTACATTCATAACCCCGATGTTTACTTTGCCTGCAATTAAGAAACGCTTTTTACCCTTACTTAACATATATTTATTAGCGAAATCTATTTCCTGCTAAACAGCACATTTTTGTATAACTAGAGTTAACAATCTAACTCTGTTGCAGTATTACTAATAACAAAGTTGGGCAATAAAGCGACGTTGGGCGGCTGTCGATTCAGTGTGATTTCAACGCCTATATCTGAACCCTCCAGCCGTAGACATAACCACGTTAAAGTTCTTACGCCTACCCCTGCATGATGTTCAACAACGTTCGCCCGTCAACCGTTTTTGTAATTGTTCAGGAGACTTACTATGAGTGATATTGCACTCTCTATCAGTATCCTTGCTCTGGTAGCGGTGTTAGGTCTGTGGATAGGTAATTGGCGGCTCTATGGAGTTGGTTTAGGTATTGGCGGAGTGCTGTTTGGCGGCATTTTCGTTGGTCACTTTACTGGTGCCTGGGGCGTTGAACTTAACTATCACACCTTACACTTTATCCAAGAGTTTGGATTAATCTTATTTGTCTACACTATAGGTATCCAAGTTGGTCCAGGTTTTTTTTCATCTTTGAGAAGTTCAGGTCTCAAACTCAATGCGTTTGCGGTGCTGATCGTGTTGTTGGGATGTCTGGTCACTGTTGCGCTCTACTACCTATTTGATGTTCCTCTTCCTGTCATTCTTGGTGTCTTCTCGGGCGCGGTGACAAACACGCCGTCCTTAGGTGCCGGGCAGCAAATTCTCACCGAGCTTGGTGGTCATGAGAATTTTCTTGATATGACTGGTATGGGTTACGCTATTGCCTATCCATTTGGTATTTGCGGTATATTGCTTACTATGTGGCTGATTCGCGTATTGTTCCGAGTTAATGTCGATCAAGAAGCGGAAGAGTTCGAAGTCAAAAATGGCCACAAGAAATCCAGTTTGCACACAATGAACATCTCAGTAAAAAACCCAAACTTAAATGGGCTGTTCTTAAAAGACATTCCTGCTCTTAGTGATGGTAACATCGTCTGCTCACGGCTAAAACGTAATGAACAGTTGTTAGTACCAAAACCGGATTCTAGGGTTGAAGTGAATGACCTACTTCATCTTGTCGGTGATAAGAACGCATTAGACAAAGCTCGTTTAGTGATTGGTGAAGAGGTAGACGTTTCCCTTTCCACCAGAGGAACAGAGCTTCGGGTACAACGTTTGGTTGTCACTAATGAAGTCGTGTTAGGTAAAAAACTGCGCGACTTAGATCTAAAAGAAAAATACGACGTTGTTGTTTCTCGCCTTAACCGTGCAGGTGTTGAACTGATTCCGACTAGCAACTCGACTCTTCAATTTGGTGACATATTAAATCTCGTGGGACGCCAAGAAGCCATCGAAGCCGTAAGTGGTATGGTTGGCAATGCGCACCAAAAATTACAACAAGTACAAATGCTACCTGTGTTTGTCGGTATTGGCTTAGGCGTGTTGCTTGGCTCGATACCTTTTTATTTGCCGGGTTTTCCAGCGGCTATCAAACTAGGCTTAGCCGGTGGTCCACTTATTGTTGCCTTGATCCTCGCCAGAATAGGCAGTATCGGCAAGATGTATTGGTTTATGCCGCCAAGTGCGAACTTAGCTCTACGTGAAATAGGGATAGTGCTCTTTCTTGCGGTTGTCGGTCTTAAATCCGGTGGTAACTTCATAGAGACATTAGTTGAGGGTGATGGACTGAGTTGGATGGGGTACGGCGTGACAATTACCGCTATCCCACTGATTACGGTTGGGATATTGGCAAGAGTGCTTGGACATATCAACTATCTCACTATTTGCGGCATGCTTGCCGGTTCAATGACCGATCCACCAGCGCTTGCGTTTGCCAATGCGCTGCACGAATCAAGCGGCGCCTCAGCACTTGCCTATGCGACGGTTTATCCTTTAGTGATGTGTTTACGAATACTGTCACCACAAATACTCGCATTAATACTTTGGACTATGTAGCGTCGAAGCAAGTTGATTTAGCAAAAGAAAACCGAGCTTTGAAAACTCGGTTTTCTTCTCATTTTCATCGAAACTGTTATAGCACTTTTGCCAAAAACTGTTGCAGACGAGGATGAGCTGGATTGTCAAACACCGCTTGCGGGCTGTCATCGACCAAGAGTTTACCGTCTTCCATGAACAACACACGGTCAGCCACTTCACGGGCGAAGCCCATTTCGTGAGTAACAATAACCATGGTCATCCCTTCTTTTGCCAGGGATTTAATAACATCCAGAACTTCACCCACCATTTCTGGGTCTAGCGCCGATGTCGGTTCATCAAATAGCATCAAATCGGGTTTCATGGCAAGCGCACGAGCGATGGCGACACGTTGCTGCTGACCGCCCGATAAATGTGTTGGGTAGTTGTTCATGCGATCTTCTAAACCCACACGCTTAATCAACACTTTCGCCGCACCTTCCACTTCATGTTTAGGGCGTTTCGCTACTTTCATCGGAGCAATCATGACGTTTTCTAACGCCGTCATATGCGGGAATAGGTTAAAACTTTGAAACACCATACCCACGTTTTGGCGTAATACGTTGATGTCGGTCGTTTTCGCATACATATCGAAACCATCAACAATGATTGTTCCAGAGCTAATCTCTTCTAATTGGTTTAGTGTGCGTAAAAATGTAGATTTACCCGAGCCGGAAGGACCAATGATAACCACAACTTCGCCACGCTTTACTGTCGTCGATACTGATTTTAAGGCATGGCAACCATTAGGATAAAATTTATCTACATCATTGGTGTAAACCATATCTTCGCCGTTGTATTCACTAGTCACTGGCTGATAACCTCTTCTCTAAACGTTGAATTGCCCAAGACAGAGTCCCGGTTACTAGTAGGTAAAGTGCTGCAACAGTGAACCACACCTCAAACGGTGCAAAGCTACCACTCACAACTTCACGACCCGCTTTGGTTAAATCAGTAATAGCGATAACGGAGACCAGCGAAGAGTCTTTAATAAGGTTAATGAATTGCCCAGCCAGTGGTGGCAAGGTGCGTTTTAGCGCTTGTGGAAGGATGATGTAACGCATCGCTTTTGGATAAGTCATACCCAATGATCGTGCCGCTTCCATCTGTCCAGTCGGAATTGCCTGAATGCCTGCTCGAACAATTTCGGCAACGTAAGCCCCTGTAAATACAGATAACGCCACGACCCCAGCAGTAAAACGTTCAAAGTCGAGTACCGTTCCGATAAAAAAATAGACGATAAAGATTTGCACCAGAAGTGGCGTGCCACGAATAAGTTCAACATAGGTGAGCGATAAATCTCTTGCTGTTTGGTTCTTAGAAACCCGCATCAAACCAAATATAAGGCCGAGCAAAACAGCGAATATAAGGGAGATAAAGGAGATTTCTACCGTCACCCATAAACCATGCGCAATCGGTCCGAACTTCCATTCATTCAGTTCTGCAACGGCATCGCCTTGAAATACCAAGTCACCGTTACCAACCATTAATGTCGTGTAATGATCTATAATTTGCGGTTGACTAGAATCTTCGAATTCAATCGTCAACTGACCTGCTTTAACCACTGCTGTGCCATCACCGTTTGCACGGAGCTGTTGCATTTCAGTATTGACGACATACGGCCAGAGACGATCCCAATGCCAGTTATAATTGATACTCTTCCCAGAGAAATAGACCGCACCAATTAGCATGGTCATAATTAGGACATAAATTCCGTGTCCTATCCATTTTGAGGATTTTGACTGCATCACTCAGATTCTCTTTTTTCTTTTTAATGAACTGGGCAACTCACGCTACCCAGTTGACTAGAGCTTTAATTAGCTATCACTTAATAAGCATTAGCAAACCCAAGCTTAAAACGCGAATTACTGAACGTCTTTCAACCAGTCGTGTGACTTGAACCACTTGTCGTACATACGGTCGTAAGTACCGTCACCTTTGATTTGACGTAGGTAGTTATTCAAGAAGTTTAGGAAGTTAGCATCATCCTGACGAATCGCCCAACCCAGAGGCTCGTAAGTGAACGGTTCACCTAGGTGTGCAACTTTACCTTTGTTTTGTGCAGCGTAAATAGCGTTGTATGGGAAGTCATAAACAAACCCGTCGGCTTTACCGTTGACAACCTGCAGAACGGCATCCACCTCTGTGTCGTAAAGGTCAACTTTTGCGTTGAATAAGTATTTCTTCGCCGCTTCGACTCCTGTTGTACCTAACTTAGCAGAGATGGTGTACTTTGGATCATTCAACTCAGCGTAGCTCTTGACTTTACCTTCAAGCGCTGGAGAAATGATAATAGACTGGCCAATGATGATGTACGGGTCCGCAAAGTTAACTTTCAAGTTACGCTCAGAAGTGATCGTCATACCACCCATGATGATGTCGCACTTGTTGGTTTGAAGCGCAGGGATAATACCATCCCACGCAGTGTTCACTGGCGTAAATTTAACCCCCATAGAACGCGCCATGTGCTTACCTAAATCAATATCAAAACCAATGAAACGGCCATCTTTGGTTTTCATTTCGAAAGGCATATAGCCAGCATCAAAACATACTTTTAGTTCACCTGAACTAAGAACACCTTCTAAGTCAGACTTTGCCATCGCTTGATTAGCACCAAGTAGAGAGCAAGCAAATACAAGCCCAGCTGCTGAAGATTTAATAAATTTTTTCATAATATCCCTTATAAAAAATTTTGTTATTTTTCTGTTCGTCCAATGACAAATACGATGTTGTATTTCGTGTCACGCAAACGCGAACTGACATCAAAAACCTCAAGATAATGCAACACAACCTAGCAACATTTCAACAACCTTCCGAATTTAAAACCAATAAAATAACATAGATATTCAACTTTCACCTAAGAAGGTGACTCAAGTCCCGAATCAAATCGATTGAAGACTCAACACCAAGTTTGCTTATCGGTACTCAATGTCTACTTGATCTGGAAATTAATGTGGTTGGCATTAATCAGTTCGATGCCCTAACTTAGAATGCAATAATGCCGCCAGAAAGTGCCATTGGTTGTTTAGCGAGCGAAAATTGTTAATGTAACTCAGGGGTGGGGTATAAAACGGGGAGTTCTTTTGCAGAATTTTCTAACCAGCATTGCTCATCACACCAATTCAGTGCAATCATTTACTGCTTTTTGCACATCATTGGTGCAAATAATATCATTCTAAAAATTTCTTATACCATATATGGACCCTCTCTTATTGCAAGAGACAATCATGATAATTTCTGATACTCAATTGCTCCCATATATTCGGCTTTGGGTATCAGATTACCCGCCTTGATGGATATCCGAACCTAGCTTTCATATCATTCGTCGCGGCTTCAATGAGCCCTTGGTATAACCTGATTGGAACTAGGTGGTTATGAGCCTTCAATCATCATATTGTTTCTTTGGCAATTTGTTGAAAAGGTACCTCTGGTTATT
>NZ_JBKEBW010000109.1:0-3167 GCF_047973365.1 Vibrio sp. | reverse complement strand
TTCAGTCACTCCCCGCGCGTTTAAAAGATTTAACCGAGTCATTACGGGAGTTTATTATGCCAAAGCAAGACCGCCCAAATTATGAACGGGCGGTCAAGATAAAACCTATCAAATTCCCGTTGAAGAGCTCACGAAAAAAGAAAGAGAACTCTTAAACGAACAGCATTGTGCGAAGGCAGGAATCTAAATCCCAACCACATGCACAAGAGCGAGATCCCGGATAAATACTGCGTATTTTCCGGGATGACAGTCGTGGAGTTTGCGTATTTTCCAAGATGACAATCGTAGGACGTATTTTCAGGGATAACGATATTGGGTTTATCGTCAGTGGTGCGGAACTTCAACACCTTTCTACTACAAATTAAACAGCTTTTTGGCGTTTAACGTAGTGAGCGTATCCACTTCCTCAACCGTCATCTCACGCAGTTCGGCGATTCGTTTAGCGACCAGTTGGGTATACGCCGGCTCATTGCGTTTGCCGCGATGAGGAACGGGGGCCAGGTAAGGGCAGTCGGTTTCTAAAATCACGTAGTTAAGATCGAGATGAGGGATCACCTGATCCATACCGCCATTTTTGAAGGTTGTAACGCCACCTAAGCCAAGGTGAAAGCCCAACGCGTTGATCGCTTGCGCTTCTTCCACACTACCGCCAAAGCAGTGGAATACGCCGCGCAGAGAGCCATCTTGCTCCTGACGCAGCAGAGCTAAGGTTTCTGCAATTGAATCACGGGTGTGGATCACCACCGGCAGATCCATCTCTTTTGCCCAGTTTAGTTGGCTGACAAACGCCAGCTCTTGCTCCGCTCGGTAGGTTTTATCCCAGTAGAGATCGATGCCAATCTCACCGACTGCGATGAAAGGGTGTTGATCAAACCATGGGCGAATCGTTTGCAGCGTCTGGTTAACATTGGCATCTACATAACAAGGGTGAAGCCCCATCATAGAACGACAAATTTCAGGATAAGCGGCTTCGGTAGCCAGCATAGGCTCGATGGAGTCTAAATCGATGTTAGGCAACAGGATTTGCTTGATACCTTGTTCTAAGGCGCGTTGAACCACCTCATCTCTGTCTTGATCAAATTCGCTGGCATAGATATGGGCATGGGTATCAATCATGGTGTTGTCTCGTTAATTCGGTTTGTCGGCAGTATACGTCAGTGCGAGCATCGGGTCATTTTTTGTATTTTTACTTAAAGGCTCTGGCACCTGAGTTTGAGAGTGATATGATTTCGCCTGAATCTCATCAATAAAGCTTGAGCTAAAAGTAGCATCAAGCTGCCTAAGAAGGAGAGTAGAGTGTCAGTATCTATCCAAGGCCAGTTCCCTGGTCGTCGTCTACGTCGTTTACGTAAACATGATTTTTCTCGTCGCCTGGTGGCAGAAAATAAACTTTCGGTCAATGACCTGATTTACCCAATGTTTGTTTTGATGGGCAAAGATCGCCGTGAAGCGATTGAATCTATGCCGGGCATTGAACGTCTGTCGATCGATCTACTGTTGGAAGAAGCGGAGTACTTAGCAAACCTTGGCGTGCCTGCTATCGCTCTGTTCCCGGTGGTGAATCAAGATGCGAAAAGTTTAGACGCAGCAGAAGCTTACAACCCTGATGGTTTGGTGCAGCGCGCCGTTCGCCTGCTCAAAGAGCACGTTCCGCAAATGGGTGTGATCACCGATGTTGCCCTTGACCCATACACTACTCATGGTCAAGACGGCATTATTGATGACACAGGTTATGTGATGAACGATGAAACCACCGAAGTGTTGATCAAACAGGCTTTGTCACATGCGGCGGCGGGTGTCGATGTGGTTGCGCCATCAGATATGATGGACGGTCGTATTGGCAAAATCCGTGAAGCGCTAGAAGAAGCCGGTCACATCCATACTCAGATCATGGCTTACTCTGCCAAGTATGCTTCTTGTTACTACGGTCCATTCCGTGATGCCGTCGGCTCTGCAGGCAACCTAAAAGGTGGCAACAAGAAAAACTACCAGATGGATCCCGCCAATAGCGATGAAGCGATTCACGAAGTGGCGATGGACATTAACGAAGGCGCGGATATGGTGATGGTGAAACCGGGCATGCCATATCTGGATGTGGTTCGCCGCGTGAAGAGTGAGCTGCAAGTCCCGACTTTTGCTTACCAAGTCTCTGGCGAATACGCGATGCACAAAGCGGCGATTCTCAACGGCTGGTTAGCAGAGAAAGAGACTGTGATGGAATCGCTACTGTGCTTTAAACGCGCAGGTGCAGACGGTATTTTGACCTACTTTGCCAAAGATGTCGCACAGTGGCTAGCGGAAGAAAATGCGCAAGCGGCTCAGTTTCTAAAATAAACTCGAAAACGAACCACTTATTAAGAGGCTGGCATTTGACCAGCCTTTTTGTTTGCACTTAATCATTTTGTGAAGCAGTTAAAAAATAAATGAGATTTTTTCTCATTTAGTGGTTGACAGTTAAATGAGAATCATTATTATTAACTTTGTCTTAGGGAATGAGTGAATTTCATAAGGGGGTGAGTGACTTGTTTTTTAAACCGGCTTAACTTTTTTAAACCTGTTTAACCAGTGATGCATGAACAACCAAACGAATGAGCCTATTCTTTTTGACACGACATTGCTCACATTGCTTCCAGTGTAAATTTTAGGCTTTATGGTAGTGCTGAACGTTGTAATTCAGGCTGACCTTATATTGCTAGGCGACATCTAACGGTGTCGCTTTTTTGTTTGCCCAGCAAAGCTGGCAAACCCGTCCACTTGAAAGAAAGTGGAGTCACCCTGACTAAGGGGAAGACAATCCGAATGGCAAGGGCGTCACGGGCTAACGGTGGGGTCTGAAGGAAGCCATAGGAAGTTAGATGTACACAACTAACCGTAATCTGTTTCGGCGGTACTGGTGGGTAAGCGTCCAAAATAGCTCAAAGCCCAATACTTAGTCAGACCAATACTGTGATTGAGGGTGGGATATCTAACAGGGAGTCAGTGCAATAACTGGGGAAGCCTGACACCACATCCGGGCAAATGCCGGAAGCATCCATCAAGAGGTGACTCAAGGTGAATGTTGGTGCGAGGTGGCAGATGAATCCGTAGTAGTAAGTAAGGCTCGACCAGTGAAGCCCAGTAATGGTGTGGAGGAGAAAACCGAGCTGACCATCAGCACTGCGTTTGGT
>NZ_JBKEBW010000097.1:0-13188 GCF_047973365.1 Vibrio sp. | reverse complement strand
AGTCCGCCGTTCTACCGACTGAACTAAGGGGGAATTGTTTTTATCTATCTGAAACAGATAAGTTTTTAATCATGGTGCCGACTACCGGAATCGAACTGGTGACCTACTGATTACAAGTCAGTTGCTCTACCTACTGAGCTAAGTCGGCTTTATCAATAAGTAGCGTAATACTTATCAATGAAAGTGGCTCCCCCTGCAAGACTTGAACTTGCGACATACGGATTAACAGTCCGCCGTTCTACCGACTGAACTAAGGGGGAATTGTTTATCTCTTAACAAGATAATTGTGAAAGAATGGTGCCGACTACCGGAATCGAACTGGTGACCTACTGATTACAAGTCAGTTGCTCTACCTACTGAGCTAAGTCGGCGCAAATATTCTTTCTGTTGCTCGTTGTAAACACCAACAACTTAAATATGGTGCCTCGAGGCGGAATCGAACCACCGACACGAGGATTTTCAATCCTCTGCTCTACCGACTGAGCTATCGAGGCAACGGGGTGTATTAAAAGGTTTTTCGCATTTAACGTCAACACTAAATTGCAAAAAAAATGTCGTTTGTTGCTTTTCTATACTTAGTGACTCGTTTTTGCCCATTTTCGTTAATAAATAGCGGGGAGTTCTGTTAATAAAGGCGTATTGAGAGTGAGTTAAAACTGACATTTGCCAGCAAATAACAGTACTAACTTGTATAAAGCACCTACTTCAAGCCTGTCTTTGACAGTGGGTTTTTGTTCGTTACTCAGAAATGAAAAAAGTCAGAAATGAAAAAGCCAAGTCTTGCGACTTGGCTTTAAAAGTGGCTCCCCCTGCAAGACTTGAACTTGCGACATACGGATTAACAGTCCGCCGTTCTACCGACTGAACTAAGGGGGAATTATTTGTACGTCATCGTGATGACTGCACCAAATAATGGTGCCTCGAGGCGGAATCGAACCACCGACACGAGGATTTTCAATCCTCTGCTCTACCGACTGAGCTATCGAGGCAAAAGAATGGTGCCGACTACCGGAATCGAACTGGTGACCTACTGATTACAAGTCAGTTGCTCTACCTACTGAGCTAAGTCGGCACACTAATATTCTTATATGCACATTGATGTCTTAAGACACCAACAATCAAATTGTGGTGCCCGGAGGCGGAATCGAACCACCGACACGAGGATTTTCAATCCTCTGCTCTACCGACTGAGCTATCCGGGCAACGGAGCGCTATTAAACGGATTTTCCTTCTCTGCGTCAACTTGTTTTTTATAAAAAAATTAAAAATCGTGTTGTTTGCTGATGTTTTGAGCTGATCGATCACTTTTTATCACAGTATGATCACTGTGTGCGGAATTCTTTCTTATATTTTGTCACTTTTTCCAAGTAACGACGTGATTCAGCATTGGGATGTTTTTGGGTCAGCGCCCAGTAAACTTGATTCGGTTGCAATGAGTTAAGGTCGGACATTGCGCGTTTTCTGTCTCTGCTGAAGGTATTTAGCACCCCACCTGTACCGCCGTTGTAGGCAGAAATCATGCTGTATTCAAGAGAGGTTGGGTTACGCACATCTTTTAAGTAGCGTGTTTTCAGGATGTGGAAATAGGCGGTACCCGTATCAATGTTGTTTTCCGGATTAAACAGATATTCAGGTGTTGGCTGACCAGATTTATTTTTCACGAGCTTATACACGTCACGACCAGCCGTTTTAGGCACCACCTGCATCAAGCCATAGGCGTTTGCCCAGCTTACCGCATAAGGGTTGAAGCTGCTCTCGGTTTTGATGATGGCGTAAATCAGATCTTCAGGGATGTTATATTTTCGCGATGCTTTTTGTACTATGTTGGCGTACTGATAACTGCGGATCTCGATTTGATCTTCTACCATCGGAATTTCAACGTAGTAGGCTTTTTTGAAATCGACTTGCTTCACTTTGATCTGATTAGCAATCAGATAATCAGCAAAACGATTTGCCCGCCAGCCCCATTGAATTGGCTGCTTGTCTTGATCTAATACTTGGTTGTATAGGAACGGTTGTCCTTTTAATTCAATGTCTTGAGAGGAGAAAAGGTCAACACTCATCGGATCGTCAGGAGTGAGCAAAGTGGTGACAATCGCTCTTTTTAAGTGTTCTTCCGGATCGGTAGGAGAGACGGTTTCGACAACGATTTTACCTTGTTGGAAGTTTACTTCAGCGCGGCTTAGGTAGTTATCAATGTATTTTACGTAGTTGCTTTTACCTGCCACTTTTATTTCACGGCTACCCCAACGCTTTTCAATATTGCCGGAAAAGCTATTGATGAGCGCATCAAGTGCCGCTGTATCTTTTTCAAATTGCCCCGGAAGCTGGGCTAAGTTTTTGGCGAAGCGGTTAGTCGGCTCGTAGTTGACATCGTAAATACTTTCAACAAATTCGCGACTACATCCAACCAGCATTAGGGCAATTATACAGTAAGCAAACTTTCTCATGCGCTCCTCAAGGTATCAGGCAATAACATAAAAATGACATCCAGAGATGTCATTTCAGACGGATGACAAACCCAATATTGTCCTGCGAATATTGTCATTCCTGCGAAGGCAGGAATCTAAACCCCAGCATCATGCGCAAGAGCGAGATCCCGGATAAATACTGCGTATTTTCCGGGATGACTGATATAGAACGAACATCGATTTTGGCAATAAACTCAAATGATTAAATGGGTTTGTACCCGCTTATTGGCTTGGCGGAGTGTAGCCTTCAATGTGTACATCTTTGCCTTCAAATAAGAAGTTCACCATCTCTTGTTCAAGCAATTTACGATGCTCAGGATCCATCATGTTGAGTTTTTTTTCGTTGATCAACATAGTTTGCTTATGTTGCCATTGTCCCCAAGCTTCCTTCGATATATTGTCGAAAATACGTTTACCGAGTTCACCTGGGTAAAGCTGAAAATCTAAACCATCAGCTTCTTTTTCTAGTCGAGCACAAAATACCGTGCGGCTCATAAGGATTTCCTCTTAAATTAAATCTCATACTGAAGGCTTTGCAGTAATTGTTTGACTGGTGCTGCTAAGCCAACTTCTTCAGGTTTGTTTAAGTTATACCAAAGACCTTTGTTTGCTTCCATTACCATATCTGGTTTGGTGGATAGTTCTAGCAAAACCGGCGTGATATCCAAGTGGTAATGGCTAAAAGTGTGGCGAAAAGCGATCAGTTGCTTCTTCAACAGTATTTGCTTTTCTTGGACTGCTCGTTTATCCAAAACCGTTTCAATCGTCGCATCACCATTTTCCGGAAAACAGAACAGTCCTCCCCAAATACCGCTTTGCGGACGCTGTTCAAGCCAAACCTCATCGCCGTGGCGCAGAATTACAAACCAGGTTTCTTTTTCAGGCTTGGTGGTTTTGGGCTTTTTACCCGGGTAATCAAGCGGGTTCCCTTGTTGTTTTGCCTGACAAAACTCTTCAACCGGACACAAGCTGCATTTGGGTTTTGAACGGGTGCAGATCATCGCGCCCATATCCATCATGGCCTGATTGTATTTATCGACATCTTGCTGCGGTGTATGCATTTCCGCATATTGCCACAGTTGGTTTTCAACCGTTTTTTTGCCCGGCCATCCTTCAATGGCAAAGCTGCGAGCTAATGTTCGCTTAACGTTGCCATCTAAAATAGCGTGTGGTTGTTGGTGGACGGAAGAAAGCACGGCGGCGGCGGTCGAACGACCGACACCGGGCAGAGCATTCATCGCTTCTATGTCAGTTGGAAACTCACCGTTGTATTGCTGAGCAACGGTTTGGGCTGCTTTATGTAGGTTACGAGCGCGCGCGTAGTAACCAAGCCCTGTCCAGTAATGGAGAACTTCATCTTGTTCGGCATTCGCCAGATCAGTCACCGTTGGAAAGCGCTGCATAAAACGTTGGTAATAGGGGATAACGGTAGCAACTTGAGTCTGCTGGAGCATAATTTCCGACAGCCAGACGCTATAGGCGGTTTTATTTTGCTGCCATGGCAGGGTTTTACGCCCGTAGCTGTCATACCAAGTGAGAATTGCCTTAGCAAAAGGGGTCACGACTTTACTCATCTCTATTAATTAAAATTATCAGGCAAAATTGCACCACAGAATGGTCTGGATGTAAAACAGACAAAAACTACGGGTATTTGTATTGATTTGAGCAACAATAAAGCTTGCACCCAAAGTAATTCTTTGGATAATCACAGCCCTCAAACTCAAGACTAATTTTTATACAGGCAATATCAATGAGTGAAGTAACCACTAACGAGTTCACTGAAGATGGCAAAATCGTTCGTCGAATTCGCAGTTTTGTTCGTCGTGAAGGTCGTTTAACTAAAGGCCAGGAAAACGCGATGAAAGAATGCTGGCCAACTATGGGTATCGAATATCAAGCGAGCCTGCTCGATTGGCATCAAGTATTTGGCAACAATAACCCAGTGGTTTTAGAAATTGGTTTCGGCATGGGCGCGTCTTTGGTTGAAATGGCAAAGAATGCGCCAGAGAAAAACTTTATTGGTATTGAAGTGCATAGCCCGGGTGTTGGTGCTTGTTTATCAGCCGCTCGTGAAGTTGGCGTAACTAACCTGCGTGTTATGTGTCACGACGCGGTAGAAGTCTTCGCCAATATGATCCCTGACAACAGTCTGCATACATTGCAACTGTTTTTCCCAGATCCTTGGCACAAGAAACGTCATCACAAACGTCGTATCGTTCAGCTAGAGTTTGCTGAAATGGTTCGTCAAAAGTTGATTGTCGATCAGGGTATCTTCCATATGGCAACTGACTGGGAAAACTACGCAGAGCATATGATTGAAATCATGAATCAAGCTCCGGGTTTTGCCAACATTGCGCAAGATGGTGATTACATCCCACGCCCCGATGAACGTCCGCTAACCAAGTTTGAACAGCGTGGTCACCGTCTTGGTCACGGTGTGTGGGATATTAAATATCAGCGCGTTAGTTGACATTTTCGGATAAAGAAAAGCCAACATAGTGATGTTGGCTCGGACTGATGACAAACCCAATATTGTCTTGCGAATATCGTCATTCCTGCGAAGGCAGGAATCTAAACTCCAGTGTCATGCACAAGAGCGAGATCCCGGATAAATACTGCGTATTTTCCGGGATGACGAGGTTGAAATTGAATGACAGTAAATTTATTCCTCTTCCACCATAAACGCTTCAAGCAGGTCGTTTAGGAAAAGCTTTCCTTTCTCAGTAATTTGCCAGTGGGTGGCATCTTCACTTAAATAGCCCAACTTCAACGCCCAGTGAATGGTTGGCTGAATTACATTCAAATCTAAACCTGTCGTCGCACTAAAATCGGCTTTCGGGCAAGGCTCGATCAATCTGAAACGATTCATAAAGAACTCAAAAGGACGCTCTTCATCAGCGACGATTTGCTCTGAATCCAAGTATGGTTTAGTCAGGTTTTGATATGCTGCCAGATAACCTTTCGGATGCTTGACTTTGGTGGTGCGAACAATGCGGCCATCGCTAAAACTCAGTTTGCCGTCAGAGCCACAACCAATGCCGAGATAGTCACCAAATCGCCAGTAGTTGAGGTTGTGCTGACATTGATAACCGGGCTTGCTGTAGCCAGATATCTCATATTGCACGTAACCGGCTTCAGTGAGTTTGTTATGACCTAATTCAAAGATATCCCACAGTGCATCCTCATCAGGCAAGGTTGGCGGTTTGAAGTAAAACAGAGTATTAGGTTCAATCGTCAGTTGATACCAGGATAAGTGTGGTGGATTGAGCGCGATAGCTTGATCAAGATCGGCCAACGCTTCATCAATGGTTTGCTCGGGTAAACCATGCATCAAATCTAAGTTGAAGCTCGTGAGTCCAATGGTATGTGCCAGATTTGCCGCTCGCAAAGCTTCATCTTTACCGTGAATCCGACCTAAGCGTTCTAATTTTTCAGGTGCAAAACTTTGCACACCAATTGAGATACGAGTAACACCTGCTTTTCTGTATCCGGCAAAGCGTTCGGCTTCAATGGTTCCCGGGTTGGCTTCCATGGTAATTTCAATATTGGACTTAAACGCAATGCGTTGTTCGATGCCTCTTAGCAAACGTTCGATCCCTTGCGCTGAAATCAGGCTTGGCGTACCTCCGCCGATAAAGATCGAATGCAGTTGACGCGGATCACCAGCAAGCTGATAACGTGCGATATCGCGATCAAGATCTTCAAGCAGAGCATTAATGTAGTGATCTTCCGGGATCTCGGCTTTTAAAGCATGAGAGTTAAAATCACAATAGGGGCATTTTTGTACACACCAAGGGATGTGTACATAAAGGCTAAGATCAGGCGGTGTTAACATTCATGTTGCTCTTCAATCGCTTGGAAAAGCTTTTGCAATGCTTTCGCTCGGTGCGAGAGCTGCTTTTTCCGTGCTGGCTCTAATTCTGCTGAAGCGCAGTTCTCTTGTGGAACAAAGAAAATCGGATCATAGCCAAAACCATTGCTGCCATGTGCTTGCTCAAGAATACGACCTTCCCACTTACCGTGACAGACAATCGGAGTCGGGTCGTTTTCATGGCGCATCAGAACTAACACGCAGTGGAAACGGGCAGTACGCTCTGCTTCAGCTACGCCTTGCATTGCGTTAAGCAGTTTTTCTAGGTTCTGCTGATCAGATGCACCTTCGCCAGCGTAGCGTGCTGAATAGATGCCGGGTGCGCCTTGCAGATAATCGACTTCTAAGCCAGAGTCATCAGCAATCGCAGGTAAGCCAGTTTCTTTCGCCGCATGACGCGCTTTGATAATGGCATTCTCAATGAAAGTGGTGCCTGTTTCTGCCACTTCAGAGACATTGAATTCGCTTTGTGCGACAACGTCGAAACCGAAGTCTGCCAGTAGGTCAGCCATTTCGCGAACTTTACCTTGGTTGCCGGTCGCTAATACAATCTTTTTCATTTTCTCTTATCTCTATGTTCGACGTTATTCTTCAACATAAAATTTTTGGCTGAATTTAACTTTGCCTGCGCCTTTATTACCAGCATTAACGTCGATATCAAAGATTAAATCTTCTTCGTTGTTAATCGGAAATTCAGCCAAGTAGTAGATGGCTTCGCCTTCTTTGATTTCGCTAAATTGCAAGTTTCGAATGTTGCCCAGCAAGCTTCTCACATTGCCGGATACTTTTGCTGCAACCGCAGGTTTGCCAAGGGATGAGGTATCCAACACACTGATATTCAAAATAGCAGAATAACCGTTGCGAGTGAGTTGGTAGCTGCGAGCGACTTGCGGGGTTAAAAACGTTGAATTAAAGGCAGAGTAGTGCACTTCAACATTTTTGATGTTCTGAAACTGTTCTGCTGAGCTTGGCAGAGCGATGAAGGTGAGTAGCAGGGCTATCATCCACTGGCGCATGGTCGTTTCCTTATAATAAACTCTCCTCCGGTGAGGGGGGAGTTAGAGGGGGGAACACTATTGAATAATGGCTTGAATTTCTTGCGGTATCTCAGCCGGCGCAATAATTCTGATCTGTTTATGCCGGCCAAGTTCGCCTTTTTCTATTGCTATCAGCCCCTTAGCCACTTTGCATTGTTTGGCTAAATATTTGGTGAGATGGGCATTGGCTTTGCCGTCGACCGGTGGCGCGGTGATCGCTATTTTTAGCTCTTCACCATGCAGACCAACAATGCTGTCACGACTGGCTTTAGGCTGGATATAGAGCCTTAAAACCAAGTCGTCACCATCAAACCAAGCTGCTTTCATTACAGTTGATACCAGATAGGGCCAATGATATCGCCCATCAGGAAGTTAGCGAACTGCAGCACAATAAACAGCACCAATACACTTAAATCAATGCCACCTAGTGCAGGCAGAATACGGCGAATCGGTGCCAGCATTGGCTCAGTTAATTGATGGAATACATATTCAATCGGGCTACGACCCTGGCTAACCCAACTGAGGATCGCGCGAAGTAGTAGTACCCAGAACAGTAGACCACCCGCAGCTTTCACTAGTGATAGCAAACCTAGGAATAGGAAATCTGTGCTAAAGCTTACCGACCCTTTAGAAGCGATAAGAATCAATACAACGAACTTCACTACGCATAATACGTAAGCAAAGAGAACCGTTGCCAAATCAATACTGCCCAGCGATGGAATAACACGACGCAGTGGTGCGACTACTGGCTGAGTGGCCTTGACGATAAATTGAGAAAATGGGTTGTAGAAATCTGCACGTGCCGCTTGTAACCAGATACGTAGAATCACGACCATGATATACAGGTCGAACACGGTGGAGATTAGAAAACTCATAGAATTCATAGAGAGCCCTTAGTTTAATTTGTTTGGGTATTTCCGCTAATTAAAATAGTTTTTCCATCTCTTCTGCTCTTGTTACCGCAGCTTGCATCGCTTTGGCAACAATCTCTGAGAGATGATTTTCGTTAAATGTACGGATAGCTTCAACTGTGGTACCACCTTTCGATGTTACCTGTTCACGTAAGGTGGCCAGCGAGACATCAGGGTTAGCCTGTACCATTTCCGCAGCGCCCAGAGCGGCTTGTTGGACAAGCAGACGCGCGGTTTGTTCATCGAACCCTTGTGCTATCGCTTCTTGTTGCATCGCTTGCATGAAAAGGAAGAAATAAGCCGGAGCACTACCTGCCGCCGCAATCACACTGTTGATGCCAGACTCTTGTTCTACCCAGCAAACTTCCCCCACTGCTGACATCAGTTGTGAGGTGAAATCTTTGTCTGGTTGAGAAACCGAACTTGCCGCATATAACCCAGCCATCCCTTTGTTTACTAGCGAAGGTGTGTTTGGCATCACGCGAACAAGCTGCAATTCTGTCGCCAGCATTTCGTTGAAGCGAGCCACTGAAATACCCGCAGCAATTGAGATCACCAGTTTGTTGGAATAATCGACCGCTTGTAGCGGCGCACAGACTTCAGCCATCATCTGAGGTTTTACCGCCAACACAACCACATCCGCTTCATGGGCAGCAGCAAGGTTATCGCTGGTGGTACGAATGCCGTATTTCTCTTCCAGTGGCTTGCGACGCGTCTCTGAAGGCGCTGTGGCGATGATTTTGTTTGCATCGTAACCGCTGGCAACAAGACCGGCGATAATCGCATGAGCCATATTGCCCGCACCAATAAAAGCGATTGTTCTTTGTTCCATGTCTGCTCTTCTATCCAAATGTGTTAGTGACTATATATAGTCACGTTGACCAAATACAGCGGTACCAATACGAACTATGGTACTGCCAGCTTCAATGGCGGCTTCCATATCACCGCTCATCCCCATCGATAGAGTGTCGATATTCGGTAGTTTTTCCGCCAGTTTGCTTTTCAAGTCCGCCAGTTTGTTAAACGCAGCGATTTGGGATTCATAATCTGAGACATTCTCAGGAATCGACATCAATCCTCTTAACATGAGGTTTGGTAAGCCAGAAATCAATTCAGCCAGTGCAAATACTTCATTTTCGGAAATGCCTGATTTGGATGCTTCACCACTAGTGTTAACCTGAATCAATACCTGTAATGGCGGCAAATTCGCTGGTCTTTGTTCACTGAGGCGCTGCGCAATTTTGGCTCGGTCAATGGTGTGCATCCAATCGAAGTTTTCAGCGATAAGACGTGTCTTATTTGATTGCAGCGGCCCAATAAAGTGCCATTCTAGCTTAAGATCAGGATGATTTTGTTGAAAATACTGAACCTTTTCGACACCTTCTTGCACATAGTTTTCACCAAAACTGCGTTGTCCGGCTTGCGCCGCTTCGAGAACTGCCTCGACAGGTTTGGTTTTACTCACTGCGAGAAGTTGCACAGAGTCTGGAGTACGTCCACACTTTTGTTGCGCACTCTCAATTTGTGAAATGATATCTTTGATATTTTGTTGAATACTACTCATAGCCTGACTCTATTTGGTCAATGGACCCTAAGGAAAATAAATAAATGAATATCGCTGAGTTATTGGATTTTAGTGTAAAGCATAATGCATCAGATCTACATCTTTCTGCAGGTGTTCCGCCTATGGTACGGATAGATGGCGAAGTAAGAAAGCTTGGCGTGCCTGCTTTTACTCATGCAGATGTTCATCGGCTAGTGTTTGAAGTGATGAATGATGCTCAGCGTAGTGAGTTTGAAGAAAAACTCGAAGTGGATTTTTCATTTGAACTGCCGGATGTTGGACGTTTTCGTGTCAACGCTTTTCATCAGGCTCGCGGCTGCTCTGCGGTATTTCGTACTATCCCGACCGTCATACCCACTCTTGACCAGTTAGATGCGCCCGAGATTTTCAGCAAAATTGCCAACTATGAAAAAGGTCTGGTTCTGGTGACTGGACCAACCGGCTCAGGTAAATCGACCACTTTGGCGGCGATGGTTGATTACATCAACAAGAATCACAACAAGCATATTCTTACCATTGAAGACCCAATCGAATTCGTTCATAACAACGATAAATGTTTGATCAACCAACGTGAAGTTCACCGCGATACGCACAGTTTCAAAAATGCGCTGCGCTCGGCATTGCGTGAAGACCCTGATGTGATCTTAGTCGGTGAGCTGCGTGACCAAGAAACCATTAGCTTAGCGTTAACGGCGGCAGAAACGGGTCACTTAGTTTTCGGTACGCTGCACACCAGTTCAGCGGCAAAAACCATCGACCGTATTATTGATGTGTTTCCGGGAAGCGACAAAGATATGGTGCGTTCTATGTTGTCTGAATCGCTGCGTGCGGTGATCGCGCAGAAACTGCTAAAACGTAACGGCGGTGGGCGAGTGGCTTGTCATGAGATCATGCTGGCGACACCTGCAATTCGTAACTTGATCCGCGAAGATAAAGTGGCGCAGATGTATTCGATCATCCAAACTGGCGCAGCTCACGGAATGCAGACCATGGATCAAAACTCCAAACAGCTGATTGCTCAAGGCTTAGTCGAACCGGCCGAAGTACAGAAGAAGATCGAGTCTGAAATCTCTACCTTTTAAGAGCGAATAACATGCAATTGAATCATTACCTTGAAGCGATGACCTCACTCAAAGCGTCAGATTTGTATATCACCGTCGGCGCGCCAGTACTGTTGCGTGTCGATGGCGAGATGCGCCCGCAAGGGGAGAAGCTTTCACAGCAAGAGGTGTTTTCCTTATTACATGAAATGATGGATGCAGAACGCGAGTCTGAGTTTAACGCCTCACACGAAGCGAACTTTGCCATAGTGCGAGGAAACGGACGTTTCAGGGTCAGTGCCTTTTTCCAGCGTGAGCTACCGGGCGCGGTGATTCGCCGTATCGAAACACAAATCCCAACATTTGAAGAATTGCATTTGCCTGTGGTTTTGCAAGATCTTGCGATTGCCAAGCGAGGTTTAGTGCTGGTCGTTGGCGCGACGGGTTCGGGTAAATCTACCACCATGGCCGCCATGACAGGTTACCGCAACCGGAATCGCACTGGGCATATTTTAACGGTTGAAGATCCAATTGAGTTCGTACACGAACATCAAAAATGCATCGTCACCCAGCGTGAAGTGGGTTTGGATACAGAAAGCTACGAAGTGGCCTTGAAGAACTCGCTGCGCCAAGCGCCAGACATGATTCTGATTGGTGAAATCCGTAGCCGTGAAACCATGGAATACGCAATGACCTTTGCCGAAACCGGGCATTTGTGTATGGCAACCTTGCATGCCAACAACGCCAACCAAGCGTTAGAACGTATTCTTCACCTTGTACCTAAAGAACAAAAAGAGCAGTTCTTGTTTGATTTGTCGATGAACTTGCGTGGCGTAGTCGGGCAACAGCTTATTCGTGACAAAAATGGTAAAGGTCGTCACGGTGTGTTTGAGATCTTACTCAATTCTCCTCGCATTTCGGATTTGATTCGCAAAGGTGAGTTGCATGAGTTGAAATCGACAATGGCGAAGTCGCAAGAAATTGGCATGCAGACCTTCGATCAAGCGTTATATCAGTTGCTGGTGGAAGAGAAGATCACTGAACAAGATGCAATGCACAGTGCCGATTCAGCCAATGACTTACGCATGATGCTCAAAACTCAGCGTGGAGATGCTCCAAGCTCAAGTTCACTGGCTAATGTGAAAATCGATATGGGGTGATTTTTTAGTTCTCCCCCTTTTGAAGGGGGAGCTAGAGGGGTTAAAGTTCACTGAACTTATTCATCTTAATTAAGTGTAGTGGTACAGTGAATTTGGCCACCTGAATAGAGGTGTTAAGATACACCTCAGAGACAAACAGGTGATTTTATGACAAATCGTACAAGACGCACTTTTAGTGCGGAATTCAAACTTGAAGCAGCACAATTAGTAACAGAGCATGGCTATTCGGTTATCGAAGCCGCTAAAGCAATGAATGTAAGTCAATCAGCAATGGATCGCTGGGTACGGCAACTCAAGCAAGAGCAACGAGGCATTGCACCGAAAGCCTCTCCACTTACGCCAGAACAAATAGAAATCCGCGAGCTGAAGAAGAGAATCGCCAATCTTGAAGAACACAACGATATTTTAAAAAAGGCTACAGCTCTCTTGATGTCGGACTCGCTGAACAATTCTCGATAATCGAGAAACTCAGGAAGAGCTTTAGTGTAAAAACGTTATGCCATGTGTTCAGTGTTCATCGTAGTAGTTATAAATATTGGCGAAACAGAGACAGGAGAATGTCACCAGAACAAGCTGAGTTACGCTCGATAGTCAGTGAAATGCATGAAGCAAGTCAAGGCTCAGCAGGAGCACGTACGATTGCTGATATGGTTACTAACATAAAGGGAATATCTCTTAGTCGCTATCGAGCGAGTAAGCTGATGAAATCTCTTGATTTGGTGAGTTGTCAGTCACCTAAGCATAAATATAAGAAAGCAGAACAAGAGCACTTAGAAATAGCTAACCATTTAGGGCGTCAGTTCGCCGTTACTGCACCAAATCAGGTTTGGGTTGGTGATGTAACTTATGTGTGGTCGGGTAATCGTTGGATGTATCTGGCTGTTGTGATAGACCTGTTTGCACGTAAGCCAATTGGTTGGGCGATGTCTTTATCACCAGACAGTAAGTTAACGGGCAAAGCATTAACGATGGCTTTTGAATCCAGAAGGTCTCCAAAAAATGTTATGTTCCACAGTGATCAAGGTAGTCATTACACAAGCAGATATTATCGTCAGATGCTGTGGCGTTACCAAATTAAGCAAAGCTTATCGAGACGCGGAAATTGCTGGGACAACGCACCGATGGAACGCTTTT
>NZ_JBKEBW010000137.1:0-20735 GCF_047973365.1 Vibrio sp. | reverse complement strand
GTTGTGATGAGATTCCAGATATTTCGTTCCGAAATTCTGGAATGACGATATTAGGTTTGTCATTAGTCCAAGAATTTTGCTTGGCGACCATAGCGATTTGGACCCACCTGATTCCATGCCGAACTCAGAAGTGAAACGAATTAGCGCCGATGGTAGTGTGGGGTTTCCCCATGTGAGAGTAGGACATCGCCAGGCTCATTTTCGGTCTTCATCTTTTAGAAAAAGATGAAAGCCAAAACTAAAAATTTAGCATCATCCGAGTAAGACTGATTTTTTAGTAACAATTTGTGGAGAGATGGCTGAGTGGTTGAAAGCACCGGTCTTGAAAACCGGCGATGGTTAATAGCTATCCTAGGGTTCAAATCCCTATCTCTCCGCCACTTTTATGAAAAAAGCTGTTGATTTTTCAACAGCTTTTTTCATTTCTGCGGTACAAAAGTCACTGATACATAAAGGTGATACATATGTACCTGTTCAAACATCCTTCTAGCGTCTACTATACTCGCGTAAACTTCCCTTCTTCGCTTCAGAAGAAAGGCTACCCTACTGAAAAACGCATCTCTCTTTTAACGAAAGAACGCAAACTTGCGATTATTCGAAATCTTGAGATGACTGCTCATTTAAAGGGTCTATTCGTCGATCTGCTCAAAGATCCCGAGATGGATTTCTACACCTGCTTAACTTCTATCGATACTGTTGTTGAAACACTACGTAGCAATTATCGTGAAGAAGACCAAAATCGTTACTACGCTTCACTTCCTGCTGTTCAAGATGATATTCAACTTCCTCGTCATATCGATCTGCAAGATGAACGTACCTACCTGCAAACCGTCTCTCCTTCGTACCATTTCCGCCGTTGGCTTGCTCAATTTATTCAATCAAAAAATACGGAAGGTGTTGTCGCTTTAACCACTCATCAACTTCAGCAACGAGTGAGCCATTTCCTAGATTATCTTGATAGGGAAGAACTTTCTGAGCCAACTACAGGCGATATGCTAAGTTACATCGACCACTTACGTTCCGAAGGTCGATCTGCTAAAACTAATAAAGACTATTTCGCTTCAACGAAACAGTTCTTATCTTGGTGCACGATTAAAGAGTTCATTCTTGTTAATCCTGCTCAGTCACTAAAGCCGAGCTTTAAAAACACTAAGCACGCAAGCGATCAGCGCGAAAGGTGGAGCATACCTGAACTTCATAAGTTCTTTTTGAGTGAAGGTTTCAAAGAACAATCTGACGATTTTCAATGGATCTCTTATTTGCAGTTGTTTGGTGGATTTCGAACTCAAGAACCTTGTCAGCTTTACACCAATGATGTGATCTATGACGATGCGATTCCTTATATATCAGTGGCTGACTACTACCTATACCAACATCTTAAAAATCAGCATGCAGTTCGCTATGTCCCTATTCATCCGTACCTAATTGAGAGAGGATTCCTAGATTTTGTTCGTTCTAGAACAACAGCGACTAACCAACCTTTGTTTCATTACTCTCCTCAAGGAGCGGATAACGATTGGTCGAAACTGTACCGAACACAATTTGGCAAGTTGCAGACTCGCTTAGGGATGAAAGCAAAGCAACGCCCCACTGCATACAGCCTACGTCACACGTTCATTGATGAGTTAAAACAGTTAGATGAGCCAGAGCACCGAGTCGCCGAAATTGTAGGTCATGTTAATCCGCATATGACGTTTGGTCGCTATGGCAAAAAGGCACAGCTAGATAAGCAATTTAAAATCGTTTCAAAAATGCAGATAGTGGGGTTGTCATGTTAGATGTAACTCTGAACGACCTTAAGGGCATTATTTATACGATTGACCAATATTATGGCTATCCTGGATACGATTTTTCGCCTCTGTTCTATTTGGGGATTGATAGACATGACATAGTCGTACTCCATCACGTCATCAGTACTCTCCGTCAAGTGCCTTATCTTGATATCAGTGATTTTTCAGGTACACCAGCAAAATCGGTCATCAATAAGCTCGGTGGGATTCAACGTCTAAAAGAAGCATTAGCGATAGATGATTACTCGTTTTCACAGTTTCTTAAAGATAACCCTATTGATGAAAAAACGGGGATGAGCTTGCCTTACTCGTTATATCTAAAGTTTGCTAGAGAAATCCGTCGTTCATATATGTCTGACGATGTGATGCTCGCATCTTCGTTGTGCGTGCAATTTTCGGACGGACTTCGAGTTCAGGCGATCCCATTGCCTAATCATCGTCAGACACGGATACCAGTTACTAATCAAGAAGCGGCGCATGTTGCAGTGATGCTTTATAGCGATAAGTATCAATTTCGGAGCTATGATTCATCGACATCAATGCTCTCCTTACTTTGCACAAGCCAAAGTCGAACAGTTGATATAGAAGTGCGATGCTGCGCATCACAACTCATGCATCATCAATATCCGGCTTTGTGTGTCAATGATGATTTGCCTGAACATTCTACTGTCCGGAACCGAAGAAAACTTGTCACTTTTTCGCAGCGGATACTTCCGTTACTAAATCATTAAATGTTCTCCAACATGGGCGCATAACATTGCGCCCAGTCTTCTCCCTAAAAGGAATGACATTATGCGGAAAATAAAAACGATTACTGTCAGTCACGCATACAAACCCAAGTTTGACCATTTAGTTACGCACAGAGAGCGATGTGGCTGGAAAATAGTAAATCCAGTGACTGAGCAAGACGGACGATATTTTGTGGATATGGCAATCGAACAACATCCGATAATCTATACGAGTATTTCCGGCATTCTCTACCCGAACGATGATAAGTCCCAATCAGAAGCTGTTGACGCTTACCACGCAGGGAAATTTACTGATATTCAGTTTATTCCAAGTGCAGTAAGTCAGATGGTTCAACTTTTAGACTCAACAGAATCACGCTTGAAAACTCACTCAATGTGGAGATATAGGCTTTTTGGTGAAACGGATCAGATGGTACAACTTTTCTTGAATAACGGCTTCCAGCCATATCACCTACACCCAAATTTTTTCGTTCCGCCCAAGGGACGAAGTGTTGTTAAGGAGTTGGATATCAGCTTTTCTCTTAGTGACGATGCGTTGGTTAATATTGTGCTTGATACCTGTCGTTTAGGGCTATCATCACCATTTGTTAGCCACAAGGTTCAATCTGCGTCAGAAGGACTCTCTAGTGGTGATATAGACGTTATTCTAGGGCTGATTGATAGAGAGGTCTTGTGACCTCTCTATGCGCTAAAACAGGATTGGACATTTCTGAGTCAGTGACTTTGCTAATGTAGCAAACTAAGGATAACTTCAAGTATGTCGATTCCTTGTTCGTTTGTTAGCTGCCCTAGGTTACTTTTCATTTCGATAGGTTACTAGGAAACCTAATATCCCAAAGCATCAAGCGCATACAGCGCCTATTATGTGCATTTTGGAGTGTGTTGACTTAGGTCTTTTTCTGCTAAATTCTGTACTTTTGAGCAGTCTGAAGAGTATCTGCAACAAGTTCCTGATTTTGTTTAGTCAGTGTCCCTAACTGCAAAGCATCCAATACTAATACTGTAGCGAGTGCATCTGATTCAACACCATCAAATTCACACATCGCGTAGCGAGCAAGCATATTTGACTTCTCCACTAACGGTGCAGAGTCTTTACCATTTGCCTGTCTAAATGCAATAACTCCTTTTTCCAGCCCCTTTTTATACTGTGTATCCTTAACACTTTCGACTTGGTTAGTAACCGCATAAAAACTAACATATGCACCTAACGAAAGAGCAACCAGAAATATTGCTATATATCTTATTATCATCGAGTCCCTAAAACATAATTCAATCAATGGTGGGAGAATTCGGCTTACGTAAGAGTTTACTGAACATTTTTAGACTGTGAGACGCTGTTAAACCTAACTTTCTATCGTTTTATTCCCACAATTTTCACAAACTAAATGACGTTCAAAATCGTCCATTGAGGCAATGAAAGCACCAACGGCCCAACCTTTAATAGCTCCAGCGATGAATTCCTTTAAATTGCGATATTTTTCACCTGTAAACTGAGATTGCTTTCTTACTAAGACCACAACGTGGTAAGTCTCGATTTCACAATCTGAGCAATACCTAACCTCTCGTTTCACTTGATATATTTCCCCTTAAATCAAATAGACGCTTCAAATAAAACTGATTGCATAATGCACAATTAGAAAATGTAGGTCAATTTGTGACGAGAGAAACGTGTCCTAAATCGTAATCTGAAACACAATGGGGCAAAAGCTAGTCAATGGATACATATCAACTTCATCATGAGATCCTATAATCTCCGACAGATTTGACACTACAATCCCTAAAAAATACAATACGTATATGTTTCGTATATCAAGCGTATATTTATGGGTATTGTTAAAATTTCAGAAGAACTGCATGAAGAACTTCGTAAAGCAAGTTCGGTCATGTCACGTTCAATAAACTCACAAGCAGAGTTTTGGATCAAAATGGGCATGTTGGCTGAGCTACATCCTCAACTTTCATTCAATCAAATCATGGCGAATCTGATGCAATCCGCGAATGTTTCCGCTACAAACATCTCAACAACTGAAGAACATTGTGATGCATAGTCAAGTAATGATTAAGTCTGAAGAAGATATTTCGTTAATGCGAGAATCCGGCAAGTTACTTGCGCAGGTTTTTAAGATGCTCGACGAATACGTCCAACCTGGCATCTCTACGATGGATATTAATAATAAAGTTGAACAGTATATTGTTAATGAACTCAATGCTCGACCTGCAAGTAAAGGACAATACGATTATCAATATGTACTAAATTCATCGATTAATGAAGTTGTGTGCCACGGAGTTCCTAAAGAGACTGAGATTTTAAAAAGTGGCGATATTATCAACCTAGACATTACTCTAGAAAAGAATGGATTTATTGCCGATTCAAGTAAAATGTATGTAATGCCTTCAGCATCACCGCTTGCTATTCAACTGGTAAAAACAACCTATAACGCTATGTGGGAAGGTATTAAGCAAGCAAAACCTGGGGTAAAACTTGGTGACATTGGTCATGCGATACAGCGACATGCAGAATCCCATGGATACAGTATCGTAAGGGAATATTGTGGACATGGAATAGGTCGTGAAATGCATGAAGAACCACAGGTACTTCATTACGGTCAGCCAAATAGTGGACTCACATTAAAAGAGGGCATGATTTTTACTATCGAACCAATGGTGAATCAGGGTACTGCTAAGATAAAAACCAAAAAAGATGGTTGGACGGTGGTCACTAGAGACAAAAAACTCTCAGCTCAATCTGAACATACAGTACTTGTCACTAGTACAGGATATGAGGTTCTCACGTTAAGAGAAGAAGAAAAGCTGCAAACGATGTGATGATTGACAGAGAAGCTTTCGACAAAACAGGCGCAATTCATAAGAAATATTAATTCAATCTAGGCGCACTCCAACAAACTATAACTATGCCTCAAAATCGTTTTGGAGCAAAGACGTGCTAGCGGTTATCATGCAGGTATTGCTTTTAACAAAAGGTAGCAGAGCTAGCGACCTAAAGTATTTCGTCATATTTTTCTAATCTGACATTTTCAAAATATCCACAAAAGACATTGATTAATAAATAATTAAGTAAAAATTCATCACAATTCATCTAGGTTTGATGAAAAATTTTTCTAATCATAATTTCACTGAGTATTTATCAGAAGCTCACAGCCGCCTCTTGCGCTACTTGTACATACGTATCATGTTAATTCATCCTGTGAATTTAATTTGTTTTGTGATATGTATCACAAATATCAACAGTGAATACGAAATGCTTTTTTCGTCAATTTTCCAAAAAATGAACACAACCCATTTTCTACCCCGATGAAAAATCAACAACTTAGAAAGATAATATATTTTTCAGTAAAATATATTTATTTTAAATTACAATAAGTTATGTAAAATATTGGCAAAATTGCCGTGTTGTGTTCCTCTGAGCTTTGTGGTTTGATAATGACAATTACAACCGACGCCAATAAATGATAATAAAATTCTGCTCCGCAAGATGAGCGCCATTGATGGCCTTTACTATAATTAAGGCTGAATATGAACATCAAAAATAAAAAAACACCTAAAACACAATCCCGTAAAAGCAACGGCAAACGTCTGAAATCTCAACTCCCTCTAGACTGCAATGCTTATCCTATACATCAAACAGCTTATGCTGTATGTCGCGAATTACGTGATAACGAAGATTTAGCTGAGTCCACGTTCATCGGAATGAAAACTCATGCTCGTCATCTCATCCATACTATCGGGGAAATACCGTTAGATCAGTTAACAACTTCAGATATTGATGACTTTAGATACTATCTAATCCATGAAGTAGGTGTAAAAGGCAAAGTTGTTAATGGCTGCTTTACGTTGCTTCGTTCTATCTGTAGCAAAGCTAAAAAAGATCGTGTCTTGTCCGAAAACTTGATGGATGGTGTGAAAAACATGACCATCGTTGAAGAGGAACCCAAACCATTCAATGAAGATGAGCTGCGTTTAATCATTAATGCGGATTGTGAAGATGATGCCTCTCGTTTGATGGTTGTGTTCGGTAGTCTCACTGCTTTAAGAATCTCAGAGCTGCTATGCCTAGCGTGGGATAATGTCGAATACAAAACAGAAGGAGAGGTCGAAAAAGCAACTATTTATATCGATCTAGCTAAGCCCCTGAAAAACTACAAAGTGCCAAAAACACTGAGGTCAGAGCGTGAAATTGAGCTTTCCCCGGAGGCAACTATTATCTTGCGTAAGCTAGAACAGCATACAAAAGAGTTGCCTCCAATTAAAATCTCTGTCTATCAACGAGATAACATCACTATCAAGACTGAGCAGAAAAAGTTTATTTTTTACAATAGGGAGACGGGACAACCGTGGCTTCATCCCAAACAATTTGCTAAGCAGTTCTTTACTCCATTTTTAAAAGAGTTAGGGATCGCACATCGAGGTCCAAACCAACTCCGCCATACTTGTGCTTCTATGCATTTCAACAATGGCTCAAATCTAGCTTGGATTGCTGATTTATTAGGACATACAAGCGTTGCTATCGTTGAGAAACACTATGCAAAGCGACGTAAAATCAGCTTGAAGAAAGAGCAAGATAAAGCAAATCAAAAGATTTCAGCTTTATTTAAAAATGAAGATGAAAATAGCATTGTTATGGTTATGCCAAAGGAAACGAGCACTGCGAAACAGTCAGTTGATGATCAGTCAATTCCTGATAGCGACAAGAAATTTATCTTTAATTTAATGCAATTAGCACGTCAGCAAAAAAATGATGCGCATAGAGAGCAGATATATCAGATTATTGAAAACACTCTAACGCAGAGCACTAGAGTGTGATGCCACAAACTATATGAAACGTTCGGCACTACCCCCCTCTGGTAGGGTAGTTGGTAGTGTCGAATTTTTCTTTCCATGTTCGAAACATGTTCTCCGTTACTCCCAGAGAAACTATGGCTCCACTATGTAACTTGCTAAGTTCAACTGTCGCGATAGAGATGAACTTATCGGTATCTGGAATATGATGTTCAATGCAAAACTGTTCTAATCGAGAAATGATCGCTTCCCCCACAACCATTTCTCGAATGATTTGACCCAAAGCTTGCTTACGTTCACTACGATATTTAATGCGATAAGAATCAATAACACCAATAGATTTTTCAACCACATCATACTGTTGACTAGAGCGCTCGTAAGCCCACACAAACACTTCTAATGCTGGCTCGTAATCACCTGTCTCATAAAAGTAAATTAATGTTTGGACATAATCGTCCTTAGGTACATCAATAAAGCTTAAAGGACACAAGTTGTCTTTGATGAATGGCAAATTGCAGCTTAAACGTGCGGTACGTTTATTTACATCCACGAACGCCTGAAGATAAGACAAATGGATCAGTAAAAAAAAGGATTGCTCAAATGGGTCATGGATTTTTTCCGCTTTTCTTAGCAGTAGTGTAAATATTTCTTCTAATTGTTGTGACGCATTGAGCGGTAAATAAGACGTCTTGGTTATTTTTACTTCAACTTGTCGGATCTTACCGCATGATAAGCTATCGGGTAGCAAATCTTGGGAGAGTAACTGATGCAAGTTCCTGATCACGAAGGGGGTGACGGAAAGCTCCTCGGCATTTTCAATCAGAAACATAATCGCCTCTTTGTGATTTAAGATCATTATGGTTTCTTCATCGAATTTACCATCGGCTGCTTCACCTGCTTGCAGCAGCCTTTCGGTATCAAGAATCGAGTAAGTGTTCCCTTCTAATCGACTAGAGTTGAACGATAGATCAATGAGAAGTCTTTGAGCAATGTCCTTAGCATAAGTACCTGCAGCCAATTTTTTGTTAAATCTCTGGCCTAACATTCTGAGTTTATTGGCAATATTCTCTGAAACATAGCGCGTCTTATTAGGGACATAATCTTCAATTAAGGACGAATTATAGGACACTTTTGTTCGGGCATAAGACGGTGTTTCAAGGCATTTAAGCTTAGTTAAGGATATTTCAGATAGTAGCAATCCATCGTCTAACCATGATTCATTTTTTTGGTTGGTCGACGATGTGTCCTTAGCATAGGCTAAAGACACATATTTAACGGCACTTCTTTGACCTAATGCGGCGATCTGGGATCCCTCAACTAGCTTTTTAAGCCGTCTTTGCAGAGTCTTTTCTCCAATATCGAAGGAAATGAGATCTTGAATTTCACTTCTCGATAGCGGCTTACCCGCTTGATCTATAATGCCTAATATTAAATTAAGCTCATTCTCAACAGCGGTTGTGCTTTTCATCGTTCGTTACCATAAATTGTCCTTAACGAGTCATTTTAGAACTGTTAAGGACAAATTTCCATATTAAGGACACCGCTAAGGACACATTAGGCTCAGGTGTTAAAAAAGCACTTGAGCTTAAAGTTGTAAAACACCAAATCAATGTAACTCTCCACCTCAAGAACAGCTTCATCATCAAAGCGGATCCGCTGCTGACGTTCAACAAAAGCAAAGCCCTTGCCTAGCTCCAATAAAAACTGCTGCAAGTTGGAAATGATTGCCTGCTCTAAATCGGATTCCTGATAGCTTTTATCTTGTAGATTAAGGAAATCGAGAATATAGGGATCACGCAGATACTCTTTTGCAGTGGTCGCCAAAGGTTGTGTTTTTTGCTCAGCTTCCTGTTCCACCAGAGCTTTATCTTTGCTGGCTAACAGGCGTTCGTAATATAGCGTGCCGATTTGGCGTTCCAGAGCACGAACACTCCAGTTTTGTGATACAGCTTCTTGTTGATACCACTCTCGCGCCGTTGGGCTTTCAATCCGAGAAAGCACATTATAGTGCGACCAACTTAATTCGAGAGACACTGTCTCTCGTTTTTCAAATGTCAGATAAAAACGGCGCATATTACGCAAGTTTGTTACATCAAATCCCTTGCCGTAATCGCTAGTTAGCAGATCAGAGAGTTGCTTTAGTTGCTTTAGTTGCGCTTTGCCGTATTCCGCGCGAGTTTGCCCTTGCTGTTCATTTTCCAGATTGGTATGACACCCTTTCGAATAATTTAAATTTAGTCAACTTGAAGCTATAAGTCCTCACAATCTAGAACTTGCTGGCTTGGAAAAGGGCATAACAGAGTTATAGAGTGTGGCGACGCTATGAGTAAGCCGAGTTGAAGCAAGTAATGTTCAAGCTCTGAGTCTGTGAAAGCCAGCCAAAATGAAACAACTCACCTCTATTAGTATTGGGTGATAAACGTACCCTCAGCCAGTTCCCATAATGCTTTGACTAATGGGTTATCGAGTTGGGAGCGTCTACAACAAACGCCAAGCTGAAAAGGCTTAATGGGAGCGAAAGATAGTCGCTGAATACTGTCTCGCACCGGGCTGTTATTGATCACCACATCTGGGGCGATACCGACACCGCAGCCTAGAGCGACCATGCTGACTATGGCTTCATGACCTGATATTTGAGCGTAAATATTCGGTTTAATTTTCATCTTTTTAAACCAAGTATTTGCCCTATCTCGCGCTGTTCCTGATTCTGGAACAATAAAAGGAATCTGGCTCCAGTCTGGCTTCTCTTTCAACACTTCCTCAACCCAGCTACTAATACCTAAAGGTGCAATGACAGAGAGTGGTATTTCACTGATAGTGGTGAATTCTACTTTCGATGGCAGACTTTCTGGCATGGCGGAAATCGCGATGTCTGCTTCATCATTGAGAATCCTATCGATTGCTTGGGCAGGGTCGCCTGTTAGTAGCTTAAATTCAATAAATGGATGTTTGAGGCGGAACGAGCTTAATAGTTGTGGAAGATGGCTATAACTCGCGGTGACTGAACAAAAGAGTCGGATTTCCCCTTTAAGCTCATGATCTTGGGCGTTGATCTGTGATTGAAATTGCGTCCAGTCGTGTAGCATTTTTATTGCAACAGGCAGCAGTTTTTCACCTGCTGGAGTGAGCTCCACGCTACGGTTATCGCGAATAAACAGTGGATGTCCAATCTCTTGTTCCAACTTCTGTATCTGTCGACTTAAGGCAGAAGGGCTGACATGCATTGCTGTGGCAGACTTACTAAAGTTCTTGCTGTCGCAGATATCAAGAAACAACTTGATGGATTTGATATTCATGAATTTTCCATGTTGCATTTATTGCAATAACTAATTGTGAATATATCACTTTCGGCAATTGAATGTCTGCTTTAGTATGAACTTATTCGGTGCAGAGCCACCGACCCTACGGAACGATAATTACAGGAGCACCACAATGGCTAACTATTTCAATACATTAAACCTACGCGAACAACTTGATCAATTGGGTCGCTGTCGTTTTATGGACCGTGCAGAATTTGCAACAGAAGCTGATTACCTAAAAGGTAAGAAAGTGGTTATCGTGGGTTGTGGTGCACAAGGCCTTAACCAAGGTCTCAACATGCGCGATTCTGGCTTAGATGTTTCTTATGCGCTTCGTCAAGCAGCAATTGACGAAAAACGTCAGTCTTACAAAAATGCCAAAGATAACGGCTTCAACGTTGGCAGCTATGAAGATCTTATCCCTCAAGCTGACCTAGTAGTAAACCTAACTCCAGACAAGCAACACTCTAATGTTGTTGAAACGGTGATGCCGTTAATGAAAAAAGGCGCTGCACTAGGTTACTCACACGGCTTCAACATCGTTGAAGAAGGTATGCAAATTCGTAAAGACATTACTGTTGTCATGGTGGCACCTAAGTGTCCTGGTACTGAAGTTCGTGAAGAGTACAAACGTGGTTTCGGTGTTCCTACTCTGATCGCCGTTCACCCAGAAAATGACCCTAAAGGTGAAGGTTGGGATATCGCTAAAGCTTGGGCTGCAGCAACAGGTGGTCACCGTGCTGGTTGTCTGGAGTCTTCATTCGTTGCTGAAGTGAAATCAGACTTAATGGGTGAGCAAACTATCTTATGTGGTATGTTGCAAGCGGGCTCTATCGTTTGTTACGAGAAAATGATTGCTGAAGGTATTGATGCTGGTTACGCAGGTCGTCTACTGCAATACGGTTGGGAAACCATTACTGAAGCATTGAAGTTTGGTGGTATCACTCACATGATGGACCGTCTATCTAATCCAGCGAAAATCAAAGCATTTGAGCTTTCTGAAGAGCTAAAAGAGCTTATGCGTCCGCTGTACAACAAGCATATGGATGACATCATCTCTGGTCACTTCTCTAGCACTATGATGGCTGACTGGGCAAATGATGACGCGAACCTGCTAGGCTGGCGTGCAGAGACGGCAGAAACTGCATTCGAAAACTACCCAACATCAGACGTTAAAATCAGCGAGCAAGAGTACTTTGACAACGGTATCCTTATGATTGCAATGGTTCGTGCCGGGGTTGAATTAGCATTTGAAGCGATGACGGCATCAGGCATTATCGATGAGTCTGCTTACTACGAATCGCTACATGAGCTACCACTGATCGCTAACACGGTTGCTCGTAAGCGTCTATATGAAATGAACGTGGTTATCTCTGATACTGCGGAATACGGTAACTACCTATTTGCTAACGTTGCAACACCTCTACTACGCGAGAAGTTTATGCCTAACGTAAGTACAGATGTTATTGGTAAAGGTTTAGGCGAAACGTCTAACCAAGTCGATAACGCGCAACTTATCGAAGTGAACAGCATTATCCGCAACCACCCTGTTGAGTACATCGGTGAAGAGCTACGTGGCTACATGAAAGACATGAAACGCATCGCGGTAGGTGACTAATATTCACTGAATGTCAGCAGAAATAAAATAAAACGCATTGCTGGCATTGGCAGACAACAAGCAAATACAACATAAATAAAAAGGGCTGAGTCGTGAGATTCAGCCCTTTTGCTGTTTAGTGGATAATCAAATTACTTATCAGCAAGCTTGCTTTCCAGCTCTGCTAATTTTTGTTCCATCTCAGTCAGCTTTTGGCGAGTACGAAGCAGTACTTGAGTTTGTACATCAAACTCTTCACGGCTTACTACGTCCAGCTTGTTAAGTTGACCTTGAATGACTTGGCGAACTTTCTGTTCAACGTCCGCACCCAGCTCTTTGACCGGTTGCGGCATGGATTCGTGAATTTGCTTAGCAATTTGCTCGAGTTTCTTTGGGTCAAACATTGGGTTTTTCTCCTATCTTTATGGCGAACATTCTATTCAATTCACGGCAGAAAGTCGTTAATTGCTGCAATAAAAAAGGTCACAGATGTGACCTTTTGTGATGACTGGGCATGAAATTAATCACGACTTGCTTGTTGCTCTTTATCAAAACGAGCCAAAGCTTCTAGCTCTTCAGCTTCGACAAACACAGGTAGTGGTTTGTGTTTCTCGGCTAAATAGCTGTAGATAACCGGCAGTACGAATAGGGTAAATAGCGTACCAATAGCCAGACCTGACACGATTACGATACCGATACTGAAGCGCTGAGCGGCACCTGCGCCAGTGGCGTACAGTAGCGGAATTAAGCCTGCAATCATTGCTGCCGTGGTCATCAGAATTGGACGAAGACGCACTTTCGCTGCTTCGGTTACCGCTTCAATACGAGATTTCTGCTTCTGGAACTGCTCTTCTTTTGCCACGTCACAAATCAAAATACCGTGCTTGGTGATCAGACCAACCAAGGTAATCAAACCGACCTGCGAGTAGATATTCATGGTTGCAGCACCCCAAGCAAGCGTGATCAGTGCGCCACAGATCGCCAGTGGTACAGATACCATGATAACCAGTGGATCTTTTACCGATTCAAACTGAATCGCCAGAACCAAGAAGATGATTGCCAGTGCCAAACCAAAGGTGGCGTACAGTGCGCTTCCTTCGGTCACATACTGGCGAGCTTCACCCATGTAGTCGTGGTTGTAACCCGCCGGTAGTTTGCTCTCTGCCATATTTTCAAACCAGTTGATCGCATCACCCATCGCGGTGCCCGGCATCGGAACCGCACCGATGGTTGCGGAATTAAGCTGGTTGAAGTGTGGTAGAGAACGAGGCTCTGCCACCACATCAACGGTGATTAAGCTGCCAAGTGGTACGGCTTTACCATCGGCGGCACGTACAAAATAGTTCTTCATTGATTCTGGGTTTAGACGGTATTTACGTTCAACCTGTGGGATCACTTCGTACGAGCGGCCATCAAGGTCAATGCGGTTTACATAGCCGTCAGCCATCATTGTACCTAGCGTGATACCGATGTCCTGCATCGTCACGCCATACACACCGGCTTTGTCTTTATCGATGTTAATTTTCATCGTCGCTGAATCAAAATTTAAATCCAACGTTGAGTACACCAACAGCGGGCTTACTGATGCTTCAGCCAGAATGTCACTGGCAACGGTAAACAAACTTTCAAAGCTGTTTGGCGTGGTCATGACAAACTGAATCGGTAACCCTGAGCCGGCACCCGGAAGCTCTGGCATTTGGAATGCAGTGATAGACATTCCCGGAATATCTTTCAGCAATGTGCCTAGGCGGTCAGCAATCTCAGATTGGCTGATATCGCGCTCGCTCCAAGGAACTAATGATGCAATACCAAAAGCTTGGTTAGAGTTAGGCACGCCAGTAAATGCTTGGGTGTAATCCACTTCCTTGAGTTGCTCAAGCGTTCGGTTCACCTCTGCCATGGTATTCGATAGATAATCTAGGTTCGCGTTTGATGGACCTGTGCCTATCATCATTACCGCACCTTTATCTTCAGCAGGTGCAAGCTCGCTAGGAATGAACTTAAACAGCATTGGCAGGCTAGCGAACACGATGAATGCAAAAGCAATGATCACCGGACGACGCTGCATGACTGCAGAAAGCATTTGTGCATAGCTTTCGGTCATACTATCAAGCGCGTTATGCACTTTTTGCTCAAACTTACTCGGCGTTTCATTGGCTTTTAGCATTTTTGAACACATCATTGGCGATAGTGTTAAAGCAATGATGCCTGAAACGAATACCGCACCAGCAAGAGTTAATGCAAACTCTTTAAATAATGAACCCGTGATACCACCCATCATCGCAATCGGTGCATATACGGCTCCCAGAGTAAGTGTCATGGCGATAACCGGAACGGCAATTTCACGTGTACCGATAATCGCTGCGCGGAATGGTGTCTCACCAAGCTTGATGTGGCGGTCAACGTTTTCCAATACAACGATCGCATCATCCACGACTAAGCCGATCGCCAGTACCATTGCCAGTAGAGTCATCAAGTTCCAGGAAAAGCCCATTGCCTGCATCGCCATCGCGACACCAATTAGCGAGAGTGGAATGGTGACAATGGGAATCAATACTGCACGGAAAGAACCCAAGAATAGAGTAATCACCACCAGTACGATCAGCGCAGCTTCGATGATGGTTTTAACGACTTCTTGAATGGACTCATTAATGGATACGGTAGAGTCATAGAGCACTTCCATTTTAATGTTGCTTGGTAAGTTGCGCTCCAATTGTGGCAATAGTTCTAGAACATCGGCGGCGATGTTGATTGGGTTTGCACTTGGCGCAGCGTTGATGGCAGTAACCACCGCTTCTTTACCATCTGCGGTTGCACGGTAAACATCATGGCTTTTCTCCATTGATACGGTAGCGATATCGCTCAAGCGCACAACCGAGCCTTCACCTGTTCTCACTACAAGGTTTTCAAGTTCACCGACGGTAGATACCTGAGTATCCGCACTACCGTTGTAAAGAACGAATTCACCAATCGCCTGACCAGTTGCAGACTGGTAGTTGTTAGCGCTCAGTACGCCCATCACATCGGTAGCGGTTAGATCTAATGCTGCCATTTTGGCTGGATCGAGCCAAATACGCAGTGCGTATTTCATACCACCGTACAGGTCAACTTTAGACACGCCGTTGACGGTAAAGAGTTGCGGGTTGATTACGCGTTCTAAGTAATCCGTGATTTGGCTTGATGCCAGTTCTTCACTGGTAAAACCGATATATAGAACAGCCGTCGTTGAACCGGTCGACATGGTGACTGAAGGGTCTTCCGACTCTTTAGGTAGCTGAGAGCGAACCGAGTTTGTTTTTGCCAATATGTCTGCTAATGCCGCATTAGGATCGGTATTGAGCTTCATCGTTACGGTAATGGTGGATTTACCTAATACAGACGATGAAGTCATATAGTCAATGTTGTCCGCCTGAGCAACAGCTTGTTCCAACGGCTGAGTAATAAAACCCTGGATTAAATCTGCACTCGCACCGTAATAACTGGTAGACACAGTCACGACGGTATTTGTCATCTCTGGATATTCATTAACCTGCATTTTGAACATCGCTTGCAGACCAAGCAAGGCAATCAAAAAGCTGATTGATATCGCCAGAACCGGACGTTTTATAAAAACATCAGTAAAGCGCATAGGACCTCCAATTACAGCTTAGGTGTTTCAGCTGGTGGAGTAGTCGCGCTGCTTTCTACTACACGAACTTTCGCGTTGTTACTGAGACGAACTTGTCCTGAAGTGACCACCATATCGCCAATATTAATACCACTAACAATATGTGCTTCAGCGCCTTTACGTTCACCTACCTTTACCACTCTTTGCTCGGCGCGAGAAACGCCATCGACATCGTTGATCACATAGATGTTATCGCCATAAAGCGTAAAGGTGATCGCAGTTTGTGGCACAACCACTTGGTCAATCAGTTTTGGAAGGATGATGTTGGCACGAGCAAACATACCACTCCGCAACAGACCGTCGTTATTTGGGATGTCTGCCTGAACCTGAATGAGACCACTTTGTACGCTTACGGCGGGTTCGATGGCAGTGATTGACCCTTTAAATGGGGATTCAGGGTAGGCATCAACGAAAATGTCCACTTCCTGACCGAGAGAAATACGTGAAATATCGGTTTGTGAAACGGTAAAACGCAGACGCATCACACTGGTGTCTTCCAAACGTACGATGTCCGTGCCCGGCTGAAGATACTGACCAAGGTAAACATTTCGGATGCCCACGACACCAGCAAATGGTGCTTTGATTTCACGACGATCAATCGAGGCTTTCAAACTTTCAATGTCAGCAGAGAGCGATAAGAAGTTGGCTTCTGCTTCATCGTAAGACTCTTTTGAAATAGAACCTTTGGTATAAAGACCTTTATAACGTTTGTATTTGGCTTCGGCTGCAGGAAGACGTGCTTGGGTACTTTTTAGATTCGCAGCTTCCACTTTTGAATCTAACAATACTAAAGGTTGCTCGGCAGAGACTTGAGTGCCAGATTCAAAAGCGATTTTGTCAATCACACCGCTGGTTTCCGTGGTTAATGTTACGCCTTGGTTTGGCTCAATGAAGCCAATCGCTTCGATCACCGGCGTCCAATCGTTGGCCACGACCTCTGAAACGGTCACAGGGAAATCAGGCTCTGGGCGGTTTGCCATGTACTCGGCAATTTTCTGTTGTTTGAATAAATTGAAACCAATCACGCTGCCAAAAAGCAGTACTGCGATCAGTAACATAAAAAAGGTCCACTTTTTCATTCGAAATCGAGCTCCAAGTTCGTGTTACCTTGATTGTTCTTTTATGTAAATCAAGAAATTCAACACGTTTGCTAACGACGAAACCCGAGAAGAAAACTCTCGGGGAAAGGTAAATTGATCAGTTGGCGTTATTATGCTCAACGATGCATTGGTTTTGCAATACACCTGTGCAGTATATTGACAATTGGTTACACTTTTAACTTTGTTGGAATTCATCGTCTATGCGGATTATCATAAGCGGCCGTTATTTATCGACTCGAGAACACTATGAAGCTGAACCCTAGACAAGACGAAGCCGTAAAGTATGTATCTGGCCCATGCTTGGTTTTAGCGGGAGCAGGTTCGGGTAAAACTCGCGTAATCACTAATAAAATAGCCTATTTAGTTCAGCAGTGTGGTTATAAAGCGCGCAATATTGCAGCGGTAACCTTTACCAATAAAGCTGCCCGAGAGATGAAAGAGCGTGTTGGGCAGACGCTGGGGCGCCAAGAATCCAGAGGCTTGATGGTTTCCACCTTTCATACTCTAGGTTTGAATATCATCCGCCGCGAATATAAACATCTTGGTTTAAAAGCCGGTTTCTCTCTATTTGATGATCAAGACCAGTTGGCATTACTCAAAGAGCTGACAGAAAAGCAATTAGATGGTGATAAAGACTTATTGCGCCAGTTATTGAGCTCTATCTCTAACTGGAAAAATGACATGATCAGCCCAGAAAAAGCGAAAGTGATTGCTCAAGGCGAGCAAATGCAACTGTTTGCTTTCTGTTTCGAAATGTATCAAACCCAGATGCGTGCCTACAACGCGCTCGACTTTGATGATTTGATTTTGATGCCAGTTATGCTGCTGCGTGGCAATGAAGAAGTGCGTCAACGTTGGCAAAACCGCATTCGCTATTTGTTAGTCGATGAATATCAGGATACCAACTCCAGTCAGTATGAACTGGTGAAGTTGCTGGTGGGTGAACGAGGTCGCCTGACGGTGGTCGGTGATGATGATCAGTCTATCTACTCATGGCGTGGGGCTAAACCGCAAAACCTTGTTCTGCTTGGCAAAGACTTCCCGAACTTAAAGCTGATTAAGCTGGAGCAAAATTATCGTTCAACCAGCCGTATTCTTCGCGCGGCGAACATTTTGATCGCGAATAATCCGCATGTATACGAAAAATCACTGTTCTCCGAAATTCCTGATGGGGAAAAGCTAAAGGTGATTTTGGCCAAGAATGATGAACACGAAGCTGAGCGTGTTACCGCGGAAATCATTGCTCATAAGTTCTTAAATCGAACGGAATATAGAAGCTACTCCATTTTATATCGTGGTAACCATCAATCGCGTTTGATCGAAAAGTACCTGATGCAGAACCGTGTGCCGTACAAGATTTCCGGTGGCACCTCGTTTTTCGCACGAGCGGAAATCAAAGATATCATGGCGTATCTACGTGTTCTGGTGAACCCCGATGATGACAATGCATTCTTACGCATCATTAACACTCCTCGGCGTGAAATCGGCCCGGTGACACTGGAAAAGCTCGGCAGCTATGCCAATATGCGAGGCAAAAGTTTATTTGCAGCGAGCTTTGAACTGGGGTTAGAACAGCATTTATCAGGTAGAGGATTGGAGAATTTACAACGTTTTACTCAGTGGCTAGTGGCGATTGCTGATAATGCAGAACGTGGTAATACGGTTGAGGCGGTGCGTTCACTGGTGCGTGATATCAACTACGAAGATTGGTTATACGAAACGTCTGCAAGCCCAAAAGCCGCTGAGATGCGAATGAAGAACGTTTCTGATCTCTACTCCTGGATTGTGGCGGATTTAGAGGGGGATAACCCTGACCAAGAAGAGAAAACACTCAAAGAAGTGGTTCAGCGACTCACGCTGCGAGATATGATGGAGCGTGGCGAAGATAATGATGACAGCGATGCGGTTCAGTTAATGACATTGCACGCATCTAAAGGTCTGGAATTTCCTTACGTCTATCTGTTAGGGGCCGAAGAGGGAATTTTGCCGCATCAAACCAGCATTGATGAAGATAACGTAGAAGAAGAACGCCGCTTAATGTATGTCGGCATTACCCGCGCGCAACGAGAGCTCACTTTTATTATGTGTAAAGAACGCCGCCAGTTTGGCGAGCTGATTAAACCAAGCCAAAGCCGTTTCCTGGATGAACTGCCGTTTGATGACGTGGAATGGGAAAGTCAGAAAAAACCGCAAACCGCAGAAGAGCGTATGGCGAAAGGGCAGGCACATATTGCTAACTTGCGTGCGATGTTCAAAAAATAATGTGCTCGATAAAGACTGTAATAAAAAGGGCTTGGGTATAAACCAAGCCCTTTTTACCTAGAAAGAAGCTACAACTTATAAACCTTCAATCATATGCTCGATTGCCGCAAGGATTTCATCGTCAGAACAGTCCATACATGTGCCTTTTGCTGGCATCAGGTTGAAACCGTTAATTGCGTGTGTTTGCAATACGTCTTTGCCTTGCGCAATGCGAGGACCCCATTGGTCAGCGTTACCTTTAATTGGCGCACCACTAACGCCAGAAGCGTGACAAGCAATACAGAAAGTACCGTAAACTTTCGCACCGTCACGAGGTCCGGTAGGCTCAGCAGAAACCGGTTCACTACCGGCTAGGTACACATCACCAACAGGTTTAATACGTTCAGCAATAGCATCATAATCAGCTTGGCTAGTTGCCAGAGCTGCAGTAGAAAAAGTTAGAGCAGCGAACAATACGCTAAAGAGTGATCGAGACATATCCTATAAACTCACTTTACATTCCGAAGGTAAGTGCTGCTTACCTATTTATATTTAGAGTAGGGTGATTCAAAGCAGCTTAGTTGTTCAATTAACTGAGGTGTTCAATTAACTATGTTTGTTAAGTTAACTATGTTTGTTAAGTTAACTGTGGTTGTTCAATTAACCAAGCTGTTAAATCAATGTAAACAGTGAGTGATTATATCCCGATAAGTTGTTGCAATAAACAACAAGTTGCGATCTTCAAGGGCTTAGTCACATCCTTATTGTGCTAATAGCTGCAAGCATGTGACGAAAAAGCCACCAAACGGCAAAAAAAGTTGAAAAAATACTAGACGACCTAGTATGAACTACGTATTATTCCACTCCGCCGATAGGGCATGCGCCCGTAGCTCAGCTGGATAGAGCGTTGGCCTCCGGAGCCAAAGGTCGAAGGTTCGAATCCTTTCGGGCGCGCCATCCGGAAGCTTGCAAGTGCGTAAGCGAATTGGCAAAGTCAGTGGTGGCCATAGCTCAGTTGGTAGAGTCCCGGATTGTGATTCCGGTTGTCGCGAGTTCAAGCCTCGTTGGCCACCCCAGTATTCAGGTAACTTCGGTTTCCTTTCTTGATGAAATTCGAGAAAAACGATAAAAATTTAGTTCGGTGAATAGCGCAGCTTGGTAGCGCATCCCGATGTTTGGAATAAGCGGACCAGAGGGTGACCCTCTGAGAGACGTTCTAGCAAAAAGAATTGAGTTCGGTGAATAGCGCAGCTTGGTAGCGCAGCTGGTTTGGGACCAGAGGGTCGGGGGTTCGAAGCCCTCTTCACCGACCACTTATTTTGGTGGCCATAGCTCAGTTGGTAGAGTCCCGGATTGTGATTCCGGTTGTCGCGAGTTCAAGCCTCGTTGGCCACCCCATTATTCAGGTAACTTCGGTTCCCTTTCTTGATGAAATTCGGGAAAAAACATTGTCGGTGAATAGCGCAGCTTGGTAGCGCATCCCGGAGTTTGGAAT
>NZ_JBKEBW010000084.1:0-16873 GCF_047973365.1 Vibrio sp. | reverse complement strand
CTTCCAGCTTAGCTTCCGCACTAAGAGAATGGCCATCAATTAAAAATGAATTTGAACCATGCATAGTGAAAACATGAGCCCAATAACGAACATGTTTTGTTGGGACAGAATATTTTTCAGCGAGCTCTCGAGGAGTGGAGCCATCAAGATACTTTTTAGCTACTTTGAACTTTAACTCGCGACTGTATTTGGACATAAATAAAAGACCCCCAATAATTGGTTGTCCAACTATTGGGGGTCACTTCAGTCCCTCCGTGGGAACGAATACCGGAGCTAAAGTAAGCAGCCAATCTGTTTCTTTTTGAGTTAAATATGCATTCCCACGCGGAGCATGGGAACGAGAAAATACTGAACAGATTAATAGTGAAATTGGTATTATTCTGTTGCTAGATCAACAACTTGATTATCGATGAGTCTAACTTTACCCAAGAATGCAGACATCAAAATCACCGCTTGAGTTGTTTCTTCTGACACTGGTAGCAGCGTGCGAGAATCACGAATAAAGATTTCATCCGCTTCTAACCCTGCCGCTCTTAACTGATCTTGTGCATCAACAATAATGGTATCGAAGTCGCGGCGTCCACCACGCAATGCACTGCTAATCCAATGCATAGTGCGAGCAAGAACCGGTGCACGTTGACGTTCGTCCAGAGATAGCAAATTATTGCGAGAGCTCATTGCCAAACCATCCAATTCGCGAACCGTCGCTACGCCCACGATTTCCACTTCTAAACATAAATCTTCAACCATTTGGCGAATAATGGCCAGTTGTTGATAATCCTTTTCACCAAAGCACGCGACATCAGGTTTAACGATATTAAACAGCTTAGTGACCACCGTTGCTACACCACGGAAATGCCCAGGACGAGAAGCGCCTTCAAGCATGGTTGACAATCCAGGGACTTCCACAGAAGTTTGTTTATCAAGTCCATATGGGTACATGATATCCGCTGTTGGCGTAAAAATGATTTCTACCCGTTCACTGGTTAGCTTGTTGTAGTCTTCTTCTAATGTGCGAGGGTAACTATTCAGGTCATCCGCACGTTCAAACTGCATTGGATTGACGAAAATACTTACCACCACTACATCGGCTAACTCACGCGCTTTACGCACCAGTGTGAGGTGACCTTCATGTAAGTTCCCCATTGTCGGAACAAAAGCCACTTTTCGACCATCACGCTTATACTGTTGGATCTGCTCGCGAAGAGCGGAAATGTCAGCATATGTCTGCATGCATTACTCCTTAGGCAATAGTGTGGGCTGCATCCGGGAAGCGTCCGGCTTCTACGTCAGCAATGTAGGCTGCCACAGCTTTATGCATGTCACCGGTTTCTGCAAGGAAATTTTTCGAGAACTTTGGCATGTAATTGGCTGAAATACCAAACATATCGTGCATCACCAGAATTTGACCATCGGTGCTGTTACCTGCGCCGATACCAATCACTGGCACGTCGAGAATTTGCGTAATACGCTCTGCCAAACCAGCGGGTACACACTCGAGAAGAATGATTTGTGCGCCCGCTTCTTGTAGTGCTATTGCGTCTCTAACCATACGATCCGCTTGTTCCTGATCACGCCCCTGAACTTTGTAGCCACCGAAAATGTTGACTGATTGTGGCGTCAAACCTAAGTGTGCGCATACTGGAACTGCACGTTCAGTCAGCATCTTAACCGTGTCTACTAACCAGTCACCACCTTCGATTTTCACCATGTTCGCCCCAGAGCGTATAATTTTCGCTGCGTTTTCACAGGCTTGTTCAGGCGTGGCGTAACTCATAAATGGCATATCAGCCATCAGCAGGCAGTTAGGACTACCTTTACGGACACAACGAGTATGGTAGGCAATGTCGTCAACGCTGACTGGCAAAGTATCAGTTTCACCTTGCAGAACCATACCCAGAGAGTCACCGACCAAAAGAACCGGCATATTTTGGCTTTCAAACAGTTGTGCGAAACTCGCGTCATAGGCAGTAGAGGTTGCAAATTTACGACCTTCTTTTTTCCACTTCATTAGGTCGTTGATGGTTATTTTTTTCATTGTATGTCCTTACTAAGTCAATTGTCTGAACTTGGCGATTGCCAAATATTCAGCCCATTGAGCGGAACAGATTTGAGTAATTCTTGCAGCGCAGTTCCATCAGGAAGTTGTAGATCGGGCACAATTTCTGCAAGCGGGTAGAGCACGAATTCTCTTACGCGCATACCATAATGAGGTACGGTTAATCGTTGGCAATCGATGATCTCATTGCCATAAAGCACGATATCGAGATCGAGAGTTCTAGGCCCCCAACGCTCATCTTTGCGAACTCGCCCCTGCTCTTGCTCAATGGCTTGTGTGCAGTCAAGCAACTCAAGAGGTGTTAATTCAGTTTTAATCGCCACAACAGCATTAATGTAATCGGGTTGATTCTGTGGCCCCATAGGCGTGCTGCTGTACAGTGATGAAGCCGCGATAAAATGCGACTTCGGCAACTTGCTCAATGCGTGAATTGCATTGTTCGCTTGTGCCACAGGCTCGCTAAGATTACTGCCTACGGCAATGTAAGCGATTGTCATGCGGTCGCTTTGTGTCATGAAATCGTTTTGTGTCATGACGTTGGCTTGCTCTTTTTCTTACGTGTCGATGGGCGACGACGACGAGTGGCTGATGGCTTACTTAAACTATCTAAATCCGTCACCATCGCTTGGCGCATATTGCGACCCGCGGTTTGGAAAGTTTGCCACCAATCAGCTAATTGCTTCACTTCTCCATCTTCCACTTCGCCACGCATTTCTAGGAAATCAAAACCAGCGCGGAACTTATTCAGTTCCATCAGGCGGAATGCACGTTTACCGTTGCGGCGAGGCAGGCGTAATTGTAGCTGCCAAATTTCGCGCATTGTTGCAGTGTGACGACGAGGAATCGCGATAGATTTCACCACTTCATCGAGGATTTTATTGCTCGCTTCCATGATGGCATCGTAATAATTGAGGTTATGCGTTTCCATCATCTCTTCGGCAAGCTTAACCATCGGATACCAGAAAATAGCAGCAAACATAAAGGCCGGGTTGATTCGCTTACCTTCTTCAATGCGTAGATCGGTAGAATCCAACACCAGATCGAGCATGTGCTCAGAATGAGATGAGTAATCTTCGGTGAAATGACGTGCAATGGTCGGAAAAATCTGTTGGAACAGATTGTATTCACGCATCAGGTGGTAAGTTTCTAAACCATGCCCTGATTGCAGCATTTTTAGCATTTCTTCATAAAGACGAGCGGCTGGGATATCACGCAACAGTGGCGCTAAATCTTCAATCGGATCCGCCGTGTCTTCTTCAATGTCGAAATCGAGTTTTACCGCAAAACGCACGGCACGCAGCATACGTACTGGGTCTTCGCGATAACGGGTTTCAGGATCGCCAATAAGACGAACTAATCTGTCTTCCAGATCTTCTAAACCGCCAGCGTAATCATGAATGCTGTAATCCGCGATATTGTAGTACATGGCGTTGATGGTGAAGTCTCTGCGCTCTGCATCTTCATCTATGGTGCCGTAGACGTTATCACGCAGCAGCATGCCAGCTTCGGACTGAGCTGCAATCTGTTTGTTTTCTTCTTGGTGATGACCACGAAAAGTCGCAACTTCAATAATGTCGCGTCCAAACATAATGTGCGCCAGACGGAAACGACGACCAATCAAACGGCAGTTACGAAATAACTGGCGAATTTCTTCTGGCGTCGCGTTAGTTGCGATATCGAAATCTTTGGGTGTCTCTTCGAGGAGCAAATCTCGAACACCACCACCGACTAGGTAGGCGTCAAAACCCGCACCCTGGAGGCGATACAACACCTTTAACGCGTTATCGCTGATCTGCTTACGCGAAATGTTATGCTCTTGGCGCGTGACGATATTCAAGTCTAGGCTTGGATATATGCGATGTTCGTTTTCTTTTAAGTCGTTGTTATTCATTTGTATTTTACAATGATTGGTGTTGCCCTTTGCACGAGTAACCATTGATGTTACCGCACAAACTGCTTGGATTTGCGGCTAATAATAGCTTACATGGCATCATTTGAGAATCACGGTGTGATCTCGATCTGCACGGGAAGCTGTTCAATATGCCAATTGGTTGTTCCCCAGCGAATGATCTCATCAATTCTTGCCTCAATCATGTCAATGGGAAGGTTAAAGCCTAAAAACTGCATCGCCTTTATCAGCGTTGGCTTGGGGTTATCTGGATCAATAGCTGTAGCATGGTTCTGCTTTGAAAGCTTGTTGCCATTGGTATCCATTGCCAGTGGCAGATGCAGATAGCTGAGCGGCGTTTGATTCAGTGTCTGATATAGACTGATTTGGCGACCTGTTGGTTCAATCAAATCGGCACCTCTGACGACTTCGGTAACGCCTTGGTCAATATCATCAATTACTACTGCCAGGTTGTACGCATACAAACCATCTCGGCGTTTAATAATAAAATCTTCTTTGCTCAATGCTTCGGGGATTGTCATCTCACCATGTTTCAAGTCGATGAATGATGAGACCGGGTAGTCCATTCGCAAACGAACGGAACATTCCGAGCTATTGGTTAAACCCTTAGTTCGACAGGTGCCAAGATAGAAGTTACCTGCTTGTTTAATTTGTTTACGTGTGCACTGACATAAGTATGCCTGACCAGAAGCGAGCCATTGTTCGATTTGCTGTTGATATAGATGGTGGCGCTGGCTCTGATATACAACCGCTCCATCCCACTCTAATCCATACGCTTCTATTGCTTTTAATATAAGGCTGGCGGCGCCGGGCATCTCTCTTGGTGGATCGAGATCTTCGATTCTCACTAACCACTGACCACGTTGTGATTTGGCTTGGAAGTAGCTGCCTAGTGCGGCAACCAGTGAACCAAAATGTAATGGTCCAGAAGGAGAAGGGGCGAAACGACCAATGTAACTCATCATGCCTGTATTTGTTTAACCAAATGGATAGAAGAAGTGTCAGTATCAAACTTTATGCGGTTATTGGCTATCTTTACTGACATTTAGGGAAAAATAGCAAAACAAAAAGGGAGCAATTGCTCCCTTCGTGACATCTGTTGGAGTTAACCCATCATCTGTTTTTCTTTGATTTCTGCAAGTGTTTTACAGTCGATACAAAGATCAGCCGTAGGGCGTGCTTCCAAACGACGAATGCCAATTTCAACACCACAAGATTCACAGAAACCGAAGTCATCTTCTTTTAGCTTGTCTAGTGTCTTTTCGATCTTCTTAATCAAGCGACGCTCACGGTCACGATTACGAAGCTCAAGGCTAAATTCTTCTTCTTGAGAAGCGCGGTCTACAGGGTCAGGAAAGTTTGCCGCTTCGTCCTGCATATGGTGCACAGTGCGATCAACTTCTTCCCTGAGCTGGTTGCGCCAAGCTTGTAAAATTTTCGTAAAATGAACCACTTGTTCAGGTGACATGTACTCTTCACCCGCTTTTTCTTGGTATGGCTCAACACCTGCAATGGCTAGGATGCCTAGCGTTTTCTTTTTGGATTCTGGCATACAGCATCTCCTACTAACACCTAGTCAACTGCTATCGCAGTCAATTTGAGGCGGGTATCTATAGCAAAAAGAAGTAACTGAGGCAAACACTGTTTTACAAAGTTATCGTCAATGTGGAAGTTCCATCAATTTTTTAACGATTGATGGGAAAATTCGACTGCCGATACCAGTTGTATTTCATTGTGCGAAAGTTGTGCTTTATAGCACACCACTTCCACGCCTGCTTCTTGTGCTTTTTTTAACAATTGTGAATAGTTTGCGTCTATATGGTGAGCGGGCGATACTTTTTCAATCCCTGAGTGTAAAACGGTAAACAAAAGTACGGCACGGCTCCCACTTTGGACCATCTCTGACAATTCGCGCAGATGTTTTTGTCCACGTGTAGTGACAGCATCAGGAAAATAGCCTTGTCCAATATGTTGATTCGCTTCTCCGGTCTCTATATTACGCTCATCTAACAGCGTCACGCTTTTTACTTCCACATAACAGTTTGGTTTAGATTCGCTACAGAGCAAGATATCAATGCGACTATTTTCAGCACCATACTTAACTTCTGTGCGCAACTGCTCATAACCTTGCAGTTCTTTAATGGTGCCATTTTGAATTCCTTCAACAGCAAGCGGATTTGCCCGAGCCGTGTTGATGCAAATTTTATGACCTTGCGCTGTTTCGGTCAGTTCCCAGCTGTTTGGGTATTTGCGTTTTAAATTGTCAGAGGTGGAGTACCATACTGGGTTTCCCACATTGGCGCACCCTGTCATAGAACCCGTATTAGCACAATGAATTGTGATCTGCTTTCCATCTTTTAACTCAACATCGGCGAGAAAACGTTTGTAGCGTTTAATTAATGTCGCGCGCTTTAGCGCTGGTATAAATTGCATCGAGATCCCTGTACTGTTTTTATGTACAATGCTTTGGTTGTTAATCTGGGATATTTAAACATAAGGACATTCTCTTGTCACAGCTGCCGATTCTCGCAGTAATACCTGATTTGCTTGCAGGTGTTGAGCATTCTCCCCAACTGATTTTAAAAGCGGCTCCCGGTGCGGGTAAGTCGACCTATTTCCCACTCGCGTTGCTGAAATCAGGTTTAGTCGATGGGAAAATTATCATGCTTGAACCCAGACGATTGGCAGCGAGAAACATTGCGCGTTACTTAGCTGAGCAACTGGGAGAACAGGTTGGAAAATCGGTCGGGTATCGGGTGAGAGGAGAAAGTAAAGTCAGCCGTGATACTCGTTTGGAAGTGGTCACCGAAGGAATTATGACCCGCATGATCCAAAACGATCCTGAACTGGATGGCATTGGCGCATTGATCTTTGATGAGTTTCACGAGCGTAGTATTCATGCGGATACGGCTTTGGCACTGAGTTTAGAAGTGCAATCGGTGCTTCGCGACGATCTTAAAATCATCGTGATGTCTGCAACTCTAGAGCAGGCCGCACTGCAACGTTTGTTACCTTTGGCGAAATACGTTGAGTCAGACGGTAGAGGCTACCCCATTGATGTGCGCTACCATCCGTTAAATGTGAATGATCCTTTAGTGCCGACCATGGCAAAACAGATTCGTGCTTTGCTCAATCATGAGCAAGGTTCTCTGCTGGCATTTTTGCCGGGTGCTGCCAGTATTACCGCTTTAGCTGAGCAACTCAGTGATCTTGCCGATGATGTGGATGTGTGTCCTATTTACGGGCAGATGAGCTTTGCTCAGCAGCAAAAAGCGATTTCTGCGCCGCTGCAAGGCAAACGCAAAGTGGTACTGGCGACCAATATTGCCGAGACTTCGCTGACTATCGAAGGTATTCGTATCGTGGTGGATTCGGGTTTGGAGCGAGTGGCTCGCTTTGATTTGAAAACCGGAATCACCCGTTTAGAACAAGCCCGAATTGCTCAGTCTTCTTCTGTACAGCGCGCTGGTCGTTCTGGTCGTTTAGAACCGGGAGTTTGTGTTCGTTTATACAGTGAATCTCAGTTTAATCAACAAGCTAAAGTTTCCACTCCAGAAATTCTGCAAAGTGACCTTGCGCCACTGGTATTGGAGTTAGCGCAATGGGGCGTAAAAGATGCCAGTGAATTACAGTGGTTAGACTTACCACCGATACCCGCGCTCAATCAGGCTATCTCTTTATTGCAATCTTTAGGATTGATGGACAAACACCATCAACTGACGGTCATGGGCAAAGAGGCACATCGCTTAGCTGTTGAACCTCGTATTGCAGCCATGCTGCTAAAAGTTGAGAATAATAATTCGGCATTACTCAACAGTGCATTAGCTTTGGCAGCCATGCTTGAAGAGCCTGAGAAACAGATACTCGATTTACAACACAGCCTGCACCGTTGGCAGCAGGGGAGTCATCCTAAATCCAAATCCATGATGCAAAGAGCGGTGGCTCTGGCTAATAAATTAGACACGGTGTTTTCATTATATGAGGTAAAGAGTCCGCTGTTGCCTTTGGTGGCTTGTTTGGCTTTTCCTGACAGGATTGCTCAGAAGCGAGGTCAGGCTTATGGACAATTCTTATTGGCTAACGGGCATGGCGCTTTTATTGATGAGTCGCAACCTCTCGCGGCAAGTGACTATGTGGTTGCGCTTGATCTGATGCGTTCAGCGGGTTCATCAAAACCAATCAGCCAATCTAGCCGTATCTTCTGCGCTCTGGCGTTGGATATCGTGGATTTGGAAGCGCAATTTGGTTCACTGTTTGTTATGGATGAGCAGGTCGACTGGGATGATAAAGCCGGACGCTTAGTCGCTGAAGAGCGTTGCTGTTTGGGAGAGCTAGTGATTCGACGTCGAGCTTTACCTGAGCCGGATAAACAAAAAATGACGCAAGCCTTGCTTAATTATGTCGAGCGCAAAGGACTTTCGGTTTTAAACTGGAACGAAGAAACCTTACATTGGTTGGAACGCGTTCGCTGCGCAATAGATTGGCTTGATGATGAAAGGTGGCCCGGGATGGATGAGGAAAGCCTGTTAAATGAATTAACAAATTGGTTAGCGCCTTATTTGATTGGTGTTACGTCAGTTAAAGCGTTGCAGAAAATTAACCTGATAGAAGCGCTCAATGCCAGATTAGGCTGGCCTTTAAATCAGCAGTTGGATGAATGGCTGCCAGTCGACTATGTACTCCCCACCGGAACACACAAGAAAATCCGTTATCAATATGGTAAAGAGCCAGTGCTTTCTGTGCGAATGCAGGAAGTGTTTGGTGAAAAATCATCACCAGTGATTGCCAAAGGGCGTCAGGCAATCGTGATGGAACTGCTATCTCCAGCACAAAGACCCTTACAAGTGACGCGTGACCTCGCTGGTTTTTGGGCAGGCAGCTATAAAGAAGTGCAAAAAGAGATGAAGGGACGATACCCCAAACATGTATGGCCTGATGACCCCGCTAATCACGTTGCAACCACGAAAACTAAACGACAATTGAATTCATGACAAATAAACGCAGTAATCCGAAATCGGCAAGCAAAAGAAAAGCGACTTCAAGATCTCGCACACCCGCAAATAAAGCGAATCGCTCCAAGTCTTGGTTCAAACGTCTGTGGGGTATCGTTTGGAAAGTCGCTGTTGTCGTCATCGCAGTGTTGGTGTTTGCGGGAATTTATCTCGACAGCGTCATCAAGCAACGCTTTGAAGGACAGCTGTTTGAGTTGCCAACGGTTGTGTATGCTCGAATATTGAACATTGCGCCCGGAGACAGCTTAAGTATTAAAGAGCTGCGTAACGAGCTTGATGTGCTTAATTATCGCAAAGTTGCCACCCCTAAATATGCGGGTGAATATTCGGCGTCTGCAACTCGGATTGAGATGATCCGTCGCCCGTTTGAGTTTTCTGACGGCCCCGAACCTGATCGCCATATCATGATCAATTTTGATGAAAGTGGCGTACAGCGTATTCAATCATTAGAGCAAAAAGGCGATCTCGGCTATTTGCGCTTAGAACCGAAAATGCTTGGGATGTTGGAAAAAAATGTTCAAGAGCAACGCTTATTCTTGCGTCGCGAACAGTTCCCTGAAGTGATGATCGATGCTTTATTAATAACCGAAGATCGGCATTTTTATCAGCATGACGGTGTCTCGCCTTTGGCGATTGCTCGGGCAATGCTGGTGAACCTAAAAGCGGGACGTACCGTTCAGGGCGGCAGTACTCTTACTCAGCAGTTGGCAAAAAATATCTTCTTATCCAGTGACCGAACGATTTGGCGCAAGCTGCGTGAAGCCTATATGGCGTTAATTATCGACTACCGCTATAGCAAAGATCGTATTCTCGAAGCCTATTTGAATGAGGTCTATTTAGGTCAAAATGGCAATGAGGGGGTCCATGGTTTTGGTTTAGCGGCTCGTCTTTACTTTGGTCAACCACTGCAAGAACTGCGAATTGATCAACTCGCTTTGCTGGTAGGTATGGTCAAAGGGCCTTCTTATTACAACCCAATGCGTTATCCAGAAAGAGCCAAAGAACGCCGTGACTTGGTTTTGCGCCTGATGATGGACCAAAATATTTTGACCGCTAAACAATATGAGCAAGCAGTGTCTCGATCATTAGACGTACAAAAAGTCGCACGGATTGCCAGTCGTCAGCCAGCTTATTTCCAACAGCTTTCGATTGAGCTGAATGAAAAGCTAGGGCGAGATTTTAAATCAGATTCCGGTTTGCGCGTTTTTACCTCTCTTGATCCGGTATCGCAAGCCAAGCTGGAAGACGCGATTGCGAATAAAATGCCTGAGCTTGAGAAAACTGCAGGCAAAGATTTGGAAGCAGCAGCCATTGCAGTTGATCGTCATAGTGGTGAAATTCGAGCTATGGTCGGTGGTAAGCGCGCCGGCTTTGAAGGATTTAACCGTGCACTGAATGCAAGAAGACCGATTGGCTCTTTGGTTAAGCCTGCGGTTTATCTCACCGCGTTGGCACAACCCGAGAAATACAACTTAGCGACCACATTAGTGGATAAACCTATTTCCCTAAAAGGCAGCGAAGGTACGGTTTGGAGTCCAAGAAACTTTGACCGTCAATACCGTGGTGATGTGCCTTTGTATCTGGCTTTGGCGAAATCTTTGAATGTGCCTACGGTGCAATTGGGTATGTCGCTTGGGATTGATACGGTTTCGGCTACTTTGCAGCAGCTTGGCGTGGATAAAAACGAGATTCGCCCAGTGCCATCTATGTTGCTCGGTTCGTTTTCACTCTCGCCTTATCAAGTGGCACAGATGTATCAGACATTGACCAACTCCGGAAAAAAAGCACCGATGTCCGCGCTGCGTTCGGTGCTGGATTTAGACGGTAATGTTTTGTATCAATCAATCCCTAAAGTCTATCAAGCGGTTGATCAACAAGCCGCTTGGTTAACTACATACGCAATGAAACGTGGCGTGCTAGAGGGAACGGGACGTTATCTGCAGAATCAGTTTGCCTGGGCGGCGCTCGCCGGAAAAACCGGCACCAGTAATGATAGCCGTGATAGTTGGTTTGTCGGTGTTGATGGTCGAGAAGTTACGACAATTTGGCTTGGTCGTGATGACAACAAACCTACCGATTTAACCGGTTCAAGCGGTGCGCTAAGAGTGTATGCGCAGTATCTGCATTACCGAATTCCTGAAAAACTGGTACTGCCATGGCCACAAGGTGTGACTACGGTTGGTTTTTCAAACAGGAGTGGTGGGGCTCTTGCGCTGGATTGTGGCAACGAATTTAAACTTCCGGTTTGGGACCCAAATGGCGACTGGAAGAAACAGTGTGAAAATCGTCCGGTAGAGTGGATTAAAAAACTCTTCCAGTGGTAGCAGCAGAAGATTATAGTATTTTGAATTTAAAGGGATTGAGGGTGTTGTGTGACGAATAAGTTGCTCTGTTTAATTTGTTTGAGTTATCTGATGGCTCCACTGAGCGCTATGGCTAGCGAAGCGGATACACAGTCGAATGCTATCCAAGTTGAACAACCTCAAACCAAACGTCCCAAAATTGCCGTCGTATTAGCCGGTGGTGGCGCAAAAGGCGCCGCACATGTTGGTGTGTTAAAAGCTCTGGAAGAGATGCACATTCCGGTTGATTTCATTACCGGCACCAGCATGGGCGCTTATGTCGGTGGTTTGTATGCTACGGGGATGAGCGCTTCTGAAATAGAAAACTTAATTTATAGTGTTGACTGGAACACGGGGTATCGTGACCGCGTGAGTCGCAGCCAACGGCTAGTTCGAGATAAAGAGTACGAAGACCGTTATCAGCTCACCACTGATTTAGGTATCCATTGGGGAGAGATTCGAGCGCCTAAAGGTGTGGTGCAAGGGCAAAACATGTTACGTATTCTTCGTGTGACTTCTGGCAATCTCGCGCCATTCAAATCTTTTAATCAACTTGCGATTCCTTATCGCGCCGTCGCGACTGATATCGTCGAACTCAAACCAGTGGCGCTTGAAAAAGGCTACCTGGTCGATGCGATGATGGCGAGTATGTCCGTACCCGGAGCCTTGCCTCCTTATGAAGTGGATGGGCATCTGTTGGTTGATGGTGGTGTAACCAACAATATGCCCGTCGATGTCGCAAGAGCGATGGGCGCTGATATCGTTATTGCCGTCGATATCAGTACCGATTACAAAGAGCAGGATGACTTCACTAATTACCTGACAGTGGCTGATCAATTGTCGAATTATATGGTGCGCCGCAGCACTCAGGAGCAGGCGACGACGCTGAAAGAAGGCGATGTTTTTCTGCAGCCTGAAGTCGGACATATGGAAACCACAGAATTTGATCGTATGCCTGAGGCTTATGATAAAGGCTATCAGGCCGCGATGATGCATCAGTCCGAGTTAGGTAAACTGTCACTCAGCAGCAGCGACTATCAGCAGTACGTGGATGAAAAAGAAGATCGCAGGCGCGTGTTGCAATACGGGGATAATGTTGTCGTCGATAACATAGTGATCAATAACGACTCTCACTACAGTGAGTTGCTGTTGCAAAACCGTTTGCACCTCGATGAAGGTCGAAAACTCACCACTGAAGAAATTGAACAGCGGGTGGAAGACCTTTACGCTTTAGACCGATTTGAACTGGTCAGATATAAATACCAGCAAAATGAAGCAGAGGAGAACGAATTGGTTGTCGACGTCCGGGAGAAGTCCTGGGGGCCGAACTATGCGAACTTTCGTTTTTTCCTGGAAGATGATTTTACCACTGACAGTCAATATTCGATCGGCGTTTCAACCAATTTTACTGACCTTGACTCCAACGGTACGGGTTTGATGATCAATATCGACGGTGGTACCGATAAATTGCTTGAAGCGGAACTTTACTCGCCGTTGTTTTCTACTCAGAAAGCTTTTACTACCTTGTCAGGGCGTTATACCAATGACAAACGTAATGTGCCGCTCACCGGTTTTGATAACACCGATTTAGAAGCGAGTAAAAATTATGTTCCTGTTTCTTATGCGGAGTGGATTGCCGAGGCGGCTCTCGGCTACCAGTACGCATTATGGAGTGAGGCGAAAATTGGTCTGCGTTACACAGATGGTATAGCAGAACTTTCTAATTTGCCCGATGCCGGTGATGTGTCGTTTCAGCGTCAGGGGCTATTTTTAAATTATCGCGTCGATACATTAGATAGCTTTAGTTTGCCGACTAAAGGCATTTATTTCGATTTCGAATACTTGATTTCCCACGATGATGCATACACTCATGGCTCATCGGCGGAAGATGGCTCATCAATGGCAGATAGTTCATTAATGGCAGATAGTGGTGAAGATACTGTGTATGAGTTGACGACAAAAATAGTCGCAGCACAGAGCTATAAACGCCATACTTTGGTCGGAAATGCAGAGTATGGTGTGGTAACAAGTAAGAACTCATTAACACCCATTGATCCTAAGACCATTGGCGGCTTTTTGAATTTGTCAGGCATTCCTCGTAACAGTTTGATTGGGCAGAATAAAGCGTTTACCAGCTTAGTTTATCGTTATCGTTGGTTTGACAATGATTTCGGACTTTTCACGTCGCCAGTTTATCTTGGTGCGTCGATAGAGTACGGTGGCGTTTGGTCTGATCCGGATCTCCGATTAAAATCGGCTCCGCTGTACGCTGCCGCTTCTGTTTTTGCCGGGGTAGACTCGCCAATAGGCCCCATCGTGTTCGGTTACGGACGTACAGAGCAAAATTTCGATTCGTTATATTTGATTCTGGGGACTACCTTTAAGTGATGGTGAATAAAGTTTAATAGTGAGAATCGTCAAACTTTAGTCTTAAGTTGCTATGTTGGTCAAAATGATGAGATTTTAATTTATCGTTAAATTTGCTATTGTAACGCCCACAGTTTGGCCTCTAGGGCGCTGTTTCTCAGTCAAATTTGAATGAAAACAAGGGCAACGGAGAGCCAAGTTTCCAAGGATGTTCACTTACATTTCAATAATAATAGGTGAACCGCAATGAGAGGAAAAAAGTCGTGCTTGAAGCCTACCGTAAACACGTCGCAGAACGTGCCGCTGAAGGAGTTGTACCTAAACCCCTAGACGCAGAGCAAGTTGTTGGACTTGTTGAACTGTTAAAGAATCCGCCACAAGGTGAAGAGGAATTTATCCTCGACCTGCTTGAAAATCGTATCCCTCCGGGCGTTGATGAAGCCGCTTATGTTAAAGCGGGTTTCTTAACGGCTGTTGTGAAAGGAGAGGTGACCTCTCCATTACTTAGCCGTGCTAAAGCCGCGCAGCTACTAGGCACAATGCAAGGCGGTTACAATATTGAGCCGCTAGTATCATTGCTTGATGATGCTGAACTTGCTCCAATCGGTGTAGAAGCTCTATCTCATACTCTGCTGATGTTTGATGCTTTCTATGATGTTGAAGAAAAAGCAAAAGCGGGTAACGAATTTGCCAAGCAAGTTCTTCAATCTTGGGCTGACGCAGAATGGTTCCTGTCTAAACCTGCGCTACAAGAAAAAATTACCCTAACGGTATTTAAAGTCACAGGTGAAACCAACACCGATGATCTCTCTCCTGCACCAGATGCTTGGTCACGTCCTGATATTCCGGTTCACGCATTAGCCATGCTGAAAAACGAACGTGACGGTATCAACCCAGATCAACCAGGCAGTATCGGTCCAATTAAGCAGATCGAAGCGCTGAAAGAGAAAGGTCATCAGCTTGTGTATGTTGGTGACGTTGTGGGCACGGGGTCATCGCGTAAATCTGCAACCAACTCCGTACTTTGGTTCATGGGCGACGATATCCCATTTGTGCCAAACAAACGCGCAGGTGGTTATGTGCTGGGCGGTAAGATTGCGCCAATCTTCTTCAACACCATGGAAGATGCTGGTGCGCTACCCGTTGAAGTCGACGTTTCTAAAATGAATATGGGTGATGTGATTGATGTTTACCCATTTGAAGGCAAAGTCTGTCACCACGAAACGGGTGAAGTACTGGCTAACTTCAAACTAAAAACAGACGTATTGATTGATGAAGTGCGTGCAGGTGGTCGTATTCCACTGATCGTTGGCCGAGGTTTGACTGATAAAGCTCGTCAAGCACTAGGTCTGGCTCCTTCAGAGGTATTCCGTCGTCCAGTAGCGGTTGCCGATAGCGGTAAGGGCTACACGCTTGCTCAGAAAATGGTCGGTAAAGCGTGTGGTGTAGAAGGTATCCGTCCTGGTACTTACTGTGAACCAAAAATGACCACAGTGGGTTCTCAAGATACCACTGGTCCTATGACGCGTGATGAACTGAAAGATCTAGCGTGCTTAGGCTTTTCTGCTGATCTGGTTATGCAGTCATTCTGTCATACTTCAGCGTATCCAAAACCAGTAGACGTGAATACTCACCATACACTGCCTGATTTCATCATGAACCGTGGTGGCGTATCACTGCGTCCGGGGGATGGTGTTATCCACTCATGGCTAAACCGTATGCTGCTTCCTGATACTGTCGGTACTGGTGGTGACTCACATACGCGTTTCCCATTGGGTATCTCTTTCCCGGCTGGTTCTGGTCTGGTGGCGTTCGCCGCTGCCACCGGTGTGATGCCGCTTGATATGCCTGAATCGATCTTGGTTCGTTTTAAAGGCGACATGCAACCGGGGATCACACTACGTGACCTGGTACATGCCATTCCTTACTACGGTATCAAGCAAGGTCTATTGACCGTAGAGAAAGCGGGCAAGATCAACGAATTCTCTGGTCGTGTACTAGAAATTGAAGGCGTTGAGCACTTAACGGTCGAGCAAGCGTTCGAGCTTTCCGATGCATCGGCAGAGCGTTCAGCGGCTGGTTGTACAGTGAAACTGTCTCAAGCTTCAATCGAAGAGTATCTAAACTCTAACATCACTATGCTTAAGTGGATGATCGCTGAAGGTTACGGTGATGTGCGTACCATTGAGCGTCGTATTAAAGCGATGCAAGAGTGGTTAGCGAACCCTGAGCTAATGAGTGCAGATAAAGATGCAGAATACGCTCACGTTATCGACATCGATCTGGCTGATATCAAAGAGCCTATTCTTTGTGCGCCAAACGATCCGGATGATGCTCGTCTTCTCTCTGATGTTCAGGGCACGCAAATTGATGAAGTGTTTATTGGTTCATGTATGACTAACATTGGTCACTTCCGTGCAGCAGGTAAACTGCTAGAGAAGTTCAAAGGTCAACTTGAAACTCGTCTATGGGTGGCTCCGCCAACTAAGATGGATCGCGATCAGCTAACGGAAGAAGGTTACTACGGTATCTTTGGCCGTGCAGGGGTGCGTATTGAAACTCCGGGATGTTCGCTATGTATGGGTAACCAGGCTCGCGTAGCAGACAAAGCAACGGTAATGTCTACCTCTACACGTAACTTCCCGAACCGTCTCGGTACAGGTGCTAACGTATACCTATCTTCAGCAGAACTTGCGGCTGTGGGTGCAATTCTGGGTCGTATCCCGACCAAAGAAGAGTACTTACAGTACGCAGAGCAAATTAATGCGACGGCTGCCGATACTTACCGTTATCTAAACTTCCACCGTATGGCGGATTATACCAAGAAAGCTGACACGGTTATTTTCCAAGAGCCAGCATAATCAGCTTTGAGAAATCGTTAATAAAATGCCGCTTTTTATAAGCGGCATTTTTATATCTGTTAATAATTTCTCGTTCCCACGGTCCCCTGAAGTGACCCCATAAAGTTGGACATTTCTGTTAAGCGGCTTGCAAGGCCTGATTTCGATATTCTATCGGAGTCAGGCCTTTAAATTTCACCTTAATCCGTTTTGTATTGTAATACTCTATATATTCTTCGATATTTGCAATCAGTTCATCAGCATCAGTGAAGCTTTGACCGTGATACATCTCTGTTTTGAGTAAAGCGAAGAAGTTTTCAGCCACTGCATTATCTAAACAGTTT
>NZ_JBKEBW010000105.1:0-3418 GCF_047973365.1 Vibrio sp. | reverse complement strand
GCTATGGTAACTCTATGACGAGCTCTCGTGATGTGCGCATCCTGAAAGATCTGGATGATGACATCAAAGGTAAAGATGTACTGCTTGTCGAAGACATCATTGATACAGGTAACACGCTAAACAAAGTGAAAGAAATTCTTTCGCTACGTGAGCCTAAATCAATTCAGATTTGTACCTTGCTTGATAAACCATCTCGTCGTGAAGTCAATGTTGAAGTCTCGTGGGTTGGTTTTGAAATTCCGGATGAATGTGTTGTCGGTGTCGGCATCGATTATGCACAACAATACCGACACTTACCCTTCATTGGTAAAGTCATTCCACAAGCGTAATTGCTGGTTGATAAAGTCCTTTCCGTCATTCCAGCGAAGGCTGGAATCTACTTACAGCACGCGTTGTTATTAGATTCCAGATATTTCGTTCCGAAATTCTGGAATGACGATGTTGGGTCTGTCATCAGTCTGAAGCCCACTTAGTGGGCTTTTTGCTATTCATAGGTTTTTGCTGGTTATAGGGTTTTGCCGGTGATCAGCGACAAAGCAGCTTATATTCAGGGTTAAGAATTTTTTCCAGAGCCTTTTGATAAGTGTCATTGATGGTTTCACGTGAATTACAACGAACACCCAGATACTCGAGCTTACCATCTTCGATGCCATAGACAACGCCGTGAAGCTCAACTTCTTGTCCGCGTTCCCAAGCATTTTGCAGGATGGTGGAGTTTGCTAAGTTGTGAACTTGTTCTGCGACGTTTATTTCTGCAAGTTTGTCAGAGCGATCGGCTTCGGGCATCTGCTCAATATATTTTCGGTGCTTAAAGTATAAGTCACGAATATGCAGCAACCAGTTGTTGATCAATCCCAGTTGTGGATTTTCAATCGAAGCGGTAACACCACCACACCCATAGTGACCACAGATGATGAGGTGTTTCACTTTAAGTACATCTACCGCATATTGTACTACGGAAAGACAGTTTAAGTCGGTATGGATGACTTGGTTGGCAACGTTACGGTGAACGAACAATTCGCCTGAGTATAGACCCGTTAAACGTTCGGCTGGCACGCGGCTGTCTGAACAACCGATCCACAAAAAATCAGGGTTTTGCCCTTCAGCGAGCTTAGTAAAGTACTCTGGTCGGTCTGCTTTAATTGATTCTGACCACTTTGAGTTATTATCGAATAGTTGTTTAATCTCTGGCATGTTACTTCCTTTAAATGGCTATCCCGACTATACACAATGTCATTACGTCAATCTCTGACTATTTCGCCTGGAGATTACTCATCTGAGCAGTATAGAAAATTATCCATGATTTCCGCAGATTAACAACTGCGTGATTGATAAGGGTATTTGATAATCTATCTCTGGATGTCAAAACTATTTTTCGCCTAGGGTTGAAAACTGGCGTTAAAATCGGCACATATACGGTATTCCCAAAAAAAGAGCTCCATTATGTACGCATTAGAAATAGAGCAGTTGCGCAAAACTTACGCTGGAGGTTTTGAAGCGCTGAAGGGCATTAGTGTGTCTGTCAAAAAGGGCGACTTCTACGCCTTACTGGGACCTAACGGTGCAGGTAAATCAACCACTATCGGTATCATTTCTTCATTGGTTAATAAATCTTCCGGCAAAGTGAAGGTGTTTGGTTTCGACATTGATACTCATCTCGAACAGGCTAAGCAGCAGTTGGGGTTAGTGCCGCAAGAATTTAACTTCAACCAGTTTGAAACCGTTGAACAAATTGTCACTCAGCAAGCGGGTTATTATGGTGTTTCTAAAGCTGTGGCTAAAGAACGCGCAGAGAAGTATCTGACTCAGCTCGATTTATGGGAAAAGCGTAAAGAGCGTGCTCGTAACCTGTCTGGTGGTATGAAGCGTCGTTTGATGATTGCTCGCGCGTTAATGCATGAGCCGCAACTGTTGATCCTTGATGAACCGACGGCTGGGGTTGATATCGAACTTCGCCGTTCGATGTGGGAGTTTTTGAAGAAAATTAATGCGCAGGGCATCACGATCATTCTGACTACGCACTATCTGGAAGAGGCGGAAATGCTGTGTCGTAACATTGGCATTATTAACCGTGGTGAAGTTATCGAAAACACCACCATGAAAGGTCTGCTTTCAAAACTCCACGTGGAAACCTTTGTTCTGGATATTGAGAATGAAAGCCAATTATCAGAGCTTGATGGCGTTATTTCACAAACCCTGAAAGACGGCTCGCTAGAGATTGAAATCGAAAAGACTGAAGGGCTCAACCACATCTTTAGCCAATTGACTGAGCAAGGTGTGCGAGTGCTGTCTATGCGTAATAAAGCTAACCGTTTAGAAGAGCTGTTTGTTCGCATCGTACGTGAACAGCGTTAAGGAATTTGTATGTATCAGATTTATTGGACGGCTTTTGTTAGCTTATTAAGTAAAGAAGTGACTCGTTTTACGCGAATTTGGGTGCAAACCCTGGTTCCACCTGTGATTACCATGTGTTTGTATTTCATCATTTTTGGTAACTTGATTGGTTCGCGTATTGGTCAAATGAACGGCTTCAGCTATATGGAATATATCGTGCCTGGTTTGATCATGATGTCGGTAATCACTAACTCGTACTCGAACGTGGCATCTTCATTCTTTAGCGCTAAGATGCAAAAAAATATTGAAGAGTTGTTGGTCGCTCCAGTGCCTAACTACGTCATCATCGCCGGATATGTGATGGGTGGCGTTACTCGTGGTCTACTGGTCGGCGCTTTAGTGACCTTTGTCTCTTTGTTCTTTGTTCATCTGAATGTGGAGCACTGGACCGTGATCGTCATGACGGTATTGATGACATCAATTGTGTTTTCATTAGGCGGCTTAATTAATGCGGTGTTTGCGAAAACTTTCGATGATATCTCTATTGTACCGACCTTTGTTCTTACGCCGTTAACCTATCTGGGAGGCGTGTTTTATTCGATTAGCTTGTTACCGGAATTCTGGCAGGGTGTCTCTAAAATTAACCCAATCGTTTACATGGTGAATGCGTTCCGTTATGGCTTCTTAGGCGTGTCAGATGTGGATATTGCCACTTCATTCAGCGTACTGAGTGTGTTTGTTGTGATTTTATATTGTCTTGCTCACTACTTAGTCACGAAAGGTAAAGGGTTACGAACCTAAGATTTCCAATCAGACACAAACCGCTCGTTCCCACGGTCTGAAGTGACCCCATAAAGTTGGACATTTCTGTTAAGCGGCTTGCAAGGCCTGATTTCGATATTCTATCGGAGTCAGGCCTTTAAATTTCACCTTAATCCGTTTTGTATTGTAATACTCTATATATTCTTCGATATTTGCAATCAGTTCATCAGCATCAGTGAAGCTTTGACCGTGATACATCTCTGTTTTGAGTAAAGCGAAGAAGTTTTCAGCCACTGCATTATCTAAACAGTTTCCTTTTCTC
>NZ_JBKEBW010000022.1:0-60148 GCF_047973365.1 Vibrio sp. | reverse complement strand
TCCTCAAATCTGCGTAGACTGCCCGCTAAGGAGAGACTGCACCAGTAGCCAAAATAACAAGAAAGTGATCACTCGGCATATCTACACAGAAGCGGTGGATAGAGCGAATCAAATGAGGTTGTCTCCGTACGGTCAAAAGACGTACCGAAGGAGAAGTGAAACGGTAGAACGAAGCTTCGCGGATGCAAAACAACACCATGGGCATAGATATGCTCGGTTCAGAGGGTTATCGAAAGTCCAAATGCAATGTTGGCTGGCGGCAGCAGCTCAAAACATCAAGAAGATAGCTCTGGTGATGAGTTATCTCTTAAAAATGGGGTTAAATAGAGCTGAAATCGGCCAAATCTTAGCGTTTATCGGCTTATCTAAGCTTTATCGACCTCAATTAGCTATCTAGAAAAAATATCGCGATCGCGGCCTACGGCCGCAACAAAAGCAGAACCCCACTCTAAAAAGTGGGGTTCGTCAGCAATCTGACCCGATAAACAGTGTTTATCGGGTTTTTATTTATGCACTTAAGTGAAGCGTTTATGCGATATTAAACTTTGAAGCGACGAATTTCAGATTCCAACTCATGAGAAAGCGAAGACAATCTTGCCGCTTGCTCGGCAGCGTCTTGAGCTTCCGCAGAAAACTCGTTTGACACATCACGAATACCTTGAGTATTACGGGTAATTTCCGAAGTCACTGACGCTTGTTCTTCTGCCGCTGTGGCTATGTGTGTCGCCATATCACTGATTGCAGACACGACACCTCTAATTTGATCGAGAGACTTCGAAGCATTAATCGCATCGCTAACACTCGTTGCAGCAAGTTGGCGACTGTCATTCATAATTGATACGGCTTTGCCTGTGGTATTTTGCAGCGTATCAATCATTTGCTGAATTTCTTTTGTTGAAGCATGTGTGCGCTGACTTAGCACTCGAACCTCATCAGCGACCACCGCAAATCCACGGCCTTGTTCTCCGGCACGTGCCGCTTCAATAGCAGCATTCAATGCTAATAGGTTGGTTTGCTCGGCGATCCCCTGAATGGTTGATAGGATATTACTAATTTGATTACTATGACCTTCTAGTTCTTCGATAACTCCTGTCGCGACTTCAACTTCAGTCGCAAGGTTCTCAATAGAAACTTGTGTCTGGGAAACCTGACGGGCACCTGCATCACAAGCGATAACCGCATCATTTGAATTACCTGCCGTATGCTCAGCATTACCGGCGATTTCATGAGTAGCGGCTGACATTTCATTGATCGCTGTTGCGACCATATTGATTTCGTCTTGCTGTTGCTGAATTCGTGCATTGCTTTGTTTCGATTGACTCGCAGCGTGAGCAGACTGCTGTAATAGTTCAGCCGATACATGACCTAGCTTCGCGACCATCTGTTGCATGTTACTAACGAACTGATTAAAGTTTTGCGCCAGTTTGCCCACTTCATCATCAGAATGAATAGTAAGACGTTGCGTTAAATCCGCGTCCCCTGATGCAATTTCTTCCAACGCTTTATTCACACTAGAGAGATCTTTAATCAAGAAGTTGACTAGCCAAGAAACCGCCAATAAAACGAATAAAGTGACAACAATAGCCGTCGAAATTAATCCCCAAAGCAATGACTCTGTTGATGCTAGTTCTGTCGCTTTATCCAACTCAACGGCAAAAATCCATTGTGTACCTTGAACCGACTTAAAGTAATACAGTTTTTGTACACCATTAAGTTCAACATTAATAAAAGTTTGCTCTTTGGCAGCTTTGGTAATTGCTTCTATCGTTAACGCTTTTGATACTGAAGAAACCGGCTTAAGGGTGAAGTCCTTGTTTGGATGCGCTAACCAGTTACCATCTTGCGTATCAATAAGCATGGTTCGGGCATTCTCACCCGCATCAGATGAAAGCACGTCAGAAACTAATTGCTCAATCAACACATCAGCACCGACAACACCAGAGAAACGTCCATTGACATGCACAGGTTCTGCAATCGTAATTAGCAGAGCTTTGGTCACTGCGTCTTGATAAGCCGTTGTGACAATCATTTTTCCCGCTCTCGAAGCATCAATGTACCACGGACGTTTACGTGGGTCGTAACCAGCTTGATTTCTCTCTGGATAAGAACGGTTCATCACCCCCTCAGTGGTACCATAATACAGCTCATCAAAACCGCCCGAAACTCGACCTTGTTGTAAGAAAGGCGTTGGATCCGCAGCGTTTGCATAGGCTTTAAATGCGGAAGTGATAGATTTTCTGTCAGCAACCCAATCTGAAATACCTTTAGCAGTCGCAGTCGTTAGAGACTCAACACGTTCAGACATGGCCTTCTGGGTTTGTTCATAAATACGATCTATAGATAACCAAGTGAGTGCTCCAGCCATAACGACAACTGCTGTCAGGCTAGCACCAATTAACTTTTGCTTTAGCGAAAATGACATTACTTAACAACTCTCTATCATATTGATTTGACGGATGAAATATTACCCCCTTTACCGAACCATGCACACTAAAAAAGTAATAATTCCTACAAACAAACACACACTTACCTACAAACCACTTTTTCTGGTCAGTTGCATGCCGTAGTTCGAGTCTTTTTATTTCACTCAGTTATCGCTACACTTATGCATCCATTTATTACCCTGAGAACACCATGGCTTATCAATGCCCGCTTTGCCAGCATCCCCTCACTCTTAACCAACGCACCTATTCTTGCATCAACAACCATCAGTTCGATTTAGCTAAAGAAGGCTACGTCAACTTGATGCCAGTTCAGCATAAGCGCTCGAAAGATCCAGGCGACAATAAAGAGATGATGCAAGCAAGACGTCGTTTTCTCGATGGTGGTCACTACAACCCAATGCGTGAAAAAGTTGCCCAGCTTTGCAAACACTTCTTACGAGGCAGTAACCACCAATTGCTCGATATTGGCTGCGGTGAGGGTTACTACACCACTTTCATTGCTGAACAATTAAAAGAACAATGCTCAGATTCGAATACCTTTGGTCTTGATATTTCTAAGGTAGCGATTCGATACGCTGCTAAACGATATTCAAACTGCGAATTTGCGGTGGCTTCAAGTCACCGTTTGCCTTTTGCCGATGAATCACTTGACGGGATTTTGCGTATCTATGCGCCATGTAAAGCCGATGAACTGAACCGCTGCATTAAGTCAGGTGGTATAGTGGTAACCGTGACCCCAGCCGCAAGACATTTATTTGAATTCAAACAAGGTATTTATCAAGATGTACGCTTGCATGAAGAGCAAGCTGAAGTGATTGAAAACTTCACTCTAGTGCACGAAGAAAAAGTGAATTATCTAATGACATTAAACGGTAGTGATGCGTTTGATCTACTGCAAATGACCCCCTTCGCATGGCGGGCAAGTGAAGCTTATAAAGCAGAATTAAAGCAATCAGAAAACGTAACCTGTGAAGCTGATTTTATGATTCGAGTTTTTAGAAAAGCATAATTCGTTTGTTATTCCTACTCATGCTTTGAAGTTGCAAGTAGTAAAATATCCTGCAACTTCAGCTCAAACAACACCGCTGTTCAACTATCTTCTGTCTCTCCACATAAACATCTCAGCTATGAACAAAAAGCAGGCACGCTAATTGCTTTGTAAGAATGTGGGTAAATTTGTTCAAAAAATAACACAAGTTTCACCTTAAGCTGTCGATACATATATTGAATAAGGATTCAGGAGAGCATTATGACCCCGGTAGGCGTAGGATCAGTATCTAATCTGAATGCCCCACAGGCGGCAAAAACTCAGGCTTTAGAAAGCACAGAGCCGACTTCGCCAGCTCCTTTAAAAGTTGAGCAAAATAAAGTTACCCTTTCTGATGAAGGGAAAGCTTTACTTGCGGCATTAAAAGAAGTCGAGAAAAACGGCAAAATACCTGAAGGTGATAAAACCATGACTGACAAAGTGGAATCTTTCACCTATGGCGCATTAGGCATGGAACACCCAACGAAAGTGAAAGAAGAGGAAGATTCTTCCTATTCTGCGGGGCAATATTTTTCCGCAGCGGCAACCATTGGTAGCTTATTGTTATTACTCGCTTAATCTGAGATCGCTTTAAGTTATCGACATCAAACTTATTTTTCTTGATCAAAGGATTTGACCACAAAACCAGTTTTGAGTTTCTTGCTATTTATATCCTGAGTGCAGGTTATACTAACACTATTGGGTAGCTAATCTTGATAGCGGCTTATATTAGTACATATGTTTATCTGTGCGAGTAGTAGCACAAGAATTGACATAGTAGTTATTGCACAAAATAAAACTGTCTATTAGCATTACGGACAAAAGGTGTACTTATTCATACACCAAAATTATGAACAGCTATCTTACTGATTCATAAATAGCCGAAAGGCTTTAAAGGAGAAGATATGAGTGCATTCCTTGCTGGCATTGGAAAGACTCTAAATATTTGGCCAGACACTGATTATCTAAGTTTAATACCCAAAAAAAGCCCTACACAAGAAGCGTGGGAAAACGTGGGTCGCTCTTTAGCGCACGCAATGAGTAAGCAAGATGATCTGATTAAAGAGTTGGAAACGAAACAACCCGATTATTTTTCTATTGAGCAAAAATCACACTTAAATAAGGCTAGACAGTTGCTAGATTCTTATGAAGTTGAGTCTGATAATGCCTATAGGAAAGCTCAATTAATTCAAATCGAAATCACTCGGTTAAACCAAGAGTTAGCTGAATTGCAAAGCAAACTAAACCAGTTGAGCAGCAAAGATTAAATACATGGAAGAAAAAGAAATTCGCTCAACAGATGAGACCCGAGAATCATCAGTTGATAAACATTCTAATGACAGTACCGAGAGCTCTATAGAAGTTGAAAATAAAGACTCATCTGATAATGCTATTGAAATTAGTTCAGAAGAATTAATAGAATTGGTTTCTCAAGAACAGCCAGAACTTGGCAATGTTATAAGAAACAACCCAAACGTTGAAAGGCTTGTAAAAGAAAATCCCGAGCTACTAACTCTTATCCAAGTAGCTCAAGTATCTCATCACAGAGGTCCGCTTCCTCGTCCAGATATACTCAAAGAGTACGAACAAGCTCTGCCAGGTCTCGGTCAGACAATCGTCAATATGGCCCTTGAAGATGCTGAACATAGAAGAACGATGGACGTCGCGATATTAAATGCTAAAAAACGTGACAATTTATTAGGTCAAGTTTTTGGATTTACAATAGGAACCATTGCCATTATAGCTGGTGCAGTCACTTCTACGATGGGTTCACAAATATTTGGCACCGTTCTAGGTGGCGGCGGAATCGCAGCTCTTGTTGCTGTGTTCGTCATAGGAAGAAAACCTAAAGAGCCATCTTAACAAAAACAATTACCTCAACAAGAATAACCTCACTGATTAGGTTGTCTTCACTGTCATACTAAACCTCATACTGTTCATACAATCATGTATGAACAGCACTCTCAACTTTGAAAGTTAATTATGAGGTTTTAGTCTATCAGGTAAGTTTTGGATGTGGTCCACCCAATCCACAACATCGATTTCATACACCACTTTATTACGCACGCTCTCTCCGGCAGCATGCATGGCGGCTTTTGAACCGGTAATGAGCGGATGCCATTGTGGCAGAGGCTCATTTTGTGAAAGCAGACGATAGGCACAAGTATCTGGAAGCCAGTGGAACTCATCAATTTTATCACGAGTTAACTTCAGGCACTCTTCGCCCGACTCAAAACGGTTTAGATAGTCTTTGCAAGCACAGGTTTTGCTGTTTAGCCAGCTACAAGCCACGTTGGTGTAATACACTTCGTCGCTGTCTTCATCCATCAGCTTATGCAAACAGCACTTACCGCAGCCATCACACAGTGACTCCCACTCTGTTTCTGTCATTTGATCGAGTGTCTTACTTTGCCAAAATGGAGTTGTCATTGCAGGATTCTTTTTATCAGTAACCGGGGGACGTGTTATACCGCCCCACCATTCAAATTTCAAGGGCAAATATGCTTAAAAAATCGGCTTAAAAAGTCTGCAACAGCAAATTTTTTCTGTTACCATCTGCGCCTTTATTTTCGCTTTTGCTTGCGTAGGTCTCAATGAATTGTCGACTTGGATGTGGTGCCTGTTGTATTGCACCTAGCATATCTTCTTCAATCCCAGGAATGCCGAATGGTAAACCTGCCGGTGTTCGATGCATTCAATTAAATGAAGACAACTTATGCAAGTTATTTGGTAAACCGGAAAGACCAAACGTCTGTCATGACTTCAAGCCTTGCCCTATCGTATGTGGTTCAAGCAACGCTCAAGCGCTAAAAAACCTAACCGATCTCGAACAGATGACCTGATACTGAGATCGGTTCAGTATACTACCCGGATAAATCAAGACAGTTTTTGACGACCAAGTAGAGAATGGGATAACGTTGTGCCATCAACCAACTCTAATTCACCACCGACTGGCACACCATGGGCAATACGACTTGCCGATACCTGATGTTCACGGCACAATTCAGCAATATAGTGAGCCGTGGCTTCACCTTCCACGGTTGGGTTAGTTGCCAAGATGACTTCACTAATCCCGCCTTTTTGCAGACGAAAATCGAGCACATCCAGACCAATATCACTCGGCCCAATGCCATCGAGTGGCGACAAGTGTCCCATCAGTACAAAATAACGCCCCGAGAACTGTCCAGTAGCTTCTAAAGCTGCAATGTCTGCTGGGCTTTCAACGACACACAGTTGACCATTTTCCTGGCGTTTAGGGTTATTACAGATATGGCAGGTCTCTTCTTCGGTGAATGTTCGACATTCACTGCAATGACCGATATCGACCATTGCCTGACCAAGAACTTCAGCGAGCTGGAGCCCACCTTTTCTGTCGCGCTGTAACAAATGAAAGGCCATACGTTGAGCCGACTTGGGGCCAACCCCAGGCAGACAACGTAAGGCCTCCATCAAATGCTCCAGCATATGACTGGTACGCATCAATCACCTACTTGTTAGAAAGGCATCTTCATGCCTGGTGGTAATTGCATACCGCCAGTAACCGCAGCCATTTTCTCTTTTGACGCTTCTTCGATACGACGTGCAGCATCGTTAAATGCCGCTGCAATCAAATCTTCTAGCATCTCTTTGTCGTCTTCCATCAAGCTTTCGTCGATATCAACGCGACGAACACTGTGACTGCCAGTAATCGTTACTTTTACCAAACCTGCACCAGATTCACCGGTGATTTCCATGTTTGCGATTTCTTCTTGCATCTTCTGCATGCGATCTTGCATTTGTTGGGCTTGCTTCATTAAGTTGCCCATTCCGCCTTTACCAAACATATTTATCTCTCTGGTTTATCTTTGATTATTCACATACAGTGGGGGTAAAAAGTCGAGATCTCAACCCCACTGTTTCGGTTAAATTGGTCTTACGCTGTCTTTATCCAGTTCTGCGCTAAAACGACGCTCAATAAATTGGACATTAGGATCCGATGATAGTTGATTCATGGCATGTGAAAGTTTTTCTTGGTAGAGCCTTTCACGCAGCTCAAGTGGCGTTTCACCCTCTTCCCCTAATGAGACAGACAACACGCACTCTTCACCTAATTTTGAATTGATAGCCTGTAGCAGTTCGCTTTGTGCTTTATCGGTATTGAGGTGAGCATGGCTAGAACGCAATAAAAGTTCAATCACATTGCCCTGCTTGCTATAAACCGAGTTTAATGCCAGTTGCTCTACCAGTTTTGCCGTTTCTAAACATTGGATCAGCTTTGCCCATTCATTTTGAGCACATGCTTCATCTATCAGTTTCGATGTCATCTCTGGGGTCTTTTCATGTTCCAAAGACTTTTTAATTTGAGTCGGTGTCAGTTCTTTTTTTACTTCGACATCAGCAACCGGCAAGGTTGGACGCCATTGATAAGCTTCTTGCTCTTCAGGCTCACTGGTATGATAAGAAGGCGACATCGGCGAAGCATTTTGAGCACGTAATGCCACTCGCTCCAGAACAGAAGTAGGTTTTGCAGATGCCGCTTCAGACTTTTTTGAACCGTTTCCTTGTTGACCGACATTGCCTTGCTGATGCAGACCTTCACGTTGCGATCGCAACTGATGTCTTAATCCTGTTAAAGACGACGATGTTTTGCGTTCTTGCTGAGCCGGTTCTGAAACGATTGCCTGTTCTGAAACAGTAGGCTGTTCTGCCTGCTCTGCCGGAACGTAAGGTTCTGGCTGAGAAACAGGATTTACCGGCGCCGGTTGAGCGTCACGCTGTACATTGTATTGCTCGGCATGATTCTGTGCAGGTTGACTCTGAGCTGGCGCTGATTGTGGCACAGTTTGAGCCGGAGCCGCTGAGTGTTGCGAAGCACTTGGTACTACAGGCACTTGAGCGGATAGCTCGACTTTTGTAGAGCGTGTTACTGGTTCACTTTGAGTCGATATCGCTGAGGTCAACGATACCTGAGATGGTCTGAATGCCATCATTCTCAAAGCGATCATTTCCATTCCGATACGGCCTGTTGGCGAAACCGCCAGATCGGTGCGACCTTTCAGTGCTATTTGATAATAAAGTTGAACATCCTGAGGAGTGAGCGATTGCGCTAGCCACTGGATTCTTTCTGCATCTGGTGCCGATTTATCTAAGCTTGCGGGAAGTGCTTGAAACATAGCGACACGGTGCAACTGAGTCGCAAACTGTTGCAGCAGTCCGTCCCATTCAACCCCATTTTGCGCAAAAGTCTCAATCGACTCCATCGCCTTCTGAGGTTGCTTAGTGCTGATTGATTGCAGTAAATGCAGAGCCTGGTCTGTATCCAACGTTCCTAACATGTGCGACACAATATCGTGGTTCACATGGTTATTACCAAGCGCAATAGCTTGGTCGGTCAGGCTCAACGCATCACGCATACTGCCATCGGCAGCATGGGCAATAAGACCCAGCGCTTTATTCTCAAATGCGATGTTCTCTTCACTCAGTACATGCTCAAGCTGTTGCTGAATGTTTTCGATACTAATGGGTTTGAGATGAAACTGTAGACAACGCGATAATATCGTCATCGGTAGTTTCTGAGGATCGGTGGTGGCGAGCAGGAATTTCACATACTCTGGCGGCTCTTCCAACGTCTTCAGTAAGGCATTGAAACTATGACGTGACAGCATATGAACTTCGTCTATCAGATAGACCTTAAAACGCCCCCGAGCCGGCTTATACTGAACGTTATCCAGAAGCTCACGAGTATCTTCAACTTTGGTGCGAGACGCAGCATCGATTTCTAACAAATCAACAAAGCGTCCTTGGTCAATTTCTTTACAGGTCGCACACTCGCCACACGGTGTCGATGTAATGCCTGTTTCGCAGTTAAGCCCTTTCGCAAAAAGTCGTCCAATCGTGGTTTTACCCACACCACGAGTACCACTGAAAAGATACGCATGATGCAGTTGATTGTGAGCCAAAGCATTTTCTAAAGCTGTTAATACGTGGGCTTGCCCTACCACTTCTTTAAATTTGGTAGGACGCCATTTACGCGCTAAGGCAAGATAACTCATGAAACCTTCCGTTGTAGATGTTTGTACCTAATGAATCTATTCAGTTATTGGGCATAAAAAACATAACGACCCGGCAACTGAAAAGGTATTAGTGACCTTCAAATTCACAGATGCTGTAAACGTTTAAGCCTAAACCTTCTAAACGCTTGTCACCACCAATTTCTGGTAAGTTGATAACAAATGCGGCATGTTCTACTTCACCGCCAAGTTGACGAATCAGCAGAGTTGTCGCTTCGATCGTACCACCTGTCGCTAACAGGTCATCGACCACAAGCACTTTGTCGCCAGATTTGATGGCATCGACATGGATCTCAAGTACATCAGTGCCGTATTCAAGTGCGTAGGATTGCGCGATAGTTTGGCGCGGCAATTTGCCGGGCTTACGCACTGGTACAAAACCTACGCCGAGTTCTAATGCTAATGGAGCGCCAAAAAGGAAACCACGAGCTTCTGTACCCACAACCTTGGTAAATCCCATATCCTTATACTTATCAACCAATAACTGAATAGTGGCTTGATAAGCTTGAGCATCTTCCAACAGACTCGTTACGTCACGGAACAAGATCCCTGGCTTTGGGTAGTCTTGAATAGATTTGATGCTTGATTTGATCAATGAAAGAGTTTCGGTTGTCATAACTAAATTAACTTCGGTTCGTTCAGTACAAGAATCTATGTACTGGTATTAAAATTCCGGCACACCCTAAATTAATATTTCATAGCGCCGAAAAAACAAACGCCCACTCGAAGAGTGGGCACACTTCCCGCTAATGCTAGTGATTTTCTTGCTGCTTAGCAACCAACTCGTAGGTAGGGATGCGCAGAAACCCAGTGATCAATACCACAAGCCCCAAAAACAGTAGAAGTTTTAGCCAAATATGAGCTGCAAAGCAGATAGAAAATGAAAAACTGGCGATGATGAATATGGTTCCACGAATCTTCACTTTTCTGGAAACCGCTCGATTCTGATGCCAATTTTCTAAAATAGGGCCGAATAAGGCGTGTTGATGTAACCAACTGTGAAAGCGTGGGCTCCCTCTGACGAAGCAAGCACTGGCTAACAAGATAAATGGGGTGGTTGGTAGTAAAGGAAGGATGATGCCCAGAATGCCTAGGCATACACTCACAGCACCAACAATATTATAGATGTAGCGACGAATACTGATGGTGAAACCTCTGAATTATTAGAAACCCTCGTAGCCACTAAATACGCGAATCCAAGTTAAGGTTGCGGGAAGCGTTGGGATCAATAGGGCTGCAATAAAACCTAAAAAATATAGAACGTTATATGGTTCTTTAAAATCTTTGTCTGCCATGGGTACGTCTCTAAGCTGGTGTTGAGTCTTTTTTGTTGCATCACGTTATGCGCGAGTAAATAAAATGATGCACGTTTGTTTTAGGCGCAGACTATACCTTAAACAAATGCACATAAACACTGAGCAACTGTAGGGTTATTAATTCGTAGACGCTAGCCGCATATAACTATACTTACCCATATAGCTGTACTCATCCATATAGCTATACTCAAATACTCACACCAAGCAGTTAGGAACCGACATTATGATGTATATCTAACAAGAAACTGCTTACCCCTACTTTACCTAAAGAGAGTTGGCACCCATCGTGGATAAGAAGATCTTTGGTAATAAAGTTTTTCAAACAGTTTTCACCGAGATCCACTCCTGCCGCAATATGCTGAGTCATATAACCATTTGACCATTGACTATCTAAGCCAGCGGGCAAAATTGACAGGGTACCATCGGTTAAATTGGCGATACCAAACAGTGCGGAAACAGGCTTGGCACAAGGGGAACATTCCAATCCTTTTTCTAAAATATCCGCCAAGTCTTTCAGATCGGCACTGAAGCTACGAAGGTTGCGTAAATAATCATGAAACAGCGCTCTCACCAATAACGTACTGGCTACATTCTCTTCGTCATTGCTCGCTGAGTCGACTAAATAAAAAGCAAACTGTCCGTTCATTAGCCATGCATAATCGAAAACTAATGGCATACTGCTCGTAGACTGCAGCAGACGATAACTGCATTTCCAGGCGCCTTGTGAAGTATCATTATCGGGCAACAGTGCATGCAGTAAATCGCGAGCGGCATTGGGGTTAGCGCGTAAAAAATCTAAATGCCAGTGAAGCTCTTGCTCTTCCGGAACATCACCCCCACCCTCAACGCGAAACCACTGACTGGAAAAATCGCGGTGGTCACCGATATGATTACTGGTATCTTCTAAAGTGCTCTGTATCGCACAACCTAAATGAGCTTGATTACCAATTGGTTTGACCAAAAAGTCTTTAATACCGTAACGTAAAGCTCTCGCCACATCAGACATATCCCCAGTTGCCGATACAACAATCAGAGGCAGCGATGGGTATTCCAAACTCACTTCTTCTACGAACTCTATACCATCCAAAACGGGCATAGATAAATCACACAAAACCAGATCGGGTTCAATCGTTCTTAACTTTTTCAGCCCATCGAGACCATTTTCAGCCTCCATGACTTCATAACCTTGTGCAGAGAGGTAACCATTCGTAACTCGTCTAAAAATGGGGTCATCATCAACCAACATAATTAGTTTCTTATAAACCGATTCAGGCATCGGATTCGGTTCCACTCGTGGAGGAGTCTTGTACATAGCCTAACCTCACTATGCGTTTGTTGTTTGCGATGATGTTGACTTCAAAGCAGATGAATTCGTTATTTAAAAAATAGTCAGTAAATAACGTTTATACAAATATTCCACTTTAACGCCCTGATCAATACTATATGTACGCAAAGTCACAAAATCGTCAAACAAGTTGACATGACTCAACCTTTGACTTTTGATATCCGTATAAGTTATGCAAATTCGTAAAATAATGTGTCAGGAAAAATGAAACTAGACGATCTCAATCTCTTTCGACTGGTAGTAGAGAATGGAAGTTACACGGCAACTTCTCGCAAAACGATGATTCCAGTTGCAACGATCACTCGACGCATTCAAGCCTTAGAAGACTCGTTAAATCTCAGGCTTCTCAATCGACACGCACGTAAACTTTCGCTGACAGAAGCTGGCGAACGTTTTTTTAAAGATTGCTCTCCTTTATTGCATCGTTTGGCATCAATGGCAGAAGAAATTACCGATGAATGTCGCGGCGCATCGGGTAAACTCAAAATTTCTTCACCATCAAATCTCACCAAACGTTTGATGATGCCGATGTTCAACGAGTTCATGAAGCAATATCCAGAAATTAATATTGAGCTGACAACAAGCAATCAAGCAGACCAACTCGATCCAACCGAATGGGATGTTATCTTTAGAATTGGTCCACAGCGTGACTCGAGCTTAATTGCTCGTAAAATCAGTGAAGTCAAAGATATTTTGGTAGCAAGTCCTATCTACCTAGCTAAGAGCCCTGCACCCAAGCATGCTGAAGAGTTAAGTCGCCATTCGCTACTCAAAGGACACCCGCTATTAAAATGGCAACTCACCAACACCGAAGGCGAAACAGTGATTAACCTAGATAAAGGGCGCTTTCAAGCCAACACCTTAGATGTGGTGCGTATCGCTTGTTCTGAAGGGTTAGGGATTACCTTGATGCCAGACGTGATGATCACTGAATACCTTGCTGAAGGCAGCCTGATCCGCGTTCTTGACCAGTGGAGCGCTAACCCACGCGATATCTACATGCTTTATAACCACAAAGATCACTTACCTGAAAAGGTTCGTCTCTTTATCGATTTTGTTATCGCTTACCACCTGCATTAATATCATTCTAGATAGAAATGTGACCAGAATGTGCATCTGTGTCACAGTAAATGGGCATCGAACACAAACACGCATAAACCCATCCATGGGGCTCCATCGAGCCATCCATGGCTCGGAGGGTTTGCTTATCGACACCCATTTACTGATCATAAACTTTTCCAGAATGGCATAATGTATCAAAAAAGGGTCTTTCGACCCTTTTTTGTTCATCTGGTTTTACTTCTGTTAGTAGCCGACAAACAAATAGTAACCTACAGAAATTCGACAAACTTGCTGAGCTCACGCTCTGGCACTTTCATGGTTGTACCTTCAGGTGTGCCTAAGTAAAGAAAACCCACCACCTGATCTTCGCCTTCTAAGCCAAAAGCATTTCTCACTTCAGAATGGAACATCAGATTACCGGAGCGCCAAATCCCCTGAAAGCCTTGTGCCACAGCTGCCATTTGCATTGCCTGAAGCGCGCAACCCGCGGATAAGTGCTGCTCAAATGCTGGTACTTTGTCATGAGGTGTTACTTTGGCGATAACGGTAATCACCATCGGAGCTCTAAATGGCGCATCTTTCATCTTAGCCACGGAAGCTTCATCGTTATTGCCCGCAGTTGCCGCTTTAACCAAAATGTCAGAAAGTTTATGAAGACCACTACCCTGAGCAATAACAAAACGCCAGGGAGTTAGGTTGGCGTGATCCGGTGCGCGCAAACCTGCACGAATAATATTTTCCAAAGCTTTACCTTCTGGAGCAGGTGCTTCCAGCTTAGCCATAGAGCGGCGATTGAGCAGCAGTTCGAGAGCATCCATAATAAGTCCTTCTTAAGCGCTTAATTTGTTGCAGATATGAATCTAAACCAATCCTAGCATAGAAACTTTTATTCTCATCAATGCAAAAAGTGAGGTTTTCACCTCACTTCAAACTGATGAAAAACCCAATATCGTCCTGCGAAGATAAAAATCTAAACCCCGTATTATGTGTAAGAGCGAGATCCCGGATAAATACTGCGTATTTTCCAGGATGACAGTCATCAATAGAATGTTTCGCCCGTTCCTGCGCGAGTTAGTAAACCATCACAAGGTGCAAATCTGTCACCATATTTCTCGGCATGCTGATTCATCATTTCCACCAGCTTAGGCAGACCGATATGATCCATATAGCGGAAAGGTCCACCTAAAAACGGCGGGAAACCAATGCCGAATATCGCGCCAATATCACCATCTCGTGGGCTACGGATAATACCTTCATCCAAACAACGTACAGCTTCATTGAGCATTGCTAACAAGCAACGCTGAGAAATTTCGCTCTCCTTGAGATGTGACTCAGGTTTCAAATTCAGTAGCTTATAGACTGACTTATCGACCTCTTTTTTCTTGCTGCCTTTGTAGATATAGAAGCCTTTACCAGACTTACGACCTTTGCGGTTGTCATTAAGCAACTTATCGAAAACCTCAGGGCCTTGAAAACGAGGGCCAAGTTCTTTAACCAATATCGGCATAATTTTGGCGCCAATATCAATACCGACTTCATCCAACAAAGTAATAGGTCCGACAGGGAACCCTGCATTTAGCAAAGCGGTATCAATCTCTTCGATAGGCACACCAGCCATCAATATTTGTGCCGACTCATTCATATAAGGCGCAAGAATACGGTTGACGTAAAAACCGGCTTTGTCTTTAACCACAATAGGTGTTTTACCTTGTTTGCGAGCCAGAGCGACAACCGTTGATACGGTTTCATCTGACGTCGTTGCGTGCGGTATCACTTCAACCAACGGCATCTTTTCTACCGGGCTAAAGTAATGCAGACCCACAACATTCTCAGGGCGAACCGCTTTTGCTGCAATTTGATGAATAGGCAGTGAAGAAGTATTGGTGGCGAAAATCGTCGTTGGTTTTGCGTGCGATTCAATGTCTGACACCATAGTTTGCTTCAAGGCGAGATCTTCAAATACCGCTTCAATAACAACGTCGGTCAAGTTGAACGCGGTAAAGTCTGTACCGCCAGACAACCTCATCATTTCATGCTGCACCTGAACGCTCGTTAAAATGCGACGTTTACGTTGCTTGTCAAACAGCCCATAGTTGTATTTCAATGCATTGAGCACACCGTCATTTGAGACATCTTTAATACGTACTGGCACCTTCGCTTTTGATGCGCTGACATGACTGATACCCGCGCCCATCAGACCACCGCCTAACACCCCTACTCGCTCGACTTTTCTTGGCTCAACATCACTACCGTTTTCTTTCTTCATTTCTGTAGTGGCAAAGAAGATAGAGCGCAGAGCTTTCGATTCGGACGTCATCACTAATTCACCAAATCTTTCCGCTTCTAACTGAAGCCCTGCTTTCATGCCTTTTTCTAAGCCAAATTGAATCACTTCCAATATCGCTTTAGCCGCAGGATAGTTTCCGCGCGTCTTTTGTTCTGTCTTCTTAGAGGCCTGTTCGAACACAAACTTACGGCCAAACTGAGTTCGCGAAATCAGTCTTTCTTTCGTCGTCAGTTTGCCTTTGCTGCGCTTTTTATTTTTCTCATTAACAAAGCGTTTGGCGACATCCAATAGCACACTATTCGGTACACATGCATCAACCACACCTAACTTCTTCGCTTTGGCTGCACGCAGTTGTTTGCCAGTAAGAATGAGATCCAAAGAGGCTAATAGGCCAATTAGTCGCGGTAGGCGCTGAGTACCACCAGAGCCCGGAAGTAAACCGAGCATCACTTCAGGCAAACCTAAACGAGTTTTGTCATCATCACTGCACACGCGGTAATCACACGCTAAAGCAAGCTCTAAACCACCACCCAAACATGGGCCATGAATCGCGGCAACGACAGGAAATGGCAGGTCAGATAACTGTTGGAATATCTGTTGTCCTTGGGCGGCTAACTCCTGTGCTTGTTTTGCCGAAGTGCAACCATCCAACATTCTCACATCGGCACCAGCAATAAAATTATCTGGTTTGAGAGAATGGATGATCAAACCTTTCACTTGGTTTTGAGGCTGATTGAGCTCTGAGAACACCTGTTGCATTTCTGCGGCGAACGCCGCTTGCAGAGTATTCATTTTTTCCCCTGGCACGTCGATAGCAAGCCAAGCAATACTCTCTGCATCAATTTTCAGATGGAACGCTTTTGACTCACTCATTACTCAACCTCCAAAATCATTGCTACACCCAGTCCACCGGCTGCACATGCAGTATTCAATGCAAGACCACCACCTCGTCGTTTTAGTTCGCGAAGCGTTTGAGTGATCATCCGAGCACCGGTCGCGGCAAACGGGTGCCCATAAGCAATTGAGCCACCAAGGACATTAAACTTATCCATATCCACTTCACCGATCGTCTGGCTACGACCTAATACCTGCTTTGCAAACTTATCACTGGCAAACATTTTCAAGTTCGCCAATGTTTGCGCGGCAAAGGCTTCATGCATATCTATCAAGGTTAAATCCGACAAGTTAATGCCCGCTCGATCCAAAGCGATAGGGGTTGCATGGGAAGGTCCCATTAGCATGTCTTGCTCAACACCAATTGCGGAAAAAGCGTAAGAACGAATGAAGCCCATAATGTCGAGCCCTAACTCTTTCGCTTTACCTTCACGCATCAGCATAATGGCCGCTGCGCCGTCAGTCAGAGGCGTACTGTTCGCCGCGGTGACCGTGCCATACTGGCGGTCGAAAGCTGGACGAAGTTTGGCGTAACCTTCTAATGTGGAGTCATGGCGGATGTTGTTATCCTGATCGACCCACTTCTTATAAGGTTCAGGAAAAGCAGTCATGACTTCGCCGCGAATTTTGCCATCATTCCAGGCAGCAGATGCCAGTGTATGTGAGCGATGAGCTAATGCATCTTGGTCAGCACGGGAAATTCCATGTGTTTTCGCCATTTGTTCAGCAGTTTGTCCCATGGAAAGTCCTGTTGAGTATTCTGCAACCGCGGGGGGCACTGGCATTAAGTCCCTCAAAGACAACGACTTCAATACATTGAATTTTTGACCAAGCGTTTTGCTTTTGCTCAATGCCAACAGACTTGCAGCCAATTTTCTTGAAACGCCAATAGGTAAAACAGATGAAGAGTCTGCCCCCCCTGCAATACCGATATCAATCGCTCCAGCCATAATACTTTCCGCAACGTTTACCGCTGATTGAAAGCTGGTTGCACAAGCTCGTGTCACACTGTAAGCATCGGTATTGATGTTCATACCCGTACCGAGAACAATCTCCCGCGCAATATTTGGCGCCGCAGGCATTTGAACCACCTGACCAAACACAACCTGTTCAATCAGATTCGCTTCGATATTGGTGCGAGCAAGCAGTTCGCTGACCACCATTTTCCCGAGGTCAACCGCTGGAACCTGACTGAATTCAGTACTCTGGCGTAAAAAAGGCGTTCGAAGACCGGCAACGATAGCAACACGTTCACCAGAGCGCGTTTTGAGTTCTTGTTTGCCAACTACCTGTTTGCCCATTAGCTGTTTACCCATTACTTTTCCTTAGAATAAGAGGTCTGACCTGACCATTGTAACGAGAATGTTAATGCAATCAAACGAGTATTTAGAAAACGTGATATCGGCGGCGAATCTACTGTTCAGGCGTTCACGATTTATTTGGAGCGAGAATAAGAGAGGTATGAAATAAAACTGCCAAAAAGAACAATTGAAAGCAAAAAAAAACCACACAAATCTGTGTGGTCGGAATATATAGTAAAACAATTAACTTACGCCAATTGAAAATAATCAGTTTCCTGATTAGGAGAAAGTAAAGTCAGCCTTCAAAAGGAAGTGTCATCTTGCTCAACATGCTAGTCACAAGGACTAACTAGATGACGTGAATAACTATAACCGCTCCTGAGCAACAAATTTTGAAATAGATCAATTTTAATGTGATTTTTTAAGATCAATGAAATTAATTCTATTAAAAAGCTGTTTTAAGCATCTATTTCCTGACTAACACGACAGAGCCACAGGAGTCTCGGGGGTCAATGACAGAAATATTGGCGAAGAAACTGGCTAACCATACTGTCGATAACGGTAACAATAAACAAAGATAATACGATGCTCTCAGCAATCATTGCTAGCTTTAGTGATAAAGGATCAGTGAAATCCTCAAATTCAACCAGAACACAGTGAATTCCTCGGCTAACCCCAGCTAAATAACCCATCTTAGCTGACAATAAACCCACCAATTGTATGGGTTTATTGCATTTAAGTTAGAGCTAAAGCTCTAATAAATCGCGATTTCTTACAAATTCATGTCAGTTATCCACCATTTCTGTAATTTTCTCGACCAATTAGACAATGGTCGGATTTCTATATTGTAGACTAGATACTAGGATCAGCCCCCAACTGAGCAATTGCTCAAAAAAGCCCATTAGAGGCTAATGCCAATCAGTTAAGAGAATCCTCGTTCCCATGCTCTGCGTGGGAATGCATATCTGACTCACAGAAAGTCAGATTAACTGCCTATTTTGGCTTTGGTATGCATTCCCACGGGGGACCGTGGGAACGAGAATTATGTCTTTTTGAGCTTAACTGACAAACATTACCCATTAGAGGCTATACAAAAAAAAGGAAACACTAATGAACAAGACGCGTCTGTTTCAACGTTCGCTATTAGCAGTGACAGTAACTTTAGCTACGCAGCAAGCTATGGCTGCTGGCTTCCAGCTCAACGCTCAATCAGCAACTGGCCTAGGCCGTGCATTTGCTGGTGATGCTGTAATCGCAGATAACGCTTCAGTAATGGCGCGTAACCCTGCAGCAATGGCACTTTTCGACAAAATGGAACTATCGCTAGGTTTCGAGTCGATTACGACTATGATTGAAGTGAAAGATGCTAGCTACACTGTTCCAGTTCTTGGAGCTAGTGATGTAGATAGTACTGATGATGTTGGTAGCACATCAATCGCACCGAACATCCATCTTATCGTTCCAGTAAATGAAAAATTTGCTTGGGGTATAAATGCATACACTAACTTTGGCACAAAAACCGAATTCTCTGATAATTATACAGCTCAAGAATACGGCGGTTTAACCGACGTTAAAAGTGTAAACTTCGGTCTTGCTGGCTCTTACCGACTAAACCAACAACTTAGCTTTGGTGCAGGCTTAGACTTGATCTACGGTCAAGGAACATTCAAGCGCTCTACCAGCTCGTCCCTAGAAACCATTACTAGTGGAACTCTTTCGCAAGGTACATCGTTGGTAAATATCGATAAGGCTGATGGTTGGGCAGTTGGATTTAACTTAGGTACCGTTTACGAACTCGATGAAAATAACCGCTTTGGTTTTGGTTATCACTATAGCCCAGAGTTCAAAGCAAAAGATGACAACGGTCAAGAAATCACTCTACCACTACCTGATATCGCAGAGTTTTCAGGTTTCCACAAAATCGAAGATACCTCGTTTGCGGTTCACTATAGTGTTCAATGGATCGGTTGGAGTGCATTCGACAAGATTGAAATGCGTAACTTACAAGCAGGATCGCTTGCAGGTAAGTCATATGACAAACAGTACCAATGGCAAGATGGCTGGCATTACTCGGTTGGTGGTACTTACTACCTAAACAGTGATTGGACGCTACGTGCAGGTTATATGTATGACACTAGCGCTCAAGATGAAATGACTTCAATCTCTGTACCAGACTCTGATCGTCAGTGGTTATCTGCTGGCTTCTCTTATGCAATTGACAATGCATCTAATGTAGACTTTGGTTTCACTTATCTAATTGGTAAAGATACCCAAGTCGATGAATCTGTAACCGCTTTAAGTACCAGTGTTTCTGCGACAACTCGCGCTGATGCGATCATGATGGGCTTACAATACAGCCGCTCTTTCTAATAAAGAATTAGCAACAACATCGCTGCTAAAGGGCTGGTTTTCCAGCCCTTTTCTATTTCCTAACACGACGGCTTAATTCATTTAAGCGAACACTTGTGTTATGAAATAGCTATTACCACCTACACGTGTACGCTGAAAAACAGTTACCACAAAAATATAACCAGTTAATTTATCCATATAATAAATTTATATAGCATATTATTCTTAATACAGTTCGCAAATAGATTTACGTTATTCATCTGTTGTGTTCGCTTTTAGACTTTGCCGTTCAAATTTTAAAAAATTCAGCGAACATAAGAATGAAAACACACAAGACTCTCCTTACTTTAGCAGTGGCCGCTAGCTTAGCTAGCGTATCAACTTTATCTCAAGCAGCAGGTTTTCAACTTGCTGAATACTCAGCAACGGGATTGGGTCGCGCATACGCCGGTGAAGCAGCGATGGCAGACAATGCTGGCGCTCAATGGCGTAACCCGGCAATGCTGACTTATCTAAAAGGTACACAGGTTTCAACTGGCGCTATTTATGTTAATCCAAACATTGATGTACATGGCGACGTGACATTAGGCAGCTCTTCAACTGGTGCTGAATCGAATGATTATGCCAACGACGCTGTGGTACCGAGTTTTTACCTATCACACCAAATCAACGACCAACTGGTATCAGGCGTTGCATTCGGCACAAATTACGGTATGGAAACAGAACTAAGCTCTGACTTTGCCGCAAGCCACTTCGGTAACGAAGCGATGGTTAAAACCATGGAAGTGAACGCTAACCTGGGTTATCAGCTAACAGAAGCGGTGAGTATTGGTGGTGGCGTCCGTTATGTGATGGGCGAAGGTCACTTTGGCGCTACCGCTCCAGAAAATAACGCCTACCATTTGCCACAAGGTACTACTCTAAAATATATGGAAGGTGATGATACGGCATGGGGCTGGCAAGCTGGCGCTGCATGGCAAATCAACCCAAACAACCGTATTGGCGTCTCTTATAAGTCAGAAGTCGATCTAAAATTGTCTGGCACTGCGAAAATCTTCAATGGCTCAACCGTACTCAATGATAGCGGTTATATGATCCTGACCATGCCAGCAAGCGCAGAACTGGCGAGTTTCCATCAATTAACAGAAAAACTCGCTATTCACAGCAGCATTAACTGGACTGACTGGAGCAGCTTCGAACAACTTGAAGCCGAGTTGAATAAATTAGGCACTCAAATGGTTAAAGAGGAAAACTGGGAAGATAACTACCGCTTCGCAATCGGTGCAACTTACCAGTTAGATGCAAAACTAGCTCTACGCAGTGGTGTTGCTTACGACATGGGTGCGGTAAGCGGGCAAAACCGAACCATCACCATCCCAGAAACAGATCGCATCTGGTTAAGCCTTGGTGCTGGCTATAACGTCACAGAGCAGCTTACTGTCGATGCTGGCTTTACTTATATTGTGGCAAAAGATGCATCAATTAAAGAGTCACGCGGTTATGAATCGGATGACAAAGCAGCAGCCGTTGGTGGCTCATTTGTTGGTCAAACAACCGGTAGTGTTTGGCTACTCGGCGTACAAGCAAGTTACCGTTTTTAATCGCACGCTTACATAATTTAAGAGACCAGTATTCACGACTGGTCTCTTTTTTAATTCCTTGCTTTTGCTCTGTGTTTGCTCACGCCTCGTTAAGCTATCATAGTCATAACGATCAGATTGAAAAAAGGGAATGGTTATGCCCAGCGATGATGTAAAACAAGAGCGTCACAAAGCGCGCCAGCAGAAAGTGAAAGAAAAAGTGGATGCCCGCGTTGCCGCAGCTCAAGAAGTGAAAGGGTTGTTGTTGGTGATCACTGGCAATGGTAAAGGAAAATCCACTTCAGGATTTGGTACTATTGCCCGCGCCGTTGGACACAATAAGAAATGCGCCGTCGCTCAGTTTATTAAAGGAACGTGGGACAACGGTGAACGAAACTTGCTTGAGAAGTTGGGGGTTGAGTTCCAGATAATGGCAACCGGCTTTACTTGGGATACACAAAACAAAGAAAGTGATACGGCTGCGGCGCAGATAGTCTGGCAAGAATGTAAACGCATGCTTAAAGACGAGTCTATCGATGTCATCCTGTTTGATGAACTGACCTATATGGTTAATTACGGTTACATTGAACTGGATGAAGTTGTCGCAGCGCTTGAGAGTCGCCCCCCTATGCAGTCAGTGATCATTACAGGCAGAGCCGCTCACCGCACTTTGATTGATTTGGCAGATACCGTTTCAGAAGTGAAGAACACCAAACACGCTTTTGAAGCGGGCGTAAAAGCATTGCAAGGCATTGACTGGTAGTTAATTCCCCTCTCTAACACCCCCTCAACTGAGGGGGTGTACCAACAGAAAATTAGTTAAACAGGCCTTTCAGTAAGCTATCAACCACTTTCTTGGTATCTTCGTTTTTGATCTTATCGCTCAATTTTTCGATACCTCGATCCACTTCTTTTTTCGCTTTCTGTTTGAGAACATCGTCAAATACTAATTTGTATTTAGGATCAGACCATTTACCGGAGATATTCACCGGAATAGTCACATCACGCAGTTCATCAACATCTTTGCCACCTTGACCTTTCAGCGATCCGACAACGGATGTGCTTAAAGTAAAGTCTACCGTCTCATTTAAGTAGTTGGCTTTACCCTGACCTCGAATACGCAGTGCTGGTGACTGCATCTGCAAATCATCCGTCGTCACATTACCTTTGTCCAATTTCAGTGTCGCTGTCATAGCGCTGAAATCGGTTTTCTTCACTTGGTCCGCTTCTGTGGTATCGCCACCAGTAATTTTGGCGTAGTTGGTGCGTAACATATGCGCGATGTTGATACCATTGACAGCACCATCGGCAAAATTGATTGCCACAGTACCAACAAGGTTCTCCTGAATTCCTGTAGGCGTTAAGCTTTTACCTTGCACGTTAACGTCGATGTTACCGGTACCTTCAAGCATATCGTTATCAAGCACATCCACCAGCATAGGTTGTACTTTCACCCCCTTAACCGATTTCTTGATCGTATAAGTCGCCGGTGTTTTTCTTGCGTCCACCACCGCTGAAGCGGCAACACTTCCTTGATATAAATTGGCAGTCAACGATTTCAGCGTTACCAGCCCACGGTTAACCACAAAATCGGCTTTCACTTGCTGCATTTTTGCATTACTCGCTTTGAGCTTATCAATAGTAATGTCACCCGCCACATCCAATGTTTTCAGTGCAGAAAGATCAGGTTCCACTTCTTGTTGACTAGTGGTTATTGGTTTAGCTGGAGAAGCTGTTGGTTGAGCACTGCTATCCGATGGTTTAGCGTTAGTTGTTTGCTCTGTACCTAGCAAGGCATCCACATCAATATCTGGACTATGCAGGCTAAATCTAACTTGCGGAATATCGTCAAGGACAACATTGAGCTTGCCGTCAAACTGCAATGCATTGGCTGTCAACTGCGCAAGAACAACATTGAGAGTGCTTTTGCTGATATCAAAAGCAATATCCGATTGCATGCCGACTTGCATTGGTGATTGAGGCAATGCCGCACCTTCTAAGTTCGCCTCCAGTTTGAACCCATTGGCCGCAACTTTAGTGATTTCTTTGTTCACCACTAATGAACTTGAGCCTTTGGCATCCAACATCATGTCGGCGGCCTTACCCTTTACAGAAAATTCCAGTGTGTTGGGTTTGTCGAAATCAAACGTTGCCAAAGCTAACTTCGCCGATTCAATATTGTTTGATTGATCGCTAAAGCTCGCATCAACAGCGATATTACGCAGATGATACTCAACAAAATCACTGGTTAACTTAATCTCAGCATTCGCAGCAGCAGCAAATTTCTGCTGGTTATTGGTTCCCTTCGCTGAAACTTTTACCGATGTCCACTTCTCAACCTCGAATTCATCGATCTGCAACTGAACATCGTAGAGCTTTGTTGTGGTACCCGCTTTATGATCTTGGATATCTAACAGCGCATTGTTTACCGTTACTCCGGCCAATTGAATTGACCAGTCTTGAAGGCTATTACCTTGAGCGGCATTATCAGACGACGACGAGGTATCACCAGACGAAGCGCTATCTTGAGGTTGCGTTGAAGTTTGAGATTCAACCGCGTCTTGCGATGTTTTTGCCTGAGTCAAACTGTCTAGGTTGGTTGTACCATCTTTGAGCGTTTCAAAATAGATTTCCGCGCCATCAAGCTGGATATTGCCAATCACTAGCTGCTTGTCCAGTAGTGGCATCACAGAAACATCAACACCAACGTTGTCGACTTTAAACAAATTGGGATGGGAAAAACCTTCAGGGTTTTTCAGCTCGGTTTTACCTATGTCAAAGCCGATAGAAGGGAAAAATTGCCAACCGATATCCCCTTCGATAACGAGGTCGAGCCCGGTTTGCTTTTTCGTTTGTTCAACAATTAGCGGCTTGAACTGATTAGGATTTACCAACAAAACAAGTGCTGCAACCGCGCCTAAAACGACGACCAAAAGTACAGCAACCAAGAGCAACAGTTTTTTCATCTGTTTTATCCTTGCTTGAAAACATCAACACCCGTGATTAACCGATGCTTTTTAATCGGTTAATCAATGATATAGATATAAAAAAAGTGGCACTTAAAGTGCCACTTTTCAGTTAAAAAATAAAGTCGGCTAATGCCAAGCATTAGTCAAAATTATGATTTTAGCAATTTTGCGATGTGTGCTTTTAATACATCAATAGCTATACGGTTTTTTCCACCACGAGGAACGATAATATCAGCATATTGTTTTGACGGTTCAATAAACTGGAGGAACATAGGACGAACCGTTTTTTGATATTGCTTCAATACTGAATCCATAGTACGACCACGATCTTCCACATCACGCTTAACACGGCGCAATAGGCAGATATCTAGTGGCGTATCCATAAATACAGTGACTTGCATCAGTTCACGCAGACGTGGATCCGTCAGCAGCAGAATACCCTCTAAAATAATGACTTTCTTTGGCGTCATTGTCTTGGTGTTATCTGTTCGAGTATGCTCTGTGTAGCTGTACTCTGGAACGTCAACGGCTTGACCGTTCATCAATTGTGTTAGATGTTCACACAATAAATCATGGTCCAACGCACTTGGGTGGTCGTAATTGGTTTTAACACGCTCTTCCATGCTCAGTTGGCTTTGGTCTTTGTAATAGCAATCTTCCGTAATCACACCAATTTGGTGGTCACCCACTTTCGCACTCAGTTCATTGTAAATGGTGCTCGCTATCAGGCTTTTACCAGAAGCTGATGCGCCGGCGATACCAACGATGACGCATTGATTATTATCAGACATGTATGTGCACTCGATACGTGTATTTGGGGGATAAAGTTAAACCGCCTGATTATAGGGAGTTAAAAAAAGTTATACCAGTTTGCATTTGCTTTAAATGTCAGGAATTTCTGATATTGGACAATAAAAAGTCAGAACAAACGATTACATCCGCTCTGATCGATTTAATCAGCATTGATATCTTATATCCCCGCCCTCAGCGGGCGAGGGTTTACGGCGAAATGGCTAACCGCCACTATTCCATCATGTTTACTATTCCACCATAGTAAACATGATGGACTCTGGTTTAACCTTTCCCTGCCAATACATAGATGCACAGACCCTTCCGGCTAATTGAATGTATTCGGCGGTATGCTCACTTTCTGGACGTGAGACGACCGTTGGTTTACCAGCATCAATATCTTCACGCATACTGATGTGCAGCGGAATTTGCGCAAGCAACGATAACCCAAACTCATTGGCGAGGGTCTGCGCACCACCACGACCAAAGATGTGCTCCTTTTCACCGCAATGGCTACAGATGTGATAGCTCATATTCTCGACCATACCAATAACCGGAACATCCACTTTGTCAAACATTGCCGCACCTTTACGAGCATCCGCCAATGCCAAATCTTGCGGTGTGGTAACGATAAGAGCACCTGTCACCGGAATTTGCTGCGAAAGCGTCAGTTGAATATCACCGGTACCCGGTGGCATATCAATCACCAAATAATCTAATTCTGGCCATTCTGTCTCATTGAGCAGTTGCGCCAATGCTTTCGACGCCATAGGACCGCGCCAGATAGTCGCGTCTGACTTATCCACCAGATAACCGATAGAATGCGTGTAGATGCCATGCGCTTTGATTGGCTGCATCCATTTATTGTCACGAACTTCTGGTTTGGCATCGAGTTGTCCCAACATCATTGGTACCGAAGGGCCATAGATATCGGCGTCAAGCAAACCGACTTTGGCACCGCATTTGGCAATCGCTAATGCTAAGTTTACCGCCGTTGTTGACTTGCCCACTCCACCTTTGGCTGAAGTCACCGCAATAATGTTTTTCACCCCACGCACTTCTGCAGCGACGTGAGTCTCTAGCGCTTTAGGGCTGATAACAACCTCATAGTGGAAAGAAGGTACTTCACCTGACTGCTGCTGTTGGCTAATCCAACTTGAAAGATCTTCAGCTAAAGAGCATGAGGCAAAAGGAAGTGTTATTTTAAAACCTTGAGCTTCAACCGAAACAATGTTTGCTTGCGAAGCCCACTCAGGGATAAGAAAAGGATGCTGAAATTGGTTTAACCAATCACAAAAATCTTGCTTTGAACTGAATTGACGCATAGGTCCTCCTTGTTTGCTCTATGCTACCACCAGCGAAGCCAGTACTGAACCCTGAAAAAACTAAGGCAATCACAGCTTTGATACCTTGGAGTTAGGTGGCTCATGGGGTAGTATTACCCATCAAATTTTTATACCTATCAAGAAAGCGAATATTAAGTATGGCAAACGATCCAAGACTCTCTACCGCAAGGAAATTGCTGGTAACTTGTGCCCTTCCGTACGCTAATGGTTCGATCCACTTAGGTCATATGCTTGAACACATCCAAGCTGACATCTGGGTTCGCTACCAACGTCTACGCGGCAACACTGTAAACTTCATCTGTGCTGACGATGCTCACGGCACGCCAATTATGCTAAAAGCACAACAGATGGGTATGACACCAGAAGAGATGATCGCCGTTGTTAGTGAAGAACACCAAAAAGACTTCGCTGGCTTTGATATCAGCTTTGACAACTACCACAGCACACATTCAGATGAAAACCGTGAGCTGGCTTCACACATTTATCTAGAGCTGAAAAAGAACGGTTTTATTTCTAGCCGAACTATTTCTCAATTGTTCGATCCTGAAAAAGAGATGTTCTTGCCAGACCGTTTCGTAAAAGGCACTTGTCCTAAGTGTAAGTCAGAAGACCAATACGGCGACAACTGTGACGCTTGTGGTGAGACCTATAGCCCAACTGAGCTTATCAATCCTAAGTCTGCAGTTTCTGGTGCTACGCCAATCATGAAAGATTCTGAGCACTTCTTCTTCGACCTGCCTCAGTTTGAAAGCATGCTAAAAGAGTGGACTCGTTCAGGTTCTCTTCAAGCTGAAACCGCCAACAAAATGCAAGAGTGGTTTGAGTCTGGCCTGCAACAATGGGACATCTCCCGCGATGCACCTTACTTCGGTTTTGAAATTCCAGGCGAAAAAGGCAAGTTTTTCTACGTTTGGCTGGATGCACCGATTGGCTACATGGGTTCATTTAAAAACCTATGTAACAAACGCAGCGATTTAGATTTCGACGAATACTGGAACAAAGACAGCAAAACAGAGCTTTACCACTTCATCGGTAAAGACATCGTTTACTTCCACAGCCTATTTTGGCCTGCGATGCTCGACGGTTCTGGTTTCCGTAAACCAAACAACGTATTCGTTCACGGCTATGTCACCGTTAACGGTGCGAAGATGTCTAAATCTAAGGGCACTTTCATCAAAGCAAGTACTTACTTAGAGCATTTAGATCCAGAATGTCTGCGTTACTACTACGCTGCGAAGCTCAATAACCGTATTGACGATCTAGACCTTAACCTTGAAGGCTTCACTCAACGTGTCAATGCTGATGTGGTTAACAAGATTGTCAACCTTGCTTCTCGTAACGCAGGTTTCATTGCTAAGCGTTTTGCTGGCAAGCTTTCAGACAACTTTGCTGAACCAGAACTTTATAACGAATTCGTAGCCGCGGCTGACCGTATTGCCGAGCAATTTGAAGCTCGTGAATTTGGTCGCGCGATTCGTGAAATTACGGCACTGGCAGACAAAGCGAACCAATACGTGGATGAAAAAGCACCTTGGGTTGTTGCCAAACAAGAAGGTCAAGATCAAGAACTGCAAGATATCTGTTCTGTCGGTATCAACCTGTTCCGCGTACTTATGACTTACCTAAAACCGGTCATGCCAGAGCTAGCTGCTCGCAGTGAAGCATTCCTAAACCAAGAATTAACTTGGGAAGGTATCGCAGCTCCGTTAACGAGCCATGAGATCACAGCGTTTAAGGCACTGTTCAACCGTATCGATCCTAAGAACATCGAAGCGATGATCGAAGCATCGAAAGAAGATGCAGCCGCTGAAGTCGCTGCGAAACAAAAAGCAGAAGCTGCCAAATTTTCTAAAGAAAGTGCAACTGAGCTAAGCAAAGACCCGATTGCAGAAGAAATCGAATTTGATGACTTTGCAAAAATTGACCTGCGTATTGCCAAAATTGTTTCATGCGAAGCGGTGCCAAAAGCAGACAAGCTACTGAAATTCCAGTTAGATATTGGTGGTGAAATGCGCCAAGTATTCTCTGGCATTAAAGCCGCTTACCAACCAGAAGAGTTAGTCGGTAAGCTTACCGTGGTGGTTGCCAACCTTAAGCCTCGTAAGATGAAATTCGGTATGTCTGAAGGCATGATCCTAGCCGCTGGTCCTGGTGGCAGTGAATTATGGATTCTAGAGCCACACGAAGGCGCTCAGCCTGGTATGCGTGTGATGTAATTGCCGCTTAAAGCAAACTTTTTAAAAGCCCTAGCGTGATTCGTTAGGGCTTTTTTGTTCATCGCTAGGTCTATTAAAAAACTAAATTTAGTCCTGCCATTGATGTAGGACTTAATTTGGCTTAAATTTAGTTCAAGCGTTTATCAAAGAGGAAGCGACCAAACATGAGAACAGAAACAGTAAGTTATTTGAAAAAAAATGCGGCAGATTTGCCAGTCAATGAACCGTTAGTAATTACACAAAATGGTATACCTAAATATGTTGTTGAATCTTATGAAGATAAAAGACAACGTGATGAGGCAATCGCTATGATGAAGTTAGTCACTTTTGCTAAGCAAGATGTCACTAATGGTCGTGTAAGTACTCTCGATAGTCTTAAAAATCGTTTGTCAGAGCGACGAACAAAATTGGATGGAGAGAACAATAACCATGACAAAAAAACCAGTTAGTATTTACACAACAGAGACCTTTGAAAAAACGCTTGATAATGTCATCACTCACTATAGTCAGTGGAATGATGAAGCAGTGATTATCGAGCGTGTTGAGGATGCATTAAGAGAGTTCGAACAACAAGTTAGTGAGCAGCCCTATTCGTATTCACGTAACCCTGAGCTAATGAGTTTAGGTGTTAATTCGGTTCGTAACGTAAACTTCAAAGGTTTTCGTTTGCTTTACGAGGTAAATGAGTATGAAGACGAGGTGCGTATTGATTTGTTGCTCTTTTTAAGCACTAAACAGAGCGTTGAAAAGCAGCTTATAGACTATTGTCTGTTCCAAAATTTATAGTCATCTGAAGTAATAAGTGGAAACCCACTATCGGATGACACGTAACTTTGAGAGTTTAACCGCTCCAAACGGTTAAATGCTCATTCCAAACTGTCCATAATTGACCGCCCCTGAACTTTCAGTTTTTTTATGAACCAGTTCACACTTTTAGTTCAATTTGCACATTAATGGTGCGAAATTTCAATTGATTAAACTTTAACCTATTGATTTAAAAAGAAATAAACCTTGGCATTAAAGCTGCAATTCCTTTAGTAAACAATAAAATCCTTTCACTGGTTGACGCACAGTTGCAGCGGTTGTGTCTCAACGACAAGGTAGCAACAAGGAGTTGGTTATGTTTGTCATTGTCTCGATGCTGATCTCAATCGGCATACTTGGTTTGATGTTCTTCTATTCAAAGCAAAGAGAATCAACTTTGCAACGTAAGTACGAACTTCTTATCGATCTTCGGCAACTATTATATCTGAGCCGCCAACATCGCAGTGCGACTCACCACGCACTGATGTTTGGTGAGAAAAGAGATGCAGAGCTGAGCCATTTACAAGATTTACTGCACGAAAAATCAAACCACCTGATCTCAACTTCACACTTCGATAACAAACCTATGTATCGCGTACTGCAGCTTAAACTAAAAGCGTTGATGAATAACTGGCAGGACAGAAGTGTGTCCCGCAATCAGATGATGCATGGCAAAGCGATTCGCCACTGCATGTTTTTGATGGATGAAGTGATGCTGGCTTGGTTGGTGGAGTCAAACCGAGAAGATTTAAGCAATGAGTACCACATGAACTGGCAACAAGTGATCGATTCGATGGATACTCTGACACAATTACGAATTGCTATTGAAGATATGCATACCCAGGATGGTTCAGCACGTTTACGTCATTACTGCGATTTATTGCGACGTAAACTCAATCAGCTTGCATTGATTAGCCCACTTTCAATTGCATCTCCAGCATGCTCTAAAGCCATGCATCTATTAAGTGAGCTCCATGAGAATCCAGCTTTCGACATCTCTCAAGAGCAGCTATATCAACTGACTTCAGATGTGTCGCTAAGTATTGCCCATGTTTACGACCAAATGCTGGCGGATGTGAGTGAAAGCCTCTACATCCCTTTACCAAAACTCATCGTTGCATGATGAACGAAAAACGCCATACTGCAAAAAGTATGGCGTTTTACAATGTGCTTCTTGTCTAAGTTGTTATAAATTCAAGCTCTAAAGCATCTTACGAGCGGCTTCAACTACCACTTTAATTGAACGAGCTTCTGTCTCTTTAAGCGTTGCGTGATCTGGAATTTCTTTTTGAGTACGGTTGATGATAACGCCAGCCACACAACCGGCTTTCAAACCGGAACTTGCACACATAGTCAGTAGCGTTGCAGATTCCATTTCAAAGTTCAGTACGCCCATTTCTTGCCACTCTTTCATTGAACCCTGGAAGCGCTTAACCACACGACCAGTGAACGTGTCATAACGCTCCTGACCCGGGTAGAAGGTATCACTTGAAGCGGTAATACCCATGTGAACAGCCGCGCCGCTCTCTTCAGCTGCTTGCTTCATCGCAATCGCCACATCAAAATCAGGTACGGCAGGAAACTCCATTGGAGCAAAGTGAAGGCTTGCACCATCAAGACGAACAGAACCTGTGGTCACAATCATGTCACCAACATTAACATGTGGCTGAATAGCACCGGTGGTGCCAACACGTAAGAAGCTACGAACGCCGAGTTGTGCCAACTCTTCCACCGCGATAGAAGTTGAAGGTCCACCGATACCCGTTGAACAAACAACAACGGACTTACCGTCTAATTCTGCACGGTAAAGCGTGTATTCGCGGTGGCTTGCTAGAAATACAGGGTTATCCATCAGTTCTGCAATTTTTTGTACACGTGCTGGATCACCCGGGATGATCGCAAGAGTGGCGCCATTAAGATCAGCTTCGGTAACACCAAGATGGAATACGGCTTTAGACATAAGTTGCTCCTTCATGTGGCTTATTCAGCTCATAAATATAATTAGGTACAGCACAACTTTAGCTTACTGCACAAAGTTATAGAGTGACAATAATCACACCAATGAAAGCAAATAACACTTTCGTTTCACCATTAAGAGATTCGTATCACATAAAATGGCGATATCGACTATTTTTAAAGCAAAAAAAGACACAGTTAATTTCTGTGCCTTCAGCTATCAGTTTCAGCTGAGAATATCGGTTTCAACTGCGAAACTCGTCGTCATGTTTATACAGGATGCTTAAAACAGTTAGCTAACGTTTTTCCTATCGCACGTAATACATCGCGTCGTGTAATGATTCCGACTAACTTGCCGCTATCTACCACTGGATACACTTTCGGTTTGCCGACTTTCATCATATCAGCCAGTTCTATGACCGACATCTCAGGTGATACGGAAAGGACCTCTTTGTGCATACAGTCACTTACGATATGAGTGTCTTGGCAGAAATAACTGACTTTGACCAACTTATCGAGCAGATCCTGTTCAGAAAGAAAACCAATCACACGCTCTTTGTCATCGATGACCGGTCCACCTAAGTGATCAGAACGAATCACCTTATCTAATGCGGCAGACAAAGACATATCAGGAGTAAAGGTCACCGCTTTTACGGTCATATAATCTTTTACTTTTAGTGAATCCATTTCAGTCTCCTTAGATTCCTTACGTAAAGGGGGCTAATACTCTAAGTGTTGACTAATTTCTTGATTTTACTAAATGGGAATCACCAATTATTTCGATAGTTTTAAACTATTAGCGCAAATAACATCGATTGTTTGTAACTTTGAAACAACTTCATTAGCCCGAAAACACTACTTAGCCCAACGAAGCGCAGCTTTAGCATCCGATTCACGAGAGTCTATCCAGCGAGCGCCCTCGTCGGTTCTCTCTTTCTTCCAAAATGGAGCTTTAGTTTTTAAATAGTCCATGACAAACTCACAAGCTTCAAAAGAAGCCGAGCGGTGAGCACTACTTACGCCGACAAAAACCACTTGGTCGCCAATATCGAGATCGCCAATACGGTGAATCAAGCGCAGTTGAAGTAACGGCCAACGTAAATTCGCCTCTTCACAAATTTCGTTAAGGGATTTCTCAGTCATGCCAGGGTAATGTTCTAAGTGCAACCCAGTAACGTGATCACCTAAGTTCATGTCACGAACTTTGCCAATGAAAGTCACCACCGCCCCTGCATCTGTACCAGACGAAAGTGTTGCATATTCCTGTGCAACGCAGAAGTCTTCTACCTGAACCGAAACATATGCGTTCATCGTTAACCTCCCGTTACTGGTGGAAAGAATGCGACTTCATCACCATCTGTCAGAGGAAAGTCCATCGGTACAATGGACTGATTCACCGCGGCAAGCAGCTTACCTGACTCTAAAGCCAAAGCCCATTTATCCGACTGCGCGGCAAGATGAGCACGTAAATCTTCGACTGAAGCAAACTCATGCTCTAGTGTCAGTCCATCACAATCAACCAACTCTCTCGTTTGGGCAAAAAACAACACACTAATCATACATCTACCTTAAAGTGACCTGACTTACCGCCCGTTTTTTCCAGCAAACGAATTTGCCCGATCACCATATCTTTCTGCACCGCTTTACACATATCGTAAATCGTTAACGCTGCCACAGAAGCCGCCGTTAAGGCTTCCATTTCAACACCTGTTTTTCCGGCCAATTTACATACCGATTCAATCCGCACTTTGTTTTCCGCTGCTATCGCTTCGAGCTGAACTTCTACTTTAGACAGTAACAAAGGATGGCAAAGCGGAATTAAATCCCATGTTTTCTTTGCTGCCTGAATACCAGCGATACGCGCCGTAGCAAATACATCACCTTTGTGATGTTGACCAGAGACGATCAGTTGCAACGTTTCTGGCGCCATATGCACAAAAGCTTCGGCACGCGCTTCTCTTACTGTTTCCGCTTTGGCAGAAACATCCACCATGTTCGCTTCACCCGAAGCGTTGATATGAGTGAATTGGGTCATAATTGTTCACTCTTATAAATGCGGCATAAAATTACATGGGCGATGGCTAGCATCTAGCTGTTGTTTGATAATTTTTGTCCAGCCAGTGCGACATGCGCCTGTTGAACCTGGCATGGCAAAAATAACCGTATGGTTTGCAAAACCAGCCACTGCGCGTGATTGAATGGTAGACGTGCCAATCTCTTCATAAGAGACCATGCGGAACAGCTCACCAAAGCCTTCCACTTCTTTGTCAAATAGAGGCTTTAACGCTTCAGGCGTGCTGTCACGAGAGGTAAAACCAGTACCACCAGTGATTAATACCGCTTGAACTTTTTCATCAGCAATCCACTGCGAAACGACCGCACGGATTTTGTACATGTCATCAATCACGATTTGCTTGTCTGCCAAATGGTGACCCGCTTCTTGAAGTTGCTCGGCAAAGTAGCGACCAGAAGTATCATTTTCTTCTGTTCGCGTATCTGAAACGGTTAGAACTGCGATATTTGCTGGCTGAAATTTGCTTTCTGCGTGACCCATTTGCCCACCCTAATGTAATTTTCTAGTTCGTTAATTTAATTAGACTAACCTCGAAAGCCTGACGCTTTCGCGATGTAATCTGAATACCAATAATCTGAATATCAATAAACAGCGGCCTCTGTTAACCGCCAGTACTAATTTTAACCGCCAATAGAAGCTAAATGCGGCGTCATACCTGTGTTTCCCTGTTGAAGAAAATGGCTGACGGATTTGTTTTGTAACTGCATCTGAATACGCGCGATCAGCTCTGCTTCTTGTGCGTCTTGTTGTAATAAATCTCTGAGATCAATACCTTGCTCGCCAAACAGGCAGAGATGAAGTTTGCCAAGAGCAGAAACTCTCAGACGGTTACAGCTCTCACAGAAATTCTTTTCGTACGGCATGATAAGACCGATTTCCCCCAGATAATCGGGGTGAATAAAGACCTGTGCGGGACCATCATTGTGCTCTTTTGCCTTTAGAATCCAACCATTGGCAATCAATTGGTTACGAATAGTGACACCAGAGATATGATGCTGAGTAAACAAATCATCCATTTCACCGGTTTGCATCAGTTCAATAAAACGCAATTGGATTGGGCGATGTTTAATCCAGTTCAGAAATAGTGGAAGTTCGTTGTGGTTACGATCTTTCATCAACACCACATTCACTTTGACTTGCTGATAGCCAACTTCAAACGCGCGATCGATACCGGCCATCACTTGATGGAAGCGGTTTTCACCGGTGATTTGCTGAAACATTCTTGGATCTAAGCTATCAACACTGACATTGATATGAGTCAGACCGGCCTCTTTCCATTCTGCAACGCCCTTTTCCATCCGATAACCATTGGTCGTGGTAGCGATTTTTTTTATGTTCGGTTTGTCAGCTACTATACGAATAATATCGGTAAAATCTTTGCGTAACGTCGGTTCACCGCCAGTAATGCGGATTTTTGAAGTACCGCAATCAGCAAACGCATTCACCACACGATTGATTTCAGGAAGGGTTAAAAAAGATGAGTTTTTGCTGCCCGACGGTTTATAACCATCAGGCAGGCAATAAGTACATTTGAAGTTACATACATCGGTAACTGATAGGCGCAAATAATAAAATTTACGCTGGAATTTATCTTCGAATTGTTGCGCCAAGGAACACCTTTCCAAATACGGGAGGCACAAGCATTTCCACTTATGCCCTTGTGACAACATGCCACTGGCTTATTCATCATATTGCTTATAACGTATGCTTATAACGCATTGCTAACTTAGATGAGCAAGCTCGGAGTTATGGCAGCCGGTTAGCAAGTGAGAAACTTATCTAATCAGCGACTACTGAGTGTAAAATACTGAAAAAATCGTCATGTTTCTAGTAAATCAGTTACAAAAGAAAACCAATGTCCTAATTTACCTCCAAATAAGTACATGTCGTTATCGGTATCCTGTACATTCTAGTATATCCAAGTAACTTGCGTGGTGAGCTAGCTCATACCAGAGCAATAATGACTTCTATTGAACCTAGCTATATCAAGGATTAGAAGAATAAAAACTATGAATTTATATCAAGATAAAAAAGTGGTTGCGATAGGCGGTGGTCATGGGTTAGGACGCATTTTAGCTGCGTTGAAACATTTTGGTTCTAACGCAACTGGCATTGTGACAACCACTGACAACGGTGGGTCGACAGGACGTATTCGTCATTGCCAAGGTGGTATCGCATGGGGCGATACTCGTAATTGTATTAACCAGTTGATTACCGATCCTTCCATCAGTTCGATGATGTTTGAATACCGTTTTAAAGGCAGCGGCGAACTCGATGGTCATAATCTGGGCAACCTAATGTTAACGGCATTAGATAACTTATCCGTGCGTCCTCTGGATGCCATTAACCTTATCCGAGCTATGCTCAAAGTCGATGTCAATATCATTCCGATGTCTGAACACCCTTCTGATCTCACCGCTTTGGCCACCAATGGTCAATGGGTTACCGGTGAAACCAGTGTCGATGAAATGGAAGATGATCTGTTACGCCTTGATCTTGAACCCACAGTACCAGCAACCCTAGAAGGCGTGGAGGCGATTGCTCAGGCAGATGCCATTATCCTTGGTCCGGGCAGTTTTCTTACCAGTATTATGCCGCCTTTGCTGTTACCGAAAATTGGTCAGGCAATATTCGGCAACAAACAAGCCAAAGTGATCTTTGTGGAAAACTTATCACCAGAATATGGCCCTGCTGGGCGCATGAGCTTAAAGCAGAAACTGGAGTGGTGTGAGAGAGCCTGTCAAAACCGCAAGATTGATGCGGTACTGGGTCCACAAGAACATCCCGACCTAAAAGAGAGATGGAACTGTATCACTCGCGATTTAGCATCACCAAACCGCGATTGGCGTCATGACCGAGACAAATTACGTCTGGTCATCGAAGAACAGCTAAACGGTTAACGACCGCAATGAACAGCTTGTTCATTTACCTGATTAATCCTAGGTAAAAATATGATCAAATTGAGCATTGGTGGAACAGCGAATGGGCATCGAACACAAACACACATAAACCCTTCCATGGGGCTCCGCTGAGCCATCCTTGGCTCAGAAGGTTTGCTTATCGATACCCATTCACTGATCCGAAATTTTTCTAGAACGGTATAACTGCTGATAGTAGCCGTGAGTCTGATTGAGAATATCGACCATATTCGCGGCTTCAATCCCTTCATCAAAGTGTTCACCTAACTTTGCTTTTGCATCGATGTCGAGCGCTTTAGCACAAAGCTTATCAGCACCAAAGCTGGCAGCACTACTTTTTAGCGCATGACTAATATCTTTAAGGTACTGAGTTTTATCGGTTAACTCATCACCAGTTAAACTCTGTTGATAAGCGACCAGCTCGCCAAGAAAGATTTCAACCAACAGAGGAACGTTTTCCCCGCCAATTTCTCTCGCCAATTTATCTATTTTGCCCTGATTTAGCACTTCCATCACGACTTACTTTCCTTCTCTTTTTCATTCCACGTTTGTAGTTTTCGATAAAGGGTTGAAGGGCTAACATCCAGATAACCCGCCGCTTTAGGAATGTTACCATCACACGCTTCTATCGCTTTTTCGATCGCCTGTTTCTCTATCATCCAAAGAGGAAATATTTCATGAGCACTTATCGGAGCACTGATTGGCATTTCAACCGATTCAACACGTTGCTGAGGTACGTTCAGCGGTGGTGGTAACATCTCTTTCAATATCTCTTTACCATCATTCAAAACCACCACATTGCGCAATACGTTCTGCAATTGTCGGACGTTACCCGGCCACTCATAACGTCTAAAGCGTTCAACCACTTCGGGTGACAAACGCACAAAGCCTTTGCCTTCTTCTTTGGACATATAACCTAACAACGAATAAGCAATTTCGATCACATCATCGCTACGCTCACGTAAAGGTGGCAGATGTAAAGGAATGACATATAGGCGGTAATACAAGTCTTGCCTAAAACGCCCTTCCTGCACTTCTTTCCATGGGTCACGGTTGGTTGCACAAACAAATCGTACATCGACACTTTTCATTTTTGAGAAACCCACTTTTTGAAATGTTCCGGTCTGAATAAAACGCAGCAATTTTGTTTGCAATTCTAGATCCATCTCGCACAGTTCATCGAGAAATAGCGTGCCACCGTCTGCCAATTCGGCTGCACCTTGGCGATCTGAAGCTGCGCCAGTAAAGGCGCCTTTTACGTGACCAAACAGTTCGCTCTCAATCAGATCTTTAGGAATCGCAGCACAGTTAATAGCAATAAACGGCTTATCGCCTCGTTTACTCGCGGCATGAATCGCTTCAGCACACACTTCTTTACCAGTACCGCTCTCGCCCGTAATAAAGATGCTCGCCTTACTGGTTGCCGCCGAGTCTATAGTACGATAAACCGCTTGCATGGTTTGGCTACTGCCAATAAAACCTTGATAGTTTTGGTTATTAATACCATCTACATCATTTTTCAGCTTACTGGCTTTGCGAATGGCATTGTTTACCGTGACCCGTAATCGGTCTGCTTCGCAAGGCTTAATCAAGAAGTCCTGAGCACCGTGCCGCATCGCTTCTACTGCCGTATCAATCGAGCCGTGAGCGGTCATAAATATGACCGGAACATCAGGTGATTTCAGTTTCACTTCGTGTAAAACGTCCATACCCGTCATATCTGGCAGCCGAAGATCAAGAAGAATCAAATCCGGCTCACGCGCGGCAATACTTTCAATTGCTTCGCGCCCTGTGCCGACGATATTGATGTCTATTTCAAGTGGAGTGAGATAAGAACGATACAACGCCGCAACGGATGCCGTATCTTCCACCATCAATAAGTACTTTGCCTTTTGTGGTGTGTAATTGTGTTGCATAATCTAGCCATTTATTATTTGCATTTTGCTTGATGATTGCATTAGAAGTTGCATTTTGCAAACAAGCTGCAGCAAAACCATATATTTAGTATGAAAATCAGCCCATATCAGCATGTCATACATGGCACACTAAATGCTAATTTCATAGTGACCCTAACGGGTCACCTAGCCAACTGACGTTGTTAGTGAATATGATATTCACAAAATTACAGCCAATAGAGCGATTTCTATTGGCTATTTTTTACCCAACATTTTCACCAATAAATGGCTAAGAATTGGTAATAAACTGCTTTCTTAACTCTTCAATCTGATCGCGTGTTTTCGCCGCTAACTCAAACTCTAAGTTTTGCGCATACTTGTACATTTGACCTTCAAGCTTACTGATCTCTTTATCCAATTGCTGCGGCGTCAAAGAACCATAATTTGCGGCATCTTCAGCAACTTTAGACAACGCAACCACTTTGCTCGTTTTCTGTTTGCGAGATTTAGCAATGTCGCCAATCTCCATAATGTCTTTGATATTACGTTTTAGCGCCTGAGGTTTAAGCCCCATCTCTTCGTTGTACGCATGTTGTTTTTCACGACGGCGATCAGTTTCATCCATCGCCTTTTTCATCGACTTAGTAATGCTGTCTGCGTAAAGAATCGCTTTCCCTTCGATATTACGTGCCGCACGACCAATGGTCTGTATCAGTGAACGCTCTGAGCGCAAAAAGCCCTCTTTATCCGCATCCAAAATAGCCACCAGCGATACTTCAGGCATGTCTAAGCCTTCACGCAGCAAGTTAATACCGACGAGAACATCAAACTCTCCCAGACGTAAATCGCGGATAATTTCGACCCGTTCAACAGTATCAATATCCGAGTGCAGATATCTGACTTTCACGCCATGTTCATGCAGATATTCGGTCAGATCTTCTGCCATACGTTTGGTTAACGTTGTGACTAACACCCTCTCGTCTTTCGCTGCACGAATGCGGATCTCCGAAAGCAAATCATCCACTTGCGTTGACACTGGGCGAACTTCAAGTTGTGGATCTAATAAACCGGTCGGGCGTACAACCTGATCAGCTACTTCACCGCCAGATTTTTCCAATTCATAGTTACCCGGTGTCGCAGAGACAAAAATCGTTTGTGGTGCCAGAGCTTCGAATTCTTCAAATTTGAGCGGCCGGTTATCCAACGCTGACGGCAGACGGAAACCAAATTCCACTAATGTCTCTTTACGCGAGCGGTCACCTTTAAACATCGCACCGATTTGCGGTACCGTAACGTGTGATTCGTCAATCACCAACAAACCATCGTGCGGCAGGTAATCAAACAGTGTCGGTGGTGGTTCACCCTCGTTACGACCACTCAGGAATCGAGAGTAGTTTTCAATGCCGGAGCAAAAACCTAATTCGTTCATCATTTCAATATCGAACTGGGTTCTTTGTGTAATGCGCTGCTCTTCCAGTAACTTGTTGTTCTCAAGCAAATATTTGCGACGCGATTCAAGTTCGACTTTAATGCTTTCAATCGCTTCCAAAATCCGTTCACGCGGAGTGACATAGTGGGTTTTCGGATATACCGTAAAGCGAGGCAAATCTCTTTGCTTGATCGCACCCGTTAATGGATCAAACAGGCTGATACAATCAACTTCATCGTCGAACATTTCCACACGCACCGCATCTTGGTCTGATTCGGCAGGGAAAATATCAATAACTTCGCCACGTACACGGAACTGGCCACGTTCGAACGCCACATCATTGCGTGAATATTGAAGCTCAGCGAGTCGACGTAACATATCTCGCTGATCAATTACATCTCCTCGACGCAAATGAAGCATCATTTTCAAATAGGAATCGGGGTCACCCAGACCATAAATCGCAGACACAGACGCAACGATAATGGCATCTTTACGCTCAAGCAGGGCTTTAGTCGCAGAAAGACGCATTTGTTCAATATGAGCGTTAACCGAAGAGTCCTTCTCAATGAAGGTATCTGTGGTCGGTACGTAGGCTTCTGGTTGGTAGTAGTCATAGTAAGAAACGAAATATTCGACAGCATTGTTCGGAAAGAATGATTTCATCTCGCCATAAAGCTGAGCGGCAAGAGTCTTGTTCGGTGCGAGCAAAATAGTCGGTCGCTGAGACTGAGCGATAACATTCGCCAGAGTAAATGTTTTACCTGACCCCGTGACACCTAACAGTGTTTGATGAGCCAATCCGGCTTCTATTCCTTGCAAAAGTTGTTCTATGGCTTGAGGCTGATCGCCGGACGGACGATAGTCTGATACCAATTCAAACGCCTTACTCATTACGCATTCTTCCTGCAATCTTTACTCGGAGGTGTAAAACAGAGAGCTATTGTCGCTGCTTGGATTGCAGCATGGCAAGTCATAATTACCAATCACAAAACCAATCCATAGAAATCAACAATTAACCTCACAGAAAAACATTAATGAAACAAATGTAAATTCACAAATCAAACTTGTGTTTCAGATCTATCAGAGCAGAAAAATAGTATTCGCATCTATCTTGGAAGTTTGTTAACATCACTGCCCCGCCGAGTTATATCTGTTTAAAATTCCAAAAAATTAATCCACTGGTTTTCCCCAAAATATTTATTTTTAACATTAACTTTACTTTATTACTCTTATCTCAAAGCTGATTAAACAACAGTGGATAACCAGATTTACACAAACAAATTCAATCAGTTATCAATTTAATACAATCGATTACATTTAAATTTCTCACTTAAATAGCCACAACCAAAAAGATTGCTCAAGTTTCATTAACACACTTATCCACAAATTTGGTGGATAAGTAAATCCAACTCAATACCCATAAGGGGTACAGAAAAGTAAACTGTTTTTTTTGAAAAAAATCGCTAATTTTTGCAGTGTAAAGGTTGACACTCTCCGCCCCTCTAAGTAACATCCGCTCGCGTAATGCAATTCCCCCTTAGTTCAGTCGGTAGAACGGCGGACTGTTAATCCGTATGTCGCAAGTTCAAGTCTTGCAGGGGGAGCCAAATTCCAGAAGAAAGACGTCCTAGGACGTCTTTTTTTGTATCTAAACCTAGCTATTTCAAGGGATTGCATTCTCTTAACGTCTTTTCCTGACTCGTACTAGCTTAGAAGTTTAAGTACACAAATAGGTACATTGTCCGTATGTTCCAATTTACGGTGTACGTACTGATGCCTGTCTTTTAAGTCATTTGAATAGCCTTTATCTAATCTTATCCAGCTTTATTAATATTGCCGTTTCAGCATCGAGGATCGGCATTGTTAGCCCGACGTTTTGCCACCATTCACCTGAGACCTCACAGCCTGTTGTCGTCCATTCGGGCTGACAAGCCACAATACGGTTGAAGTTACTAGGCTTATCAATCACTGATACTTGATAAACGGACTCTGGGTCTAAGCCAACCATACGCAAGTGACCACTTAATGAGTAAGTTGGCATCGCAAGCTGAGAGACTAACACCACCGCTTCAGTCTGGTCTTGCGATACAACAGCATGGATCTGATGAGCTTTGTCTTCACTGGGAACACGCCACGTCGTTCCGCTGTGTAATAACGGACGAAGCACTTTGTGCAATTTTACATAATGTTCAAAGCCTTGTTTTTCTTCTTGGTTCTCTTTTACCGGGTCTAGCTCAATACCCATGTGTCCAAATAAAGCCGTTAGTCCCCTGAACTCAATACTGTGTCTACGGCGCGTACTGTGGCAATGACTAGCGCCGATATGACTGCCCATCACTTCCGGCGGAAAGAAATAACTCATGCCACGTTGAATGCTCTGACGTTCTAAAGCATCGTTATTGTCTGATGCCCAGAAACGTTGCGTGCGTTTTAACACTTCATAATCAATGCGCCCACCGCCCGCAGCGCACGATTCGATATCCACCAGTGGGTGCTTAGCTCGAACCTTATCCACCAACTGATAGTAACGCTGTGTCTGTTTATGTGCGGCAGCCTGACCGGCATGAGCAGGCTGAACCACTTCCCTGTTCATATCCCACTTGATATAAGCAATGTTGTAGCTAGACAAAAAATGGTCAAGTCGTTCAAACAGATAATTAAATGCGTCTTCATTCTGCAAATCAATTACATACTGGTTACGCCCAGTCGGCTGCTCATACCCTTCCACTGCCAGTAACCATTCAGGGTGTTGGCGGTAAAGATCTGAATTTTTGTTGACCATTTCCGGCTCAAACCACAAACCAAATTCCATGCCAAGCTGATTGACGTGCTCAACAATGGGTGTCAACCCCAGAGGATATTTGCTTTCATCGAGGAACCAGTCGCCCAATGCCGCTTTATCGTCGTTACGTCCTTTGAACCAGCCATCATCAATAATAAAGCGTTCGATACCCATTTCTGCCGCCTGCGATGCCATCGACATAATGTAGTCAGGATCATGGTCAAAATAGATGCCTTCCCACGTGTTGAGATGGATTGGGCGCGGTTTAGATGAAAAATCTTTAGATAAAATGGAATGGCGTACATGAGCATGAAACTGCTGACTCATCCCGTTTAGCCCTTTATCACTGTAGCTAGCATACAGCCAAGGCGTGGTGACACTTTCCCCTTGTGCCAAAGCGACTTCGCCTGCGAAATAAATCACTTCCGCTTGCACAAGACGACGCCCATCGGCCTTCACATCAGCACGCATTCGATGGTTACCACTCCAGGCGAAATGGAACCCCCACACATCACCGATTATTTCATCGAAATGCTGCTCACCTGCGACCAATGCTGGATAGTGTTCATGGGAAGTCCGTCCGCGACGGTTTTCCTGCTGATACCCTCCCTGAGTTAAAGCTTGACGAGCTGTTTGAAACTCGTGAACCCATCGACCAAAGAAAGTCATCAGTTCGTTGGCTCTTGCCGGCAAAGGTAAGGTATTGGCTAAACGATTGACCTGATAAACGCCCGCTTTTAAATTGGTTAGCGTGTGGCGGATTTTCACCACATCATCGGAGTCTAAACAGAGTTCCGTCGTCAGTGCCAAGCCTGCAAGCTCATCAACATTTTCAATGCGCACGCCTGTGTCAATTTCCGAGATCTGCTGTACAACAAAAACCGGAGCCCAATCGATACCACCACGATGCCCTTCTACACCCGGGCTATTAAAAGCACCACGCCCCAATTCAGGACTGAGTGTCATTGCAACGTCTTTATCCAGACGGCCATAAGGTACAGGACGGTACAAACTCTTCCTGAAATTCTCTGGAGCACCTCGAACAGGTTTTCCCCAATGGAGGATTTCGGCAAACTCTCCAACTTCAACAATAAGCTGGCTACGCTTACCGGTTAAGTTAATTAATACAGGCTCCGTCACTGTCCATTCTCCTTCAACCCTTTGAATTTCCGATATCATAAGCAAAACAGAGAAACTTTCTGTGATTGACACCATAATCATGGAAACGTTTCCATCCATCTTAACTATTCATCTCAATTATTCATCTCTATACCCAAACGACTTGCAGTGGCAGCTAGCCGTAGCATAGAGATTTGGCTTATTCGCTATTGGAAATAACTGTACATTGGAAATAATTAAAAGCTTGAGCTTGCGCATTAGTTAGACTTTAAGCTCTTGAGTTGAGTGGACAACCGATATTTAATAAACGCTATCAAAAGTCACTAGACCTGAAAACATTTTCAGAGAACTGCTTTTACCGTTCGCACTCGATACGTTTGAGTACGTGGAAACGATATTAAAACCTTCTCATCAATACCTGAGGCAGATGCAAATATGGCGACCATAAAAGATGTTGCACGAGAAGCTGGCGTGTCCATTGCAACCACATCTCGCGTGATCAATAACGCCCCACACACCAGCGAAACAGCAATTACTGCCGTCAAAGCGGCGATGGAAAAACTAGGATATCGCCCCAATGCAAACGCGCGAGCACTAGTGAGTAAGTCATCCAACGCTATTGGCGTTTTGGTCAGTGACGTTTCTGCACCTTTTTTTGGCATCATGGTAAAAGCGATAGATACCATCGCCAGTGAACAAGAAAAGCAATTACTGGTCGGCAATGGCTATCATGATGCGGAAAAAGAGCGCAGTGCCATCAATTTGTTGATCAACAGTCGCTGTGAATCCCTTGTGTTGCACAGCAAAGGAATGAGCGACGACGAACTAACGAAACTAGCAAAAGAAGTCCCGGGAATGGTACTGATCAACCGAGTGGTGCTAGGAATTGCCAATCGCTGCATTGCATTAGATAACCGTCGCGGCGCCTACATCGCGACCGAGTATCTGATTAAAAACGGTCACAAACATATCGGGTATATTGCCTCTAGCCATAATATTGACGACGCCCATGACCGGCTTGCTGGTTACTTTGATGCACTGCGTGATCACGGCATAGAAGCCAGAAATGAATACGTTGAATATGGCGAACCCGATGAACTTGGTGGTGAACAGGCTATGGTTAATCTGATGGCAAAAAATACCGCTATTACCGCTGTGGCGACCTACAACGACTATATGGCCGCAGGCTGCTTAGTGTTACTGCAAGAAAATGGAATTCGAATTCCGGAAGAGATGTCGGTAATAGGATTTGATGACGGACACATGGCTCGCTTTGTCTACCCGCGTCTCACGACTATTCGTTATCCGATCCAATTAATGGCGAACGAGGCGGTCAAACTTTCTTTGCAGCTAGTCAACAACGAACAGGTGGATCGCACCAATAGCAAACTTTTCATGCCCACTTTGGTTCGGCGCTCATCAGTAGGCAGAGCTCGGTAAGCTCCCTCCTAAAGAGCTTGGAGCCTATCGTCGATTTCCTGTGCGTAGTTATTCGCTTTTACGCCATAGACGATCTGCACATTGTGTTTATCTAGCCGAACCACACCAAAGGCTCCGTTGTATTTCAGGAAATCGGCATCGACCAAATCCGCATCATTAAGCTGCAATCTCAGCCTTGTGGCACACGCAACGGCATGAACAATATTATCTAAACCGCCCACCGCTGCCACTATGCCGTCGGTTTCCTGACCAATGTTTGGGTTGACTTCCACTAAAAAATTAAAAAACTGGCGAATTTTATCAATCATAGAAACCTGCTAGTGTCTGAGATAATTTGCTGTCAATACAATGAATAAGCCTAGAATGTATACATTAGCATAAACTATGCTATAGACACGCACGAAGAAAAATCAGCGTTTTAGGATAAAAACCTCATACCGAACAAAGTCAGATCATAGACAAGAGCTTTAAAGCATATTGCTGGAAGATCTCAATCTAGCACGTAAAATTTGCTGTTTTTTTATTCTGAAATTGAAAACCTTATCTTTCGTTGGTTGTTATTGACTACGCAAAGCAGGATAATACCGAGATCGGAACGAAGACATTACATAATTATGACCGAATATCTTTTGTTGTTAGTCGGCACTGTGCTGGTGAACAACTTTGTACTGGTAAAGTTTTTGGGCTTGTGTCCTTTCATGGGCGTATCCAAAAAGTTAGAAACTGCAATTGGCATGGGGTTAGCGACGACATTCGTTTTAACCTTGGCTTCCGTATGTTCGTATCTTGTAGAAAGTTACATCCTTAAGCCTTTAGCTATTGAATACCTGCGCACCATGAGCTTTATCCTCGTGATTGCGGTTGTGGTTCAATTTACTGAAATGGTGGTACACAAAACCAGCCCGACACTTTATCGCTTGTTAGGTATTTTCCTGCCACTTATTACGACCAACTGTGCCGTGTTAGGTGTGGCATTACTGAACATCAATGAAAACCATAACTTCATTCAGTCGATCATCTACGGTTTTGGTGCAGCGGTGGGTTTCTCAATGGTGTTGATTCTGTTTGCTTCGATGCGAGAACGTATTCAAGTAGCTGATGTGCCCGCTCCATTTAAAGGTGCTTCTATTGCTATGATCACCGCGGGTTTGATGTCGCTTGCCTTTATGGGCTTTACCGGATTGGTGAAGTTGTAATGAGTACCATATTAATTGCTGTCATTGCTATTGCCGTTCTTGCTGCACTGTTCGGCGCTATTCTGGGCTTTGCTTCGATTCGTTTTAAAGTTGAAGCAGACCCTATCGTTGACCAAATCGATGCTATTTTGCCGCAGACACAATGCGGTCAATGTGGCTACCCGGGCTGCCGTCCTTATGCGGAAGCCATTGCCAATGGCGACCAGATCAACAAATGCCCTCCGGGCGGTCAACAGACGATAGAGAAACTTGCAGACTTAATGGGCGTGGATGTTCAAGAATCTGCGCACGATTTGAGTAGCAAAGTAAAAACCGTTGCTTTTATTCATGAAGACATGTGTATCGGCTGTACTAAGTGTATTCAGGCTTGCCCTGTAGACGCAATTGTCGGCGGCACTAAAGCACTGCATACCGTCATCAAAGATGAGTGTACTGGCTGTGACCTCTGCGTTGCACCTTGCCCAACAGATTGTATTGAAATGATCCCTGTTGTAACCACCACAGAGACTTGGAAATGGCAGCTCAATGCAATTCCTGTCGTTGACGTGACTCATGCAGCAACCTCTCGTCAAAGCAACCGGGATTAAGGATTCATATGTTGTCATTAATCGAACAAATTAGAACGGGTAGCCTGTGGTCATTTCCGGGCGGCATTCACCCAGCAGAAAACAAACAACAGTCGAATCAATCAGCGATAGCTCAAGCCAGCATTCCAAGTGAAATTGTATTACCCGTTAAACAACATATCGGTAAACCGGGCGATCTGCTGGTTAATATTGGTGACACGGTCAAAAAAGGTCAGGCTTTAACCCAATACACGTCAACATTCATGTTGCCGGTACATGCACCAACTTCCGGTGTAATTAAAGCCATAGAACCAAGAACAACCGCACATCCTTCAGGTCTGGCGGAACTTTGCATCGTGATTGAATCTGACGGTCAGGACAGCTGGATTGAAAAACAAGGTGTTGAAGACTTCACACAATGCTCACCAGATGCGCTGATTGAGATTATTCGTCAATCAGGGATTTCAGGTATGGGTGGCGCAGGCTTCCCAACGGCAAAGAAAATCCAGTCGGGCTTATCACGCACCGATATTCTGATTATTAATGCTGCAGAGTGTGAACCGTACATCACCGCTGACGATGTTCTGATGAGAGAAAACGCTCAAGAAATCATTCAAGGCATCAGCATTGTCGAGCACATTCTAAAACCAAAGCTGACCATTATTGGTATTGAAGATAACAAGCCGAAAGCGATTCAAGCTCTGCAACATGCATCGTTAAACAAAGATATTGTCATTCGCGTTATTCCAACCAAATACCCGTCAGGTGGTGAAAAGCAACTGATTAAGATTCTGACCAATCTTGAAGTACCTAATGGCAAAATCCCTGCTGATATCGGTTTAATGGTGCAAAACGTCGGTTCTATTCAAGCCATTAAACGGGCAGTGATCGATGGTGAACCTTTAATTCGTCGCGTTGTGACACTGACAGGCAACAGTTTTAAAAAGCCCAAAAACGTCTGGACATTGTTGGGCACACCCGTTCAGGCTCTGCTTGATGAGTTTGGTTATCAAGCGGATAAAAAACTGCCGCGTTTGATTATGGGGGGGCCTATGATGGGCTTTACCCTACCACATGCTAATGTGCCAATCACCAAGACATCCAACTGTATTCTTGCTCCAACTCGCCAAGAAATTGTACCTCAATCCTATGAAATGCCGTGTATTCGCTGTGGTCAATGTGCGGAAGTATGCCCGGCATCACTTCTCCCACAGCAACTGCAATGGCATGCAAAAGCAGAAGAATTCGACAAGTGTGAAGAACTGCATTTAAAAGACTGTATTGAATGCGGCGCGTGTGCATACGTCTGCCCAAGTGAAATTCCACTGGTTCAGTACTATCGCCAGGCAAAAGCAGAAATCCGTACTCGTAAGATTGAATCAGATGCCGCTGAACGTGCTCGACTTCGATTCGAAGAGAAAAAAGAACGTATGGAACGTGATAAAGCGGAACGAGAAAATCGCTTTAAAGCAGCAGCAGAAACTCGCCGTCAGGAGATGACCACCAGCGATGGTGAAAACGCGATTGCAGCAGCCATTGCACGAGTGAAAGCACAGAAACAACCATCAGCAACTACAGATTCAGCAGTGAAACCTGCGGTAGCCGCAGCCATTGCCAAAGCGAAAGCAAAACAAGCAGAAGCGGCAAAAACTGGCGCAGCTGAACCTGACAACGCTGAGATGATCAAGCTGCGTGAAGAGCGCAAACGTCAGGCTCGTGAACGTAAACTCGAGAAAGAATCACAAACAGACGTGATGGTATCTCCGGCTAACGACAAAAAAGCCGCGGTTGCTGAAGCTATTGCTCGTGCAAAAGCTCGCAAAGCCCAGCAAGAATCCACGTCTGCTGAAGAAGAAAATCAGGCTAAAACCGAAACGTCTGACGATGCGAAAAAAGCAGCGGTTGCCGCAGCTATCGCCCGTGCAAAAGCTCGCAAAGCGCAGCAAGAATCTGCTCCTACGCAAGAAGAAAATCAGGCTAAAACCGAAACGTCTGACGATGCGAAAAAAGCCGCAGTCGCTGCAGCCATCGCCCGCGCTAAAGCTCGCAAAGCGGAGCAACAAAATAAAAATACCGAGGAGAATAACTAGTGTCTTTCTTTATAGCTAGTTCCCCACATACACATATCAAACGCAGCACTTCTGATTTGATGAAGTGGGTAGCGTTATGCGCACTGCCGGGCTTATTTGCTCAAACCTATTTCTTCGGTTTTGGTACCTTAATTCAATTGGTCTTTGCTATCCTTGTTGCGCTCACATTTGAAGCAGCGGTAATGAAATTACGTAAGCGCCCAGCCTATTTTGCACTGAGAGATCACAGCGCTATCGTTACCGCATGGCTATTGGCTGTAGCGATTCCGCCAATGTCACCTTGGTGGATTGTGTTTATTGGCCTCGTGTTCGCGATTTTGATTGCCAAGCACCTATACGGTGGACTCGGTCAAAATCCGTTTAACCCTGCAATGGTTGCCTACGTAGTTTTGCTTATCTCCTTCCCTGTGCAGATGACAAGTTGGATAGCACCACATCAGTTGGCACCAGATAGCATCTCGTTCAGTGATTCGCTTTCGCTTATCTTTACTGGTTTCGATTCTGACGGATTGTCTCTGCAGCAAATTCGAACCGGTATCGACGGTATGACCATGGCAACACCACTTGATTCGTTAAAAACGTCGCTAAAGGCGGGTCATACGCTATCAGAAGTCATGGCTCAGCCACAGTTTGGATCTTTAGCAGGCATCGGTTGGGAATGGGTAAACCTTGCTTACTTAGCTGGCGGTATTGTCCTTCTTAGACTGAGAGTGATTAACTGGCACATTCCAGTTGCGTTTCTAACCAGCTTAGTAGTGATCAGCACATTGGCAGTACTGCTTGCTCCGGGGACAACAGCATCACCATTAGTGCATCTATTCTCTGGCGCGACTATGCTCGGTGCATTTTTCATTGCGACAGATCCGGTTACGGCTTCAACGACCGTTAAAGGGCGTTTAATCTTTGGTGCATTCATCGGTGCGATGGTGTTCATCATTCGCAGTTGGGGTGGTTTTCCAGATGGTGTTGCGTTTGCAGTACTGCTGGCTAACATGTGTGTACCGCTGATCGACTACTACACCAAACCCCGCACTTACGGGCACTAAGGAGCAAAAATGTTAACCGCTATTAGAAACAACGGTCTCATCCTTGCTGCTTTTGCTTGTTTATCAACAGGAGTAGTGGCGTTGACTCACCAATTGACCGAGTCACAGATTAAGAAGCAAGAAAACATTCAATTGCTATCGGTTTTGAACCAAGTCATTCCTGCAAAACTGCATGACAACGAGCTTTCACAATCGTGTATTTTGCTTAATGACCCTGCGCTTGGCACTGACAATGATATGCCCGCCTATGTGGCTACATTAAACGGCCAACCAAGCGCAATTGCGGTTGAAGCGATTGCACCTGATGGTTACAACGGTGCCATTAAAGTCATTGTTGGTATCAAAAATGATGGCACGATAACCGGAACCCGAGTTCTGGCACATAATGAAACTCCCGGACTGGGCGACAAAATTGACCTAAGAATCAGTGATTGGATACTAAGCTTTAAAGGTAAATCGGTAACAACAGACAGTGAAGCGCAATGGAAAGTTCGCAAAGACGGCGGTCAATTTGACCAGTTTACTGGCGCAACAATAACCCCTCGCGCTGTGGTTAAAGCAGTGAAAAAAGCCGTGGCTTACGTAAATAATCATCGTGAGACATTAGCGAAGCAAACCTATAACTGCGGAGATAAACAATGAACAGTGAACATAAGGCACTGATGAAAAACGGTATGTGGGAGAACAACCCGGCTTTAGTTCAGTTGCTTGGTTTGTGCCCATTGCTTGCCGTTTCTTCCACCGTGACTAACGCTCTGGGTTTGGGCATTGCTACCATGCTGGTACTTGTCAGCTCAAACGTAACCATTTCTTTAGTGCGTGACTATGTGCCAAAAGAAGTACGTATTCCCGTGTTTGTGATGATCATTGCCGCCTTAGTTACTTGTGTTCAGTTGCTAATGAATGCCTACGCGTATGGATTGTATTTATCGTTAGGTATCTTTATTCCGCTTATAGTGACCAACTGCATCATTATTGGTCGTGCTGAAGCTTTTGCTTCTAAAAATGACGTGTTACCTTCAGCTCAAGATGGCTTGTGGATGGGGCTAGGCATGACTTCTGTTCTGGTTGTGCTGGGTTCAATGCGAGAAATTATTGGTAAAGGCACCTTATTTGATGGCGCGGATTTGCTACTGGGTCATTGGGCAAAAGTACTACGAATTGAAATTTTCCATTTTGATAACAGCTTCCTGCTTGCATTGTTACCACCGGGCGCGTTTTTTGGTGTGGGTCTGCTTATTGCACTCAAGAATGTTATCGACAAACACCTTGCAGCACGTCAACCAAAACCAGAAAAGCCAACTATCGAACGTGCACGAGTGACTAACGTATCGTCTTAAAAATAAAAACTAAAAACCGTGGAAACAGCGCAGAGCAATGAACAAAGATAAAAGAATACAGATCCTCGAGCGACTGAGAGAAAACAACCCGAAACCAGAAACCGAGCTCAACTGGAACTCACCTTTTGAACTGCTGATCGCCGTTTTATTGTCGGCTCAAGCGACTGATGTCAGTGTTAACAAAGCGACTGACAAATTATATGCCGTGGCGAACACCCCTCAAGCCATCTTTGATTTGGGGGTTGAGGGCGTCAAAGAGTATATAAAAACTATCGGTCTTTTTAACTCGAAAGCAGAAAACGTTATCAAAACTTGCCGGATTTTGCTTGATAAACACAACAGCGAAGTGCCAGAAAACCGAGAAGCACTCGAAGCGCTACCCGGAGTCGGTCGTAAGACGGCAAACGTGGTATTAAATACCGCATTCGGTTGGCCAACCATCGCTGTAGATACCCATATTTACCGAGTCGCTAACCGAACCAAATTTGCCATAGGGAAAACGGTCGACGATGTCGAACAAAAACTACTTAAAGTTGTTCCGGCAGAATTTAAATTAGATGTCCACCACTGGCTAATTTTACATGGCAGATACACTTGCATCGCACGTAAGCCTCGCTGTGGCAGTTGCCTAATTGAAGACCTTTGTGAATATAAAGATAAAATTTACCCTGAAAACTAGGAGCCCAAAATGTCAAACAACCGTGTTCTACATACCATGCTACGCGTCGGTGATTTAGACAAATCTATCGAGTTCTACACCAAAGTTATGGGTATGGAATTACTACGTAAAAGCGAAAATCCTGAATACAAATACACTCTTGCGTTCGTTGGTTACGGAGATGAATCACAAGGTGCTGTGATTGAATTAACCTATAACTGGGGAGTAGCAGAGTACGACCTAGGTAAAGGCTTCGGTCACATCGCTATTGGCGTTGACGATATCTACGCGACTTGTGACGCAATTAAAGCGGTTGGTGGCAACGTGACTCGTGAGCCTGGTCCTGTGAAAGGTGGAACAACGCACATTGCATTCGTTAAAGATCCCGATGGTTACATGATCGAGCTTATCCAAAACCGTCAAGCAAGCGCTGCGCTAGAAGGTTAATTATTCTTTTACGCTAGTGATCACAAAAACACCGCCTGAGCGGTGTTTTTGTTTATCTATATTTAGAAACTAAACCTGAGTACGACCTAGCGAAATCACGACACGACGGTTTTTATCTTTGCCAATCGGCGATTCGTTATCGGCGATCGGACGGCGCTTACCAAACCCCTGCACCTGAATTCTGTCTTCCGATAAACCCAGTGACTGAAAATAATTGCGTAGTCTCTCTGCACGCTTTTCAGACAAACTTTGACTTTCATTTTTGCTATCACTTGAATCCGTATAAGCAGAAACTAATACCAAGTCAATATCAGGATTGTAGCGAATGTACTCTGCAATCTGCGCTAGACGCTTCTGTGAAGCCTTATTCAAATCAACACTATTGCCACGGTCGTAATGCAGAATCGTGAACGAGATATCTTCGAAATTGTAGGGCAGCAGATTGGCAATACAGTCACTAAAGACGTTGTATTGAGATTGAAACAGCACGGATGAAAGAGCGACTTCAATACGTTGATCACGGCTCTGCCAATCTTGATAGCTGAACGTCGGATAACGGCCTTTTTCCAGCTCACTCAACAATGTCCACGCAGACTGACCACCAATATAGCCATCAAACTGTTTGAAGAATTGAATGTTAGTAATGCGATCAGCACTTTCCCCAGGTCGCCATGCTGGCGGCATAGAAACTAAGCTAACATTACGTGTTTCGCCCATAGGGCGACGCATTTTCAGCTCAAAATCCAAATTCAGTTTTTTACTGGCTCGAGCGGAAAATTCTGCATCACCATAATTTGGAATAGGATGTACAAGCCGACACTCAAGCGGTGTATTCATCACCATCTGCCATTTAGACTGTTGTGGCGTTGCCACATAACGCTTCTCTAGTGCCGATGCGGCAACAGGCGCCAATAGAGTGGCAGTAGCTAAACTTGTAACAAGCCATTTATTCATAAGGACTTTTTTCTCTTAATACTGCGTGTCATCGTGGCGAATCATTGCCACTAACTTCAACCTGACATAGTTAATGCAAAAATCCCGCCAGATTAACTCAAAAGCCACAACGCAAAATTATTTTCAGACGATGAAGACCACTTTATCTGATATAGCTAAATCTTGAATCAATTAATTGTCTCTAAATAGAGTGCTCAGGTTTTTCTTGCCGTCATAACATGCAATAATGCCGCCCTTGTCGCAATCACTAGAGCCAGCATGACTGATTTAAAACAAGCAAAGACATTAAAAGAGCGTTTCCGTGGTTATTTTCCTGTCGTTATCGATGTAGAAACAGCAGGATTCAACGCTCAAACCGATGCCCTATTGGAAATTTGCGCAGTGACTTTGCGTATGGACGAAAACGGCGATTTACACCCAGCTTCTACCATTCATTTTCATGTTGAGCCTTTTGAAGGCGCCAATCTAGAAAAGGCCGCTCTTGAATTCACGGGTATCTATGACCCCTTTAGTCCTCTGCGTGGCGCGGTTTCTGAAGACCATGCATTAAAAGAGATCTACAAACTTGTTCGTAAAGAGCAAAAAGCCACAGATTGCAGCCGTGCGATTATCGTCGCGCATAACGCCAATTTTGACCACAGTTTTGTCATGGCGGCAAGCGAACGAAACAAACTAAAACGAGTACCTTTTCACCCTTTCGCAACGTTTGATACTGCAACGCTAAGCGGTCTTGCCTATGGTCAAACGGTGCTGGCTAAGGCATGCAAAGCGGCCGGAATGGAATTTGATAATCGTGAAGCACATTCAGCGCTTTACGATACTCAGAAAACCGCAGAGCTATTCTGTGGCATCGTCAACAAATGGAAAGCCCTTGGCGGTTGGCCACTTGCCGACGAAAAAGAAAACAACTAAAACCAAACACAACTTGAAATGAGAATAATATGAATCCTGTAGTCATTTCCGTTTGCGTCATGCTGCTGCTTGCTCTGATGCGCGTAAACGTTGTAGTTGCCCTAACCTTCAGCGCTATCGTTGGTGGTTTAGTGGCAGGTATGAGCTTAAATGATACCGTAGCGGCTTTCGAAAGCGGCTTGGGTGGCGGTGCAACTATCGCACTTAGCTACGCAATGCTCGGCACGTTTGCTGTTGCCATCTCTAAATCTGGTATCACTGATTTGCTGGCGCAAAGTGTGATTAAGCGTCTTCATGGTAAAGAACATGGAGCGGCAACCACTGGTTTAAAATACGCCGTTTTGGTTGCTTTGCTGCTAATGGCGATTTCTTCGCAAAACGTTATTCCAGTGCATATCGCCTTCATCCCAATTTTGATTCCGCCGCTACTCGGCGTGTTTGCCAAGCTTAAACTTGATCGTCGTTTAGTTGCCTGTGTACTTACCTTTGGTTTGATCACTCCTTATATGGTGCTACCGGTTGGTTTTGGCGGTATTTTCTTAAACAATATCCTGCTTAAGAACCTGCACGAGAACGGCTTGAACAATATCACTGCAGGCCAAGTTCCTATGGCAATGTTGCTACCAGCGATTGGCATGATCGTCGGTTTACTTATTGCGGTATTTTTCAGTTACCGTAAGCCTCGTGAATATCAAGAGACTGAGCTGACGGTTGTTCAGCATCAAGCGAACGAAATCGATAAGAAACACGTTGGCATTGCCGCTGTCGGTATTGTGGTTGCATTAGCGGTTCAGCTTGCGACAGGTTCAATGATCATTGGAGCATTAGCTGGATTTATGGTGTTTACTTTCGGCGGTGTTATCGCTTGGAAAGAAACTCATGATGTGTTCACCAAAGGTGTTCATATGATGGCAATGATCGGCTTTATCATGATTTCTGCAGCAGGCTTTGCCGCTGTAATGAAAGGCACCGGGGGCGTTGAATCATTAGTGAGCGCGTTATCAACCAGTATCGGTGACAATAAACCTTTAGCTGCATTGCTAATGCTTGTGGTAGGTTTGCTGGTAACTATGGGTATCGGTTCTTCGTTCTCAACCATTCCAATTATCGCCACCATCTATGTACCTTTGTGTATCGCTTTTGGTTTTTCTCCGATGGCAACCGTAGCACTCGTTGGAACAGCAGCTGCATTAGGTGATGCTGGCTCACCGGCTTCTGACTCAACGCTAGGTCCGACATCTGGTTTGAACGCTGATGGTCAACACGAACACATTTGGGAAACCGTTGTACCGACTTTTCTTCACTACAACTTGCCGTTAGTTGTATTTGGTTGGATTGCGGCTATGGTGCTTTAACCCATTAGCTTTCAACCCCGCATATTGAAATTATGGGGTTGATAAAACGTAAGACATTAAAAAAGCTTCCCTCGAGAAGCTTTTTTGCTATTCACTGACTATCAACGTCAAAATGCTTGGTAAAAGTGATTAAGCACCTTCGTTGTACAATTCGAGGCTTGCTAGATCCTGAATTTCACGCTGTGCTTTAACATCATCACCGCGCATCGACTCCAAGTAGTCTAAGTATTGCTGATCAATATCGCCTGTCACGTACTCACCGTTAAATACTGACGCTTCAAACTGCGCGATATCAGGGTTACCAGCGCGTACTGCATCTTCTAAATCTTCGAGAGTTTGGAAGATAAGCGCATCCGCTCCAATTTGTTTACAGATATCAGCGTTATCACGACCGTGAGCAATCAGCTCATTTGCCGTTGGCATGTCGATACCATAGACGTTAGGGAAACGAATCTCAGGTGCCGCTGACACCATGTAAACTTTCGCTGCACCCGAATCACGAGCCATTTCGATAATCTGCTCAGAAGTCGTTCCACGCACGATTGAGTCATCAACAAGCAGCACATTCTTATCTTTAAACTCAGATCGGATTGCGTTGAGTTTGCGACGCACTGATTTCTTACGTTGCTGTTGACCCGGCATAATAAACGTACGGCCAACATAACGGTTCTTCACAAAGCCTTGGCGGTACGGTTTATCAATTGCTTGTGCGATTTGTAGTGCGATATCGTTTGATGTTTCTGGAATTGGAATCACAACATCAATGTCCAGATCGGCGAATTCGTTCTTAATACGCTCGCCCAGACGCTTACCCATTTCAACGCGTGCGCTGTAAACCGAAATTTTATCGATGAAAGAATCAGGACGAGCAAAGTAAACGAACTCAAAAATACAAGGCGTTAGGCTCGGGCTGTCTGCACACTGCTTAGTGAACAGCTCACCTTCAAACGTTGCATAAATCGCTTCACCCGGTGCGACATCACGCACAAAGTCGAAACCTACGGCATCTAATGCCACAGATTCTGACGCGACCATATATTCAGTTCGACCATTCGCTTCACGCTTACCAAGGCAAAGTGGACGAATACCGTGCGGGTCGCGAAAAGCAATCATACCGTGACCGATAATCATAGCAGTCACTGCGTATGCGCCACGAATAGTGCGGTGTACGTTTGCCACTGCGCGGAAGACATCTTCAGAAGTCACATTGCCTCTTACTGTGTCAATTTCATGCGCCAATACGTTTAGCAATACTTCAGAATCTGAGGTGGTGTTGATATGACGACGATCTTTTTCGAACAACTTGTCACGCACCGCGTTCGCATTGGTCAGGTTGCCGTTGTGAGCAAGCGTAATACCGAACGGAGAGTTTACGTAAAAAGGTTGAGCTTCCGATGCACTTGAGCTGCCAGCCGTTGGGTAGCGAACGTGTCCAATACCAACAGTACCTTGAAGACGCTGCATGTGTTTGGCTTCAAAGACATCTTTTACTAAACCGTTCGCCTTGCGCAGACGAAAACGATTACTTTCTATGGTACAAATACCAGCGGCATCTTGGCCACGATGCTGCAATACCGTTAAAGCGTCATAGATAGACTGGTTTACAGGCGTTGTGCCCACGATTCCAACAATACCACACATGTCCTAATCCTCGATTTGCGTCAGTAACTGACGCGTTATATCGCGTCAGATAGAAAACTTGATGTTGCTTGTATGTGTTCAAACAGAGGCGCAATCACACGGCTAAACTCCGGCACTAATTGCGAACTCTTCCACCACTCTGAATCTGATAACGTGGTAAAGGTATCAACGAAAAACAGCGCTGCTGCAACGATAAGAACCCCACGCAATGCGCCAAATACGACGCCAAGGATTCTATCCGTACCAGATAAACCTGTTTTCTGCACCAATTGCGAAATCACATAGTTCACAATCGCCCCCACCACTAATGTTGCTACAAACAATGCAGCAATGGCAGCGCCGTTGCGGAACATATCGTCTTTAATATTGGTAAAGTACACCGCCAGTTTTGCATAGTACTGTGAAGCGATAAAAAATGCGCCACACCAGATAATTAATGACAAGGCTTCTTTCGCAAAGCCACGGATCAAACTGATCAAAGCTGACAAGCCGATCACACTTAAAATGACAATATCTAACCAATTCATGAGTTCTTACATCTTAAGTTGGCGCGCATTTTAACAGAAAAAAACGCGACGCAAACGTTTTCTTATGGGTTTAGTGGTTTAAATTTAAGCAATTGACCTTTTGAACCGGTAACTTTCTCTAATTCCAGCAGTTGTCTCTCAAGCTTACTTTTTGAGACATCTGGTCCGATGATCACTCGCGTAAAACCGTTTTCTTGTTTGCTATGAGCTTGATAACCGCGTTTTTGCAGATCGCTCACCACACTTTGTGCATTTTCTGCATTCTTCAAAGCCATCAACTGAATGATCCACGCGCTATCTTGGTAATCATTTTTCTCAGGTACTTCTTTGACGACAGTTTCGATTGGCTTCTGAACTGATGTCGGCGAATTGGAAGTTTGACTTGTCTGCTGTGTTGCGGATACAGGAGATTCAGGCAAAGCAACGTCATCTTCCACCGGCTCAAGGACTTCAAACTTTTCAACATCACTATTCAGCTCAGGCTTGATAGGAATGCTGGTCATTTCTTCTTGATAGTGCATTTTCTTACCATCAAGAACATCAGGTAAAACGATGACGCCAACCGCCACCAAAATAATAGTACCCACTAAACGGCTTTGAAATTTACTTGCCATTTACGCTCCTTTATTTCTCCAGTGCTCAAGCACTTCACCGACTGTGTGGAAAGAACCTGCAACGATTATGACATCACCTCCGGTGGCCCTTGTCATCGCACTTTCAAATGCACTGACAGGATTCGCATATTGCTCCTGCCCTTCCCCCAAATGCTGACACAACTCGCTCGCAGCAGCGGCTCTAGGACCTGACAAAGAAGCCGGATACCAGTGACTCACAACCGGTTTTAAGACTTCGATAGTAGATTTAATGTCTTTATCGTGCAGCATCCCAAGCACCATATGTATATTTTGCTCAGGGAATTGACTACGAATTTGCGACGCAAGATATTCAGCCGAATGAGGATTATGTGCCACATCAAGCATCACAACCGGTTTATCGCATATACGTTGCATACGACCAGCCAGTTTTGCTTTGCGTAGACCTTCGACGATATTGACGTCGCTTAACTCTAATCCTGAACAGCCTAAAGCCATCAGCGCCGTCGCTGCGTTTGCCAGCGGAAGTGTTGGCATTGGTAAATCGGTAAGATCGAATGATCCGCTGCGCCATTGCCACATGGAATCCGATACTTTGTCATAATCAAACTGGATACCAACTTGATAGAACTCAGCACCAATGTCGTCCGCATGGGCAGCTACCGTTGATGGAGGCTTAGGCTGACCACAAATTGCCGGTTTGCCCGCGCGGAAAATGCCGGCCTTCTCAAAACCGATGACATTAATATCGTCACCCAACCAATCAACATGGTCGATCGCCAAACTGGTTATCACAGACACGTCATGCTCAACCACATTGGTTGCATCCAAACGTCCACCAAGACCGACCTCTAACAGTACGACATCGACTTTTTCAGTCTGAAAAACACGAAGTGCAGCCAATGTGCCAAATTCAAACAGACTTAAGCTAATGTCGCCGCGCTGCTCGTCAACAAAAGCAAAAGCTTGCGTGTGTTGTTCATCGCTAACATCAACACCGTTAATACGCACGCGTTCGTTATAGCTAATAAGGTGTGGGGAACTGTATACACCGACTGAGTAGCCAGCATCTAACAGGATGCTTTCCATTAACGCACAAGTAGAACCTTTACCGTTAGTTCCGGCGACAGTGATCACTGTAGCAGCAGGTTTAGTAAGAGAGGCTTTAGTGGCAACCGCTTGAACGCGATCTAAGCCTAAATCAATTGCAGATGTGTGAATATGAGTTAAATAGTCAAGCCACATCGATAGTGAGGATGTGGCTTGAGGAATTAGGTTTCGTTTCATCTAACGTAGAACCATTGTTTTCTTTGGTTTAGTTAGCGCCTACTTTACCCTTTTTTGTTCGCTTCTGGTACTGAATATGCAGCCTCTTGTGGCGCATCGTTCACAGAAACAACCAGAGGAGATTTTTGGTTGGTCATCTTCGCC
>NZ_JBKEBW010000050.1:0-69222 GCF_047973365.1 Vibrio sp. | reverse complement strand
AGGCCCGTCAGCAGCACTTTCAGTTGTTTGGCCGCTAACGGGGTCACCCTATCCTGATGATGACCGGGCCAGTCCTGGAAGCAGCCTTTGGTCAGACGTTTACTCATTAACCAGAAGCCAGAGCCGTCATAACAGAGTGCCCGCAACTGGGTGCGGCGGCGGTTGGTAAAGACAAACAACGTCCCGTTTCGAGGCTCTTGGTTTAATTGGTGACGACACAACGCAGCAAAGCCATCAATGCCACAACGAAAATCAGCCGGTTGAGTGGCAAGGAGAATGCGAGTCTCAGCGGTCAGGTGGATCATAGTCGCCCTCCTGCTTCTTGTATCAGAGTGCGTAATAAATCGGAAGATATCTGCCCATTCATCCGAATTTGGGTGGAATTAGGCAAAATAAGCGTGAGACTTAATTGAGACGAGGTTCGATTCTCGACCTCAATAGTCAGAGGGACAAATTCAGAGACGGATGACGGTTCGGATGAAAACTGTTTTCGCCAGTCCTTAAGCTGAGTAGAGCAGAGCCGTAGAGCTTGAGTAATTTGCCCAACGCGATAGTTGTCAAGGAGAGTGACCGCTATGCGTCGCAGCTCATCGGGGATGGGGCTATGTTGATTGGTGCGATGTAATCGCCAATGGTTAAAAGCGGCTATAGCTTGGGTCAAGTTGTCATGATTGTGCATAGTGCAATTCCGGATAGTAGAGATGCACTTAGTAAATCAGACAATATTGATTAAGTTGAGCTATGCTGCCGTAAGCTCACTACCAAACACATTAGTTTCCTGATCAAGTAGACATTGAGTACCGATAAGCAAACCCTCCGAGCCATGGATGGCTCGGCGGAGCTTCAAGGATGAATTGATGCGTGTTTGCGTTCGGTGCTCATTGTCTAATACTGAACAAATTAATAGTGAAATTGGTATAAAATCATTTGCTGTTGTTCTCTAAACAAAGAGCAATTATTGCCGTAAAACGGCTTTGTGGTAAGACGCTTAACCCGTGTATCAACAAGATACCCAATAACACGCCAACAGCATCGGCGATGAAATCGGCCAAAGATGGCTCCCGTAACGGCACCCATGCTTGTAGTAGTTCGAGTATCACCCCGAAAAACAGTACAGCGATAGCGATTGTTATCCGGCGTTTTATGCCAAATGACATCATGGCAATCACAATAAATAAGGCGTAAGCACCTGCATGAGCCATTTTATCTAGGTTTGGTATACCGTAACTGTCGAGATCGGGTAGCGTTGCGTTCGGCGATGAATCATTGGCGAGCGAGACATAGGTAATAAGCAGGGTGTATAGCGCAAGTAGAGTGTATTTTAGCAATCTCATTACTTTTCTCATCAATTGGGAAGGACGGAAATCATTTGGTACAAGTATTTGATAGGTACTGCGTAAGTAATCGCAGTAGAGTCTGTCAGCATGGATTCTTTGCTCGACTTAACCAGTACCTTATTAATTAAGGCAATGATTTCCCCTGTTTCTGGATCAAATACAGGGCTGCCACTGTTGCCGGGATAGGCGAAGGCATCCAGTTGATAAACAAAATAAGGCTCACGCAGTTGTTTGATTCTTTTTGCTGTTAACTCTTTTCCATTTCTGGAAGGGATCACGACAGGAGTAATGCTGGAAATGATCCCCCTATGGGTGACGGGGTATAGTCCAAGAAGAGAGCCCAGTGGATAACCGGTAAACGCATAAAGCTCACCTTCTCTGACGGTTCTAGTTGAAAGGTTCAGTGGGACTAATGATGTTCCCGCAATTTTTAGGATGGCAATATCGTAAACATCGTTGATGGCTGCGATTTCGGCATCATAAACTTTTGCTTCATCCCCTTTTCCCGCATAAATGATGATCTTTTCATTAGTTTTACTGTCAAGTAGGGAGGGAATGACATGAGCATTCGTTGCGACATAATGTTTGTCAAAAGCAAAACCAGTACCAAGAATGGCAAATGGTTGTTCGGCTAAACGTTTGTAGGTTCCGACGCCAACGACAGAAGGCTGAATGGTAGCGATGGTTTCTGGCAGTCCAGCGAATGAACGCCATGGCAGTAGCACGCATGCCAGAACAATAAATGTCTGAAAAATAAATGCCTGAAAACAAGTCCGCCACATGACCAAATCCACCGATTCACAAACGGGTTAGTTTTATTTCTAACGTTTTTTTGTCGGCAACAAATTTTGGATTATTAGTGTCGATATTATTTAATACTCGCTTAGCTTCAGCAAATTGCTTTTCAGCTATCAGGCCCTCGACATAATGTAACGCTATCTCTGGTTGAGTTTTAACGGCTTGATAAGCTTGTTCCAGCATCGAGACGGCTTGTTTTGTCTCACCAGCCTGAAGCAAACAATACCCGTGTGTATCCTGAATTGCTGGTTGAGAGCCCGCCAGTTGATAGGCCCTTGCTGAATATTTGCAAGCTTCGTGTAGGTTGTTTTGTTGAATATAAAGCCAAGAAATATTATTCAATGCCATTACGTTCTTCGGTTCTCTGGCAATAATTTCAATATACTGTTGCGTTGCCGCTTTTGGATCAACAACACTTTGAATATCGGCAAGTAAAAGTTGTAATGCACGTGCTTTTTGCGGCTCTTGCTGAATGGTTGCAGACAAAAAGTTAACCGCTTTAGATGCCTGATGATTTTTAACATATAAGGTTGCCAACTCTTTTGCTGTATCTACTCCGGGGGCTGCTTTATAACGTTGCTGAAACGTCGAAATTGCTTTGTCCCACAATTGTTCTTGTATATAAACAGTGCCTTGTAGTTTCAGAATATACGGAAGGTTATGTGCATTAGTGTCCAGTGTATTGAGTACTTGTTGAGCCGCTTCAGGTTTTCCGGATTCTAGCAGCAATTCGGTTTTTAACATCGGGAAGCGGATGTCATTCGGGAATACATTGATAGCTTCATCTGCGAGCGCAATTCCTGAGCCATATTTGTTGCTTAGTTTACTAATGTAAATACTTCGAATATGGGCATTTACATCCGCTGGCGCTATGTTCAGCCAGGCTAAGTAAGCTCGTTCGGCATCAATCCATCGTTGTTGGGTAAAATAAATATTGCCAAGCAAAGACCAGGTTTGGGGGGTCTGGTTTTGCTTCGGAAGGCTCTCGAGTAAATTGATAGCCTGACTGTTCTGTTCGTTTAACACCAATGCCATAGCTTTTTGCGGTATTAGCGTCAGGTCGGATGGGTTTTGTGCAAGTTGCTTGTTTATCAGACTCAGCAGCTCTTCTGTTTTTCCTGCTTTGGTACTACAAACATAAAGAAGATTCGTTGCTGATTCATTGCCTGGTGCTAGTGTTTTTGCTCTGTAGGCATATTGAAATGCGTTCTCCCACTGCTCTTCTGCAGACAGAATTTGAGCATATAAAATGTTAGCTTGAATATGGTTAGGATTGATGGTTAATGCCTGGTTATATAATTTCTTAGCTTGTTCAACATGCTGTTGACTTTGTGATACGGCCCCTTTAAGTACTAATGCATCTGTATCTTTGTTGTTTTTTTTCAGCCAGTTATCAGCAATGTTCTGCGCTTCGTCGAAAGCGCCCAGTTGAAGGTAATAGTAACCTATTCCCAGCTCAGCTTTTCTTTTATCTGGCTGTTCAGCTACCGCATGCTTAAGCTCGTCAATCCCGCTGGCATCGTTGGCAGAAAGCTTAACTATGCCTAACATCATTTCATTAAAATCACTGTTGTCGCTAACATAAGCTTTTTTTGCAAGCATAAGAGCTTCTTCGTTTCTACCAAGGTTAGCGAGTTCCATACTGGTCTGGGATAGAAACGCGCTGTTTTGTTTTGAGTCAGTATTGAGTTTACCGAGTTCTTCTATTGCCTCATCGATATAGCCCAGTTTTAATTGAGTTACGATATATAACCGTCTGGCTAAATGGTCGTCGGGTAAACGAGGTTGGATCTGCCTCAAGCGATGATTGGCTTGTTCATACAATTTTAATTTGTAGGCAGAAACACCTGAAATTAGTGACGTGGCCAGACTGGTTGAACCATTGTTAATCGCTCTATCAGCATGTTGTTTAGCGGGCTCAAATTGATTGTTAGAAAAATCAATAGCCGCTTTTAAATCGTTCGCCAGAACTTGATTTGGATACTGATTTAACACGTTATCGACATAAGGTTGGGCTTTGTCCATTTGACCACTCATAACCAGTGCTCTTGAAATGAACAGCGTGTATTGTCCAGCACTTGGCGCGAGCTGAAAAGCTTTGCTATAACTTTCTGCAGCAGCGGCAAAATCTTTTCTCACCATCTGTAAATGGCCTTTGAATATCCAGGCATCTGCATTTGAATCATCTTTATCCAGCAGCTCATCTATTGTTTTGAGTGCCTGATCGATATTCTTTTGTGCCGCATCCAATCTCGCCAGGCTAAGCTTTACATATTGGGAATCGAGAGCGATATCACCCGCCAGTTGCAGACTTTGTTTGGCCGCGTCCACTTGATTCAGGTTGAGCTCTGCCATGGCTTTAAGAGCAAGAAGTTCGCTGTTGAGATAAGGGTCACTGACACGATGGTTATCAATGTAATTGATAACTTCTTGATTTTTGCCCAGATTTAGTTTGGTTCTCAGCAAAAGTGGCGCGATCTCCTCATTGGCGATTCCTAGCTCAAGAGCTTTAGTTAATTCTTTTTCTGCTGCGAGAAAGCTTCCTTGTTGAAGATATATGCTACCAAGAAAGAAACGGGGCTGAGCATCGTTGGGCGAATTTTGTATTGAGTTTTTAAGCTCAATGATGGCAGAAGATGTTTCATTTTTTTCCATATATTCTATGGCATTGTCGAGATATTTGTCGGCCAGCGCTGCATAACTGATCACTAGAGAGCTAAGAGCAAGCATTAATGCAGATCTTTTTAAGACATATTGATTATTAAACGGCATATCTTTCCCTGACATAAAAATGATAATGACTTTGTTATGATAAACCATTAATTAATTATAATTAGTAGATCGAAGTTATTAATTTGAATTAATGCTAAATAATTATTTTTTAAAAATAGATTCTAATACTAAATGATGAAATCATTAGTTAAAATACTGACGATATATTCTCAAATATGATAATTATGTATCTTATAACCTATACTTCTTATAACCTATAGTTAATTCATGGCGTAGAGAATAGCGATGCTAGCGTACTAGATTCTATCGAACTAATAGTATATTAAGCAGAGAATTGAATCATATCATGATAATTTGGTACGACTTTATGTGGCATTTAAAGGCTTGCTGCTCAAAATAAAAAAGTAAGGGATTTCAGTGAGCGATAAACAAAAGGATAAAGTTGAGTGTCAATGGTATCAAAATCCTGACAGACAGTGGCTTGAAGCTACTTGGATATTATTGGAACAAAAGGCAGAAGCTAATTTCTTTCTCAGCTGGCTGTGGATGGGTACCTGGCTGGATTCTTTCGTCAAACAGTTTCATGTGATTGAAGCTCATATCGGGAGGGAAACTGTTGGGCTAGGAATTATTGTCAGTGAGCCATGCGGATTTGGGCTCGACAGGTATAGATCTAAACATTATTTGCATCGTACGGGTGTGAATTGTGAAGATCAGATATGGATTGAATACAACGACTTTTTGATTTCGTCGCAGAGAAGTAAAGATATTCGTGCTGCTATGTTTTCCAGTGTGGTTGATTGGATGGGAAAATACGACGCTTTTGTTGTCGGGGCAAGCCGGTCTGATTTGTTTGCGGCTTCAGAGATTCATGGCTTATATGAAAGGAAGATCTGGCAAGCAACGGGCTATAGCGTTGAGTTAAATATCTTTCTTGGTCAGCCCAAATCACTGCTTAAATCCCTGTCACGTAGCTCACGCTATCAGATCTCGCGTAGTTTGCGTAAATATGAAGAGATTGGCCCAGTCACAGTAGAAACTATGGTAGCGAAAGAAGCGGCATTGCAATTATTAAGTTTGGCAGGGCCATATCACAAGTCTCGTTGGGGAGAAGGCGAATCGGGTAGCGGCTTCGTCAATGACAAGTTTGTTTATTTCCATACTCAGCTTATTGATCGGGCATTCTTTGATGGACATATCCAATTACACCATGTCAAAGCTGGCAGCGAAACTATTGGTATTATTTATAATTTTAAATATAAAAATTCAGTTTATTTTTATTTATGCGCTTTAAATTATGCTCACACAAATATTAGTCCACATTATAAACCAGGACTCGTCTCGCATTATTTATTGTTAGAAAAGGCGATCAGCGAGGGGGTTGAGAGATATGACTTTTTGGGTGGTGATGCTCGTTATAAAAGTACTTTCGCCAATTGCATTGGATCTTTAGCCGTGTATCAGTATGAGCACAGCCATTGGCTACTTTTCATTGAGAATTATGCTCGTGATCTGAAACATAAATTATTAACCTATCATAAGTCCTAATTCTATGCATGACAGCTTAAACAAAAAAGTATTAATTATGGATTCGGACGACCGAGTGGAAAAGCCATTGAGTCTATATCAGCAGAAATTGACAGTCGTTACAGGCGTTAAGTTGGCTATCGTGATTCATGCTGAAGAAGAGTTTGACTGGAGCTCAGGTTTTTACCGATCCAATAATCAGGTAACACATACAGACGCACTGATTCAATTTATTGATGACATTCTGAAATTGGGCGGAAAAATCACATTGGCAATGGGGTACCCGTTTGTAACCAGTGCTGGAGGGAAAAGAGTCGTAGAATACTGCAAACATACAGCCAGAAATGAAGTAGAATTCGCGGCGCACCTACACCCATGGGTTTGTCCCCCTTTTGACGATGATAGTGATGAGGTCGCTGAAAAATTCTCTTATCCTGGTAATCTGCCAAAGGATTTAGAGTATAGAAAATTAAAAGTATTAACAGCGGCCATTGAACATATTACGGGTAGTCGTCCTAAAACTTATGTTGCTGGTCGGTATGGTTCTGGAATTAACACCCATAATATCTTAAAAAAATTAGGGTACACACTGGATTTGAGTATTAATGCGTATTGTGATTATACTCATCAATACGGGCCAGACTTCAGTCATTATTCTAATATGCCGTTTTGTGTCAACGGTATAATGTATCTTCCACACACCAATTCTATACTGTCTATTTCCCCAGTAATTACTCGGATTCTAAATAAGCGACCTGAGTTATACAATCAAATACAATCTCACTTTTTGACTCGGATGTTAGGAAAGTTATTAAGAATTAAATGTCATCGCCTGACTCCGGAAGGGTTCACACTTGAACAAATGAAGCAGGTCACTGAAGCTCAACTGGATATTGATCAAAAAGAGTTTGTTGTCTCTTTTCACTCGCCGAGTTCAATGGTGAAGTTAACTCCTTATGTAAGAAATCGTAATGATCTTATCGCCCTTAAGAATAATATTCATCAATATATCTGCTGGTTTAAAGGTTTAGAAAGTGCCCAACTAGTTAAGGCTCAGGATTTTGTAGCAACAGGAGAATCTTCAAATCATAAAATAGGAAGATCTAACAATGAGTTATTCTAAAAAGGTATTGAGTGCAACGTTTTTTAACTTTGTATCCAAAGTGCTGGTGACATGTTTAGGGATGTTCTCTACGCTTATTCTGGCTCGTTTATTGACACCGAATGATTTTGGTTTAGTGGCTACAGCAAGTTTAGTGACTTCTTTTTTTGAACTGTTATCCCGTTTAGGAACAGAGCAGTATTTGATAAAAACTCAGGATTTGGATGATGATGATATTAATACAGCCTGGACCTTTCAGTTAATAACTAAAATTTTGATTTCACTGCTTATATTTTCTTTTTCGACTAATGCCGCCTCATTTTTTAATGAGCCGGAATTAGAGGATGTTTTAAAGGTGTTGAGTTTAATTCCGCTCATTATTGGTTTGAGTAACATTGGGATAATTTTGGCCAAAAAGAGCATGGAATTCAAGGAAATCATGAAATTGGAAGTTATCGTCAAAATTTTCAGTTTCATTGCTACCGTTGTCTTGGCTTTTTTGATCAAAAATTATTGGGCTTTTGTATTCGGAAACTTGGTTAATTTCATTGCCTATTCAGTTTTAACTTACAAATTCTTTAGTTATCGCCCACGATTTTCTTTATCATGTTTATCCAAACAGATATCTTTTTCTCAATGGACCTTTCTCAAAGGTATTGTTAATTATACCAGTGGTAAGGTAGATCAAATATTTATTACCAAATTTCTCGGTGTTATTGAGCTAGGAGCTTTTTCTGTTTCTCAACGAATTGCAGAAATTCCCAGAGTGTTATTTTTATTTCCTATCAAAGATTCTGTTTTCCCGGCATTAGGGCAGTTAGTTAACGATAAAGAAGAGTTCAAAGAAAAAGTGCATAAAACACTTTTTATCAGCATATTTATATCTTTACCGATTTCAATGTTATTAATTTTATCGGCTTCTTCTTTAGTTGAACTTCTACTAGGTAGTGCAGATAAGTGGCATTTGGCGACTATGATTCTGCCATATTTTTCTTTATTAATTGTCATCTTAAATTTTAATGATTTTTCATTTGGTGTACTTACTCTATTGGGTGAGGTTAAGTGTCTATTTAAAATTGAGATTTTTAGCACATTAATATCAATAGTGACTTATTTTTTGGGGTTGAAATTTTACGGTTTGATAGGGGTTGTGGTTGCAAAACTACTGGTAGACACCATGGTGTCATTTATTTTACTCTTTGTTCTTAAGAGCAGTATTGGTTTCTCGATTCGGAGGTTAATTGTTTCATATATACCAGTTGTTGCTTGCAATTTGATGGCATTTTTATTGTGTTTATATATAAGAAATAATGTCTCTTTAAGTCATTTTGATTTTTTTAATGTTGTCTTTATATCATTTGTGTATGTGATTGCTCTCATTTTTTTAGTTATTGTTGTAATGCTAATATATAACAATGATGGCGATTGGAAAATAATTAAAAACACCTGCTATAGTCTAACGTCGATTTTTATTGGGAAAATAAGTAAAGTTAAAGTTCAATAGTTATTAGTTTTCTGGTGCTTTTTCTAAAGGTACTATGCAACTATTTTATTTTGCTAATGAATGAGCTGCACAGTGTTCTATAACAAGAGCTGGTGAACCGGTTTGTACCAATAAAGTGAATTAAAGCCATAGAGGATTGTGGCTCATTGGTTTCAGGAAAACGATAGTTTTGATATTTAGGCCAAGGTAATACCGACGATTCAAAGCTTTTGGAAATTAGACACAGAGTGGTGACTTGCTCACTTCCCCATTGCTTCCATTTGTCTTTGCCGATTTTCTCTTCAATTTCCAAAGATAACTGAATAATATCATTTTCATTAAATGATTGTCTGGGATAGCCACAAAATCCAGCACAGCCTCTTAAGTATTTTATATTGGGCTTGAAGAAGTTCAGATCTTTGAAGTGTAACTCTGCGGACGGTTGTACATGTTTGCTCGTCCATTGTTTGATGATTGCGTGTAAATACTCCGTGTCTACAGGCTCGCTCCATTGATTGCTGCCTATAACAAAACCGCTATTTTTTTGTACTTTACTATTAATTTCCAACATTGGGCCTGTTACAACAATATCTGAGTCAAGCTGTATGACATAGCTCGTTTTTACCAGTTCAACGATACGGAACAGTCTCTTCCAGGAAATATAACTTGGGCAGTTGTAAGTGTTCACTTCCTGAGCTTGGCTGATTGCTAATCTGGGGACATGATGCTGTAGTAGGTTAATATCGCTTGCAGTCAAAGATCCATCGTTAATAACTTCTATTGACCCATATCCAAACTGGTTCATAAACGACTTTATTGCAACCAAGTACATTGATACTGCATTGTGCCCAACCATAGATAAAATGGTTACTCTCTCGTCGTAAACGTATTCAATTGGCATCGTTGTATTAATTTTTTTTACAGTGGCACTAAATCTATAACCTTCGATTTTTTGCAGTATTTTGTTAAGCATTTTTTCCCCTTAATGTTGAAAAGAACTTGAATAGGACGTGGCGTTATCAATGATGATTTAAGTAATGGTTTGCCTGGTAGTAATCTTGAGGTATTCCAATGTCGATGAAGTAAGTATCGACATGACTGGCAAATGCATTCAGACCCTTATTGACTTGTTTTTCTAAATAGTCTTTTTCGAATGAAAATGTGTTCAGTTGAGGAAAAGTCTCTTTTATTTGCTTTTTCACTAGGTAAATCCCTGCATTGATATACCCTGCGTGACCAAGCTGCTTTTCTTCGAATGTTACGATTTTATTCTTGTTATCAACAGTGACTCTTCCATAGCGCCCAGTGTCATCCATCCGTTTCAACGCCATGATAAGTTCCGCTTGTTTATTGTAAAATTCCAGCAGCATGCTATCTAAACGATATTCAAAGTAGGTATCCCCGTTGAGGATTAAAAAAAAGCTCGATTCCGTTGCATCATTTTCGATAAGTGCTTGCTTTATGGCGCCACCAGTACCCAGTGGTTTGTCTTCAATTGAGTAGCTAACAGCCAACTCACGGTAGCGCTGACCAAAGTGGTCCATGATGATTTCTTTACGATATGAGACCGCCAAAATAACTTTGTTAATGTCCTGAACAATCAGATAATCAAGCAGGTACTCCAGAAAAGGGCGCCCTGCAACATCCAGCATTGATTTTGGTAGTTGGTCGTTGGTCACTGCCCTCAGGCGTGTACCTAACCCACCGCATAGTATGATCGCCGTAACTTGATTAGGCTCTATCACTAAAATACTCCTGTTCAACATAGCCACAGATCATATGACCAATCAGGATATGAGATTCCTGAATTCTAGGAGTATGGCTGGACGGCACTCGTATACAGATATCGCAGTAATCTGCAATTATTCCGCCACTCCCAGCCAAGCCAACGGTGGTTAGACCCATAGATTTTGCCTGAATCATCGCCGCCAAAATATTTTTAGAATTACCTGATGTACTGATACCGATAAAGATATCACCTACTTGAGCATTGGCTTGAATCTGTCTGGCAAATAGTTTTTCAAAGCCGTAATCATTGCCAATGGCTGTTAATATGGAGGTATCGGTTGTTAAAGCCAATGCAGGTAGTCCCGGACGGTCAAATTCAAAACGGCTGACAAACTCGGCTGCTATATGCTGCGAGTCCGCAGCACTACCGCCATTGCCGGCAATCATAACTTTGTTACCTCGTCTGTAGGCGGCTAAACATAATTCGCTGGCTTTTAAAATGCCAGATAACGCGGCTTCATCTCTAAGCAATGCCTGTTTGGTCTCAATGGAATTAATAATGTTTTGTTGAAAATATATTAGACCATCCATATCGGAGTTCCTTGTTAAGTAATGCCGTAAGGCTGCTGAAGGACTATTAATATAGTGAGAAACTTTAGTTAGCTATTGAATATTAATCTTATTTTAACTTTAAACGGTTATCAATCCGTATGAATTCATTTTATGGAATATTATAGCTTGATTAATTCTTTGGTTGATTTCTTATTTATATTTAACTAATCGGATGATAAAAACACTAGTGCTAAAGTATTATTTTTGTCTATTTATTCCATTATATATAGGACGTAGGGAGTCGTTGATTGCTATTAGCTATTGGTAATAAAACCCATACGTTGAAGTAATTTGTTGGATTTAAATGGCAAAAATGCCAAAGAGAGTAAATCATTGCGTTCTACAGCCCATTTAATCGCCACAGGGATGAAAACGGCTAATGCTAAACAAACAAAAGCTAATAACACCAAATTGCTTTTCTCAACAACATTGGCAGAGAAATAGCTAAATAATTTATACATTATAAAGTCATGAAATATGAGTATATATAAGCTTGCCTGGCCGATGCGCAAAGGTATAAAACTAAGCCAGTGCTTTTGACAGAGAGCGTAAGATAGGCTAATGATCATATAGATGCCACTAAGTGCACCAAGGGTTGCATATATCGGGGCACTGTAAACTCTTCGGTTCAAGTCAATGTGGGCATCGGTAGTCTGAACAATGAACACAAACAGAGCGATCGATAATGCTAAGATCCATAAATTAGGCGTAAAGTTCATTAAATGCGCTTTGAGTAGATGACCGAGTATAAAATAACAAGATGAGACTAAAATGATATCTGCCGAAAATGGCAATCCTGGAATGGTGAAAGATTGCGAGAAAAAGGCGATGTTTTTATTCCAAAAGTAATCGGTCCAGATACAGCCGATAACTAAAAATCCGCTTATTATCGCAATGATACTTAATGGCGGTAATTGTGCTAAGCCAATATAACGAAAGAGAATATACGCAAAAACATAAACAGCAAACAGGTGGGGTAAGAACCACATAGGATACCATCTAATCGTATCCGCATTACCATAGAGTATTCCTGCAAATTGGCTTATCAAGCCATGTTCACCGGCCACCATGCTGGTGAAAAGTAACAATAACAACACTGAAAAATAGGGCTTTAGTAACGCTTCAGACTTCTTCAATAAAAAGACTTTTGGGTTAGCAGTCCATGAGAAGAAGATACCCGACAATAGAAAAAACAGCGGCATCCGGAATAGCGACATCGGGTCGACAATTTCCGGGCAGTAGATCCTTAACTTGCTATGGAACATAGCAACCAAGGTAATAGATATTCCTTTTGCAATATCTATATGTTCGACTCTGCTCTTCATTATCAATCCTTAATATACTCTTGCTATTTGAAGCTGCAATTGCGTTGGCTGCGCTCCAAATAGTTTGAGTACAGCAATGGCGATTTCCCTTGTTATCACTCTTTTGCGGAGTATCTTTTGCGGACTATCGTCAGACCCGCCAAGACTGGGTTCCTTGCTGGGTAAAGCGAAATGGTTGTACTTTTCCGTCCAGCTCGCTAAGGACTCGTTCTACCTGAACACGACGAATAGGGTCGACAAATAACATCATAAATCCGCCTCCACCTGCACCACTGATTTTGAGCGACTTGGCCCCAGCACTGAGTACTTTGTCCGCAATGGTTTCAATATGCTGTGTTGATATAGAGCTGGAAGTGGATTTTTTTGCAACCCACGCTTTCTTAAACAGTTCAGACATGCCATTAATATCTGATCGCAATAAGCACTCTTTCATCGCATAAGAGAGCTGTTTGACGTCGTGCATCGCATCAAGCGCTTTACTGTTGTCTGCCGAAGTACTTTTAATCTGATCATCTATAATTTTTGCCGATGATCTTGAAACACCGGTGAAGAAGAGTACCAACTGGCTTTCCAGCTCATTAATGATGCTTTGTCGAATACGTAAAGGGTTAACAATGACGCGTTCATGCTCGTAGAACTCCATAAAGTTAAAACCACCGAATGTCGTCGCATACTGATCTTGTCTTCCTCCTGCTAAATGGCAATCAATCCGTTCAATCTCATATGCCATACGAGCGATATCGTATTCACTCAGTGGTAGCTGTAATAATTGCTGGTAGGCGCTGATGATAGTGACAACCATGGTTGAGGAAGAACCTAAGCCACTGCCGGGAGGCGCATCAGAATAGGTGTAAACTTTGACGGGCAGTGGTTCATTATCGTGATAGTCTCTGACGATTCGGTTGTAGACCGCTTTATGCAGAATTAAATCACCTTCCGGTTTTAGATGTGCGGCTAAAGGGGAATGAAACTCTTTGTTGATATCCTGAGCAATAAAAGTAATACCATTTTGTGGCTCAACTAACTCTATCGTGCAGTTCGCATACATATTGATTGTGGCATTTAACACACAACCGCCAAAATTATTACAGTACGGCGAAAGGTCTGTGCCTCCTCCCGCAAGTCCTAATCTGAGAGGAGAGCGTGAACGAACGAGCATAATATAAATTCTCCTTATATTAGAACCAAATTTAACGTTGTTTTATAATTAACTTGTAGTAAGTTAATAGTAAATATTTCTGTGTTTACACTAGAAACAAAACAAAAAGAAATCTACTGTATTTTTTATTTCCAAACTAATACAAAATAATTAGACTTTATTTAATGCAAAAGGATTGTATGCAAGTAAATAAAACACATATATGCCACTTGGTATTTAGTTTTGAGGTGGGTGGGTTAGAACGAATCATCGTTAATTGTATTAATCATCTCAATAATGAGACGTTTCACCATACGATTATATCTCTGACTGAAGCCGGAAGCTTTATTTCACAGATAACTGTTCCCATCGATCATTATTGTTTAAATAAAAAATCAGGAAAGGATTTTTCTATTAATCTTAAGCTATACCGCTTGTTGAGAGAGCTGCGGCCGGATGTGTTACACACCTATAATTTAGGGGCGATTGAATACCAGTGGATAGGTCTTCTTGCTCGTGTTCCGATGAGAGTTCATGCTGAGCATGGTAGGGATAGCTATGATCCGAACGGTAGCGTGACTAAATATCAGTGGCTGCGAAAAATATGCAGCTACCCTATCCATAAAATTGTCACCGTCTCGCAGGATCTGCATAACTGGCTCGCGAAGGACGTTGGACTTTCAGGAAACAAATTGCGTTTGATTGTTAACGGAGTTGATACGAACTACTTTCACCCTGATCTTTTCGACGACAATGAATTAAATGTATTACAAGGAAAGTTTATTTTCGGCCATGTTGCTCGTTTACACGCAATAAAAAATCAAATATTTATGCTTGAATCTTTTCTCTTGGCATGTCAAAGGCTTGAGGTATTTAAGGAAAACTGTGTGCTGGTCATTATTGGAGATGGTCCCGATAAAGATCATTTATCGAGATACATTGTTGATCATCCCGTATTGGAAAATAGAGTTTTTTTGCTTGGAGAAAAAAATAATGTCAGAGATTTTTATCGGCAGTTTGATATTTTTCTAATGTCATCAATTGCTGAGGGCATACCTATGACATTACTCGAATCCATGTCGATGTCTGTACCCCATTTGGTCACTGATGTCGGGGGGATTTCTGAAGTTATCATCGAAGAGAAAACTGGATTGTCTGTACCTTCAGGTGAGATCACCGCCTATTGTCAGGCAATGATTAAGTTATTTAATAACAGAAATAACAATATTGAAATGTCAAAGTACGCTCGCCGGCAAATAGTTGAAAGATTCAGTCAGGATAAGATGGTAAAAGCTTATCAGGACATCTATTTGGGCAATGATTTAACAATAAATTAGCCAGTAAATATAGGGAAATACTTATGATAGATAACTTAGCTTTTTTACTATCAAATTTGGCAATAGTGATAAGTATATATTTTATGCTGAGAGCAGAAAGAAAAGATAAACCACACAATAGTAAGCATAACCGCCGTGCGTGATTTAATTATCTTAGTGGTCTTACTGGCTTTTATTCTGCCAGGATTGACGCGGCCATACATGGCTTTTGCCGGATATCTGTGGGCTGACCTCGTAGTGCCTCAGGGACTTGTCTTTGGCTTTCTAGCAGGCAAGCCGATTTCTATGATAATGGCTTTAGTTTGCTTTTTGAGTCTATTGTTGGCGGGAAAAAAACTCCGTTTCCCTCTATCCAAAAATATTCCAGTGCTGTTTGTTATTTTTCTTATCTGGATAACGTTAACCACTTTGCACGCAAGGTTTCCTATGGCGGCATGGATTAAATGGGATCCTTCGTTTAAAACATTGCTGATGGCATTTTTATTAATGTTTACCATCACAACCCGCAAGCAACTCGAGTTCGTCGTATTGGTATTTTTCTGTTCTATCATGTTTTACATGGCATCCGCGGGACCTAAAACAATTTTGAGCGGTGGGGGATATGGGGCACGATTGATTCTTAATGGCTCAAATTTCGGCTTGTCAGAAAGCTCGACTTTGGCCTGTGTCGCCGTGATGACATTGCCGATTATACTGTATTTGAATAAACATATTTCCCTGATGCCCTTTTTACAAAACAAAAAAATCATATGGCTACTCACAGGCATTTTATGTATTACAACGGTTGTTGGAACCACAGCGCGAACAGGATTGGTGGCATTGGTCGCTTATATTGGTATTCGTTCATTTAACTTGAGAAATATGATTAAGTTGCTTCCGCTTGTCCTAATCGCTGCGGTGGTGATTTCTCAGGTGGCTCCGCAGTCATGGTTTGAGCGAATGGGGAATACCACTGCATCACAGCGAGTGGCGGTGTGGCAATGGACTATGGATTATGTGGCCGATAAGCCCCTGATGGGCGGTGGGTTTCAAAGCTATTTGGATAATGCCGGAGAACTGGGGCGGTATGATGATAAGCTGGTCGACTTTGTTGGTGTACGAGCCTTTCATAGCATTTATTTTGAAGTTTTAGGTGAGCATGGCTATGTTGGTTTATTGATCTTTCTCGGGTTAATTATTGCGGCAGTTCGCCTTAATCACTCACTGATAAAACGTCATGATATCGATGATAAAACCAAAGATTTTTGCTTGGCGATGAATCACGCTATCTATATATACTGTATTGGTGGCTTATTTATAGGCGTAGCTTTTAAGCCAATCATTTATCAATTGATTGCTATCTCTGCCGCTCATCACACTATAGCGAACAAAGAATTCGACGAGAAAGCTATCGATGCGAAAAAACTTTGATACCCTCACCGGATTACGAGGAATACTGGCGTTATGGGTCGCTTGCTATCATCTCATTCCTCAGTTTGTACACACTGTACCTAACTGGGTGATAGATATTGCTGGTCTGGGATATATCGCGGTTGATTTCTTTTTTGTACTGAGTGGGTTTGTCATTGCAATGACCCATCAGGAACAACTGGCTCTGTATCCGAATCGGCACAACTTGTACTCATTTTACATTAAACGTATCGCGCGAATTTATCCGCTACATCTAGCGGTGATGTTGCTTTATCTCGTCTTACCAGCTGCTTATTTTTATACAGGGAGAGCACTTCCAAGCGGTGGACGTTATGATGTCACTAATTACTTCATGAGTCTGATGTTAATGAATAACTGGGGATTCTCTCAAACGCTGAGTTGGAACGTGCCGTCATGGTCTATCAGTGTTGAATTCGCCAGCTATCTGGCTTTTCCTTTCATTACTACTTATCTGAACCGTATACGTAAGCGCTATTTTCCCCCAATAGTTATCGGGCTGTGCTGTGGTGCGATTTTGGTGATTTTCAGTCAAAAAGGTGCCACGAATATTGGTGAATTCATTCCGTTACTCGGTATGTGGCGTTGTCTGTTTGAGTTTATGCTTGGCACGGTCATTTTCAGTTTGTATCGTGATGGTCTTTTAAATCCGCTAGCCAAAAAGAATTTACTTATTAGCATGGGCATTCTGCTGTTCATCGCTGTTCTGCTGGAGTTACCCAACTATAGCTGGATACCACTGTTTATGGTGCTGTTTGTGAGTTATTTTATCTGTTTAGAGTCTGATGCAGATGTCAAAGTCCCCAGATGGCTTCTATGGTTGGGGAATATAAGTTACTCGGTTTATCTTATTCACTATTTAACAAAAGATATTATGAAGTTGTTTTTACAAACAGAGCAAGCACCATGGGATTGGTTATTGCTCTATTTTGTTATCGTATTAGGTGGTTCTCACTTTCTTTATCACTACTTAGAGCTTCCGGCTAAACGCTGGTTAACCACGAAACTGATCACTAAAGAAGATAATCAAAGACAAAAACGAGAGCTAAGCAATTAAGCATTATTGATTACGACGGCTTATACCGTCCTAGGTAAAAATATGATCGTATTGGGCATTGGTGGAACAGCGAATGGGCATCGAACACAAACACGCCTTATTTGTTTATAAAAACGCCTTCCATGGGGCTCCGCTGAGCCATCCCTGGCTCAGAGGGTTTGCTTATCGATGCCCATTCACTGATCAGAAACTTTTCCACAATGGTATTAATGAAACTGTCTGCATTAAACCGGCTATATTAAATTAGGCAGTAGTTAATCACATCAAACATACCGTATAGGCTGTTTGATCGAATATGTTTGGCTTTCTTATATTGATAAATCTCACTGATATTGGGTGGTAATTGATTGAAATCATTCACTTGATTCAGATACTCCCGAATACAACTCTGTTGTAGGTGGCGCAAGCTGTATCTGTGGATCCGTCTTATGTAAAGCCTGATGTTATGTAAGGAGTCCGGGGTAAGACGGTGGTAGAAAAAATCTGCGCCAGCGCTGCCAACCAGGTAACCACTCACCACACCGTTGCTTAATTTGAAGTCATGACTTGCTACCCATGCCAGAAGGCTGTCATCTCCGATGAGACCGACGGGCAACCGAAATTGCTGGCTTGCTACTTTGTTTAAAAAATTGGGGGTGAGTGCGTAAAAATTCCCGCTGAGAGCATCGCCTGCAAGTGTTCGTTTTATCGTGGTTTCGGTGGTATTGCCTTTTGTCCCCGGCACTCCCGCAATAGCATAAGCAGCAGGGGAGCTTTGGTAGGTATTTAGCAAAGAGATGATGGATTGCTCTGCAATAGTACAATCGCCATCAACAAATATGCTCAATGATTTACCGCTGGCGTCATCCAGAGTGATCGCGTAATTCCAAGCATTGGCTTTATCACCAAGTGGTAATTCATAGGCTGTCCAAGTCGCAAGTTGTTTGCAGTAGGATTTGGCAATCTCGTATGTATTATCCGAACAACCATTAGCAATGATGCTGACTACAGCATCAGAATGACAAGCCAATTCCAGGGCGAGCTTAATAGAATTAAGGCATTCCTCGATAAACAGTGCTTCATTATACGCCACGATATTGACTCGGATTGGCAGTGTGTTTTCTGGCATATGACTTCCTCAAGGTTGTTGAATAATGGACACCCATTGACGAATAATGATGTCGGGTGAATAGATGGCGGAACGCTGGTAGGCGAGATCACTATACTTTTGGCGTAATTGGCTATCTGCTATGAATTCTTCAATAGACTCCGCCAAACCTTGGATATCACCAGATTTCACAAGCCGCCCATAGTCGTTAGCAATGATTTCTGCAGGGCCCATTGGGCAATCGTAGGCTATAACAGGTAATCCTTGTCCCATCGCTTCAATCAGGGTCAGGCCGAAACCTTCATATCGCGAACTTAATACGTAGATTGCGGCTTGCTGATACTCTTGTTCTACTTGTTTGCTTTCGGCAATGAGCTGCACGCAATGTTCGAGGTGATGTTTAGTTATCATCATCTCAAGTGCGGGTTTTGCACTTCCATTGGGACCGACGATTCTCAAGATCCAGTTTTTGCGGTTAATTTCAGGAATATGGCTCCAGGCCTGGATCAGGAGATCAAAACCTTTTTGCTCCGTCATTCTGCCCATGGCTAATACTATGTTTTGACGGTTGGAATTATCGATCTGTTTTGCTCTTGGGACGGGTAATGGGTTAGGAATCACAGCAAGTTTGGCGTGATTGGTATTGAGCTTGTCGACCCAATGCTTTTTATCCGATTCAGTGAGCACAATAATTTTGTCACACAGCAATGATGCTAAGCGTCTTCCGAACCAGCGACTGCCGAATGTGGTAACGATTTGTGAATTGAAGTGCTCCCAGCCGATGTGTTTTTTACCTAGCAGAGGTATTGATGAAAACAGACACATCTGAGTATCACAGCTAATATAGAGATCCGCGCAGATACTTTTCACCTTTTTGCCAATAACGACAGGCAAAGCGAGTTTATTGGTTAAAGAGGGTTCTTTTTCAAATAGCCGCTCTGTGGTGACTTGTCTATCCAGCAAAAAAAAGGGCTCTTTGTTGGCTTCTGTTTGGCTAATAATGGTTATTTTATAACCTAGTCGGCTTAATTCGTTGCAAATGAGAACACACATCCTTTCGGTGCCACCGAGTTGAGTAATGTCATTAATCAGGAAGGCGATGTGTTTTGTTGTCGGTTGCTTATCCATAGTAATCCGCTTATTGAGAGGTAATATTTTCTGGTTACGCTTTAATACCATCCTGGAAAACTTTCTGATCAGTGAATGGGCGCCGATAAGCAAACCCTCCGAGCCATGGATGGCTCGGCGGAGCCCCATGGAAGGCCGCTCTTATAAAAAATAAGGCGTGTTTGTGTTCGACGCTCATTCGCTGTTCCATCGATGTTCAATCTGATCATATTTTTACCTAGGATGGTGTAACCTCGGATGTTTCGGGCCTGTAGTCGAATAAGTGGGTAATACATTGAGCGTTTTGTCGCCAGGTTAGCCCGCGTTCTTGAATGGTCTTCTGTGCGCCGAGTTGCAGTTGTTGTCGCAATATATCGTCGCTTATGATTTTTTTTATACTCTCAATCATATTGCTCTGGTCGTTGTGATTGAACAACACAGCATTAACATTATCGACCAGAAGCTCTTTGATGTTGGGCGTATCCGGAGCCACGATGGCTTTGCCTTTAGCGAGATATTCGATCAGTTTAAGTGGTGATGCCCAAGGGGTTACGGCGGGTTGAATCGCAATATCGATTTGGTCTAGCCAATAGGGCATATCGACACGCTCTACCAACCCTGTGATGTGAAAATTGTTTTCAATATTTAAGCTTCGGGATTGATGTATAAGTTGCCCTGCCACCGGCCCGTCACCAACAATCAAAAATACCAGCCCCGGATTGTTTTCTCTTGCTATGAGCGCCATGACTTCATCAAGAATGTGCCATTCACGGCAAAATCCGACAAAACCGATAACGAGTTTGTGTTGATATCGTTTATCTCGATTACCTTGATCCGAAGGATAGAAGCGATCAGGGTCGATACCATTAGGTATCACCGTAATACGATTGCTCGTAACCCCCGCCTTGGTAATGTAGTTAGCTAAAACCTGCGTCACAGGCAATACGTGGTCCGCATTACGCCAAGTATAATATTCTGACCACTTGGCCAGTTTATCCAGTGCTAAGCCGCCATATTTCTTGCGCTCGTCATAGAGGGGCGAATTCACTTCGAGCAATAGTTTTAGTCGAAATAACTTTTTGGCCCATATCCCCGCGGGTAGATATAAGTTGTACCGCTCGTAGATACCATCCGGACGATGCCTGATGATGGCGTGGCATAGCTTGAAGAAAACCCAAAACGCATAGGTAAATTCTAATAGCTCAGAAATGATTCGCGGTACGTTTGACCTGATTTTGGCTACCCAACCACCATCGTTACCAAAGTGGGCATTTTCAGCCACCTGAGGTGAAACCATAATAATTTCATGTCCCATCGCTTTAAGGGCTTTAATGATTTCCTCAATATGTACATATTGTCCGTCTTTAGAAGCAATGCGATGGTGATAAAGTATTTTCATTATTTTTATTAAATCCTATTTATGAGACGATCTTTAAGGTCTAAATTTGAAAAAAGTATTTTTTGGATCGTTATATTTCATTATGTGGCGAAATTGTGAAACAAGTATTTTTATTAATTGAAATACTGGTCGATGGCTTAAACTATGGAAATTATATTGATTGTTTCCTATTGTGCTTTCAAAACTGGGGTCTTCATAAGCGAGTGGTGTTTCGGGATGTAGAACCTCGATGCCGAAATTTTTTATTTTTTCCCAGTCATCAGATAACCAAAAAACTTTATTTAGACTGGATATTAATCGTACTGCGGAACGATTTGCCATATACGCAACGGCACCACAGTAGTTTATGTGGTCATTGACACCAAACTGGACGCCATTAACGTCTCTTTTATCATGTAGTGGTTGTTTAAGTTTCTGCAATTTAATGGTGTTTTTTCTTGTGTGGCTATGACCTAACAAAAGAATCGTCGGTTTGTCTAAGGTTATCGTGTCTATATTGTTTAAAAAAATATTAAGGGAAGGCTCTGCTGTAATATCGTCTTCAAATATGACTAGCCATTCATCATGCGAATTGTTGTTGACGAATTCCTTTATAAGCAAAAAATGGCTAATGGAACAGCCGATTTCGCTAGGCATCAGTTTTCTGCCATAAACAATAGTGGCTATCGTAGAATCAAAAATATTTTTTTGTTCATCGTTGTTGATATCTATTGTGTTGATATCTATGGCATTAAATATAGTATACGATATTCCTTTTAATCTTTCGCCAATGGTATTTCGCCGAATACAGTTTTTTAGGGATATGACTTTAGCTAACATATGATTTCCTTATCTACTAAATAATAACCGCTAGATAATTAAAAACATCAGGGGTTTATTTGCTAATTTCTCTCTGCTGACGGAGCATTTGTTTAAATATACTCACTTGTCCCTGTGAGGTTGAACTCCAATCAAATTGTTCTGCGTAGCGTCGAGTGAACTCTCTTTGCGGAAGGGCATTGAGTAATTGCTTTAACCCCTGAGCTATTTGACTGGCTTCGCGCTTGACTAACTTACCCGCTATCGCCGTTCTTACCACCTCTGGTGTTCCCCAAATATCGGTTGCTACCACAGGGGTGCCGCATGCCATGGCTTCTAGAAGAACATTTGCCCAACCCTCACGACTGGAGGCGAGTACTAAAACGTCAGAGGCTCCGTAATACAGGGCTAATTCCCTTTGGCTAATACTGCCGAGAAAGATAACTCTGCTTTCTAAACCGATTTTTTCGACCAAATGGTGAAGGTTTTTCTTTTCCGGACCATCACCAGCAATAAGTAGCAATCCATTGGCAATTTGACTGACTGCTTCAATTACCAGATGGTGACCTTTACGTTCAATCAAGTGTCCGGTGGAAATAATGATTGATTGTTTTTCCGGCAGATTGAGTTGTTGCCTGAGTTGTTGTTGACGCTGTTTGTTTGAAAACGTGAATAGATCTAAGTCAACGCCATTTCTCAATGTGGTGACCTTTTCCGGATTGGCTCCTAAGCGGAGCATTTCTTGTCTTAGCGCTTCGCATACCGCCATATTATGGCCGCTGGTTTTCAGTACATGCTGGATCTGCTTTTTAGGCTTTTCAAACTGAGGGATCAGGTTGATATCTGTTCCTCTGGCGGTCACGGTAAATGGCTTGCTCAATTTTTTTGCCGCCATTTCAATGGCCACTCCGTCAGGGTAAAAATAGTGACCGTCTATCAGGTCGAAATCATAGCCACTGGCGATGATCTTTTTTGCCTGTCTATAAATCGCATTGGCGAGTGTTGTTGGTGTTAATGTCATGCCTATTTTGGGAATCACAAGATATCGCGGGTGATAGACTTCAACGCCATGTCGAACTTCAAACATGGGTGCTTTTGCATTTTCTGCATAGCCACCAAATACACGATGTGTAAACGGGAAATAAGGGATAGGTGCAATCACTTTCGCTTCGATATCAGGATCATGCTGCATTAAATGGCGAAGGCGTGTTTCGACGAAGATGCCATGCTTTGGGTTATTCTGATACGGAAATAACGTACTGACAGTGAGTATTTTCATTATTGACACCGATTGAGGAATTGACTGAACATCAGCAGGCACCAGAGTGAATCACCATGATCGCTACGACCACTGATATGTTCATTCACGAGTTGTTTTAAACGCTGAGGAGCAAAATAGCCGCTGTCGAACATCGTCTGCGATAAAACATTCTCTTCTAGCTTGTGTTTTAGAGGGCCTCTGAACCATTGCGATATCGGAATACTGAAGCCCATTTTGCGGCGGTAAAGGATGTTATGATCCACATAAGGTTCCAGAGCCTTCTTAAATGCATACTTACCCTGATGGTTACGTATATTGTCTGAGCTGTTAATCGCAAAGGCCCATTCCATCAGTTTGTGGTCAAGTAAGGGGGCTCTTACTTCGAGCGAATTGGCCATGCTGGCGCGATCCATCTTGGTTAAAATGTCTCCGGGTAGCCAGGTTTTTATATCGAGATATTGAATGAACTTCAGCGGATCGTCCGTTGGTGCTTTCATGGCGTGATGCTTGATGATTTCATTTCCTGAATAACCACTGAGCGAGTCCAAATATTCTTTTGTAAATAGTTGCTGCCGTTGCCCTGCTCGTAAACGGGACATGGTATTGCCATACGCTTCGACAGAATTCATTGCCAACGACTGAAAAGTTGTTTTAGCCCGAAAGCGCTGCGGCGCCCAGTCTGCTTTCGGGTAGATCTTGCCCAAAGTGCCAAACAAGGGTTGGCGAAACGCGTGAGGCAATTTATTGCGTAAACGGGCTTCTGCAAGTTGTAATCGATGTCGGCGGTAGCCGGCAAAAATTTCGTCTCCTCCATCACCAGACAGCACCACTTTGACCGATTGCCGTGCCAACTGACATACCCGATAGGTCGGCAGAGCTGAGCTGTCTGCGAAAGGTTCATCATAAATGTCCACCAGTTGGTCGATAAGGTCGTATTCCTGAGCCGAAACCACTTTGCTTAAATGGTTTGTGTGGTAACGCTCAGCAATTTGCGTCGCGTATTCACTCTCGTCAAATGCCTGTTCGTCGAATCCGATTGAGCAGGTATTCACAGCTTCGTTTTGCAAACCGGCCATTAACGCGACAATGGCACTGGAGTCGACACCGCCGGACAAAAATGCGCCAAGCGGCACATCGGCTAACATGCGAAGTTTTACCGCTTCCTGAATTCGCTCAATCAACTCACCTTGTGTTTGTTCCCAGGATAGAAACTGCGCCGGCGCAGGTAAATCCCAATATTCGTTTTGCGTGACTTTGCCTTGTGGAGTGAGTAACAGGTAATGCCCTGCACTGAGCTTATGAATATTTTTATAGGCGGTATAAGGATCCGGAATGTAGCCAAACATCAGGAATTCCTCAGCCATTTGATTGCGCAGTGTTTTATCCACATCTGGGTGGGCAAGTAATACTTTTAATTCAGAAGCAAAAATCAGTTGTCCTTTGCTGGTCACGGTGTAGTGCAGTGGTTTTTTACCCACACGGTCACGTGCAATAAACAGTTGCTTTGTCTTTCTGTCCCAAACGGCAAAAGTATACATACCCCGAAATCGCTCCAGACATCGCACTCCCCACTCTTCCCAAGCATGCACAATCACTTCTGTATCCGATAAGGTTGAAAACTGATGGCCGAGCTGGCTGAGTTCCCTCACCAAGGGTTTGAAGTTATAAATTTCGCCGTTAAAAACCACACAGACAGATTCGTCTTCGTTGAATACGGGTTGGTGCCCGCCGGACAGATCGATAATCGCAAGACGTCGGTGGGCGAGTCCAACGCATTCATCAATAAAAAAGCCTTCATCATCGGGGCCCCGGTGGGCTTGGACACGATTAATTTGTCTAAGCAGCTCTATATCGATGAGTCGAGCCTGTTGCAAATTGAATATTCCTGAAATTCCACACATAACGACTTAATTCCTTTATAGCTTGTTCGATATCCAGTCACTGGCAAAAATTTGCAGATCATGCTCTGAATAAACCGGGCTTGCGATAGCGTTAATCTGGCTAAAACCGGGTTCTCCTGAAAGTACAGACACGGTTTTCTGCAGCTTGAGACGTAATTTATTGTTTGAACAGCTATCGTTGATGCAGTACCAATACAAAATTTTCATTTTTTGACCAGAGTGGTTGACGACTTCAAGTAACGTTGCCGGAAATGATGCACCATTGAATGAGCTTAAACGGATCGTTTTCTGCCCCAGCAGAGACCAGTACTCTTTGTTGTATATCTGATTCTCATAACTGATTAATTCGCCTTTCTTCTGATATAGGGAGTAAAGTGCGGTAAAAATTTCGGTGTCCTTATTATTGGTCTGCAGAAGTCTGGATTGTTTGGCTAATGGGAAGTGGATCCCCCAATCTGAAGATGCAATCTGAGTTGTATTTTGCGGCTGATTAATAGGGTGACGCAGTACCTGCTCTTTAGATTCAATGGAATGGTTCCACAGTTGTACCCCAAGCATGATATCCACCAGGATGATTATGGTTGCAGTGATTTGGTCGCCACTCGGTTTAACGTCGTGGGGCTGTTTAGATACTGGGGAGAGAGAAGCTTGATCTTGGGATATATCCTGAAATCGCCAGGAAAATAACAACATCATCGCGATGACCAACGCAAAGAATAGCCAACCATAAATGAGGTGGTCTGCTCCGGTTGCGTATTTCATACCACTCAGGTAACCAATCATAATGATGCCGTAAGCACGTATGCCATTCGCCAAAATAGGAAATAGGCAAGAAAACAGGACATATAGAAAGAATTTCCATTTTTTGACAAAAAAGACATGAGCGAATAAGGTGCCGAGCGCAATACTGGATATTAAAAAACGGATACCAGAGCAAGCTTCAGCAATTTCAAACTGCCCATTGGGCAGCGTTAAATAGAGTCCTTCTCTGAATACGGGAACGCCGGACAACCGTACCATGACGACCGAGAAGTGCGCGGTTACGCTCTGGAGCAATGGAATTAATTCTTCACCAAACGGAATACAAAATCCGAGGTAAATCAGTGGAAAGGCGAGTACCCTGGCCAGTGGATGTCCAATGAGTGCCCAGAGGATTAATTGCAGGCTGGTCACCACCGCAACGTGTTCAAAAAAGGCAATTCCAGCCGTGCGTCCTACTATCCAAAGTAAACTTGGAAAGATCACCAGTAATGCCGGCAGAAAGGCAATACTCAGCGGCGTGTTGCGGATTTGTGGTTTTTTTTGCCATACAAGCCACAGGCAGATGGGAATGATCAGATAACAATGTTCGTAAGTTTTTGATTGCGCCCACACGCCAACCATATTGTCGATGGATTGCCAAAAGGCTAATAACCAGACAAATAATGGCAGAGTGAATCTGGTGACCAGATGAACGCTATGACTCATACTGTTTCTCTAAATAGCTGAGCAGTGAGTTCAGTTTGGCATCCCAGCTATAGTGACTTTGTAACCAACGGCGTGAGGTGGTTGCTTTCCTGGATGCCTGGCTTAATAAATCTTCCGCCCACTGCTTTTGCGTTTCTGCCGAATCAGAAACAAACACGGCTTCTGTCGGGTAGTTATCGATCCCTTCGATACCTAATCGGGTGGTAATAACCGGACGTTCCATCGCCATTGCTTCAAGAATTTTATTTTGAATTCCGCGGGCGATTTGCATTGGTGCAACAGATGCTTTCGCATAGTACATATAAGGTCTGACATCTTCGACTCGTCCGGTAACAACCACCCCGGGTACTTGTTGCAGATTAAGTACATCTTTGCTTGGCGATGAGCCGACAATGTAGAAATAACTGTCCGGGTGCTTACGGTGAACATCCCGCCAAACATTATTCACAAACCATTCCACAGCATCCGCATTCGCCCAATAGTCCATAGCACCAGTGAACACCAGAAAATTCTGGCTATTTAATGGATAGTTTTCAGCCAGTTGGTGCTGAGCAGAAGGGGAAAAAAATTCACTATCAAGACCATTGCTCAGTGTTTGAATTTTATTTCTCTCCTCAGGTGAAAGCTGGGAGCGAAATAGTGCGGTTTCAGTATCAGAAATAAAGCAGCTGATATCACAGCACTGAGCAACGTGCCTTTCGTATTGCTCCAGAGTTCGGTGTTCACGGTTGTACACCCAGCGCATCACTCCGGATGACTTTTGCGCGTATTGTTTCCATTTATCGGAATCGATATCAGCAAAGTGCATAACTTTATGTAGCTTTGGGACTCTAGCATTCAGCACATATTGAGCCATACATCCTGAGTAGATAAGCGCTTTTTCAATTTGATTCTCGTCGACAGTCCGCTTTACCCACTGCTGCATTTTAGAACTGAAATAGTGCGGCAGTGTTATTGGGTCACCGGAGAAGAAGGCTTGTAGCCCTTTAACTTTGGCTAACTTAGGATGCAAATCGACAAAAAAAGCTTCTTTACATAAGGCTTGTACATTTTCTTTATACTTATGGTCAAAAGGGTCATCAATAAAACACCCCAGATAGATCTCGTAGTGCTGATTAAGAAATCTGAGAATATTGCAGGTGGTTATTTTATCTCCTTTATTTGCAGGAAAGGGGATCCGATGACAAAGATAGAGTAATTTTTCTTTCATAGTCTTATCCCAGATATTTAGACAAATAAGGACCCAGGACCCGGCTAAGCCACAGCGGCAACTTCTGCCAGAGCGAGATAAAATATCTATATTTTGGGTTATTTGGTGATAGGTTCGGCATCTCTCGGCTGTTGATCAGTGCGATCCGGTAATGCAGTGGTTGCTCTTGCATGCCCCAGTTTTTTTTATAGTGATATGATCCGGAATCATTTTTACTGCGCCCGAAATCAAATCGTTGCTGACCTTTATTTCGGGCAAGGCACATCAGTTGGTAATACATATAGTCATTACTTTTGAGTGTCCGAGCATCCGCAGTTCCACCGCCATAGTAAGGCAGGACTTCCCCTTTATAGTAAAAGCTCAGTACACTTGAAATCGGCACGCCGTCGCGGGAACGAACAATCAACGTTTCGCATTGTTTGCTAAATACTTGAGTCAACAAAATAAATAACTGTTTACTGAACACTGGAGTGCCCAGGTTGCGCACACTTTCGGCATAAATGTCATAACAGAGGTAGGGATTGGATTGGTTATCCCAATCCAATCCGTTGTTTAACGAATGACGGATTACCGCCCGTTGCTTTCTTTTGACTGCGGCCAGAATTTCATCAGGAGTATCAGCGATTGGGCTGAAAAATGTAGAATGATGGCAATGTTCGACCCAAGGTGACTGACTCTGTTTATAGTCTCTGTCCCGAAGTTCAACGTAGTCTACGTTCAACTGGCAGCCTAGTTGGTAGGCTGCGGCTTCCAGTTGATGTTCAATCGTCTCACTGTCTGCGATGGCACCACCATAAACACAAAAAGGGGTCGATATCAGTGCATGACCAAATAGCCAGCTTTTTTGTTCTACCAAAGGTAACACACCAACCACTTGGTCATTTTGCATCGCGATTAAATAGCGCTGCCGATGTTGAAAAACATGAGTGATCACTGTGATCCAACCCGACAGATGAAAAAAACTTCCTTTCGGGTGTTGGTGAACATACGCATCCCATAAAGATAAATCTTCACTAGTGGCGGTTCGGATCTCTGACTGTTGTGCAATTTTATTATCCATGCAGTTGGTATACCTTACTCATCGTGTCCCAGTTAAAATCATGCAACAGCCGTTCAAGGCGGCCTTCCATGCGGTGCAGATTCAGATAATGGCGAAATTTAGACTTCAGAGGTGCACCGGTCATTCTTGGCTGTGTGTGATCAATTTCCCATGGGTGGAAGTAAAAACAGTAAGGTTGCTGAGTCTGCTTGATGAAACCATTAATCAATAGTTTGCTCAGTAAATATGGATACAGCCTAAAGAACCCCCCGCCGCCAACCGGCAGGCTAATTCCTGCGGTTCTGCTGGTCGGAATAGGAATTTCTATGATGCCTTCAGGTCGAAGGTACTTGTAACGAGGCCAGTTAGGGGCACCGTATAAATCATGTTTAATTGGGTAAGTGCTGCTGCTAAACGTAAAGCCGAGTTCGGATAGGATCTCAAAGGCCCATTCGTTACTTGGATCTATCGAAAAACTGGGTGCTCGATACCCTTTGATTGCAACCCCCGCAGTATCTTCCAAGAATGCTTTGCTACGGTAAACATCAGCACGAAAGCTTTCGGGTGTTTGAGTATTGGCTTTCTGGTGCGCATAACCATGGCTTGCTAATTCATGACCTTGTGCGACGATCTTTTTAATTATTTGTGGTCGAGCCTCTGCTATCCAGCCCAAGACAAAAAACGTTGCCTTGGCATTATGTTTTGCAAACAAATCTAATAGTTTATCGGTATTATTCTCCGCTCTAATTGGAAACTTGCTTTGCCCCCAATCTGAAAATGGAACTTGGTTGGCAAATGCAGCGACTTGAAAATAGTCTTCGACATCTACCGTCATGGCATTACGGTTAACCTTTTCCATGGCCGACTTATCACCTTTGTTTTGGTTAGATTTCTAACGCCCTTTGCCAAACAGAATGATTTCTGCTGTCCTGAGTAAAATCAAAATATCAAACAGGAAGCCACGATTTTTTATGTAATATAAGTCGTATTTCAGTTTCTCAAGCGCATCATTTTCATTGCTTCCGTAGGGGTATTTGAGCTGGGCCCAACCGGTCAAGCCAGGTTTGACATTGAAGCGGTGTCCGTAGTAGGGAATCGCATGGACAAAAACCTTGGTGAACTCTGGGCGCTCTGGCCGGGGACCAACGAAGTCCATATCTCCTCTGATAACATTAAATAATTGCGGGAGTTCATCCACTCGGTATTTACGTATCAGTTCCCCCACTCGGGTCACCCTAGGATCTCTTTGTTGCGCCCATTTAATGCCATCTTTTTCGGCATCAATTCGCATGCTACGGAACTTATAAATACTAAATACTTTGCCGTTCAATCCCGTTCTTTTTTGTGAATACAACACAGGCGCATTTAAGCCATCTTCAAGCTTAATCGCGATGGCGGTTATCAACATAAAGGGCCAAGTAACGGCAAAAATACATAAGGCAATAACAGTATTAAATGCCCAGTACAAAGTGTTACGCAGTGGGCTGTCAAGGATATGGCTAGTACCATAAATGATCCATGATGGATAAATGTGGTTTACTGCAATTTGACCGGTTTCTCGTTCAAAAAAATCAATAATATCAATTATTTTTACACCATTACGTCGACAATTGAACAGGCTGTCATTAACCAGAACATCTCTTCTTTCGTCGCATGCAATGACCACTTCATCAATATTATTGATCACAACAAAGGATTCTAATGCCTGGTCTAAAACAATCGTTTTGTTATTTTCAATGCTACCTTCAGCATCCCCTTTCATCTTTACAAATCCGACAATATCGATACCAACTCGGTCACTTTTACGTCGCATATATTGTTCAATAAGGCTAGCCCGTCTTCCAACACCAAGGATTAAAATGCGTTTTACCCATAAATCTTGATAAGGTGTTTTACTGATAATAAACCGTACGAACATAAGAGCGATGAGCACGGTGGAGAAATTATATTCGATGAAATGGTTTGATGGCTCAGTGAAGAGTGTGATGTGATAAATGGATTTTACCAGTATATAAGCAAGACAAACGGCCATTAGTATTCGTCGATTAATTCCTGAATGATCGACTCTTAGTCGACCGTTGTATAAGCCAACGGCCAGAAGCATTAATAACAAGATGGGAAAAGAAATGAATAAATAAACATAAGAATGATTCCATATGTCATGTATTAGGTTAGGTAGCGATGTATATTTATTTATAACTATCTCATAAATAAGAAATGAGCATAAGATAGAGACTACATCTGAAGTGACAATCACGCTGCTGCTAGGCTTAAATTCGCTGTAGTGCGACCCTTTCATATACATTCCTTAGTGATTTTTTTGCATAACCAACACAAGCATCTACGGCTATTATTTAGTAAAATAACCATAGATTTCATTTGATTATGTTTATGGCTTGATTCTGATTGTCAGTAAGAGTGAAAACGATTCACATATTATATTAATCTATAACTATCTTATTTATGCCTGTTAAGGCAATAAAATAATCGTTGCAAAAATAAGAAAAACAAAAATTCATTATTATGTTTAGAGTAATATTTAAAAGTATTAGAAAAATTTTATTTATTCTGAACTTTTGATCTAACCTAAGATTAGAAATGGATTAATTTAAATTTAACTCATGGTTAAATATTGACATTTATGTATTTTCTATGACATTTATTATCATATTCTTACTATCGTATTCTTGGATCGAGATCTATTTTGGGAAAATCTTGTGGTATTAATGTTCATCATTTATCTTTTGGATGATTAATCACGGAATTTTATTTAATTATTGGTTTTAGTAGTCTTAAATAAATATCATAAAGGCTTTCGTGACCTAACTAGGACTAAACTGAGAAGGTAAACGATATATTCTTCCTATTCGAAGGTGCAGCGCTTTATGTTTTGCTATGGGGTCTACGTTCGTTCACCCTTAAGTGGTTATGGAAAACTAAGTGGTTATAGAAAGTTTAATAATACAAACACGGAACAATATTCAATTAGACGGTGGGTATTACCATGAAAAATTTTGACGAATGGCTAGGTAGGTTTAGGCGTGTTGTCGTGCTAAGCCTGATTCTGTTAATTGCCGCATGTTCGAGCTCTTTCTCTGAGCTACCAACAGCGACTATCCATCCCTCTTTGACCAAAGATATTGATAATTATAACTATCTGATCGGGTCCGGTGATTCGCTAAATGTCTTTGTTTGGGGAAATCCTGAAGTATCAGGGAACTATATTGTTAGACCCGATGGAAAAATCACCACCTCTCTGGTGGAAGACATCGTCGCGTCAGGTAAAACACCGACGCAGCTAGCACGTGAAATAGAGAATAAGTTGTCACTGTATTTAAAAGACCCGATTGTCTCTGTGATTGTTAATGATTTTAAAGGCCCCTTCAGTGAACAAGTTCGGGTGTTCGGTGAGGCGTTAGATCCTAAAGCGATCAGTTATGCGGAGAATATGACATTGCTGGATGTCATGATCCAAGTCGGGGGCCTGACTGAATATGCCGACGGTAATAGTGCTAGCTTAGTTCGCATTGTTAATGGCAAACAGCAACAGTATCGGCTGAAAATGGCGGATTTAATCCAAGAGGGCGATATGCAGGCCAACGTGGATATCTTACCTGGCGATATCATTATTATTCCTGAAGCGTGGTTTTAAATTAGGGTAACAGTTATATGCAGGAAATATTTGAACAGATGATCGGCTATCTGCGCGGTGTCTGGTTAAAGAGGCGTTATATCCTGATGGTGGTCTGGATAGTTTGTCCTATTGGATGGGCATTGGTTACCATGCTTCCGAGTCAGTATTCATCTGAAGCTCGTATACACGCGGATACTCGCTCTATTTTGCAACCTTTGTTACGTGGTCTAGCGATTCAAACCGATCCAACAAAAGAGTTGGAATTAATGGTTAAAACATTGCTCAGCAGAGGGAACTTAGAAATTATTGCGAGAAATGTGGATGCCGATGTCAGAGCGCATAATAGCCATCAATATGAGCAGATAATTAAAGATCTGGAAACGAATATCGAGATCCAGTCTGGCGGCAGAGAGAACCTCTATACCATTAGCTATTCAGGGGCCGATCCGGTTTACGTTAAAAATGTGGTGCAGGCTGCACTCAATGTGTTTGTTGAGAATACGTTGTCGGAGCAGAGGATCGATACGGACAACGCCAGTAAAATTATTACCTCGCAAATTGCAGATTATGAAACGAGACTGATCGATGCTGAGCAGAAGTTGGCTGCATTTAAGAGGGAATATTTTAATTTTATGCCTGGAAGTGGTTCAGGATATCGTCAGCAACTTGAACAAAATAAAGCGGCGTTGGAAACAGCTCAATTGCAGCTAAATGAAACTCGCTCGCGGTTTGATTCGGTTCGAAGTCAGATGCTTCAGGAGCAGCGTAAATCAACCAGCGAGTTGGAAAAAATGCGTACTGAATATGACGATCGTATTGATTCACTACAACACCGTCTGGATGATTTGCTGTTTCGTTATACCGAAAAACACCCGGACGTCATTGAAACTCGCCGTCAACTGGAACAGCTCAATGGACTCAAAAAAGCGAAGTTGTCGGGTTATACAACAGATGAGATGTTAAAAAGCAACATGGTCTATCAAGATCTGAAGATAAACTTTAGTCAGTTGGAAAATGAAGTTGCTTCTTTAAGTACCCGGGTTGAGCAGTACAAGTCACGCATTGCTGAATTACAACAGAGCCTGGATAAAGTCCCCGATGTGGAAGCAAAGCTTACCGCTTTAACCCGTAATTACAATATTACTAAAGATAAATATGAGCAGTTATTATCGCGAAAAGAGAGCGCGTTGATTTCTAAAAGTGTCGATAACTCTTCTGATGATATTAAGTTTCGTATTATTGATCCACCGCGAATTGCGACTAAGCCATCCGGACCGCCAAGAACGATATTGCTAGTCGGTGTATTGGTACTATCGATGGGAGCCGGTGTTGGCGTTTCTTTTTTGGTTAGTCAGGTATCGCCAGTGATTTCTTCTAGCCGGGATCTGGTTCAACTGTTTGATCTACCTGTTTTGGGCGTGGTGTCGGCTACAGAAGTATCCGGTTTAGCTCGATGGGAAAAACGTAAAATGAGGGCTTTCATTTTTTCGAACGTACTATTACTTGCTCTATTTGCCGCATTTGTAGCGATGAACATGATGCCGATGGTCCGAGAGGATATCGTTAAAAGCATCAATGTGATTTTGAATAACCGATTGATTTAGGGATGACTTTATTGTGAGTACTATCGAAAAGGCAATGGCGAAACTGGATCGTTCTCCCGGGACTTTTGGCTTAGTAAAGCAGACAGAATCTATTGCGTTTCATGAGCAGAATGAACGACAAAATCAACCGGTTAGGCAGCAAAATCAACAGAACCTGGAGCCGTCTCAGACAAAGCAAAATGTTCTTGTCATTGATGACATGCGGCTTAAAGAGTTAGGGATGATCAGCTCGAACACCACAATTCAGGAGCGGTTAGTTCGCGATGAGTTTCGGGTCATTAAACAAAAACTGTTAAAGAATGCGTTCGCGACCAATACGAGTTTAGCTTGCAGAAAAAACAATTTAGTCATGGTTTCAAGTACCCGCTCTAATGAAGGAAAAACCTTTATCTCTATCAACTTAGCGCTAAGTATTGCGTCTGAACAAGACAAAACCGTCTTACTGATTGATGCAGATGTACTGAGTCCTAGTGTGGATGACGTTCTTGAGTTAGGGCAGCAAGCGGGGTTAATCGACTATTTGACTGGCGAAATTGATGATGTTGGCAAAATTATTTATTCGACTACGGTTCCGGATCTACGCATTATGCCCGCGGGTAGAGCCCATCACATGAGTTATGAGCTGTTATCCAGTGATCGAATGATATTACTGATGCAGGAGTTAGCGAGCCGATATCCTGACCGGATTGTTGTATTAGATTGTCCTCCTCTTCTTGGGGTGGTGGAAACGGTCACCTTATCCAATCTCATTGGCCAAGCTGTAGTTGTGGTCGAGCAGAATAAAACCAAGACGTCGGATATCACACAGGCTGTTTCCTTATTGAACAGTGAAATGAATATAGGATTTATCATTAACAAAGCTGTGCATAAAACGAGCTACAGCTACGGTTACGGCTATGGGTACGGATATGGCTATGGTTCGAAGGACAGAAATAAATAAAAGTTGTCTCATTAGTTTTGTCATGTTCTCCAGTGTCGGTTTTGCCGCTGATATCACGATGACACCAAATGTGGAAGGCGGTGTGACTTATACGGATAATGTGGATTTCACTGCGTCAGATGAACACAGTAGCGAAATTATGTCGTTGACTGCCGGATTAGAGGTTGAAGCTAAAGGAAGTGATGGAAATGCATCGTTAGATTATTCCATGCAGCAACTTTATTACTCGAATGATTCAGAAAAAAATGGTCTGTTTCATGAACTGAGTTTGGAAGCAGACAAAGGCCTCGCTGTGCAAAATCGTATCCGGGGTGATATTTCTGCTTCTATTAGTAATATTGCTTCAGATATCGTAAGCAATGCCAGTAATGATATAAGCCGAGGCGATACTATCGAAAGTCGTGAGGCAACATTAGGTCTGTCGTATCAAAGCAATCCTGACGGCGCCATCGATATGAATGTTCGTATTGAAGGCGCTGTAGAGGATTACGAAGATAATATTGGTGACAATAATCGTTATAGCGGTGACTTATATTTTTCTCAAGGCCGCTCAGTGACACGTTATTTTTGGATAACCGACTACTCTTATCAGAAAACGGTCGATAAGAGTGGTTTCAATGATACTGAATCCAGCGAGTTGGACCAAGAAATAGGTTTACAACCAGAAATAGGTTTAAAAATAATAGATAACTGGAGTCCTTATCTCCATCTCTACTATGAGGACTATACAGGACAAGGGACGAGCGACAGTGCTGATTCATCAAGCTGGGGGCCTGGTGTTAAATATTATCTAGATAAAAATTCTTATATCAGCATAGGTTATGATTTTGCATTAGATGATGAAAACTCTGACCACTGGCGCGGTTCTGTGGTTCTGATACCGACAGATAAAACACAAATAGAGTTTGAGTATACGCAACGCTTTTATGGTGATGCCTATGATTTTTCGTTGACTCACAGTAATCGTCGATGGACTAACAGCATTCGTTATAGCGAAGAAGTGACCAATTATGACCGGGATTTGTTTGTCGAAGGGAACCGTATCGAAGATTTGAGCCTAAGCAAAACATTAACTTGGAACTCAGTTCTGAAGTTGAGAAGAACCACATTCAATTTAGATCTCAGTGCAGATAAGCAGAAAGCGATCAATACGCTTTCCGATGATACGGCTGTCGATACCTATAGTGGTGAACTCTCCATCACCCATAACCTTTCAAGAAACACCACAATTACACCAAGCTTTCTCTATGAGTATTACGATTTTCAGCAACAGGGCAATACCTATCAGACAGATTACTACCGCGAGTTGGGCATTGAGCTTGAGCATGATTTTACTGAAAGTTTATCTACAAGCCTCGAGTTGACGTATAAGAATCGTTCATCATCCAATCTGGATAGTCAATATGAGGAAAACCGAATCTACTTCAATGTAAGGAAAGAGCTTTAGCATGTATGAATCATATTTTGGACTGTCAGATAAGCCTTTTAAACTGAGCCCTGATCCGCAGTTTTTTTTCGAAAGTGCTCATCATTCAAAAGCCATCTCTTATTTACGTTATGGACTAGAGTTAGGCGAGGGTTTTATTGTCATTACGGGTCCTATCGGTACAGGTAAAACCACCATTGCGCGCAGCTTAATTGTCTCTTTAGATGAGTCTATCGCTGCTGCGCAAATTGCAACCACACGTTTAAATCCTGAGCAGTTGGTGACTATGGTCGCCGCTAATTTTGGGCTTCAGGTTGAAGGTTTAAATAAGGCAGACATATTGCGTCGGCTAGAGAATTTCTTTCTCGCTTTATATCAACAGGGTAAACGTGCGCTACTGATTATTGATGAAGCACAGAATCTGTCAGCAGAAACGATAGAAGAGTTGCGAATGCTGTCGAACTTTCAGGTGGATGGTAAGCCTCTGATCCAAAGCTTTTTATTAGGGCAGGAAGAATTGAAGCCGATTATAGAACTGCCGGAAATGGAGCAGTTCAGACAGAGGATCATTGCCTCTTGCCATTTGAAACCTTTCACCGTTGAAGAGACGAAAAACTACATCCTTCATCGGTTACGTACTGTTGGATGGAGTGAGAATCCTCGCATTGATTCAGAGCTATTTGAGCGGGTCGCGCATTACACCGGAGGGGTCCCAAGAAAGATTAATATCTTTATGGACAGGTTATTTTTGTACGCCTTTATGGAAGGAATTAGCACCATAGCGCTTGAGCATATCAACAGCATTATTGAAGAGATGGGGGAAGAGTTGTCTGGTGGGCTCAAAGCAAGAAGAACAGAGCCGACAGCGTTTTCACCTTTAGGGATTAAGGCACAGGAAATTGAGCCTGAAACAGCAATAGCGTTTTTTGATACAGAGAGAGCTCATCGTACTCTGGCGGAAGTATTGAAAGTCCTCGATGAAGAAATATACAGAAAAACCATGACTCTCAAGAATTTAGATAAAATGATTGTCAAAAAGAGAAAAGAACTTTCTCAAACCTCAGTCCCTTATATTCATGATGAGATTTACCAAAAAAAATAGTTGCTGTTGGGTACTTAGCCACTGGCACCAGCATGAACCGGCTTTTTAACTAGGCTTAGGCTGGTTTCGTGCATTGGTAATGCCAATTTCACTATTAATCTGTTCAGTATTAGACAATGAGCACCGAACGCAAACACGCATAGACCCTTCCATGGGGCTCCGCCGAGCCATCCATGGCTCGGAGGGTTTGCTTATCGGTACTCAATGTCTACTTGATCAGGAAATTAATGTGTTTGGTATAACAAAGGAAAGTCGAAAAGGAAAACGGGTGAAACGAAGCGTGGCGAATAAAAAGATATTGGTGATTTGTAGCGGTAATCTTTGTCGCTCTCCTTATGGCGAATATAAGTTAAAGGATTTGCTTCCTGAGTTCACCATTCATTCCGCGGGATTAGATGTCGAAAGAAAGCGTTTGAGCGGTAAACGTGCTGACGCTGTTGCGGTTAGAGTGGCCGACGAATTTCAAATTGATTTACGTCGTCATAGAGCGAAACAACTGACCGGTGAGATGGTTGAACAGCATGATGTTCTCTTAGTTATGGATAAACAACATATGGCGGCTATTTGTGATTGTTTCCCAAACATGAGTGACAAAGTTTTTATGTTCACTGAGTGTATCGACTCGTCATGTATTGAAGACCCTTATAAAAGAGGTGATCTCTCTTTTCGTCTTGCCTTTAATCAGATTGACGATGCCGCAGAGGCTTGGATGAGGCATTGGCTCTGTTAAGGTCGTTTTGATTTGAATGTTTGTGTTATTCGAATCAGGAGTCAGTCGCAATGGGGCGTTATTTTTAGTCATGTTTAATCTAAAACGGTACCAGTACGCTGAAATTGTCGCCATTTTCTTACAATGATAAGCGAATGCCATCCTACATAAATATTTCTTTTATTTATGTAACATTTCCCTTAGTACAAAAGCTCTATTTGCGAATCTAAATTGTCTCATCACAACGTCAAATTTTCGTTTGGTCTGTGGATCATTCTATTAGAGCATCCTTTTTTGTGCTTGTTTGTTATTCAAGCACATTGACTATTTTGTTGTTAAGGAACGCTTCATGGGCTTACGTAGACCTGGCACTTTTCGTCGTCGCATTTTTTCACATATAGCACTGCCATTGATAACGATAATGCTGATTATATACGGTATGAATGCGTACTCTGGCTATTATGCGGCTAAAGAACGTCTGCTTGACAAGCTTACGCAAGAAGCGACTTACGGTTCTCATCGATTAAAAAATCTTCTCAATAACGCGCAATCGACAACACAGGGCTTTGCTGATTTTCTCGGTACGTTGTCAGAGCAGTTTGGTATTGAAGAACAAGATAAAATTCGAAACATTTTAGTTCGCAGGTTGGATAGAAATCCTGAATTTTTCGGTTCTGCCATTGCTTATAAACCGGGTGAAATGACGCAGGGGAATTTGTTTGCTCCTTACGTCTACCGGGATGGTAATTTCGTTCACTACACGGATATTGCTACACAAGGTTACGACTATACCGATGGCTCTTGGGATTGGTGGAGCCAGGTTGTTGATCAGAAAAAGGGCCACTGGTCGAATGCCTACCTTGGCGAGGGAGTGAGTGATACCCTTGTGGTGACTTATTCTGCATCTTTCCATCGTGAACTTGAATCGACATCACTAGGTGTTGTCACTGTTGACCTAGCGTTGAATCAGTTGCCGGCAACGCTTGGAATACCAGCACATCAGCTCATAGTGTTAGATAATTTTGGCAACCTCATCTATCACCAAGATCAAAACAAAATTCTGGATGACCAAACCGATTGGTTTGACAGAAATGCGCAACAGAACGCTGATTTTCGATTGCTCCAACAACGGGGTTTGGATGGCAAAGCCAACTTTGTCAATGAAAATGGCGAGTCATTCGTCGCCAGTATTATGACGGAGCCAACGCTTAAATGGCAGGTGATTGTGGCTGTTCCTCAAACGGAATTTGTCGCTTCAATATTGTCTGACTTAGGTAACATTACTCTTGAACTTATCACTTGTATCGCACTGCTTTTCTTTGTGTGTTACGTATCATCGAAAAAGCTTACTCAGCCGTTAGAAGCTCTTGAATCAGGAATCGCTGAATTTGGACAAGGTAAAATTCAACGTATCGAAGTTGAAAAGGGTACTGTAACGGAAGTGATCACTCTCAGTCATACCTTTAATCAGATGACACAACTATTGTCAGAACGTGAACAGATGATTCTGGACTTGCGTGGCAATCGATTTGCCAGTTTTATCGATGGTATGAACGGCAAATGCTTCTATTGTTCTCTCGACGTTTTTGGTCAAGTGGAACGTGTAAGTGACAGTGTAATGAAGGTGTTGGGTGTCGCCCCTGAGCTTTTCAAACGCAAATACCAGCGAATGTTTTCATCAAATCCAATTAATGAAAAAAACTGGCAATACGTTGACGCTGCGCTGAAAGGAGAAAGCGTTCCGCTGCATCAAGTTGAAATGATCAATAATGCTGGGCAACTGAAAAGACTCGAAGTCTTTATGCAGCAGCTTGACTCAGCGACAGGCGAGTTGAGGTCAATTGAAATGCTGTTTACCGACGTAACGGAACAGTTTTCTGCCGCAGCCTGGTCTAACGCGGTATTGGAAGTGGCTCCCGAAGCTTTGCTCATCATGGATCACTTGGGCAAGATTGTCTTTGCTAATACCAGTTGCCAGCAGCTTTTCGGCTATGAAAATGGCGCAATGCTTGATTTGATAGTTGAGGATTTACTGCCTCCAGATTTGAGACAAGCTCACGCTAGCCTGCGCGATTCGTTCACCAAAGAAGGACGTTCTCGCCCGATGGAAAACGCGCACAGCGTTCGTGCCGTAAAAGCGGATGGCTCGGAATTTATTGCAGAAATTGCGTTAAGTTCATTACCTACGGATTCTAATGGCCGTAAGCAAATCGCCGCTTCAGTGCGAGATATGACCAAGCAGCTTGCGGTTGAAAAACAAATTCGCGACAGTGAACAACGTTTTCGTGGCTTAGTGACCAATATTCCAAGTGCGGTACATCGTACGCGCTTAGCAGGTGAATGGGTTACAGAATACGTCAGTGAAAAGATCGTTGATATTACTGGATACTCCGCTAAACAATTTATTGCAAATAATCAGCGCACATTAGTATCACTGATTGTGAGTGAAGACTTACCGCTGTTGCAACAGCGAGTCGATTCCGCTCTTACTGAGCAAAAAACTTTTGAGATCGAATATCGAATCCGTCATAGAGATAGAAGCATTCGCTGGATCCATGAACGTGGCAGAGCCACTTATTCTGAAGATGGTAAGCATGCCTGGGTCGATGGCAGCATTGATGATGTGACGCAGCGAAAACTGGCGTTGGATGAACTGGAAGAGTCTCGTTTGCAGCTATCTAACATTGCCGAGTCAGTGCCTTGTACGGTTTATCAACTTCGTTGGAACACAGTCGAAGACAGTCAATTTAATTTCTTGTCATCGGCAGTATTACCGATGTTTGGTCTGCGCCCTGATGAGATCAAAAACAATATCTGTGTGATTGCAGACCGAATACCCAATGAAGAACGTTTAGCATTGGCTCAAGGTTTGTCTGGTCAAAGTGAAGATCAATTTAACTGGAACCGAACCTTCTGTTATCTGCATCCGAACGGTGGGTTGCGCTGGATGGAAGCGAGTGCACGCGGTCATTCCGCTGAAGATGGCGCTATTATCTGGAATGGCTATGTCATGGACGTCACTGAACGCAAAGCGATAGAACAAGAGCTGGCGATCAGTGAAGCCCACTTCAGAGCGCTGTTTGACAGTGCTACCGTATGTATCGCCAACGTTGATGCCAACGGTATTATCCTCAATTGTAATGAACAATATTGTGCAGACATGGGTGGGCGTACTCGTGAGCAACTGATTGGGATGTCTATGTTTAACATCTCTACCGTCGCCGATCCGCAAACCTCTAGAGATAAGTACAGACAACTCGTCGACGGTGAAATTAGCCATTATCGTGGTGAACGATCATTCACACACCCGAATGGTCAAGTCACTTGGATGTCGGCAAGTGTCTCCTCAATTCTCGATAGTGATGGCAATTTTGAAACTGCTGTTATCAGTATGGTTGATATTACTGAGCTGAAGTTGATGTCAACCGAGCTACTTAAAGCGAAAGAAAATGCCGATGCCGCAAGCAAAGCGAAAAGTGACTTTTTGGCGAATATGTCTCACGAAATTCGTACGCCGATGAATGCCATCATCGGCATGTCGCAACTGTGTCTGCAAACGGATCTTAGTGAGAAACAACAAAATTATGTTGAGAAGATTGAGCGAGCATCAAAAGCCTTGCTGTCGATCATCAACGATATTTTAGACTTCTCAAAAATAGAGTCTGGTAAGTTAGATATCGAATCCATGCCATTTATGCTCGATTCCATTTTGGAAGGGCTGAGTGATATGTTCGTTGATAAAGTAACGGACAAGCAGTTGGAGTTGCTGTTCTCTGTTTCGCCAGATGTGCCTAGTTATTTAGTCGGGGACTCATTGCGCTTAGGTCAGGTTCTGATCAACCTGATGGGCAATGCGGTGAAATTCACTGAACGTGGTGAAATATTGCTGACGATTGATTTGCTAGAACAGAACAACCAAGACGTGACGCTTCGATTTAGCGTGCGTGATACCGGTATCGGTTTAACTGGCGACCAACAAGACAAATTGTTTAAGTCGTTCTCTCAGGCGGATACATCAACGACTCGCAAATACGGCGGCACAGGGTTAGGGCTGGCGATTTGCAAGCAGCTAGTAGAGCTGATGGGAGGAAGCATTGGTGTTGACAGCCTATACGGTTACGGCAGCAATTTCCACTTTACACTAAAACTCAAGTGTTCTGATGATAAACAACTGGTCGTGAATGAGCAGCTGACAGGCATGTCGGTGTTGGTCGCGGACGATAACACGACAGCACGAGAGATCATCCAGCGTTCGTTAGAGAGCTTTGGTTTTGATGTTGATGCCGTATCAACAGGGCAAGAAGCCATTGAACATTGTCAACGCAAATCTTATTCCATTGCATTTATTGATTGGAAAATGCCAAGCATTGATGGCATTGAAGTCGCGCGTCAAATTAAGCAGATGAACAACGTACCGAAGATACTCATGGTGTCAGCGAATTCAAGCCAAGAGTTAACGGATAAGGTTGATGAACTCTCCCTCGATGGATTGATCACCAAACCGATTACGGCCTCACGTTTACTTGACGGCATTATGGATGCATTTGGTATGTCTGGTGAACTTGTAGTACGTCGTAACGAAAAGCCATTAACCATTGATTCAACACTACTCTCTTCACTAAACAATAAACAAGTTCTGCTCGTCGAAGATAATGAAATGAACCTCGAAGTTGCAACCGAGTTTTTGCAGCAAGTAGGGATAAACGTAACCACTGCCACGAATGGACAAATAGCGCTAGATAAACTGCGGCAGCAGATGTTTGACTTAGTGCTAATGGACTGTCAAATGCCTGTGATGGATGGATATCAAGCAACGCAAGCGATCCGACAAGACTCAGCATTCGCTCAACTTCCCGTCATTGCCATGACTGCCAACACCATGGCGGGGGATAAAGAAGCCTGCTTAGCGGTGGGGATGGATGATCATATTGCCAAGCCTATTGAAGTGAATGTTCTGTACCAGACACTGGCAAAGTACCTAGTGGGTAACCATCTTCAAGCAACTACTGATACAAATAATGTTGATGTGAAAAGCAATATGGCAAGTAGTGAATCTACTAAGGTTATGTCACAGCATATTTGGCCTGAGCATCCAGAGCTTGATATCGACCGTGGCTTGCAATTAGTTCAGAACTCATCACGTCTCTATCAACGCATTTTCGAACGCTTTGCTGAGAGTCAGCGCAATATTTCTGTCTCTATTGACAATGCGATGTCACTCGGAAAGCGAGATGAAGCGGTTCGGTTGGCGCACACGCTAAAAGGTGTTGCAGGGAATCTGACTTCTCATACGTTGGTAGAACTAGCAACTCAGTTAGAGCTAAACCTTAATCAAGGCGTGCCTTATCAAGAGGTGCTAGAACAAATTCAAGTGCTGGTCACTTCCATTTGTGAAGCGATAGACAGCGTAAAACAGGCAGCAGAAAGTGCGCCATCTGGCGATGAACAAGCGATTTCTGATGAGATGTTGATCGACGAGTTACAAACACTACGTGAACGTTTAGACGATGCAGACTCACAAGCCGTCGCACAAATTAATGCACTACAACCTCGGGTGAGTAGCCAATTGTGGCTGCAGTTAAACCCCGCCGTGAACATGATCAATCAGTATCAATTCGACGAAGCCGTCGACTTGATTTCCAAATTATTAGCAAATTTAGAACGATAAGTTTTAGAGAAAAGGTTAAAGAGATTATTTATGGATAAGGCAACCATCTTAGTTGTTGATGATACGCCGGATAATATCGATATTTTGGTGGGTATCTTGGGCAGCGATTACAAAGTAAAGATCGCGATTAATGGTCAGAAAGCTCTGGCTTTAGCCGCGAAAACGGCACCAGATTTGATTTTGTTAGATGTAATGATGCCTGATATGAACGGATATGAGGTGTGTCAACGCTTAAAACAAGATCCGCTAACAAGGCATATTCCTGTCATTTTTGTCACTGCGCTTGCTGAAACTGCCGATGAAACTCAAGGATTTGAGATCGGTGGTGTGGACTACATTACTAAACCTGTCAGTGCATCAGTAGTTAAGGCGCGAGTGAAGACTCACATCACACTGCAAAATCAGAAACGTTTGTTGAAAGAAGAGGTCAGAAAGCAAACTAAAGACCTTGAAGAAACACGCTTTGAAATTATCCGCCGTCTCGGGCGCGCTGCCGAATACAAAGATAACGAAACCGGTTTACATGTTGTCCGTGTCAGTCACTATGCAAAAATCTTGGCTAAGCAAATGGGCTTATCAGAGCAGTATTGTGAGATCATCTATTACGCAGCAGCAATGCATGATGTGGGCAAAATCGGTACTCCAGATGCCGTGCTCAGAAAACCAGGGAAACTGGACGATCAAGAGTGGGAAACCATGCAGCAGCACGCGGCTATTGGTGCTGAAATCATTGGGCGACACAATGACCCATTACTACAGATGTCTTATAACATTGCGCTTACTCACCATGAAAAGTGGAATGGTTCTGGTTATCCAAATGGTATGCAAGGTGAAGAGATCCCACTAGAAGGGCGCATTGTTGCCATTGCAGATGTATTTGATGCATTGACATCGAAACGTCCGTATAAGAAAGCCTGGAAAATTGATGATGCAATAGGACTCATTATTAGTGAAGCTGGCCGACATTTTGATCCTCAATTGGTGGAACACTTTAAACAAACAATAAACCAGATTATTGAAATTCATGATACTTATGTTGAGGAAGAATAAATGTTCTGAATGGTTGTTTATGTAGGTGTACATCGTGCATCTTTTCGTTGTTGTATCCATTAAATAGTGTGAGCTTAGTTGCTACTGTAGATATTCACTAAGCTAACCTGAGATCGGTTTAAGCCATCGATATCGATTATGATTTTTCAGTGGTTGTGATGTTCAGTGATGGCTTTTCTGGTTTTAGGCAGTACGCGATTAATCCATCGAGTAAGTTCAACATGAACCCATGCAGATTCCTGTATCTAGAATGCTCTATCTGAGTTTTTAGTTCCTTTCTATTTTTTATCCCTAGTGCAGGTTAATTAGGTAAATAGGATTCGTTCCATTCGTTTTAACTGTTTTTGTGACAATGCTAACAGGTGTTAGCGTTGTTATCACAATTGGTTAGATCTTCGTCACATGTCTTTTTTTTGCTCGTTGATTGTACATATATTACGCTGCTATAAAGTTGCTAACACGAGATAGCAATATGAGTTAATGCAAGTCATGGATTATTTTATTGGAGTTGATGTCGGCTCGGGGAGCGCTCGAGCTGGGGTGTACAGTGCGGAAGGGAAAAGATTGGCGATGGCTGTTAGTCCTATCCAGCAATTTCGCCCTCAATCTGATTTTATAGAACAATCATCAGATGATATTTGGACGCAGGTCTGCCATGCCGTGAAGAAGGCAAGACAACTTAGCGGGCTTGATCCAGAAGCAATCAAAGGTATTGGTTTTGATGCGACATGTTCATTGGTGGCTTTGGATGAGAGTGATCAGCCTGTGTCGGTTTCTCCTAGCGGTGAAGATAATCAAAATATAGTGATGTGGATGGATCACCGTGCGATAGAGCAAGCGCAACAGATTAATTTGACGGGCGATCCATCATTAAAGTACGTCGGTGGGGAAGTCAGTGTTGAGATGGAATTGCCAAAGATCCTTTGGCTAAAACAGAATTTGCCGAACCAGTATCAGAAAATCGCAAAGTTTTTTGATTTGGCAGATTTTCTTGTATATAGAGCAACCGGTAAGCCAGTACGTAGTGTTTGTACCAAAAGCTGTAAATGGAATTATCTGTCTCATGAACAACGTTGGGCAAAGGACCTTTTAGCACAAATAGATTTACTTGATTTGCTTGAGGAAGGACGCGTAGAAGGACCGATCCTAGAAGTCGGTTCGTTGGCTGGTAACTTGTCTGCACAAGCTGCGAATGCACTAGGGCTTGTGACGTCGACCGCTGTTGCTACGGGGCTGATTGATGCGCATGCCGGGGCACTGGCAATTATGGGAGATAAACCTGAATCGACGCTCGCTATTATTAGTGGCACGTCTGCCTGCCATATGGCTATCAGCACTGAGCCTCTGTTTGTTGAAGGGGTATGGGGACCATACTGGGGGGCGATGCTTCCTAATACCTGGCTACTCGAAGGTGGACAAAGTTCTGCAGGAGCGTTGGTCGATCATGTTATTCGCGACGCAGCCTGTCACTCTGTACTCAAACAATCTGCAGAGAATGAAGGATGTTCGGTGTATGAACTGCTGAATAAACAGATCGAAGTACTTGAAGAGAGTGAACCATATCTGACTCAGCAACTGCATTTATTGGGTTATCACCACGGAAACCGTTCGCCACGAGCAGACCCGACACTGAAGGGGATGATATCTGGTTTGAGCCTGAACGAAGATATTAACACTCTAGCCATTCATTATTTAGCTGCAATTCAATCGGTTGCTTATGGTACGCGCCACATCATTGAAGCCATGAGAGCAAATGGGCATCGAATTGAAGAAATACATATGTGTGGTGGTGGAGTGAAAAATCCACTTTGGCTACGCGAGCATGCCGATATTACTGGATGTCCCGTTGTGCTTCCTAGTGATTCTGAAGCTGTGTTGCTTGGTTCGGCCATGTTAGGTGCAGCGGCTTCCGGTCATTTTTCTTCTCTTCCAGAAGCGATTGAAGCGATGTCGTCTGTGGGCGCGCGGATAGAGCCCCGTAAACATACACAAAGTTACCATGCTGCAAAATATCAGGTCTTTTTAGAAATGTACGAAGACCAAATGAAATATCGTCGATTAATGAAAGATACACCTAATTTTCAATAGGAGTTTATATGTCTGAGTTGTCTTTATCATTACCTGCTAGACCTGAAATTCGTAAATCAACAGGTAAAGAAATTGTATTGATTGCAAACGGAGACTTAAGAGAGTCTGCCAATGTGGATTGCTGGCCGGTGCAACAAAAGTTTGAAGAAAAGCTAACTAAGGTTCTTGAACAACGTTTTGGTTATAGCGTCCGCAGGGCTCATCCTGTTGATTTGGAAAGAGGGCATGGGTTTATTTCGAGTCAGCGTGAAGGCTGTAATGTTCTTGCGGGTATTGACCCGGAAGCGCCATTAATTGTTCTTCTTACGGTATGGCAATATTCGCATCATGTAGCTCCGAGTTTGGTTCATCACAAGGGTCCAATATTGTTATTGGCTAATTTTGATGGTACGTGGCCGGGTTTAGTCGGAACCCTATGTATGGCTGGAACATTGACTAGTCTTGGAGGTCAATACTCCCGACTATGGTCAGAGAATTTTGATGATGACTTCTTTTATACAGGATTAGACTTGTGGTTGAAAACGGGTCATATCAAGCATGATACCTCGTATTTAAAAGAGATCACCAATGAACATCCAATGACTAAAACATCGGCTGCAGAGCTAGGCAAACAAGTTGGCGCCTACATTATGCAAAACAAAGAGATCATCGGATTATTTGACTCATTCTGTATGGGCATGATGAACGGAGTATTCCCATTGGAGTCCATGGTTAATATCGGCATGCCAATTGAAAGCCTTTCTCAATCAGCTTTAGTGTATGAGATGAGCTTAGTTCCTCAGGAACTAAGAGAACAATGTGTTCGCTGGTATGAAGAACGAGGCATGAACTTTCACTATGGTCAAAACCCAGCCACAGAATTAACTCGTGATCAGGTGATGGAACAGTGTGCAATGATGATTGCCATGGCTCGAATGACGGAACGATTTGGTTTAACCAGTGTTGGTGTTCAATATCAACAGGGTTTAAAAGATGTTTGCGCGGCATCGGATTTTGCAGAAGGTGCAATAGGCTCGACAGAACGTTTCCCTATTCCTAATACGAATGGTCAAATCATTCGTGCCGGAAAACCTATTCCTTGTATTAATGAAGTGGATATGGGTACAGCTATTCCTCAAACGATGCTTTTCCGTCTGCTTGATAGTCTAAATCTTCCAAGCGAAACCACACTACACGACATTCGTTGGGGTAGTGAATATCAAGGTGTGTTTTACTGGGACTTTGAAATTTCAGGCTCGGTGCCATTCGAACACATTAAAGGTGGTATAGCAGGTGCAGATGGTTATCGTCAGCCTAAGATGTTCTTCCCTAAAGGTGGCTCCACCATTGCGGGTCAATGTAAAGCGGGTTCCTTTATCTGGGCAAGGGCCCATTACGAAGGTCAACAAGTCATTCTACATGTCGGAACCGGTACTGCATCAGAACTTCCTCTGGATGAGTTTACACGACGTTCTCAGGCAACCACTCCAGAATGGCCTTTGATGAACTGTGAATTAACCGGTGTCAGTCGCGATGATTTGATGGCGGGGCATCAAAGCAACCATATAACTGTTGCTTATGTTGAAGCAAAACACTTGGATACGGTATTGGAAGCATTTGTGTCTCAAGCTCTGACACAAAATATGCGTGTCATGCTTGCGGGTTTATAGGGAATTATCATGTATACACAAGCTCATATTAAAGAATTACAAAATGGAGTTGTACCCGTCATGCTCACTCCATTCAATCGCGATTTGTCGGTTGACTACGATAGCTTAGCGTTACTGATTGAGTGGTATATCGACTCCGGTGCCGTGGGTTTGTTTGCTGCTTGTCAATCTAGTGAAATCATGCATTTAAGCGATCAAGAAATGCAAGACATGGTGCGCTTCATTGTTGAGAAAGTGGATCACCGTGTTCCGGTGATTGCATCAGGTCATACTGCAGATAAGTTTGACGATCAAATTGTGCAGCTTAACAACATGGTGGAAGCCAGTGTTGATGGGGTGGTCCTTATCACTAATCGTTTGGGGCCTCAGTCAGCGACAGACAGTGAAGTTATCCATTTCATGGAAAAAATAGCGGAGGCGTTACCTGAGGACATTCCACTCGGCCTTTATGAATGCCCGGCACCGTGGAAGCGTCTGCTGAGCCACGAAGTACTGCAGTGGTGTGTTAATTCCAAACGTTTTACTTTTTTAAAAGATACCTGTTGTTCTCTTGATGTTCTTTCTGAACGTCTTGAAATAGCTAAAAACAGCAGTTTTAAAATTTATAACGCGAATGGGCCTACTTTATTGGGTTCATTGAGGATGGGGGCGGCTGGATATAGCGGGGTGATGGCCAACTATCACTGTGACCTCTATACCTGGCTTTGCAGTCACTATGATGAGCATTCCGATTTGGTTACTGAGGTCGCAGACTTCCTGTCGGTGTCTTCACTCAGTGAGCTTATTAGCTACCCAGTTTCTGCTAAATATGCGCAGAAGCAAATTGGGAATTTTAATACAACCGTAAGCCGAACAAGAAATGAAGAGGAGTTTTATAGCAACGCCAATATCACGTTGATTGATCAATTGCAGCGTTTATCCAATCGATACAGTCAAAAAATTATCAATAAATAAATTAATAAGAACATCAAAACCTACAAATGTATCCTACGGAGAATTATAAAATGCAAGCGAAAAAACTATTAACAGCACTGTTTAGTTTTAGTTGTCTTTTGACCCCGGTAGCGGCCATGGCTGACTTTCCAACGAAGGACATCACCGTGATTGTGCCTAAGTCACCTGGCGGTGGTACAGATATTACTACACGTGGTCTGGTTGAGTACGCCAAAAGCCATGTGGACAAAAATATCATTGTTGTAAACCGCCCTGGTGCTGGAGGTGTAACTGGTATGGTACAAGCTGCTAGTTCTAAAGCGGATGGCTATACATTGGTGATGACAACAGTGGAGTTGGATATCCTTCCACACTTAAAACGCTCCCCTATCGATTATTCAGCGTTCAAATATATTGTCGCTCCAATTGCAGAACCTGCAGGGCTCATTGTTCCTAAAGACAGCCCTTATAATACGGTGGATGAGTTTGTTGCGTACGCAAAAGCAAATCCTGGCAAGTTAAAAGTGGGTAATTCAGGTGTTGGTTCAATCTGGCATTTAGCTTCTGTCGCGATGAAACAACAATATGGTATTGAATTTGTTGATGTTCCATATGCTGGCGGTAGCTCTGAAGCAGTAGCCGCTTTGATGGGAAATCACTTAGACGCAATTACAGTTGGACCTGGTAATGCGAACAGTCAGCTAAAAGCAGGGGAATTAAAACTGCTAGGTGTTATGGGAGACAATCGTCTGCCGATGTTCCCTACTGTACCAACGTTCAAAGAGCTAGGATATGACTTTGTGGTACGTGCTTGGGCAGCACTAGCTGTTCCACAAAAAGTGGATGACGAGCGTTATAAAGCACTCTCTGACATTTTTACTAAAGCCATGGCTGATAAAGAATTTGTTAAATTCATGAATAACCAAGGTATTGAAGTAAACAATATGAATGTCGAACAAGTAAACAAAATGGTGAAAGAAGATAACGACTACTACAAAAAGCTCGTTAGTGAAATTGCACTGTAAGTTTTCTGTTTCTGACAGCAGTATGGTTAGGCGTACTGCTGTCATCTGACAATCATATAGGTGTCGCTATGATTAGTATTATCATCGCTGTCCTTTTTATCGGTATCGGAAGCAGCATTTTGATGTATGCCTCGCAATTTGTGCATACAACCACCGACCCGTTAGGACCCATGTTTTTCCCTCAGGTTCTCGCTAGTGCACTCATACTCCTTTCTATCATTGTTATCGTTCAACGATACCAAGAGGGAGCTATAAGAGAACGTGTGCAAATTAGCATTTTTACCATCCCTCTGATCAGCTGTCTGTACGTTTTGGCATTGTTCAAGTTTGGTTTTGTTTTAAGCACGCTCCCCTTTGTTATTCTGATAACGCCATTCTTTAAACTAGCGAATCGCTTCGTGGTTAAGGACTATTTAGCTGAGTTTAAACTATGGCTAAAACGTCCAAGCCTTTATGTGCTACTGGTCTTTTTGTTTGTGATGGTCTGGGGGGTATTTATCCAGTTTCTTTATATTCCTTTGCCTCTGTGGGGGGAAGCATAATGGATGTTGTTATTGAATCTATCTGGGCGGCATGTTCGCTGTCTAATTTATTACCTGCTTTATTTGGTGTTGTTGTTGGCATTGCTATCGGAGCATTACCAGGCTTTTCGGTCACTATGGGGGTTGCAGTACTGTTTCCTTTGACACTGATGTTTGACGGTAGCGGTGGCATTATGATGTTGCTAGGCATTTATGTTGGTGCTGTTTATGGTGGTTCAATCTCCGCCATTTTATTAAATACGCCTGGCACACCAGCATCAATGGTTACAACTATGGAAGGTTATCCTCTCACCCAAAGAGGGGAAGGTGATAAGGCTTTAACTTTATCGACGGTTGCCTCGGTCATTGGTGGCCTTGTAAGTGCGCTTGTTCTCACTTTTCTGTCTCCAATGCTCGCCAAGTTTGCTTTGAAATTTTCAGCCGCTGAATACTTTATACTGTCAGTATTTGGTTTGAGCATAATCATATCAATAAGCTCGGAGTGTTTAGCGAAAGGACTCATCGGCGGTGTTATCGGGTTATTAATTGCTACCATTGGTGTGGATAGCTTCACTGGTTACACCCGTTTCACCTTTGACTCGATGTATTTAATGAGTGGAATTAGTTTTGTGCCCATATTGATTGGCCTGTTCGCATTTTCTCAGATCATTATTAACACCTTGGATAACGGAATGGATGAGACAGCAAGTGTCGAATTAAAAACGTCTTTCCGCAAAACGCTCTCTCACTTGAAGCTTATTTCCAAGCTTAAGATAACTTTGTTGCGTTCGAGTTTAATTGGTACTTTTATTGGCTCTATTCCTGGCGCAGGTGGTGATGTAGCTGCATTTATTTCTTATAACGAGACTCGTCGGTCGGCCAAAAATGGAGAAACATTTGAAAACGGTAATCTAAGAGGGTTGGTTTCTCCGGAAGCAGCAAACAATGCGGTGACTGGGGGGGCAATGGTGCCGCTATTGACTCTAGGTATTCCGGGAGATGCTGTTGCGGCAATTATCTTAGGTGCATTTATGATCCAAGGCCTGCAACCGGGACCTCTGCTATTTGCAGAGCATGCTTCAGACATTTATATGATTTTTGCTGGTTTATTTATCATCAATATCATGTTGCTTGTTCTTGGGTTATTTGGTGTTAAATTCTTTACCAAAATCACTGAAGTGCCTCGTCCTCTGCTAAATACCATGATTTTGGTTTTATGTGTGATTGGTTCATTTAGTATCAATAACAACGTATTGGACGTTTTCCTGATGATTGCCTCGGGTTTCGTTGGGTACTTCTTAATTCGTGAAAAGTTCGGTGTTGCGCCTATTATCTTGGGGATTATCTTAGGTCCAATGTTAGAAAGTAACTTGCGTAGGGCGCTGATCTTGTCAAATGGTGACTATAGCATTTTTATAACACGACCAATTGCTCTGGGACTGTTGGTTTTAACGGTAGCTTCTTTAGTGAGCCCAATTGTTAAATCACTATTAAATAAGCGTAAAATTGAACAGGATACGCTTAAGGGTGTGCCTCATGAGTGAGTTGATACCTATTACTATAAAGCAAAAGCTGTTTGAGGAGGGAGTGCTACCATTTCAGCAATGCCACGCTTCAACAGTGATTGTGTTACCTAATGACAATAAGTTAGTGGCATTTTTTGCAGGAACCAAAGAAGGTGATCCTAACACAGCAATCTGGCTCAGTAGACAGAATGAAGGGTGTTGGTTGTCGCCGAGAAAAATTTTTGACCATGAACGTGTTGCACAGTGGAACCCTGTTCTTCATTATGAAGATGAAACTATTTGGCTGTTTTATAAATGTGGCTCAGATGTTCAGACATGGGTGACAAAAGTGTCAATATCTTATGATCTTGGGGATAACTGGTCTGAGCCTGTCGATGTGGTCGAAGGTAGCAGTACTCCTAGGGGGCCAGTAAAAAATAAATTGTTGCGTTTGAGCAACGGGCATTGGATTGCACCTAATTCCATTGAAAATGAACTCTATTGGGATGCGAAAATAGATAAGTCCATTGACCATGGTCAGTCTTGGCGTGAAATAGCGGTTCCTTGTGATCATAGCCAAGTGATAAAATCGGTAAACAATACGAGTGTGTGGCAAGGTTTGAGCGATGGTGCTTTATGGGAAACTGAGGCTGATACAGTTTTCCGTTGGGATGGAGTGATTCAGCCGACGCTTTGGGAGTCTCAGCCAGGCTTTGTCCATATGCTGTTGAGAAGTACTCGTGGTTTTATATACCGCAGTGATTCGAAAGATTGGGGTGAAACATGGTGTGAGGTTTACCCAACGGAGTTACCGAATAATAATAGTGGCATAGATTTAGTTAGCTTTGGTGAAGGCCATATTGCATTAGTCTATAATCCGGTATTTGGTAACTGGGGTGCTCGTTTTCCAATATCAGTCACATTATCTCAGGATAATGGCCAGTCTTGGAGCCAGCTCATTGACCTTGAGACCGCAGCAGGGGAATATTCTTATCCAGCGATTTATTTTCGTGATGGATGTTTCCATGTTACTTACACAAGTAACAGAGAAACCATAGTTTATGAAAGCTTTAACCTGCAATCCTAATAGATGTTAAAATCTTTGATATCTTATTGAAAATTTTCACTATTACTCTATTGTGGGTAATAGTGATGAACAAATAATTTGGTAGATAATGAGTAAAAGTATTGATGAAATCGCCGCAGCGATTGGCGTTTCTGTTACCACTGTGAAATTAGTTATTGGCGGCAAAGCAAAGAAATATCGTATTTCACAGAAAACTCAAAACTCTATTGAAGAATATATTCGTGAACACGGGTATAGGATTAACCAGGCAGCCCGGAGTTTGAAGCTTAAGAAAAGCGAAACTTTGGGGTTGGTCATCCCAAACCTGACGAACTCGTATTTTGCACAATTGGCTGAGGGGCTAGGGCAACTTGCTCAACAACACGGCTATCAGCTTATCACTGTGTCCAGCCAAGATGATGCTGATCTTGAAAAGAGACAAACTGATATCTTACTAGGTCGAAGTGTCGATGGATTGTTTGTTGCCTCTTCTTCTTCTGCAAGACAGAAAAATTTGCCGTTAGAAGCCAAATCTACCCCTATCGTTTTTATAGACCGAGATTTTGGGGTCAATGAATTGCCTGTGGTCATTTCAGATAACTATAAGGGTAGTTATGAGATGACGCTTAAAATGTTAGATATGACTTCATCGGAAGTTTTTTATATCTATGGTGATGCTTCTCTTCCAACCATTCAAAATCGTTTACGTGGATTTCTCGATGCTCATCAGTCAATAGAGCGTGACTTACATCCTAACTGGAGTGTGTCTACACCACATAATACGGATATTGACGGCTACCAAGCGATGGAAAGTTTATATAATCAACTCAAGCGTATTCCAGAAGCATTAGTTTTCTCATCACTCCCTATTCTTGAAGGAGCTCTACACTTCATAAGGCAGCGCTATGGTTCAATACCGAATCAAATGTTAATTGCGACTTATGATGATCACAATATGCTGGAGTTCCTTCCCAATACTGTGATTGCTGTCAATCAGAATATTAGTGAAGTGGCTAAGTGTTCTAGTCAACTAATGGAACAACTACTTAGTAATCACTCAGTAAATGATTTTAATCGTTGTAAAATAGTGGAGCCTTCATTGATTGTGAGAGATCGCTCTTGGCAAAGAGATTTCGAACAGCAGAACAAGTAATTCTTTGATACTTATATTTGTTATGCACATTAGTCCTTTTATTATGATTGTTTCAGTCTCACGTAGTTTGAGTTTTTATGCCCTTTATGTTTTGGTTGCACAAAACATAAAGGAGAGTGATTGTATATGGTTTTAATAAAATAAAATTTTATATTTCATTAAGTTAACAAAGAGAATCGAGTTACTTGGACACACATAACGTTTAGCATGGTGATTTTCAAGTTTCTTTGCAATCTATCTCATATCACTTTTGCAATTGTTTTAATTTTTTGGCTTCGGTTGTGTATTATTTGTTATACATTATTTGATTGTTACTGAAATATTTATCTAAGTATTTCATTTTATGTAGTGTTTTGTGCTTTTATACCTCTGATTTAATAGAATCAAACGTTGAGAAACGGGCTGAAATGATAATTTTTAGAAAGCCTTTGTAACCAACATCTTTGATTATGGAGTTACTATGAGTAACCAAATATTAAATCAAGCGTCATCACCGAAACCGAGCGGTATGGATCGCTTTCTTAATTACATTGAACGAGCAGGTAATAAGATCCCTGATCCGGCAATTTTATTCTTTTGGGCACTCGTTATTACTTGGGTCGCGTCCGCTCTTTTATCAAACGTTTCATTCGACCTTGTAAACCCAAGAATTGGCGAAGCTCTGATAATTAAAAACTTGCTAACCGGTGAGTCACTAGCGAGTTTCCTTGCGAGTATGGTAACAACGTTTACTGGCTTTGCTCCGCTAGGCATCGTGTTAGTTGCAATGTTAGGTGTTGGCGTGGCTGACTCGTCTGGCTTTATCACCACGGGTCTGAAGAAAATGCTGAACTTCACGCCAGCGAAGCTATTAACGCCAATGCTGATTTTGGTAGCGATTGTGTCACACACTGCAGCTGATGCAGGCTACGTACTGGTTATTCCTCTGGGTGGCATTATTTTCCACGCAGCGGGTCGTCATCCATTAGCAGGTATTGCTGCCGCATTTGCCGGTGTTTCTGGTGGCTTCTCTGCGAACTTTATTCCTTCTGGTATTGATCCGTTGTTAGCAGGTTTCACTCAGACGGCTGCTCAGGTTCTAGACCCTGAATACGTGGTCAATCCTCTGGCGAACATTATCTTCACTGGTTTATCTTCTGTTATTGTTATTGCCATTGGTTGGTACGTAACTGAGAGAATCATTGAGCCACGTTTGGCAAACACGCCAATCGATGAAGACGCAGAAAAGGCACCGGATCTTGCGTCTTTCACTGAGCTAGAATCAAAAGCTTTTCGTTACGCAGGTTGGGCCATGGTTGCTGGTATCGCGTTTCTTATTGCAGCGCTAATGCCTGAAGACTCAGCACTGCGCTCTCCTGATGGTCAGATTACCGCGTTCTCTGCGCCAATCATGAAGTCGATTGTTCCGTTGATCTTCATCCTGTTCATTATTCCAGGTTATGTCTACGGTCGCGTTTCTGGCACATTTAAAACCAGTAATGACATCATCAAAGCGATGGCAACGACCATGTCTACCATGGGTGCATACATCGTAATGTCGTTCTTCTGTGCTCAGTTCCTATCGGTTTTTGCACAATCAAACATCGGTACAATGCTCGCGTTGTACGGTGCTGAAGGTTTGAAAGCTATGAATCTGCCGGGCGAAGCAACAATCGTGGGTATGATCCTGCTAACGGCCTCAGTTAACTTAATCATCGGTTCTGCATCTGCGAAATGGGCGTTGATTGGTCCAATCCTAGTGCCAATGCTGATGGCTGTGGGTATCTCACCTGAGCTTTCTCAAGCGGCTTACCGTGTGGGCGATTCGGTATCGAACATCATTTCGCCTCTGATGGTATTCTTCCCGCTAGTAGTGGTTTACTGCCAACGTTACGTGAAATCAACAGGTATCGGTACTCTAGCTTCTCTGATGATGCCATTCTCTATCGCAATGCTGATTGGCTGGACTGTGTTCTTACTTGCTTACTGGGTGGTAGGTATTCCACTAGGCATCCAAGCACCATACGAATACGTAATGTAATTCCGTTAAGTAACCAAAAGTCTGCCAACTTAAATGGCACACGTTTATAGTAAGTGTTCGCACTTTATTACTTCGTTCGAAATAGATTTAAATTAGGGGACTGTAATGGTTTTGGCACCGACCTTGTGAAGTCGGTGTCAGCTCATTTTAAATGACTTATAACAATGGGCACTTTTAAGTGTGAATTGTTATTAGCGAAAGCGTTTTGAGACATCAATATAACCTGCGCCATAATGGTTATTGTTTATCCTAATTTAGTGCAATTATCTTTGATTTTTCGAAAGATTTTGTTGGTCACCTCTTGTATCAAATATTCGCAATAATATTTTTATTATCAATATTACCCATTTGAATCATATGGTTATGTTGTCTGATGTTTCACTTTTCATAACCTAAGTCACTAACTAAGTTGTATAAAAAATACAAATTGGCGTGTCTTTTGCCTAGTTCACCAAATAAGTGCTCACACTGACTGTTTATAAACATTAATTATAAAAACAGCAGATTCATCAGTCTTCGAATTGATATGGATAAAGTGAATTATCTGCACTTTTTACTTTAAGGGATTGGTAATAAGGAAATTTCATGCCCGGATTTGTTGTTGCCTACGTGAAATACGTCGACGCGTTTAATCGCTGCGTTGGTCGTATCATGACGTATGGCATATTTGTCATGGTGGGGATCCTGCTTTGGTCTTCTATCTCTAAAACCTTTTTTATGCCGTCATTGTGGACGCTTGAGTCTGCTCAATTCATGATGGTTGCCTATTACGTCTTAGGTGGCGCATACGCTATCCAACTCAACGCAAACGTTCGTATGGACCTGTTCTATGGCGAATGGTCTGTCAAAACGCGAGCATGGGTAGATGCTTTCACCGTCTTCTTTTTGCTTTTTTACCTCGCAGTTCTGCTTTACGGCGGGTTGGAAAGCACACTCTATTCGCTTGAGTATGGACAACGCACTCGCACGGCTTGGCGACCACTGCTGTGGCCGATAAAGGCGCTGATGTGCGCTGGTATTTTCATGATGATCCTTCAGGCTATTTCACAATTTATTAAAGATATCGCGACGATACGAGGAGTGGAGCTCAAATGAGTTACGGCATGATCGCAACAATGATGTTCTCGTTGATGATGTTGCTTATGGCAACGGGTCAACGTGTATTTGCTGCAATAGGTGCTGTTGCTTCCATTGCTGCTATTCTTTTATGGGGAAACGGAGGGGTCGAAATCCCTTTTACCGCAGCTGTAAAGCTGATGAACTGGTACCCAATGCTTACACTGCCCATGTTTATTTTCATGGGCTATATCCTGTCTGAATCGAAAATTGCTGACGATTTATACAAGATGTTCCATGTTTGGATGGGGCCTATGCCGGGTGGTCTGGCTATTGGTACTATTGGACTGATGGTGTTGGTCTCAGCCATGAACGGTTTGTCCGTTGCGGGTATGGCAATCGGTGCAACCATTGCGTTACCTGAGCTTTTAAAACGCAAGTACGACAAAAAAATGGTTACGGGCGTTGTTCAGGCGGGCTCTTCTTTGGGAATACTTGTTCCCCCATCAGTGGTGTTAGTTCTGTATGCGATGATTGCGCGTCAACCGGTTGGTCAGCTTTGGCTTGCGGGCGTAATACCTGGTTTAGTCATGGCGGTATTGTTTATTCTCTACGTGGCTATTCGCTGTCGCATAAACCCCAGTCTTGGTCCTGCTCTTAGCGCAGAAGAGCGCAATGTTCCGATGTCTGAAAAACTTCGTCTGCTTGGTGCAGGTATTCTGCCGCTAGGCATCTTCGCAGTGATGATGGTTCCTTTCGTCAATGGCTGGACAAGCCTAGTGGAAAGTTCAGCTATCGGTGCAATGGCTGCGTTTCTTGCGGCAATTCTTAAAAGACGTATGACGCGCGTTGTGTTTGAGAACTCTGTGCGCAGCACATTAGCCATCTCCTGTATGTTTATGTGGATCATCCTTGCTGCCTTGGGCTTTGGCGCGGTGTTTGATGGTTTAGGGGCGGTGAAATCCATCGAAACTTTGTTTACGGAACAACTAGGTTTAAGCCCGTGGACAATCCTTATCCTGATGCAGCTTTCATTCTTGGTGATGGGAACCTTTCTTGATGATACCGCGATGCTGGTTATCGTGGCTCCGTTGTATGTTCCGTTGGTTCACGCATTGGGCTTTGACCTCATTTGGTATGGCGTTCTCTACACCGTCACGTCTCAGATTGCGTATATCACGCCACCGTTTGGTTACAACCTGTTCCTGATGCGAGCCATGGCTCCACCGGGTATTACGCTACGGGATATATACAGCTCCATAGGGCCTTTTGTTGCCATTATGGTGCTCTCGCTGATCCTAATCATGATTTTTCCGCAAATGGCGTTGTGGCTGCCTGATTACGTATACGGAAAATAAGCAACAACTCGATTTTTTAGAAATAAAAATACCAGTCGGACGAGAAGTCCACAGGGAAAATTAACCGGAGGGATATCCATGAATTCAAGACGTAAGTTTTTAACCAGTGCAGCGGCGCTCACCGCGGGAACTTTGCTTGCTCCTGCTAAAACGTTTGCAGCGAACCCGAAAATTAAATGGCGTATGCAGACGTACGCTGGTCCTGCGTTGGCTGAGCATGTAGTGAAACCTGCCATCGAAATGTTTAACCGCCTCGCGGGCGATGAAATGCAAATTGAACTGTATTTTGCAGACCAACTAGTACCAACCGGTGAGCTTTTCCGTGCGATGCAAAAAGGCATTATCGACGCTGTACAGTCTGATGATGACTCTATGGCATCGCCAACAGAAGTCACTACTTTTGGTGGCTACTTCCCATTTGGTAGTCGTTATTTACTTGATATTCCAGTGCTATTCAACCAATACGGTTTGGACGCAATTTGGAAAGAAGAGTACGCGAAAGTAGGTGTGAAACACATTTCCGCAGGTGCTTGGGACCCTTGTCATTTCGCAACGAAAAAGCCAATCACTAGCCTGAATGATCTTAAAGGTCTTCGTATCTTTACTTTCCCAACAGCGGGTCGTTTCCTTGCTAAGTTCGGCGTAGTTCCAGTATCTATTCCTTGGGAAGATGTGGAAGTGGGCCTTCAAACCGGTGAATTGGATGGTATTGCATGGTCGGGCATCACTGAAGACTACACTGTGGGGTGGTCAAAGGTGACGGATTACTTCCTAACCAACAACATCTCTGGTGCATGGATTGGACACTTCTTTGCCAATATGGAACGTTACAATGCGCTCCCTGAACATCTAAAAGAACTGCTACAACTCTGTATGGATAGCTCTCATTATTATCGACAATGGTGGTACTGGGGCGGTGAAGCAAAACTTCGTGTAGAGGGGGCAGACATGAAACTGACCTCTATTCCAGATGCTGAGTGGGCAACTGTTGAAGCTGAATCGCACAAGTTCTGGGATGAGATTGCGAAAGAATCGCCAACCAAAGCAAAAGTGGTTGAGATATTTAAGAAATACAACTCAGATATGGAAAAAGCAGGCAGACCTTATCGTTATAGCTAATCTGTTTCCTTTTGAGACTCACAACATCAGCGGCTTTGGTCGCTGATGTTGTTTTAGGTGGTTAATAAAAGTTAGTTAATATTCCAAAGAGTACTGAGCTCTTGCAACACAGCTTTAGTTATCGGTGAGCTTGCTTTGTTAACGGCTTTCATCCCCAAACTTCGTTAGCAATCTCAACAATATGTTTAAGCTTATTCCACTGCTCTTGTTCGGAAAGAATGTTACCTTCTTCCGTGGATGCGAACCCACATTGTGGGCTTAAGCGCAACTGCTCAAGGGGAATATGCTTTGTCGCTTCAAGAATTCGTGATTTGATGTATTCTTTTGGCTCAAGCTCTGGCGTCTTTGATGTTACTAGACCGAGTACGATGAAAAGATCTTTTTTGGTCACATGTCTTAACGGTTCGAATCCGCCTGAGCGTTCGTCGTCAAACTCCAGGAACAATCCATCAACGTTGAGCCGGCCAAATATGGTTTCTTCGGCTGCTTCATAGCCACCAGAGCCAAAGTAAGTCGATCTGAAGTTACCCCGGCAAATGTGCATGGTGATCAGCATGTCGTGAGGTTTGTTTTTAATCGATTCATTCAGTAGGTGTTCGAAAACCACGAGTAGCTTATTAGTATCGTATCCCTGCTCTTTAAGGCTATTCACGCCACCTTCAGAAAAGAAGGAAGCCCAAGACGTATCGTCGAGTTGTAGGTAACGGCAGCCTTTGTCATAAAAAGCCTGGATAGCATCCTGATAGGTTTGAATTAAATCGTTGATCAACAGACTTTCATTATCCCGATAGCATTCAGCGACATTTTTACCACGCAGGAAAAGCATATTGGGACTTGGTATTGTCTGTTTCGCTACATGTTGCTCTGGTTCAAGCAATGAGTTTAGAAATTCAAATTCATCAAGAAAAGGGTGGTTAGAGTCGAAGCCAATTTTGTCGATGATTCTAATGCTGTGAGTTTTTGGTTTGGTGCCTTTAAAGTTGAGAGGTACTTCAGGTGTGTAGCCTTCAACGCCGTTTAATCCTTCAAGAAAATCAAAGTGCCACCATGCACGTGAGTATTCACCGTCAGTAATAGCAGTAAGCCCAGCCAACTTCTGCTGTTCAACATGTAAGCGAGTTTCTTCCCTCTGAACTTGAATAAGTTGCTCTGCCGTAATTTCGTTGTTTTGCTTTTGTAAGCGAGCAGCTTTGAGTTTGTCACTGCGCAATAGGCTACCAACTTGGTCAGCGAAGAAAGGAGTGATCATCGGATTAATATGTTCAGACATCTTGTTACCTCTAAATACACAAAAAAAAACACGTCTAGATGGCTAAATAATTAAGTTTTATTTATATGAACTCAACCGCATTTTTATCATGTAGTGTATGAATTATTTTCAATTACGATGTTGGTATGACCGCAATTTAGCAGTATTGAAAAGGTGTTAAACTTATCCCATTACTTTGCTATTCACAGAGAAAACCACTGATTTCCTACTTATTCATGAGAATGATAATCATCTAGTAATATTTTTTAATATTTAGTTACATTGAGTTGATATTCATCAATTCGTTACCGAACGCAATGCCTCACTATAGCTCAAAAGTAGTAGGTGAGGGTGCGTTATGGATGTGGGGAAACGCAACTTCTTTCGTAATATCGTTCGCCATGCGAATAAATCGAATTCAGTTGCTCGAAATGTGCCTCGTCCTCCAACTGCGTTGGAAGAGAAAGATTTTATTCAAACTTGTACTGGTTGTGGTGAATGTGTATCTGCGTGCCCAAACGGTATTGTCGTCGTAAAAAATCAACTTGCGGAACTCGATTTAGAGCTGAACTTTTGTTCACACTGTCATCAGTGTAATGAGGTCTGTCCGACATCCGCACTCTCTCATACCATCAGTGATTGTTACGTTCGACCAGTCATCACTTCGAACTGTAATCCGCAAACTGCCTTTTACTGTGCTGAATGTCAGCACGGCTGTCCAGTTGGCGCAATAACTGTGCAAAAGAATAATAAACCAACGATTGATTTGGATCTGTGTAATGGCTGCAATTCCTGCCAATACCACTGCCCTGTCAACGCTATAACAACATCAATATTGAAATAGCTGGAAATGTAACCGGTTAACTAAAATGGGAAAGAGCAATGAAAAATAAAACCTTATTAGATAGTGAGTTGTCTCGAAGGGGGTTTATGAAAGCCTCCGCGACAACCGCTACCGCTGCTGCATTAACGTCTGGATTAACCCTCCCATTTTCTTCGGTAACCAATGCGGCAACGCCTGCAACCAGTTCAGAAGAGAAGATCAAATGGAGCGCTTGCCTTGTTAACTGTGGTAGCCGATGTCCGTTAAAAGTTCACGTCAAAGACGATCAAATTGTCCGTATTAATACTGAAGATGGCATTGATGATTCAGTATTTGGTCAGCATCAGATCCGCCCTTGTCTGCGTGGACGTTCGAACCGCTACAAAACTTACAACCCGGACCGCTTGAAATACCCAATGATAAGAATTGGTAAGCGTGGTGAAGGTAAGTTTAAACGTATTAGCTGGGACGAAGCCACCACAATCATCGCCGACAAATTGCGCCACACTATTGATACCTATGGTAACGAAGCTATCTATTATCAGTACGGTTCTGGCTCAACAGGGGCAAATTTACATGGGCGAAATGCTTGTAAGCGTTTATTGAACCTCATGGGTGGTTTTCTTGAGCAGCACAATACTTATTCGACCGCGCAAATTGGTCGTGTAGAGCCGTTTGTCTACGGTACTCCGCAAGGTAGTTACATGGCGCAAATTAAGCATTCGGATCTGGTCGTGATGTTCTGTCAGAACATTGCTGAGACACGTATGTCTGGCGGTGGTCAGGTTCAAGAGCTTTATCGTGCTTTAGAAGACAGTCAAGCAAAAGTGATTATCATCGATCCTCGCCGCACTGATTCAGTTGTAGGTTTGAATGCAGAATGGCTGCCGATTCGTCCTGGAACCGACGCTGCGTTAGTAGCGGCTATTGGTCATACACTGATCAAAGAAGGCATGGCCGACGATGAATTCATCAATAAATATTCGGTGGGCTGGGATGAGTCGACACTGCCAGCTTCGGCTGAGAAAAACGCCTCTTACAAATCTTATATTTTAGGTTTGGGCACAGATAAAACTGAGAAAACACCGGAGTGGGCGGCGGCAATTACCGGCATTCCAGCGAAGCGAATTCGTCAGCTTGCCCGCGAACTTTTTAATGCAAAAGCCGCGTGGATCTCTCAGGGCTGGGGATTACAACGTACGATGAATGGCGAGCAAGCCTCTCGCTCGATCATGATGTTGCCTGTGATAACAAAACAATTTGGTCGTCAGGGAACTAACAGTGGTAACTGGGGTTACAGTTCTAGTTATCCAGTCCCGGGATTTGCGTTACCTAATCCAGTTAAAACCTCAATTCCTTGCTTCTTATGGACTAAGGCGATTGACGATCATGAGAATATGACGGCGAAAAACAGTTACGTTAAAGTTAAAGTTCGCTTAGAGACTGGAGTTAAATTTCTCTGGAGTTATTCAAGTGGTGTGACGGGCAACCAACACTCCGATTTAAACCGTACTCATGAAATCTTATCTGATGAATCCAAATGTGAATTTATCTTAGTGTGGGATCACCACATGACCAGTTCGGCTCGTTATGCGGACATTTTACTGCCGGACGTTTCTTGGTTAGAAGCGGCGGATTTAGTGAATAACTCGTACGCAACTGGTCCATACCATTATTTGATTCGTATGCAGCCGACGATTACTCCGCTGTGGGAAAACCGTCCTAACTACGATGTGCTCGCAGATATCGCGTATAAGTTAGGTATTGGTGAGAAATTTACGGAAGGTCGCACACTCGATCAATGGATTGAGCATAGCTACAACAAAATTCGCGAAAAACGTACTTATTTACCTGAGTTTAGCGCAACCAATGACATGGGTATTATTGACCGTGAACTTGTAGACATTGAATCTCATATAGCGCTGAAAGAATTTAGAGAAGATCCGGAAACGAACAAGCTTTCAACGCCGTCTGGCAAAATTGAAATTTATTCAGAGCAGCTCGCTACATTGGATAAAGAGTGGGAGTTACCTGAAGGTGATCGAATTCCTGCTGTCGCTGAATATCTACCAACTCGCGAAGGTTTGGGTGATGTAGAACGTATGAAACAATTCCCGCTGCAAATGACAGGTTTTCACACTAAACGCCGTACTCACTCAACTTACCATAGTGTGGCTGTGTTGCGAGAAGCAGTGCCAGACGAAGTTTGGATGAACCCTATGGACGCAAGTCAGCGTGGACTACAACATGGCGACATGACCATTATCTTTAACGACCGTGGACAAGTTCAAATGCCAGTTAAAGTGACTGAACGCATCATGCCAGGAGTGGTTGCCGTACCGCAAGGTGCATGGCGTCAAACCAATCGTAATGGTATCGACATCGGTGGTTGTATTAATACATTAACCACTCTGCACCCATCGCCATTGGCGAAGGGTAACCCTCAGCATTCGAACCTTGTCGAAATTAAACGTGCATAAAGAATTAGGATAAAGTTATGACTCAATATGGTTTTTATGTCGACTCGTCTAAATGCACGGGTTGTAAAACATGTCAGGTGAGCTGCAAAGATCGCAATCAGCTCGATGTCGGTCCTAAGCTACGTCGTGTTTATGAATACGGTGGTGGTGCTTGGGTAAAAAATGCAGATGGCACCTTCGATCAGGATGTTTTTAATTACTACTTGTCTATCAGTTGTAACCATTGTGATAACCCAACCTGTGTTGAAGGTTGTCCAACGGGTGCCATGCATAAACGTGCTGAAGATGGTCTTGTGGTGGTCAACCAAGATGTATGTATTGGTTGTCGTTACTGTGAAATGCGTTGTCCATATGGCGCGCCACAGTTTGATGAAGAGAAGAAAGTGATGGCTAAATGTGATGGCTGTTACGAATACGTTGCCCGTGGCGAAAAACCGGTCTGTGTAACGTCATGCCCACAACGCGCGTTGGATTTTGATGATATCGAAGTCCTACGGGCGAAATATGGTACACAAGCCGAAATTGCGCCATTGCCGAAAGCACATCTGACTCGTCCAAACCTAGTGGTTAAAGCGCATGCGCAAGCAAGACCAACCGGTGATTCGTCAGGTTCTATCTTAAATCCACAGGAGGTCTAATCATGAAAGAACTTCCATTAGTATTTTTCACTGTATTGGCGCAAGCTTCCGCTGGTGCTTTTATCCTGATGCAGATCTGCTCTTCAATGAAGAAGATTAATCAGAATCAAGCCAACAAAATCGCTTTGATTTCACTGGTGATGGTGGTTATTGCAGGCATTTCTGCGCTAACTCACTTAGGTCAACCGCTACGAGCTATTAATGCTTTGTTTGGTATGGGACGTTCGCCAATGAGTAATGAGATCATTACTTGTGGCTTGTTCGGCGGTTTAGTATTCCTCTACGTGGTTGGCAATTTGAAAAAGACCATTCCAGAGGCAACGGTGAACATTTTCGGCTACTTGGGTGCGATTGCCGGTCTTGCGCTTATCATCCTTATTCCGGGTGTTTATCAGCTTGAAACTATCCCGGCTTGGAATACCTCGTTCACTTCACTGCAAATGGTGTTCACTGCGGTGATTTGTGGTGGCGCAATCATGACGGCTAACAATGTCGGCGGAAGAGCTTGGCTGCTAACGGCTATTGCGACAGTTGTATTGTTTGCTTTAACTCCGGGTTATTTCTCGTTCTTGTCTCAAGCGAACGTACAGTTCCATCAACAAGATATGTTGTTCTGGGGTGCTAAATACGCATTACTGGCACTAGGACTAGTAATGTTAATTGCCGCCGCATTTATGACCAAAGGCGCACAGAATGCTCGTGTAGCAGCGTTGGCATCGGTATTAATTGTGGTGGGTGAAATTGCTGGTCGCATTGGTTTCTATGACCTTTGGGCTATTGGCATGTAAGCGAATAAAAGCGTTATTAAGCATAGATGTTGTTATAAGGTGTAGAGATGTCTCTCTGCACCTTATTATTTGAACCAAAAGGCGAATGTAATGAATCCTCTTATTGTTGTGTTTCAACTGCTTGGACAGAACTTCTATTCTCACCCTAGCGCTGAAAATCAACCTATGCGTGACAATCTGAAACACTTACCTGAGTTACTCAATTGGTCCGATAAAGGCAAAATCGGCGATCTCGTTTCACGATTACCAGAGTTGCAGTTAGATGAACTTGAATATCAGTTCTCGGTACTATTTGAAGGTCAGGGTGAAATGCCTTGTCCGCCTTGGGGCTCAGTGTATCTAGATAAAGATAATATTGTCTTCGGTGAGTCAACGGCTCATTACCGAGCTTTTCTTCGTCAGAATGGGTTAGAAATACACAGTGCAATGAAAGAGCCCGAAGACCAGTTTGGTTTGATGCTGTTAGCTTTGAGTCAGTTATTAGAAAAAGGTGATGCTGGAGCTGGTATGGTGTTGATCACCGAGCATTTAATGCCTTGGGGAGCACGCTATCTTGAATTGCTCGCGAGTAATGAAGTTAGTCAGTATTACGCAATACTGGCTCAAATTACGCAAGAGCTGTTTGCTTCGCTGCAAAGTGAATTTGAATACCAAGTGGCAGCGAAAACACTTTATCTTTAAAGACTGTGAAAATAAAAAAGGAACCGAAGATATGGTAATGTCTGTCAGTTAAGCTCAAAAAGACAGAGTTATCGTTCCCACGGTCCCCCGTGGGAATGCATACCAAAGCCAAAATAGGCAGTTAATCTGACTTTCTGTGAGTCAAATATGCAGTCCCACGCAGAGCATGGGAACGAGGATTCTCTTAACTGATTGGCATTACCGAAGATATGGTTCCTTTTCTCATTGTCATCCATAATCCATCGAATTGGCAGTAGCGATTGAACTGCGGAATGCCTAGCCTAACGTGGTATCCAATACCATCATCAAGGCAAAGCCAATCATTAAACCGACGGTCGCCAGTGTTTGATGCCCATTTCTGTGGGTATCAGGAATGACTTCATGAGAGACAACAAACAGCATGGCACCTCCTGCTAAACCAAGACCGATTGGGTAAGCGATGACCAATCCACCCGCCAAACTTACGCCAAGTAGAGCGCCAATCGGTTCTAGAATGCCGGTTAACGCTGCCACTAAGACGGACAGTTTTACGTCAAAACCCGCGGCTCTTAGTGTAAGGGCAACCGCTAAACCTTCAGGAAGGTCTTGCAATGCGATGGCCGAAGTCAATGGTACGCCCACAGATAAGTCACCTTGCGCGTAACCGACGCCAATTGCCATTCCTTCTGGAAAGTTATGTAAAGCAATAGCAAATACAAATAGCCAAGCTCGGCTGCATCTGTCGTGTCCTGGTCCACAAGGACCTGTCTCTAAATGTTCGTGAGGAGTAAAAGCGTCTAGCCCAAGCATCAACGCGACACCGATGATCATGCCGAGAATGACGATGATGCCGCCAAGAAATCCGCTCTCAAAAAATTCTGTACCCGTTTCGATACCTGGCAATAAAAGTGAAAAAGCAGAAGCTGCAAGCATCATCCCCGCCGCAAAGCCGAGCATACAATCTGACATTTTTTGCGGGATATCACGAATAAACAGCGCGGGTAGAGTACCGACCGCGGTAGCCAGAAATGCAATACTCCCACCAACAAGTGCGTATTGCCCGTTGAGTTGTCTCTCACCCGTTAAAGCTTGGAAAAGGAAAAACGCAATTAAAAGCAAAGAGACAATCAATCCACCCGCCATCACGGGGTGTTGGTTTGAGTGTCCTCTTAATACATCAACCCATGACTGTTCTTGAGTGTGATTCATAGAGCCAATCCTAATGATTAGTTTGTACAGAAAATCATATGGTTATATTGCGCTCACTACTGCTTTGATGCAATGCCGTCGAACAACAGATCAGAAAATTTTAACGTTATCCCGTTATTTTTTACCCTGCTTATTGAGATACATCTCCTGATCAGCACGATGCATGATTTCATCTATTGGCGAGCCATCGGATTTAACAATGCCCATGGAAACACTCACCTCCAATAGCTCGCCAGTTTTATTTGATAAAAGAGAGAACTGCTGGATAGGCTTCAACATCTGCATAATCGATGCATAAGGGCGTTGTGACACCAAGATAAACTCATCACCACCAATACGATAACTCTTTCCTTTCCAGTGCAACTTTATATGATGAGCAAGCGTGCGTAACATTTGATCGCCCACGTCATGACCATAAGTATCGTTGATCTGTTTAAACTTATTCACATCTAAATAAACCATATGCATATTCGCTGGGAATCCTCTACGGAAACGACGATAAAGCGACAATCGGTTATGCAGTTGGGTTATGTTATCGTTGGTTGATAAACGATATAATCTGCTTAATATAATAGCTAAAGCGATAAAGACTAAGCTATAGTTTATTTGTTATTTAGTTGAAAAGCTGTTTTTATATTAAATTACAGTACGCCAATTAGGTTGGTAATCATAATTACGGACAATAGAATACACATCCACCAGACGTAAAGCCCGGTTGAAAAGGTCGACCAATAATTCTCCTGTTTCATTTTTTGCGAAACCAATCGTCATATTTTCAACCAGAAAGGTGCCAATTCGTTCATCTTCTTCAATCGGTGGAAGAGAGTTCGAATCACGCAATAATTTATTTAATGCCGCACGGTTCATAACGATGT